>NZ_JADCLR010000005.1:0-37645 GCF_015233815.1 Dysgonomonas sp. GY617
TTCATCTAAATAAAAAACATCCCATTTAGTATAGTTTTGATACAAAATGATGGTATTAGGCTGCAAATCTCCCTCTAATGAATATTCTTTTTCATCAATTCCTAAATCATTAAGTTTTTCTTTTAATTGATTTATATCCATTTATTTAAAATTTAATAATAAATTCTCTTTTTAATAATGTATTTACATTAACAGGAACTTGATATTGTGCTCCTCCTCCTCCTCCTCCTCCTCCTCCTCCTCCTCCTAGTTGATTAAATGCAGGGGCAATTGTTGACCTCACAACAGGTATTGGTTTTACTACTTGATAAACATTGTAATTTCCATTCTGTGCACAAAATATGTCCCCGATCTTTGTATTACTGATTCTCTTTGCCATAATTTTTTAGTCGATTCCATATTTTCCCCAATACTTGGGAGAAATAGAATTTATTGCTTATTTATTCGGATATGTTATCCGAATAATATAATTAAAGAGATTTCAAACACTAATGCTAAAGAGTAAGACATAGGATGCTTCCGACAAAGGCTCAGTCTATTCTTTCTGAATCTAATATTCCAATATTATTATTCACTCTCATTTTGATACCAAAAGAATCCCCTTCAGTGTGCATATTGCAAAATAAGTTTGTTCCTTGTTTAAATATATTGTTTTCAACGATAAGCAACTCTTTAAATTGACAATCAAAAAAACTAAAAAAGTCTCTAAAAACATTACTTTTTATACAAATAGGTTCATCATTATGCCCTCCCATTTCAAATATAACTTTATTCAAAATTATATTATCTTCTAAAAGAAAGCCTTGTTTGAACCAAGACGTGTGTAATGATAAGTTCCTAATTACACAACCTCTTATGATTATACTAGTTGACTCGAACTCTGTAAAACTTAGATCAATTAAATCTATTATAGAGTTAAGAACAATCATAGATTCTTCTTTCTTTATAGAGGAATCTATGATTGGAATTATTTTATCTTTTATTACCATGACTTACTTCCTAAATTTATCACTGGATTTGTAGAACGAATTGGATTACCATTATAAGGCATTAAATTCATAGACCTTATTTGACCAGCATGGACATTTGCCCTTATAAGTGATTCTTGACCATTTATCTTAATTTTAATAGTATTATCACCAGCCTTCAAGTTATGTCTTTGCTGCATTAAGGTCCTTCTTGTATTTTCTAAAACCTTTTGTTGGGATAATCCTAGATCGTTATTTCTTCCACCAGAATTATTATGTCCCAAAAAATTACTTGAAGCTCTATTTGTTATAACTTCTTTTCCATTCAAAGGATTTAAACCTTCCTTATAAGCAGTTCTAAATCCACTACCAACCCCAGCAGCTAATCCTATTGCGGCTCCAGACTTCATTCCTGATAATCCCATTTCATTTGCTTGTCCTAGATCCCCAGTCATTATAAATCCTGCTGTGAAACCTCCAGCATAACCACCTCCGGCTCCTCCAAGAAATCCACCTATGGCTCCTTTTACAACTGGACTTGTTATTTTAAATCCGTTGACAACAACTGCTCCTAATGTATTAGCGGCAAACTGTCCGGCAAATCCTCCAGCTAATCCGGATACAGAACCAACTAATCCTCCCGTTAAAATATCTGTACCTGTAGCACCTCCTAACCAGGCATTCGTAGTTCCTACAAGAGCCCCCCCTGCGGCCCACCCGGCTGGACCATACAAAGCCAGAACACCAGCTCCGGCACCAGCGAAAAACGCACCAGCCCCTTGTCCTATCATCTGCCAAGGAGTTCCATGTATGTTTCCTTGCCAAATATTAACACCCAGATTTACAACACCTCCGATAATACCCGCCACAAGATCGTCAATGCCCAGCCACTCTCCTGTGAGATCATTGTATCTTAACGGATTATTCCAACAATACGAATACCGGTTAAAACTTTGGCTAAAATCAGGAGCCTGCACATACGGATCAGGAGATAAGAATCTTCCTACAACCGGATCGTACAATCGGGCATTCATGTTTATCAACCCATATTCAAGCAAATGCTCATGTCCGGTATAACCTCTATTTCCCAGAACTGGGATTATCTCGTTGCCTATTGGATAAACAATCTGATTTACAGGATTTCTAAGGCGTCCCCACGAGTCATAACTCAGTTCTTGTTTTACAGCTCCCGTGGCATCTATCACATGGGTAATACTACCTAAATAATCACGTCCTATATACTGCACCTGCCATGCCCCTGTGCCTTGCTTAACATACACAGCCGCTGCTGAATATGCATCTCCACTAAGATACAACCTTTCCTCTGTTCCGGCAATAGTTTTATCAATTTCATACTCTCCGCCAATATAATAACGTTCCAGTTCAGTTGTATCTCCCCGTTGCGTTAACATTTTCACCCTATCACCATTTCCATTGTAAGTAAAAGTCGTTACCTTCCCGTTTTCTTGAATGGATAAAGGTCGCATCATATTGGTATAAGTGACGGTTTGCCCCCTGCGATAATTTTGTAATCCATCAAGATCTCCTTGCTGACAACCGGCAATTGTTGTAAGGGCATAAGGCTTGGGGGAATTGTATTTAAACTGACCGACATTCGGAAAATAAGTGATATTTCCTTTTTCATCATACCCCATTTTCTTATCTCCAAAAACTGCTAGACGATTTAACCTATCGTAACTAAAGCTTTCACGCAAATTTCTGGTATTATCCTTTCTCCAATTCAGATTCCCCGTTTGAGAATCAAAATTATAGCTGAAATCCTGGATAATAGTAGTACCATTTTTTATCACCCTCGATGTAGGCAGACCAAAACTGTCATATCCATAGGTTCGTGATAATACTCCTGTAGTAGCTGAGACAGACATTCCCAGGTTATTTTCCCCGGTCAGTTTCCAAATTGAAGTTTCGTCATGAAGCTTTATCTCTGTATTATGACCGTTTGCATATATATAGGTCAGAGTTGTAATATCTCCCGATTGCGAAGAATTATAATTTACAGATGAAAGATTACCTCCATTATAGGCATATATTTTTTGTAACCATTTATCATCGAGAACGGTTTCTTTTTGGGTTTTCAGTCTAAACAGTTCGTCGTAAACATAAGCAACCGATATACCATTATTGCTGAATTCACTTTCAAGTAATCCGTCTCCATTGAAAGTATAAGTGCTAGTAAGTTCACCTACAACCTCTTTTATCGTCAGTCGGTTATATGAATCATAAACCATCTTGGTTACTTTATCTCTTGCGTCAGTCTCCTTATTGATATTACCGGCAGCATCAAACTCAAACCTTTTTGTTCCTGCACTGGGATCATGTATTGCAGTTTGTCGTCCGTATTTATCATACTCAAAAGAAGTCTCAACATCTCCGGTAGCAATTATAGATATGGGTTGTCCATCAGGACGGTATTTATATACAATAGTTCCTGCGGCATCCTCTATGCTTATAACTTCGCCGCTTGCATCGTAAGTTTTGATAGAAGCTACTCCATCAATATCCGATCTGGTTTGTAATTTAGCGTATGTATAGATATCTTTTTTTCCGGAAGCGTAATTAAGTACCTTTATTCTGTCATAAGAATCGTATTCATAAGTATTCCAATGAGTAGGATTCGTTCCTCTAAAAGGCTGTGAACTTTTCTCAAGACGCCCCAGATTATCGTATACATTATCGGTATAGAGGTAGACTCCATCAAATCGTTTCTGCCCATTTCTTATTTCTCTGCCCTGTGAATCAAAATAAGTTTGTATGTCTGGCTGTCCGGTAGATGTTGTCGTAGAAATAATCACAGCTCCTGCCGGAGAATCTGTCCATTTCAAATTTGTAGATTCAACTGTTCCATCGGGATAAGATACAGAAGTATTTCTACCCCATGTATCATAGGTGTATTTAGTCTCATGTCCTTTATGACTTTTGGTGGTTTCCAATAGTCCCTTATTGTCATAACCATAATCTATATAGAGGTTTAACGGATCCGTTTTTCGAATTACTCTCCCGTACGAATCATAGTCATATTTATCTGTTAACCAATTGGACGACGAGTAACTTTTTGATTTGGACTCTTTCAGATTTAAAGCAGTATCATAAACAAAGCTTTCTTCCGATACTTGGTTATTATTGTAATAACTTATTTTAGACGTCGGTAAATAATTAGAATTATAAATAATGCTTGTTTTTCGACTTATCGATGCTCCATCACGTGTGTTTACTAATATTTGTTCTTCGGGTAATCCTAATAGATAGACAGTTCCATTATCAATATTTTTCAGTTTATTACTTCTTCGTGTTGTAATCCCTTCTCCATAACTAATGTTTTCGACAATCAAATTACCATACAAATCATACTCATAAGAAGAACTTGTAGTAATATCGTTTAGTTTGTCTTTAACTTTTTTATCGGTCAATAGTAGTTGAACAACTTTATTAGATGCCACCTCAATAGAGTAATCATTACTGACTAAAGAGGTCGGAGAATCAATTGATTTAATAATTCCAAAACTTATAGGATCAAAAGTTTGAACCGCTGATCTATTTCTTAAAAAATCGTTTTCTGTTATTTGCTCAAACCCTCTGAAACCAAGACCTTGCTTATGTATTACCGCATTTTTATATTCGTAATACGTATCTGCGATTTTAATGTTATTAGTATAACTTTCGGTATTGCTTACAACTGTATAGCCTCCATTATAATTATAGTATGGAAATTTGGCACCATACCCTTTTTCATAAAGTAACCCATATCTGTCTTCATTAAGCTGCTGATATCCTATTTTTGTAACTGTACCAAAACTATTTACAATACCTGTCAGCAATCTATTCTTAGATTGATTAATATGGTATGAAATTTTGAAGGCTTTGCCATTTTTAAGTGCGACCAATTGGCTATAATAGTTGCGACTCTGGATATTGGTAGGAATTAAGGCTGTTTGCTCGGGAAAACCGATTTGCCGGGAATCTTTGTACTTATTATCAGCAATGAAATAAACGGACAGATGACTTTGGGTATTATAATCATACACTTCTACCAAGTCAGTATGTCCATCTCCGTTCATATCTTGTGTTATGAAACGGGATTCAGGACGTTTCCCTGTAATAATTAAAGCTGTAAATTCAAAAGTTCCATCTCCCTTAGATGAATATATTTCCCAATCTCTAGACCCTGATGCTTTAGCAGGAGAGATTAAATAGTCTGTTTTTCCATCACCATTAAAGTCACCCAAGAGTACATCCTTATTTACAAGATTTCCATTTTTTAAATGGGTGGAACTATTTATCAATTTCAGTTCATAATTCGAACCATTTACCTCGAAAGTATATACATGAATTCCGGCATCATTAATCAGACATAAATCTGTTTTTCCGTCTCCGTCATAATCAATTGCATATAGCTTTTCTGAGTTAGTATAGGCTTCTTCACCATCAATTAATACCTTTCCTTTGTCATTGTATTTTATAAATTGAACATTATATTCAAACGGACTTTTTCCTTCAAAGAGTTTTTTATTGCCATCCAAATCAAAAAGAGAACAACTTGTAGTTCCATTCATACCCATTACATCAGATACAGAGACTGCCAATACTTCCATTTTACCATCTCCGTTAAAATCCCCTGTGTAATAAAATTTAGGAGTAATGCTTTTGTTATTACTATGATCTTCCAGCAAGATATTAAAATCGAAAGTACGTGTATATTTTTCAGCAATTCCCGAATATAAGTTAGCTGTATACACATGAAAATCAATTCTATCTTTATCTTCTGATACCGTATTGTTTACTTTTACGATTTCTTCTCCTGGAAATTCGTCCACATCCACACAGAAAATATCTACAAATCCAGACTCTGTCTTTATTTCGGGATTATAGTCACCCCAATTACCGGCTAAACCGGTAGTAACAATAATTGTTTCATCATCCCCATATTGATTAACAATTTTATTTTCTGAGTGATTAAAAAGACCTGCATCCTTCGAATAATGTGAATAACTGGCTTTATTGGGTAGTGTTATTATACCGTCATCGTCTGTACCATAATCAAATTTTCCTTTTGAGAAACGTAAAGTTGCAGGATCCTTAAAATTATAATAATGCATCAGTTGGGTACTGTCTTGCTTAAATTCGGCTTTTTGGGTGTTATCTCCGTAATAAAAGATTATAGGATTATACGAGTCGCTCACCGTAGAGCAGGATATGCTCTTCAGCACGGAAGTATTTCCGCTTTCACCATAAGTTAAAGTATATGATTTCAGCTCTGTATCGAGATACTTAGGCGTTATTGATTCAAGCAGATATCCATAGTTGAGCTCTTTTCCACTGATGAACAGACTGAAGTAATCATCTCTTGTATTGGTATAATTAAATTTAACAGAAGCTTGCTGCGCTAGACCATAAGTTATTTCTTGGATGCGGTAATAGTTGGACGGGTTATCGTAATAGTAATTAATGACATTACCTGTTTTATCAACCATTTTTGTAATAGGGTAAAACAAATCTTCACCGATAGATTTACCCGCAAACCCATAGACTGCTTGTTTTCCATCCGGATAAAATACATCAAAATAAGTCAGTTCACTATTTGCATTGAGGTAACCTATAATCTTTATATTTCCCTGCTCGGATTGATAAATAATTTTCGAGTTAGCCTCACTTAATTTTATTAAACGCATTCCATCTAAAAATAATGCACTTGTTTTATCTTTGGCTATTGCACCTTCCACTTTTCCGTCATAATAAAAGGATTTATTTCCTCTTGAAATAAGAGATAACCCTGAGATATTCCATCCTATACCTACAGGTCCATTACCTGCCTGACTACTATAAGAAAATCCTATCTGAGGTGTGAATCCTTTAGGCTCTGAGTACAAATCAATAGGTACGTTTATCGATAATGCTCCAATTGGGCTTATGCTTGTCGTAAAGGGAATTTCTCCAACAACCTTGCCCTTGTCTATATTGTAAAAAGTAGGAATTTGAGGATGAAGTTCATCCCTATAAGATCGGATATTATTTAATTGGGAAGATTTAGTTTCATTTATTTCTATTGTTGTACTGGTTGTACTGTTAGTCTTAAATACGATAGTGCTATCTATGTTTAAGCCTGTAAAATCTTTAGGGGTAGTTTGTGAATATATTCCCTCTAAAAAGGCAGAGCCCAATATGCAAATTAGAAAAAGTTTTGATATATATTGTCTCATCATTTTTTATTGTTTAATAATTTTCCAGGTGCTTGTTTTACCATTGATATTGATATGCAAAACATATGCTCCTGCAGGTTCATTGCTGATATCCAGATTAATTTGGTTTTGATTGACTGCTTTGTTTAGAATCATTTTGCCATTAAGGCTTAGTATGGTTAAACTACCGGATATCATATCATTTTGATTGACAATTTCAACCATCAATTGTCCTCTGGTCGGGTTAGGATAGATAATAATTGACTGATTTGCTACTTCATCCATGAATTGTTGTGATTCCTGCGAGGATTCCACAGACCGGGTTGTGGTCAGTAGTATTTCTTTTCGGATCCTATTCCCTGAAGCATCATAGGTGAACTCAATAATATCTATTGCATTTTCACAGTATTCCTCAGAGGGATCAAGTGGTTCGATAGGTGCTATCGGAGCAGAAGGGTCAGGATATACAGGTTCGGAACCAATTGCTAATATTCTGAAAAAATCTTCCCATTGGGCAGTTTTTGCATATCGAGTAGTGGCAGTTTCGAGAACCAATAATTTACAAACCTCTGTGTCTACTCCATTAAAAACAGTAGTTCCTAATGCCGGAGGTGTGCTATTGTAGCTAATTATTGAAGCTAAATTGGAACAATCCGAGAAAGTGTTGTTACCAATGTTCTTTAAAGCACTAGGTAATATAAGTTTGGTCAGATTACTTTTTTGGAAAGCTGTATTTCCTATTGTAGCAAGTTTAACCATAACTGACAGATCGACAGTTGCCTGTCCTATTAATTTCATATTACGAAAAGCACTACCACTAATCTCTTCAAGATTTGCACATCCCATAAAGTCAATACTACCTATTGTACTATTCTCAAAAGCACTTTCTGCTATGGTTTTCAATGAATTTTTGTGTAAAGCCATGACTACTTCTCGCGGTAAAATTACTTCTCCATTAAAGTTGGCAAAACTGGATCCGCTTTGTGTGCCACTTATGTAACAGCGGAGCTTACTGCTGTTGGAGAAATCCAGAACATTAGCCTTTGTCAATGTTGTGCTATTAAAAGCATTGGGGTTTATTTGCTCAAGATTTAAACATTTAGTAAAATTCATGCAGGGGATCGTTGCATTTTGAAATGCATTATTGCCAATACTTTTTAAAGAAGCCGGAAGAACAATTCCTTGTCCGATAACCGCTCCCTGAAATGCACTTGTACCGATCTCTTCTAGCGAAGGTTGTTTTTTAGTATTAGTCTGCGATTGTAGTGGGAGAATACCCCATAGCAGACATAATACAATAGTGATATATTTTGAATTCATATTGTTTGCTTATTTTTAATTTCCATTAGTTTGTTTTTATAAAGAAAAGTTTCTTCGGAGATTAAAAACAAGACACTCCAGATTGTCCTGGATCCATTTGTTCAAAGCTTACGCTTGGAATTGTGCTATTGTAAAAGGCTTTTGTGCCGATAGTCTTTAAACTGTTTGGAAAGACAATCCCTTTAGTTAATACCGAGTTTGCAAAAGCTGATTCACCAATAGTTTCCAGAACAGGAGGGAAGATTACGCTTCCCCGAAAATTTTGAAAGGTACCACTTGGTATATTAATCAGGTTAGAAGGCAAAATCACTTTGCTTGTAGATGATATAAAGCTCTCAACTTCAAAGTTTTTAAGTGATATACATTGACTAAAATCCAGCTCAGGTACCATACAAGAAGCAAAAGCATTACGGCCAATATTCTTTAAATTTACACAGGAAAAAAAGTTCAAAGCAGGTGCAATAGTGTTTTGAAAAGCACTATTTTTGATTATATCCAAGCTGGAGGAAAGTATTAATGTGTCTTTAAGTATAGCTCCTTGAAAAGCTGAACCTTCAATACGTTCTAGACCTGAGGGTAATTCTATTGTTCCTGTAAAATTCAGAAATGTACTGGCTGGTAATATTAATAGGTTCTGAGGAAGAATGACATGACCGGAGTGATTTGTAAAGGTTCCCGGACCAATTCCTGAATTTGTTCTTATAAATCGTGTCAATAAAGTATTTTTTGAAAAATCAAGTATTCCAGTATCTGTTTTTAGTCCAGCAAAACAAGTGGAGCCTAGTTCTTCTAGAGATTGACATCTCGAAAAATCCAGATTAGGAACCGACATACCAGAAAAACCCCCATTACTAATTATCTTTAGACTTGATGGCAACATTAATGTAGTCTTTAATGTAGCTCCCTGAAAAGCAGAGCCTTCAATACGTTCTAAAGCAGAGGGTAATTCTATTGTTCCCGTAAAATTTAAAAATATACTGGCAGGTAATGTTAATAGATTCTGAGGAAGAATGACATGACCGGAGTGATTTGTAAAGGTTCCTGGACCAATTCCTGAATTTATTCTTATAAATCGTGTCAATGAAGTATTTTTTGAAAAATCAAGTATTCCAGTATCTGTTTTTAGTCCAGCAAAACAAGTGGAGCCTAGTTCTTCTAGAGACTGACATCTCGAAAAATCCAGATTAGGAACCGACATACCAGAAAAAACCCCATTACCAATTATCTTTAGACTTGATGGCAACATTAATGTAGTCTTTAATGTAGCTCCCTGAAAAGCAGAGCTTTCAATACGTTCTAAAGCAGAGGGTAATTCTATTGTTCCCGTAAAATTTAAAAATATACTGGCAGGTAATGCTAATAGATTCTGAGGAAGAATAACATGACCGGAATAATTTGTAAAAGTTCCTGGACCAATTCCTAAGTTCAATCTTATAAATCGAGTTAATAAAGTATTCTTCGAGAAATCAAGTATTCCTGTTGTTGTTTTTAGTCCAGCGAAGCAAGTGTATCCTATTTCTTCCAATGCCAGGCATTTCGAGAAATCAAGTTCAGAAAAAGAGGATCCGGCAAATGCATTGGCGCCTAGAATTTTCAAATTAACAGGAAATGTAATCTTAGTCATTACTTTACCCTGAAAAGCTCCACCCGGAATAGTTCCGTTTGAAATATTAACAGTAGACATATCAATATTCTTTAATGAAGACATTTGCTTAATCGTTGCAAAATCAACATCATTAATTGTACCTGTTAAAACGAGATCTGTAACCTTTGTTTTATCTGCCCCAAGCTGGCTATCTAATGTCCCAGGAGTATTTACTGTGATATTTTTACTTAATTGTCCGTAAGCCGGAATTACCCATATTATTACACTGAATAATAAGGTTAGAATTTTTTTTGTCATAATAAGTTAGAATTTTTGTATATTAATTTTTAGTTTTTGCTATTGCAGAAAAGTATAAGAAAACTGGATACTCTCAATTAAAACTGAGAGATCTTGCTGTTTTCTAAATTATTGGGAAGCTCATATAAAATAAATGAGATTATAATGAAACTTTCAACTTTTGTCGTATTACAGTTTATTTACATTTTTTTTGTAAGATTTCACCATCATATATGCAGATTGTCTCATATAGCTAGAGTCTGTTAGTTAGTGCAATAAATGAAAAAAATATGTTAGTTCTTTATAATATTATTATTGATAAATCTGATCTTTTGGTGTTATTATTTTATTGGCAAAGATAAATTAAATTAAAGAATAACTACATAAACATGTTAATTTTGATGTAATTTATCTAATTAACCAAAATTCTAAAAGAGACAATTTTGCCCTTCTTATATATAGATAAAAGATTTTTCATCTTATAAAAACACCTATTATCATATATCTACGTGAGTTTTTATTTAATATAGAATAACAGAAGGCAACACAATTATTATCAATTAATTAAAATGCATTTTCAGCCTTGACCTCTCTGGTAATTTGACATAAAACCTAAACTTAGACACAATAGATTCTTGGTACACTTTAAAATAATAATTTTATATAAAATACTCTTTTAAGTATCCTTTATGAAAAACAATTAGAGAGACCTCTATAATAAAAAGTATCTTCATCTGGATGATAGTTAGAAAGATAGAATAGCTATTTCGAATATATATTAAGTGATCTTATAGTTTAGCTAACAAAAGTTAGATAGTCTGATAAAGCTAATAACTCTTTATCTCCGGCACTATCCCCATATGCATAAGTATATACTCAACTCTGTTAGGAAATTCCTCTAAAAGACGATTCACTTTCTCTTGTCCATAGCAGTTTGCAGTACTAAAAATTCCCACTATTAAACCGTCGATAGTAGCAATTTCTGTTGCTAAAACTTTTTCAATACCCATCGTTTTTGCCCAAGGCTTTATCCAATTTGATATAGAAGCACTGATTATAATAACTGTATGGTTTTGACTTTGATGCCATCTTATTTTATTTATAATCTCAGACCTTGTTATTTCCTATATTCTTTTAATATAATCCTCGCTCACTTTATTGAATACTTCAACGCTTTTATTAAAGAAAATAGGCAAAAAGTTTCTGTTTAGAGAATGACTTGTACAACCAGCCTAATAATAACGGAACGGTATAAACCCAATATGCTCCAAACATAAACGGTTCATCCAAGTCATACTTTATTATTATGTGAATAAATATATTATAAATTAATATTAGGAATAGGATCTGGACATACTTATTTTTATAATTTTTTATTAATGAAAATATTATTAAACCTGTTATAACAAAGATCATTAAGTATTGCCACCAGTAATTATAGTAGTCCATACTAATAACATCTGTTTCATCACCACGTAATTTATGAATCCATAGCTCAGGTGAAAATATAGGAGCCCCCCAGAATAAGTCGATTACATGTTTATAAAATTCACCACTCGTATGAGTAAACCACTCCATGTGAGTTTCTGTGTCAGCTATTAAATGATGAGTTGTAGTAATCCAAATCAGTACTATACCTATTATGCCACTTAGTATAGCTAAATCTTTAATCTTACTTTTAATTGGTTTATTGAAAAATAAATAAGGTATTGTACAAATTACAAAATTTGTAATAATTAGATATTAAAACTTCGATTTTGATTGCTACACTATATGCAATTACTCCCATAAATTTAATGCTGTGTTTTATACCGAAATCATTTACCATATCTGTTTATATAATTACATTTGTTTTTTTTTATAGAAAAAGCTATACTGTCAACAACAGTTGCTGGTCTAAGTTAATTACCTTGTCAAGGTATTTAAAGATAAATAAAACAGAGCTTGCTATCATATAGTTACAAAATAAAACCCAAAGAAAAGTTTTAGCTTTAAAGCTTCCCGTTAATGTAGCCTATAAATCTCCTAAAAAGATAATTAGGCTTGTTAAATATCTCAAAAGTGGGTGTGGGGGTATACTCTGATATCCATACTTATAAATTGTATTATTGTCAAAAGAGAAATAGAGGTCACCCAAGATCGGATTGTCTATTATTGAAGTTTGTGTTATTATAAAATAAGAATATGAAAAGTAAAATAGCATTAGTAAACACAGTAAAATTATTTAGATCTTCTTTTCAGGGAGAAGATGGTATAGAATACTCCTATTATTCATATTTGTTTATTATTAGCTACTTATAAAAAAATCGGATTAATATAAATGATACTACCCAACATAAGATAGTAATTTGTAGAAAACGGTCTTTAAGAACCAATTTAGTTGGACTATCACCCTTTTTTTCAACGAAAATAGCTTGAAGATATCTGAATAATCCAAGAATTACAAATAATGATGTTATATATAAATGTTCTCCATTTCGAAGCATAACTTCAGCAGATATTGTATACATGAACTAAAAATAATAATATTTACAACAGAAGTAATTATTGTATTTAAAAACTCAATATTATACCCGGTAATACTTTTTCTCATTTCTTGTCCTGTTTCTGTAAAAATGACTACATCATTACGCCTCTTCCCCACAACTAATAACAAGGCAAGAAGAAATGTCAATATAATAATCCAGTGAGATAAAGCGATTGAAGTAACAGTGCTGTATTATATATTCTGAAAACAGATAAAAGATCAATATATTAATAAGATTAAATATAACCAAAAGTATAGCTTTCATCGTTCAATTAGAATTTTGACCATTACCATTTGCTTGCTGATTTACAATCTTAGCCCTACGATCTGTTTTAATATCCTCTCCCGTAAAACTTTCTATAAACTTTACAATTTTAGCATCTATTCCTAATGCCCTACTATTTAATGTATTCGTTGGTTCATAAGATACTTTGGGAAAGAGTTTGTCTTTCAGCGTCAGGTAATTCATTTGGAGCTACATCTAGTGGATTCTCGACAACTTCAATAATTTTTATTGTTCTTTTCAGGTACAGATAGAATCCATCAATTTACAGGAATAATGTTACAGGGTACTAACTAACATACACTGACATTGGATTCTATCCGGTATGCTTATGTTAACAAGTATCCATTTTGTTTTTTATAATCACCCCCGCACAGCTATCTTGCGGGAGTGATTTGTATAGAAATTAGTATTATTTTCATCATCAAGGCTAAGCCTTGTTGTTAACTTCAACGTAGGCAAAATCTATGCCGAACGAGGGGGGGATTATCAATTTGCCATTTTTATTGTTCAAATGATGTAATATACTCAATTTTTAGAGCAATATCTACTATATCAGTTATAGCAATTTCTTTATGAGATATAATTATCTCCCCATCCAAGTCAAATCCTATAATACTCAAACTATTAAATATTAAGTCACTATCTAAATCTCTCAGATCATAGATTGAAAAACCTGTGTTTTTTAGAAAATATAAAACATCAATTTTAGAAAACTCGTATGAATTTTGATTGTCTTTATAGAGTTTATAATCATTGTACCGATCTAGCCTACCACGACTTACAAGAAAGACTTCCTTACCATATTTATTCCATAGAAATAAACGAAATAAATATCCAAAGATTAACCATGCAACTAAGCAAACAAGCATAGTTCCAAAACTTACTTCGATAGATAAAATAATTATAATAACTATAGGTAAAAGAAATATAAATAATCCTGTGATACCTATAAAATAAGTAGCACATCCTGATTGTCCACAATTTAAAATTGTTAAACAAATTTTATCACCTTGGTTTTCTATTTTATACTCAGTCATTTATTCCTGTTTAGTTCTTATCTTTCATCCTTTGATAGTCTCTAGACCTTGCCTTTTGTGCAGCCTTAGTAGAGCCATAGTTTTCTTTTGTATACATTCCTTTTCGACCAATTTGAAATTCATTCCACCCCTGAGGTTTAATGCTTGGCGCTGATTTGGGAGTTGCTACACTTATCTCTATTTTTGGTGCTTTGGGTCTAGTTCTTACCGTTCCTTTAACATTTTTCCCTATTCCTTTCAAATCAAAAGGATTAGTTGAAAAACTAAATAATATGTTCGTTGGATGAAGTTGGTTTTTCACATGTGTTTTACAATTCTCCCAATAACTAGCTCTCCCATCCATACCTCCATCTACTGCAACTTTTACCAGACCTCTTAAGTATCCATCACCTTCTGTCTGCCCATTTCTAAAATCTTCGACCCTATCTTTTCCTACAACATACATATACTCATACATGTTAACTTCTTCAATTCCGCTATTTGTTGACACATACTCTTTCCCATTCTGTTGTATTGCAAGATAATTGCCTTCATTCTCTCCTGATATTATCTCATAGAGGTGAAAATTTCTCCACTCTTATTTTTCACACGCATATACCTGCTGGTAAGGAGTTCCTGTTTCTTCAACAAGAGGGTCTACTCCATAGAAGATTGACACTCGTGGATCATAATACCTCGCTCCGTAATAATACAGCCCTGTCTCTTCATCTAATTCCTTGGCATTAAACAAATACGGTGTATTCCACGTATTATTTCTCTCCTCTATAAAGACTTCACCGAATGGAACGTATTCAATATGCTGGGCTATTTCCCCATCTAAGTTGGTAATTAAACTCGAACTACCTAAATGAATATAAGACAATAATCCCGCCAAACTATTTTGAATGGCGGGATTAAATAAGACTAGCTACCAGTCAATTTTCTTATCAAAATTCTGCAATCCTTTCCGGCAGATTATTACAGTATTATCATTTTCCAACCTCATTTTAAAGAGCTTTTCTTTATAGTCCCTGTAAAATGTAATTTTAAATTTACCACTCATAGGATGCTCTTGGGTATGGAAATAAATCGAATCTGAGACTTCACCGTTTACTGTTTCCCATTTTATACCATCTGTATAATTTATATCTAGATTTAAAATGGCTGGAAGTGAAGCTGTATGGTCATTTCTCAAAATAAACATATTATCTAAAAAATTATACCATAAGGGATTGTCTGTACTCAAACTATCTATATCTATAGACCAGATGCCTGTTAGTTTTCTATCCAGCCGAGATGTGCATGAAGACAGGAATATGATTAATATAAAAAATATATATTTTTTCATTTCTTTTTCTCTATTACGTTATAAGAATCCCTGTTTTTCAGAATACTCCGGCCAATTGATCCTATTGATGCATAACCGGAACTTTCTCCCCCTTGATATACATAATTAACAATATGTAGTTGGCTCTTCTTATCCATGAATTGCCTAGGAATATCTCCTCTCGCTGCAGCAGTACTCACCAATCTAACAGTTGTCCTTAGAGCTTCTGTATGGCTTTCTAATTTATTCTTATCATTAATTGCAGCCCAGAACATATACTGTTCAAAACTAAAATTAATTAAATTTACTACTAACATTCCTTTTGCCCCAGTTATAAATCCAGGTGAACCAGCATTAATACTTTTTTGATTCCACCCTGCATATCGTCTGTCTGGTGTTCTGTCTTTCTTCAAAACAGTACCTCCAATCGGTATTACTCTCGGATCATAATTAGGATCAACAGCTCCTACTGTATTATCCATGCTTGCAAGTTCTGACCTTTCGAAATTAGTGACTTTCGACCAATTAAAATTTGCAACAGTAGTATTTATACCGATCTCTCCGGGAGCCCAGTTAGCCATATCTTCATTCATCGCCTTAATTTTCGCTCTTGTAAACATACTGAAGTTGTCTAAATTTAACTCGGCTACTCCCTGGTCTACATCTATTTTAATTCTGGAATCAAATTGACTAACAAGTGGATCATGCGGATCACCATCTTCTGGAGCCATTCCTGTAGGATCTGTATATCTCACCGGATTCAATGTACAATAAGCATAGGTAGAAACAGACGGATATTTTTCTTGTTTTGGGTCTGTACTTATCCAAACGGAAGTCCGTGGATCATAATACCTCGCCCCGTAATAGTACAGCCCCATTCCATAATATTTAATTGAAAAGTTATATCTATTAATCATATATCTATTTGATTATTCAACTGACACATAATGATAAAATAATTGCCCCGACCAATAGACTTTGGTCGGAAACAATTTATTAGACTGATTTGGAAATCATTGAGTTAATTTCGAGATTGTAATCTATAAAACTCTTTAGGTATTAAATCAGTGGGTGCAATAACATATAGGGAATACCTATTATTAGACTGATCATACAATAACATCATATCATTAGTTATTTCCTTAATTTTGTATCCAGCTCCATTCATGGTTATTATACTATCTTTTGTCAATAACCAATCATTTCCAACTACCATATCAGTATTCTGATAATCATCTATCACAAATTTATCTTTTAAGCTATTCTTATATCCACGGTAAAATTTCTTAGATTTGTCAAAATATAAAAATAACATTGGATTATCATCGAACATCTGGTTTTGAACAACCATTGGTTCATCATGAACCAATATCCAATACTTAAAATCATGGCCTCTAATTTTATATTCCAAACTATCTTTTTTTTCTATATTACAAGAGGAGATGAGAATTGTTATAAACAATAAATATTTACATGTTTTCATATTATCATTTCTTTTCTTTAACTTTTAGGGTATAAGCATCTGCAGCTCCCCCATGACGCTCATATTGTATTTGATAATTTGAATTCTTGGAATTTGCATGATCTATTATTTTAGAAACAGTATGATCATTAGCCCCATTATCAATTCTCTTACCCAGATTCTTTTTTTAATATTGAAGGGTATTTAATTGATATTCTTTAGTTGTCTTTGAGTATGATGAATGATCCATCTGAGCTTGGATTGCTTCAATTTCACGATTTTCAGTTTTAAGGGTTGAATTTGATAAAAATTGGTCTTTATGCTTGGCTTCATGAACAAATGTATTAATCATATTATGCTTATCATTTAATAATTCATCTAGTTTACCAAAATCTCTATTCAAGAAAATATTATAATTTTTATCCGCGAATGCAAGTGCATGTTCAGAATCGCCGGTATAACTAGATAATCCAACAGTACCTTTAGGATCATTCCCTACGGGAACCATTCCTTTCGCATAATAAGATGCTCCAATTTCATTTACATAACATCCTAAAGTATTAGCTACTATTTGTCTATTGGAAGTCGAGCTCAAGTCTATATCACTCAGTAGAACATAACCATCTCCCATCTTTACTCTTATTTTAGATCCAACTTTAGTGCTATGTGTATAAAACCCTTTTTCATTAAAGAAATCGTCCTTACCGTCAGGATCAACCATATTCAGTGGATTATTTGAACAATAATGATAAGACGACATATTAGGATTTTTTAATCCTAACGGATCGACTGACAACCAAATGCTCGTCCTCGGATCATAATACCGTTCCCCATAATAATAAAGGCTAATGCTTGTGCGATATTTTATAGAATAATTATATCTCATCTTCTCTTTTTTTAATCCACCCCATCAGATTATGCTGATGGAGTGGAACTTTATTTATCAGACATTAGTATAATACTTAATCAGGTACAATACCAACTTCAATCAGTAAGACTATTTTCTTAACTTAAAGTCATAAGAGACCATTTTCTTAATTTAAAGTCATATCTATAAAAGTATCCTTTTTTAGTCTTGAATATCAAAACTGTTGAATTACCATTCCCTTCTTCCTCAAAAATAAAACGATAAGGTGATAATCCTAACCAATAATAAGTATTATTTACATTTTCTCCTTTTTCGACTTTATCAATAAGGAGTATAGCCCTTTCCAAATTTACATTGTCTTGATAATCTATAATTTCTCTTGAAAAGTAAGTTATAAAACCAAGACACAAAATAAAAGAAATGATATAGATATACTTATTTAGTTTTTTTATCCTAAGTGAACAAAGAAAGACCCAACCAGTAAATAAAGCAATACCTATCAAAAAGACTTTCCATTTATTAGAATATATCAATTCAAGTTCTGTATTAAGAATATATTCTGAAAACAGATAAAAGATCAATATATTAATGACGTTAAATATAATAAAAAGTATTGCTTTCATCATTCAATTAGAATTTTGACCATTACCATTTGCTTGCTGATTTACAATTTTAGCCCTACG
This sequence comes from Dysgonomonas sp. GY617, assembly GCF_015233815.1. Taxonomy (NCBI): domain Bacteria; kingdom Pseudomonadati; phylum Bacteroidota; class Bacteroidia; order Bacteroidales; family Dysgonomonadaceae; genus Dysgonomonas; species Dysgonomonas sp. GY617. The sequence continues at coordinate 18,534 of NZ_JADCLR010000005.1, forward strand.
ATCTGTTTTAATATCCTCTCCCGTAAAACTTTCTATAAACTTTACAATTTTAGCATCTATTCCTAATGCTCTATTGTTTGATGTATTTATTGATTCATAAGACATATTTTGAGGAGGGGTTTGTCTCTCAGCGTCAGGTAATTCATTTGGAGCTACATCTAGTGGATTTTCGACAACTCCAATCTTCATAAAGAATGAGGTTAAAGCTTGTAAAGCATTACCTTTATAGCTTTCTGCATATTGTTCAAAATACACCCCTAAAGCATTTGAAACTAAATCTTCATAAGACCAAGCCGAAGCATTACCAGCCCTTTCTTGCGCAAGTTCTGTTTCTTCACCTCGTTTCAAAATGTCATTACTTGATGCCAATAATAAGTCTGTACCATATGCTGCTGCTGAAAAGTGTCTCATATCAATCCATCCCCAACTTTTAGAATAGACATATCTCTCATTCAACATGCCTTTTCTTTCAACAGCAGCCCATCTATTATCAATACCTCCATACCAGCTTACAATATCTTCTAAAGAGCTTGCACGCACAGAAGCTAAAACTCTAATTAATTCAGAAAGAGATACTGCTTGAGATTTAATCGGTTCCTTTCCATTTGGATCAATATATTTAACAGGATTTTGGAAAGTATAAGCGTAAGTGCTTATGTGTGGATATTTTTCTTGAAGTGGATCAGTAGACAACCAAAAAGAGATACGAGGGTCGTAGTAACGTTTTCCAAAATAGTAGTTACCCGTCTCTTCATCCAACTCTTTGGCATTAAATAGATAAGGTGTATTCCAAGTATTATTTCTCTCCTCAATAAAGACTTCACCAAACGGCACATACTCGATATGCTGAGCAATTTCACCGCCCAAATTAGTAATTAATGACGAACTTCCCAAATGATCACTGTGATAATAATACTGGAATAATTCAGGGTTATCATTCCGGCTTGGATTGAATGACCTCAGTTTCGGACTGTCATCACAACAGAACCCCTGTCCGTCTACATAATTATCATTGTCCTTTCTATAGTAGGGTACTTCAAAGGTAGCATAATTATCCTTAATCTGTTGTTGTGACTGTTTGTATTCAATCGGTAGATTATCTATTATTTTATACATAATTATGGATGAGAGGTATTTTTTTCGATCTATTAATTCTAATTTATTAACTTTTGGAACATCTAAAATAGTAGAGGCAATATAAATATTGCCTCTACTTAGTAATGATTTTTTTATTATCAGATGGTTATAACAAGGAAATTTAATTTATTACCTTAATTAAAATTATTTTATAGTATATTCCTGATATCTATTAATATTGTACATAACAATAGTATCAGTATTGAAATAATCAGAAAGGTCTATGTCGTCAGACCTTTTATATAGAAGATAAATCATATCTTTAGTATACCTTAGTAACTTATATTTATTTGAACTTATAGATAAACTACTGTCTTTATTATAATAAAACCAATTTCTCTCAGTGTACAATCCTTTTTCAAAATGATTTAGATCATTGACCGATAAGTATTTTTTATCTTTATTAATATAATACTCCTCATATAAATGATCCGATTCAAATTTATCACAATAATTTATTACAAAGGTCGAATCATTAACTTTATCAATAGGCAAAGTTACCCAATATGATTTCTCATTACACAAAATTTGTTCAAAATCATCACTTGGAGTACAACTTGCAAGAAAAGGCAATAAATACAATAATCTTAATTTTTTCATAATTAATGGGGATCTTTGGGTATGTTTCCTATAGCTTTTAATGTATTAACTTCACCTTTCCCGTCTGGAGTTATAAGTTGTGTTCCTCCAGAGCTTCTATCTCTAAGTTGAAATCCTCCATTAATATTACTCTCATTAAAATCTTCCATAACAGTTTTCCATCCCGATTCTTTTTTCTGTTTCGCCCCCATTAGATATTTGAAAAAATTCAACATTATTCCATCCTTAAACTCAGAAGAGGCATTCTTATAATTATCTGACTTCATTTGTTTCAAATAAACTTTTACATGGACTGTATAAGATATTTTAATTCCATTGTTATCATCTTGATTATGATATCCTTCATGTTCAAGAGAACTCATTAGATTATAATAATTATCAAATAAAGGTGATACAGAACCATTCTTTTGAGTACTTATCCATATCTCCCCACCAGAATGGAATGCTAAATTGTCATCATGTTTAAGTTTAGTAACTCCTTTAAAAATATTTCCAACCCCTGCTTTTTCTGCATAATAAGAATAAATATTATTTAAGGTTTCTCTTGCTTCTGATTTCCAGTCGAATAAATTCCAATTAGTTTTAAATTCAGAGGGATATTTGTTTCCATCGCTAGTTTCCACTATAATATTGTTACCTATTGGAGTAGACCGACTATATTTTCCTTCGGAGGTAAAATAATCATCCTTTCCATCTGGATCAATCTTATTTATCGGATTCTGAGAGCAAAAATGGTAGGATGTTTTATTCGGATACTTTTCCTGCAACGGATCCGTACTAATCCATACCGAAGTTCTCGGATCATAATACCTTGCTCCGTAATAATATAGCCCAGTCTCTTCATCCAGCTCTTTGGCATTGAAAAGGTATGAAGTATTCCAAGTATTATTACGTTCTTCAATGAATACCTCTCCGAATGGCACATACTCTATATGCTGTGCAACTTCGCCATCTAAATTAGTAATTAATGACGAATTTCCCAAATGATCACTGTGATAATAATACTGGAACAATTCCGGATTGTCGTTCTGGCTTGGATTGAATGATTTCAGTCTCGGTGTGTCATCACAGCAGAATCCCTGTCCATTCACATAATCGTCGTTATCCTTACCATAATAAGGCACTTCAAAGCTAGCATAATTATCCTTGATGGATTGTTGAGACTGTTTGTATTTCGCTTTATAATCAACCTTCGCGCCATCCACATTACTTCCCGCGTACTCGATACGTCTAGGGTCTCTGCCGTAAGAGTCCAAATCACCTAACTTGGAAACGATGCGTTGAGAACCAATGTAAATTTTTAACAAAACTGAGTTCTGGCCAGATTTAGTCGCTGAAAAAGGAAAAAGGGATTTTCCTTTTGATAAGCCTATACCTATAGTTTCTCCTGTTCCTCCAGTAAATTCAAATTTCGATTTAGTACTTATTATCAATAAATTATATAATTGATAGTATCTTCCGTGAGAGTTAAGGGCCTAAAAGCTGAGTCTATATCCAATTCTTCCCAATTTGGAGGAAAAGTTAAAGAGTCGATATCTACATGTTTAGGTATTGGGACTTCTAAATTTAATAAAACTCTTTTAGCATATTGTAAAGTATCTTTGTATTCATTCCTAAAAACTATTTGATTATTCCATTTACTACAAATATCAATTTTCTTTATTTGAAAAGGAAAAGAATAAAATACCCATGTCATATTTCCATTTCCAATTTCATCAAATATTAATTGATCGTTAATCCATATTTTAATATTCTCATTAGGGTAAATATATGCTGCATGGAAACTGAAATTTGCACTCCTATAATCTTCAATACCTTGCAGTCTGTATTTTTCTAAACTGTCAATCTTTTTCTCGTCTTTCTTTATACAAGAATGACAAGAAAAAAGAATTATCAAAAGATATAGAAATACCCTCTTACATAATAAGAGGGTATAAAACTTATTGTTATTCATTAGGTAAATCATTTTCACTATTCAAATTTCCTTTATTGATGTTATTTATGATAGTTTGTATTTGCCCTTTTGTTGCTTTACCAATTTTTCCCATGAAATACTTTTTTAATTCATTGGTATCAGTCCAACTTTTGAAACCATATACAGCCTCAGATGTGTAACTCATAAAATTAGCCCATTTATCAGGATCGTTACTACTATCAAGTCTCATATATTGTTCTCCAAATTCAAATTTATTACCATTATAAAAATTGAAGTCAGCCTTTTTTAAATATTTATCATGCTCAAAAGGATGTAGTAGTCCCCCAGTGTGCCCTATTTCATGTATCATAGTCTTTTTATCCACGAAACTTCCATCTTCATTAATATAATCAGAATTTAATCTAATATATTTGCCTCCAATACCAGCTATCCCTCCATGATGAGAACTATCAAAATTATCTCCTGTTACTAAGTCAATTAAATGCTCGTTATATTTCAAATCTTCATATTTATTTATTACACGAATATGAGCTACAGCCGTAACATTTCCTTGACCAAAAACATCTTCGAAAGCTTTCTTTTGTTCTGTAACCATTTTATTCAGATCAATCTTTTTTCCTGATTGATTTCTTATGGCTCCAAAAAATATTAATCTTATCTGAGTATTTCCATTCTTATCAACAGAGGTTCCATAAGTCCAATCTTTTCCATCTGGATCATTAAATATTACTGGATTTAAAGCACAATACGCATAACTACTAATATTCGGATACTTCTCTTGCAATGGATCACTACTTATCCAAACACTAGTTCTCGGATCATAATACCTCGCTCCGTAATAATACAGCCCTGTCTCTTCATCTAATTCCTTGGCATTAAACAAATACGGTGTATTCCACGTATTATTTCTCTCCTCTATAAAGACTTCACCGAATGGAACGTATTCAATATGCTGGGCTATTTCCCCATCTAAGTTGGTAATTAAACTCGAACTACCCAAATGATCACTGTGATAATAATACTGGAACAATTCCGGATTATCATTTTTACTTGAGTCAAACGACTTCAAGCGAGGCGTATTATCGCAGCAGAAGCCGCTTCCGTTTACATAATCATCATTATCCTTACCATAATAAGGCACTTCAAAGTTAGCATAATTGTTCTTGATGGTTTGCTGCGATTGCTTGTATTTTGCTTTATAATCCACCTTCGCGCCATCTACATTTGCTCCTGCATATTCAATTCTGCGCGGGTCACCGCCGTAAGAGTCCAAATCACCCAACTTGGAAACGATGCGTTGAGAACCAATGTAAATATGTTTGGTATAATTACCACCTTTGCTTACAACTAAGTATGGATTGATATATGCCGTAAAGTTACTGGTCTCAGTTCTCGCTCCACTAAAGACGTCATTTACATAAATGCCCTCGTCATCACCGCTGATTTTAATCACGCGTTCACCTGCGGCATCATACCAGTAACCACTGATAAATCCATTGGTATTAATAGCAGTCAATCGGTTTTCTTCATCCCAAAGCAGCTTACGTTCATTTGCTCCTTCGCTTGCCTGCCCGTCCTGTTTTTCTCTGGCGGTATTGATATAAACCAGGTTCCCGTTTGCATCATACTTATAGGCATGATCTTTCTTAATTTTATCCTGATTTTCTGTTCCTTCGGTACGGTAGTTCTCATCTTTGAGCGTACTGATCTGGAACGGATTATTATCATAATTATACGTCAGGTCATAACCCGCTTTCAGTATTCCGTCAAACTGGATACCCTGCTGTTCTACATGCTGCTTCTTGCTAGTGATATTATGCAAGTTATCATACGCCATTTCCAAACTGTAAGCAGCTGTTTTAGTATCTGCTCCGGTATATGAGCCGCTTGCACCGATCAAACGATACAACCCGTCATAATTATACGTATGGTTCATCTGTCCGCCCATGCCTGTTGTCGGTAGAGGTGCTGTGTTTACCACGCTCAATACATTATCCACCGCGTCAAAGGTATAGTTATTGTTCATAATCTGCTTGCGAGTATCCTTACCCGAAATTACCATAAGGTTAGACAATCTTCTCCTTTGGGCGTCATACGAATAATTTGTTTCCGCGCCGTTGCAATATTTCATATAAATACGTTGCTCGAATTTGTCATACCCTAACTTATTCACATAGTTATATGAATAGGCTTTTTCACCTTTCACACTCTCCAGTAAACCTGCCGTATTGTATGAATAGGTGATTTTCTCCAAATCAGGGTAAATCATTTCTTCCAGCCTGTTCCAACTATCATATTTCCATTCGGTTACATAGGTAGCTATCGCTTGGTTCGGAATGATTACGGTTCTTCTGACTTTGGTCATTTCTCCCAATCTGCCATAGAAGAATTCCTGTGCTCCCGTAGCGTCTTCCTGCAACATCAATCGTCCAACGCGGTTATAAGAAGCGTTCTTATTACCGTATGTGTATTTGACATTGTTTTCGGGATGGTTCGGATAAGTTATCGCTTTCAGGCGGCTGTAATCGTAATCATACGCAATGAACTTGCTTTCTGCTTCCAGATTAGCGGTCTGTTTACTTAACAGGTTGCTTACATTATCATACTTAAAAGTCGTCGTTCCTGAAGCCGGGTGTATCACTTGTGTCCTTCTTCCCGCCATATCGTAAGCCGATACGGTTTCATTGTTGCCGTTATCAATTGCTTTCAACAGCTGGTTAATCGGGTCGAACTCGAAACGGGTTGTAATCGTACCGTCAGGACCTGAATACTGCTCTGTTTTGACAGTCAGTCCCGAACCGTTGGTAAAGGTGGCTTGGCGTCCGCCCATCGCATCGGTAACAGTAGTGACTAAAGTACGGCTACTGTTATCTTTGGCATACGCCATCAGCGACTCGCTGTTATCCGGCAGGATTGTTTTTATCGCCCTGTCCATAATGTCGTATTCCGATTTGGTTGGAGTTACGCCATCGAATACTGGATTGAATACTGTTTTGCTTCCCATATTTTCAGATACAGGATAGAATGCTTCCCTAACACGACCGAATGGGTCGAACTTCGCCCGTCCGCTGACGATCATTACTTTACGGTCTTGCGGATTGGTTCCGTTGGTTGTTTCGGTAATCACGCCGTCTTTCTTGACTTGAACTGCCCTGCCGAATCCATCGACAAAGGTTACAGTTTCCAAATCGTCTGTCGGATTCTGCGGGTCGTAATGTTTGGTTACCGCGTAAGCAGGAGAACTTATGCCTGTCGCATCCTTTACAATCTGAGGATGATACTCGAACTTAATCGTATAAGGCTTGCCCAGTACCTGTTCGTTCGGGCCTGTAATGGTTTCCACGCGTCCCATATGGTCGATGGTTGTTTCCAGCGTATAACCGTTCATATCGCGGGTAGTCAACGGAATACCGAAGCGGTAATCGTAGTCTTCCATTTCACTACGGTAGCCGAAAGCATCTTCCACGCGTTCCACGTACATGTTGTAGTCGCGGTCGTATTTGTAGGAATAGAACATCCGCTGCCCCTTACTGTTGGCTGGAAGTGTTTTCTTCGTGATATTACCGTATTTGTCGTATACGATGTCTATTTCAGCCTTGTTGCCGTTCTCATCCAGAGTCTGCGTTACCTTTGTCAGGTGGTTGGCATAGTTCAGGTCGTAAGCGGCTTCCGTTTGACGGTACAGTTTTCCGTCAGAGCCTTTTACCTGCACTTTGGTAGGTAATCCGAAGATATGTTTTGCCGGATTATTGGCGTATTCAACCAAAGTCTGGTAGTTGAATGCTCCTGTCCCGCTATTACCCAGACTGCCCTTGTCGCTGTACCTGTAATTCTTCAAATCGCCGTAATGACCGTTCAGATAGTATTCGTAAAAACTTTCGTTGGCAATCATTCCGTCCGCCTGTCCTTCATAGACTACCGATTTGGTATATTTCATCGGAGTGAAGGCGATCGCGCGGTCGGAACAAATACTGTTGTCTGCCGTAAAACTGTATGTATCAGCCGAAACGGTTACTTTATAGCTGTGGTATTCATTGGCACTTTCAGTGAACTTATTACCTGCGGCGTCTTCCACTACCGAACGCAGTTGGTTTCCGGCGGTATAAACCGAATTTACATCGTATTCCTGTATGGCTTTGCGATAGACTTTGTCTGCATCTGTGGATTCGGTGTCGATGTTTTTGGTAATTACTTTACCGAAGCCTAAGAACTCGCGTTCGTGGCGTTCCTGTTTACCGTCAGCGTATTCGAAGATGGTTTTCATATTAGCCCCATCGTCTAAAATACCGTCATTGATTTCTACGGATTTCATAACCCATTTTCCTCCGGGGTGATCGTAAGTGGCCTGACTTCGCGTATAATCGATGGTAAAGCTTCCTCCTAAAGGATTGTTTACTAATTTCAGTTTGTTAGTACGAGCAATAGTAGAGCGATAAACGGTCATCTTTCCGTCTTCGTCGGAAGAGACGATTTCGGGGTAACCATCGCCGTCTACGTCGCGGATATCAAATAGCGGGCGACTCATGCTTTGTCCGATATTTGCTCCCGGATTTGTTATAAATTTAGCGCCTAAAAACGTAAAGCCAAATGTTGCGGCGGTATTAGCCGATTCGGATGTGGAAGCGCTTTTATTTATCATGGAAAGGCCGTTCCACAGAATTTCGTTAGCAAACCCATTACCGGTATTTAAAGAGACATATACCTTGCCATCATCTTCCCTTACTTTATCAGGCAAACCGTCTGAGTTCAGGTCAATTAGCATATAGTTTACACTACTTGTTGTTGTTGTAATGCCAAAACCACCGGAAAAACTGGATTGTTTAAAATCCAGGCCTAATCCGGCGCTGATGGTTGTAGCGCCTCCCTTTTGAATTTCAGATATATTCCAGTCTATTTCCTGAGTAAATCCATATCCGAGATTCAGGCATACCCTTTGATTATCTTTCATTACCCTGTCAGGCAGGCCGTCGCCATTCACATCGATTAATGTGTACCGGGTTTCATCTTTATTAAAATTAGCTCCTGCACTGCCGGACATGGACAACTTAACTTTTGCATTGTCGCCGGATGTACCGGCTTCGTTTGCAGGTGTTGTTTTAGTCGATTCCTTCTTGCCCGAGCTGGTTCCTCCTGCCGATTTGGTTGGCTGGCTGCTCGCTGTTGTCGATCTTGACAACACAATGCCGCCTCCGGCTCCGATAGATTGACTATTGTTCGTGCTTTTGTTTGTATAGTTACCATTCAAAGATTCTCCGTCAAGGCCTCCTTTGGAATTCGTGTATTGAATTTGATTTTCGGTGATAATATCCGGATAACCGTCTCCATTCATATCTGTAAATGAGGTCAGCGTTTTCTCATCTCCCGAAGATGTACTGACATTTCCCGAAACGGGCCCGACGCCTCCACCTGCAAGAAAGCCGGTACTTGAGCCTTTGGTTTTTAATACAGGCGCAGTCGCTCCCGAACCTTCAAGACAGCCACCGCTTATGCCTCCCATATTACTCAAGCCTTCTAATGGATTAGTCAGAATGACGTCTTGTTCTCCTAAACGGGAACTGCTCATTAAATCTCCTTTGATTGATACATTTGGGTCTTGACCTGTCCAATAATCCTTCTCTTTGGCATCCAATCCCATTGGCATAAATACCATTTTCATCGGGTCAGCTTCATTTTCATTTTCAGGCATCTTCAATAAGGACTGATTAACAGGATTACCATAACGTCCGTCATTGGCATTATATACAAACTGTCCCCAACCGCGATGCATCGTTCCATATCCTTCATTCTCACGGGTGGTGAAGGTATTAACGGCCAGGGTTGTATTAACTCCATTGGCAGTAATAACAGTTGATGGGTTTCCTAATTGTGCCAATAATGCCTTATCCGTTACATAATACTCGACCCATACACTTCCGGCTTGAGCTACAGCGGAATTAATGATTGAGCTTGGGGCAACAATACCATTCGTGATAGTCACTTCCTGTTTAGTGATTAGGCCGGTAACATTCTTAACAGCCATTAATAATTTGCCGTTGATTGATGGGGCGGATACCAAAGGGAGGCCTGAAAATTTAGGCTCTACTCTAAGGGTTCCGTTTGCAGCCAGATTGTAGGATTGCCCCTCTGAAATATGCGACGCGAAAACAGGATAATAAACTGTAGCAAGCGAACTCATCGAAGTTCCATTCACTGTATAGTTTAGATAAGGCGTCCATTTTACCTGATCAAAAGCTATATTTGTTTCCGTAGATAAAACAAATTGAAGATTTTCTCCACCGAATGTATTTGTTACATTAAATGATATGTCACCGTTGAACGTTTCATCCCAGGCGAATACTCTTTGGTAAGATACTACTTCCTGATAAGCCGGATTCGGCGTTTGATTTTCATCTTCCAATGTCTTATTATTGAAAAGTATGACTTTTAATGTCACATTATCGGACGTCACAGGTTTAATGAATCTCCCTGAAACAGTAACAGGCGTCGATGATGGGATGTAATTCGGAGTTTCGATACTGATAAAGCCAGCATCTGTTATTTTATATACAGCCGTTCCCTGCCCATTGGGGTTCAGTTGATTTGTCCTGTCTGTGTATGTAATAACCGGAGACCATTTTACCTGGTCAAATGCACCGTTAGACATTTTATCTGTTCCGGATTGTACACGGAAATAGATTTTCTGTCCTTTGGTTACACTTGTACTGTTTACATTGGCAATATAAGATGTGAAATCTCCTTTAGGAATGGATTTATTCCATTTTTCATTGTCTCCGACCTGAATAGCTGTGCGTACTCCATCCGATTTGGCATATTCTTCCTGATCGTAACCGGCTGTCGGAGCTTGCAATTGTACACTGCCCTCTATTTTTATTGTACCGGTAAACGGCGCTTCCCAGACACGGACTACATCGAGTAAAGGCGATTCGGTAATCAAATCTTCCTGTTCCTGCGGGTCTACTTCCATATCGCTCGTATCGATAACTCCGCCTCCCATAATCGGGCTCGGCGTATCGCCGCTACTCAGGGTAAAAGTAGGGATTGCATTACCTGATCCATCGAACTCTATGTGATTGAAATAAACCTTTTTATCTATAACAATATCCGGTAATCCGTCATTATTTACATCCGCGAAATAGACTTCTGTTTCGGATGTTGTTTTTCCATAATCAACACCGGTAGAGGCAAAAGGAGCATAGGCTTTTGCACCGAAAGCATTTGTCTTACTTTTTGTTTTCGAGAATTGGGAAACACCAATAACCTTTATGGCGTCGCCATATTTGGCTTCACTATCTGTTACTTTTGTAATATTCGGACGATAATACAATGAATTACCATCTCTATATACTTTATCAGGCAAGCCGTCTCCATTGATGTCTACCAATGTTGATAAACCTTTGGTTGTGGAATTTGTATAACTGTAACTGGCTCCTGCTGATAATTCTTTGCTGAATACATTAATCCCAAGCCCTACACCAACAAACATGGATCCACTTTGCGTGGACGTCTCGCTACCACCTAAAGCCGATGCTTTATCACTGAATGCTCCGCCAATAGGATTAATAAACCCTGCGTCAATCCCGTCATTATGCAAATTCCACGTTTCCGCCGTACTTTCAAACGGCTTATAACCTTCGGTCGATTTTACATCATCATAATAGTCCATCGTATGCGAAGCAAACTCGACCCCGTAAGCATCCAGATGTTTTACCTTATCCAGAATATTGGTATTGAAAGCGCCTGCCTTGTACTCGAATTCATAGCTTCTGAGTGTTTGCCCTTCGAAAGCAATATCTACCTTATTCAGTAACTTGTTGCTTGAAGTCAGGAAACCATATCTTGCCGAATTGGTTTTCTTATCTTTCTGAGTAGCGCTTGTTAAAGTGACTACCGTATGCGGATCGCTTCCTTTGTTTCCGGCTCTTACTTCTTTCAGGTAGACGGCTTTGGCTGTCAATCCTCCTTTTACGGGTTCATCGGCTGTTTCATAGATATATTCGATCCAGTCGCCGTGAAGTTCTTCGACCCGTTTGAGCTTCCATTCTACAATTACATCCTTATTGCCGTTCAGTGTTTTTGCCGAACCTTTCAATACGGCTCCGTCTCCTCCGTAAGTGTATTTGGTTCCCGACTTGTCGGTTACTTCCCACGAGTAATTACCCGGTGAGTTGCCTTTACGGATAATCTTCGAAAAGCCGCCTTCATTTCTCGGATAGAACTGACGGTCGCTTTTCCTGTTTATCTTATCTCCCCGATGTGCCACCGAGCTTTCTCCGTTGTCATCCATAGTAACAAGCATACTGCCTCCCATCGAATAGGTTTCTGTTTCCTGCGCGTCATTGTAACGGGGTACGCCCCAACGGGTATCCACGCTGATACTTGGCATAGCTAAATCCCAGCCTTTTCCCAGCCAGCCGCTGCCGCCATCGGAATTATATTGAATACCTAATGATGGGCTCATTCCGTTACGTGCCGGAGGCATTTCAAAGGAGTAGCTCAATCCTGCCGAACCTCTGTTGTTGGCTGCCGGAGGAGCGATAATCTGTACTTTCGCTGTCGGATCAGCCGCCTTGATATCATTCATCATGGTCGGAGCAAAACCCTGTGTTTCGGGTGATTCGGGTGTTTGAATCACACCGTTTATCATATCGGTAAAGTGGGTAGTAGCCGATACAATCAGCTGGTTTTTCTTGTCGATCGAATCCCGTTTTAAAGCTACCCAGTGTTTGGTATCCAGATCAAAATAGTAAGTCTTGATATCGTCTTCGGTAAAACCATTCGGTATTTTGGTTCTGTCATATTTAATGGCTACTTTCGCGCCGTCTGTGAAATGTTCTCCATGAGGCAGGAAACGATAGCCTTTATGTTCTGCCGTTACATTGCCCATGCCCATATCCAAAGCGGGGACGTCAATATCCCTCAAGGTCGTTATCGTAATGTCCTTTGTCGGTAGCAACAAGGCATTTGCTTTTACAGTCAGTAAGGCTGTTTCGAGTTTTAAATCCTGGTCAACCACTTTGGTAAAAGTACCGGAGTTTTGTTTGATATCGGTATTTAAGGCATACTCCATATCCGCGTTTATCCCATGAGTAAATACTATTTCCCTGCTGATTTCTTTTCCGTCGGCAAGGATAGCTGTTACATTTACCTTCCGGTTATTATGAACCGTAACAATCGTTTCAAATTCACCGTTCCTGCTTGTGATTTGTTTTCCTTCGACAAATATCTTAGCCGAAGCAATATTCTTGTCCTGAATAAAACCATGTACATAAGCCTTGTTATCATAACTCGTTTGAGTGGAGTTTACAATCAGAGGCGATGTATTCGCTCTTTTCTCCACTTCAATGGATAGCTTGCTTACTTTGTAACCGTATTTTGCATTTTCGGGCAAACTGAACTGAATCCGGTTTTCTCCTTTCGCCAGCCATGCAGGATTGACCTGTTCCCTTTGAATCCCTGCCTGATCCGATTTCTTAACGAAATACCCTCCTGTCGCCAATCTGTCATTAATGGAACGGGGTATATTGGTATAATCCGCTACTCCTTCGAGTTCGTAGCTTAACCATACTTTATCGTTATCCGAGAGTTCGCTCTCTATGTTGACTGTAAAAATATTGTCGGCTGGATTATCCAGCTTCTTACCCGCGTACGTCCCGATGATCCCTTCTTTTTCTTCGGACAGGTATTGTATCGAAGCGGACGGCGCCTGATTACCGGCTTCTGTTTTTTCTTTTACAGATGCTTCTTCCGGCTCTTTTATCGTCGCGTTTTTCTCTGTGGAGCTTGCCTGTCCGGTATTCTCTGTTGCCGGAACAAAGGCTGTCTGATCCGCGGATTGCCGGCTTAACGCCGCCGCTCCCGCGATACCCGCGCACACGGCCAGTGTGGCGAGTAATATATGGATTTTTTTGAATTTCATTTTCATCTGTTTTTTTAGTTTACCATTACTTTTCTGCTGTATTCGCCTGTAGTGGTTATCGCTTTGATAATATACACTCCTGCCTGCGAGAAGTCAAAATCGGCTTCCTGCAATATGCGGGGAACGGGCAGGTTCACTTTTTTAACCAATACGCCGCTCAGGTTGTAAGCTGCGAAGGTTACGACTTCCGGTTCGGCAAGTTCCACGCGGGCGGTGACAGATTTCGTATCTCCGACGTTCCGGTAGAATATGGACATCACTTCGGGAGCCGCCGCGGTTGGGACCGGAGCTTCCCCGCCTGCTTGTGTATTTTCACAAGGGTCTTCCAACGTAAATGTATAGCTCAAAGAAGCGTTATTGGACTGGAAGACGCCCATATTATTGGCCCCCGTCCAGTTATAATCGGCAAGTTCAAAGAAGCCTGTCCCCTTTACATTCAGCAGTTCGGCTTTGCCGTTGCTCATATCCACCAATCCGTAGAATTTAACCAGATAATCCAGAATCGAGATACTGCCCGAACCGATTTGTGTCCCGTTTTTGTAGAACTTAATACCGCTCATGCTTTTAGAGACTTGTATAATATCGCCCACCTGTACGGTCGTCAGAACGGAGGTGGAAACTTTCTTGTTGACGATCTGATAGAGTTTGTCGCCTTGTTTTTTTAATCCGTAATGGATGATATTTTTGGTACTGTTTACATCTTCCAGAATAGTCGTATATCCGACACTGTAGTTATCAGCCGTATTACCGACAGTCCATGTCAGGCTGCCCTCAAACACAGGCAGGAAGTTGGTTGTTTTGGCTCTGGTGGAACCTGAACCGTCGCCGTTGTTGAAGTTAAAGCCGCCCGCTTCGGAGATATTCAGTTCGTATTCGCCGCCGGATAAACCGTCCAGATGAATCGTGTATGCATATTCTTTGCCCTGCCTTACCACTTCTCCCGTACTCGTGCGGGTGAGTTTGTAATTGAATGCAGGGACTCCTGTGGAGAGATGTACCGTGATTTCCCCGTCCGACTGGTTACAGGCAGGGTCAATAGTTTCTACTTCCCCGGAAAGATCCGATTCCCTGTAAGCAAAGGTAAAGGCGTCGCCGTTATTAAGGAATACATTGTTAAAAATGGCTTTGCGGCGCGATATGTCTATTTCCGATACTTCGATGATTTCTGCCGTATTCAGGTCGAAATTTCCTGTTCCCGTCCTGTCTATCAGCAACAGGCTTGTCCCTTTGCCATCGTTCCTGAAACCGGAGGCTTTATCGCTCGCGTAAGATAATTCTATTTTGTTGCCGGTGTCGGTAAACCCGCCGTGACGCAAATCAACCGAGCCGTCCAATACTCCTTTGGCCATACCCAACCCTCCGTAAAAGGTCTTGTTGGCATCTTCTGCCACTATGGCTATGCGCGAGTTGTTAATCCGGCTACCATCCGCCCGCAGGTATATTTCATCGTTTTGTTTTTCCAGTTCTATTTTTGAGGTCAGGATCAGCGTAGCAACGGAGGTTTCCAGAACAATCCCCTTTACAACCGGATAAACGCTTGTCCCGGAGATATAGTAACCGTAGTCATGGCTGTTTGGCGTCAGTAAGGCTGTATTGCTTCCGAATTTAAGGTAAAGGTTGCCGCTCAGAAGGGACATATTTGTTAATCCCAGATAACCGTCTTTTTCTTTCAGGGGTATCGCGGTGAAGGCTGTTCCCTGTTCGGGAGCGCTGGACGAGGCTGATTTAACAAAGGTGGATATAAAGCCGTTGGCGCCCGCGCTTACCTGTAAATCCTGTACCTGCCAGTTGAGCAGGCGATCGGCAGGAGCGCTTTGCGGGATATTGGTAACAACCTTCCACACCCGGTCTATCTTTCTCAAACCCAGTTTGCCTTCGATGGAATGCAAGGCGATGGAACTGTTGTCATCCCCCCAGAAAAGATAATTGCCATCCTGCATGGGATTCGCCTCCTGTCTTCCTAAGACCAGGAGCCTCGAAGAAGAGGAGCGATTGTTGGGATTGTTCAGATAAAAATAGTCGTTGGCGTCAGAGTAAGAGGGGCTTTCTTCGTAAGTGGTGGCTGATTCCTTTTGGTAGAGGCCGCTGGCATTATCCCGGTAGAGGCCGGCGACCCGGTGGTTATAATCCGGATTGGCCGTGTAATCCCAGAGTAGCTGTCCCCGGCTGCCGATAAGGGATACGGGTAGCGTTAAAGCATATTTAACAGCCAGGTACGAATCGACCTGACGGCGTTCCAGCGGATTTAACAGGCGGTTATAGGCGATAAATTCAGGTATATAACCGGAAAATGCCCTGTTTTCCGAGGATGTAAGAGAAAAAGCCGAGTTACTGTTTACATCATTGGACTTGTATGTCCCGAATGACAGGACGGCTTTATCCTTATCGCCCCAGATACCTGTCGCGGGTGGCACGCTCCGGTAATAGGCGGCTATGCGCGCGGAATGTACCCGAAAATCATTGGCATTGGATTCCACATCATTGGATGAATACATCAAATCCATCCCTTCGCTTTCGCCATAGTCGAATTTAGCCTTTCCGCTTTGGACGCCGGGATATATTTTATTATTGCCTACCCATACGCCTTGTCCGGGGCGGCCGTTAAGACCGAAAAGCAAACTTTCACTGTTGAAATTGGCGTTCGGCGCGAAAAGCCCAATGATTGTGGCTTGGGACAGGCTGCTGCGTTTTAACAGGACATTGCGGTTGTTGGAATCAAGCAGTTTGTTAAGTGTTAATGCCGGATACCCGTTAAAGAAGCGGACGGCGGTGTTGACAAATTCTTCGCCGAAGGAGGCTCCTTGGGAATTATAGACATTCAAACGGAGCGAATCGCCGCTGAAGTCCTGCCAACGGTAGTTTCCGTTCAGATCAGAACTGACCGGGACGGTCTTGAACCAAAGTTCAGGATTGCCGACTCCTCCCGGGGACTGGGCATTTAGACTACCCGTACAGAGAGCAAGGATACCCAGATGTGTTAATAGATGTTTCATCGAAATTATAGTTAGTTATCATCAATAATATAAAATTGTTTTGAGTCGAATAAAGGCTGTGTTCAAATGGAATAACAAGCTTGTGTTATTTAGTTTTGCTGAAAATTTTACTCTCGTTTAAATTACAAAAAATAAAGATGAATAATTAGATAGATTATATAGCTTTTCTATGGACTTTTTACGTCCCCATATAGTTTTATTACTATTTAAGCATTATTTTCATTGGGTTCTATGTATTTAGAAGAATATAAATATAGGCACAGGAAAATTCCTGCGCTTGGGCTACGCCCTGTACCATGACTTTCAAGTCGGAGACCGCACTCTCCCGCTCTAAGCGAATGACTTCGTCATAACGGAAATAGATTAGCAGGTTAATTTTCTCTATCTGCTTGTTCAGCCCATTGGCAAATGTACTTTTCCCTTTCAGCCTCCCGGCTCTAGTATCCCATAGCTTAACGTCGCATCAATCTTCATACTGAATAAGCCATTGTTTTACCCACATGGATTCGTCTCATGGCTGGACAAAGTCCATTCTTTTTCAGGTAAAATAACACCTTTAATTCATTTGTCATAACGCTCATTTTTAGTTTTAAAATTACTACCAAATGACTTCTTCACTCTTTTTTGAATTGCAGGCTGTTAATAAGCAAATAGTAGCCAAGATGAAAACATTTTTGCCATTTTATCTTAGCTAGTTATTAAGCTAAATAAATATAGACATATTATAACATTTAGTTTTTTTCTCCATGAGGATATATACACACCAAATAAACAATAAAGAAATTCGACTTCTCATTAGTCAAAATGGATATTACAAAAGAATACATTGAATACTAGATTAAATATACTATTTAGGTCTAAAACAAAATAAATATACCACATCAATAGACCCTCCGTAATACCAAATGCTCAAAAACAGTTGCAAATAAATCTCTGACAGAATATATATGAAAAAGAGCAACAACAAGAGAAACTTTCACCCATTTTTAGTTATTAGTATTTTTTCTCACTTATTGGGCAAAATACTTTATTCTATATAAAATATATGGGTGTATTTGCAAAGGGAACCCCTTCGATTGAAATTCGAAGGGGCTGAAGTCATCTGCAATTTTCAAAATAGCATACTTGTTGCTGCTGAATTTGGATTCACAAAACTTGAATATACACTCCTCATATATTATATTCTCCAGAACTAACACTGCCTTGTCCCAGCCAGATATCTATCTGATCACCGGCATTACCCGAACATCCTAAAAACTACTTACATCTCTGATATAGTTAGTGTATTATATGATCCATCTGTCGTTGTTTTTATTTGACTTTGCCTATTATTGCTATAAATAAGAACACTCAGATTGTCACCCGCCACAAGATATAGAAATGCCTTATTTACAAGTGTCGCATTGAATGGAATTCCCGAACTAGCAGGAGCAGAAAATGTACTCTTAGATGCTATAGGATCATTAGTAAGACCATTAATCCTAATAATGAGCTCTAAATGTATAAGGGATAGACCTGATATCAACACTACATTTTCGAACATAGCTGTACATGATACCGCATATACACCTGTACGGGGAGCAATAAAGACTCCTGTTACGGGATTAAAACTGTTTGTCAAATCCTCTACTTCTGTCCAGTTTGTCCATATATTAACAGAAGAAACACCTGTTGTCGTCATATCTAGTGCCACCTCATTCTTGGCTATTACGTATGCTTTGGTAGGTAAAACAGCTAATCGTAACCAAGTATTCCCATCCGAATATTCTACGCCATTATTGTACCTGATAGCTCCGGCTCCGGCAGCTGCTGCCGTCATCGCCGTTGTGCCCAACCCTAATTCGCCATTACCCAGAGATCCTCTCAAGTCGACTTTTACCGCAGGATTAGTCCTTGCCAATCCCCAATACCCGTTATCGAGTAGTCTGCTTAATTCGGTATTAGCTGAGTTGCGTGATAAAATAACCGGCATGGTGGTCGATTCGGATTTGATATCCAGAGTGGCAATTGGTGATTCTGTATTTATCCCGATTTGGGAAAAAAGACAACAGGAGGAAAGAAGTAGTATATATAAAATAATTATTTTCATTTCTGTAGATATTTATTGTATAACAATAGATAACTTATTAAAAGCAGTACTCGTCACGCCTCCTCCTGGAGAAGTACCTTGGAAACGAGGATACTTATCTATGCCCATATTATGAGAGACCTGAGGATATAGAGTATCACCTGCATTCAGAAAGAGTGTACCTGTACAAATAATAGGCGTCATAAAAGTACCTGCTATTGCAAAAGAGTTCACAGACTTAATCGTCGCACCGTTACTCGCAACCCACATACCTTCCAAATAACTATCTGCTTGAACAGGACTTGCAAGCATCTGCACCACAAATAGAACTGTATACAATCCGGTTTTAGGAGCTGTAAAGGTACCAGTCGTTCCATCAAAAGAGTTCAGAGGGTCATATTGGACATCCCAGCTACCCAAACGGGTAGTTGCATTGTTGGGACAGACCACCATATTGTAAGA
>NZ_JADCLR010000005.1:37655-41160 GCF_015233815.1 Dysgonomonas sp. GY617
ATTCTTTTTCAGGTAAAATAACACCTTTAATTCATTTGTCATAACGCTCATTTTTAGTTTTAAAATTACTACCAAATGACTTCTTCACTCTTTTTTGAATTGCAGGCTGTTAATAAGCAAATAGTAGCCAAGATGAAAACATTTTTGCCATTTTATCTTAGCTAGTTATTAAGCTAAATAAATATAGACATATTATAACATTTAGTTTTTTTCTCCATGAGGATATATACACACCAAATAAACAATAAAGAAATTCGACTTCTCATTAGTCAAAATGGATATTACAAAAGAATACATTGAATACTAGATTAAATATACTATTTAGGTCTAAAACAAAATAAATATACCACATCAATAGACCCTCCGTAATACCAAATGCTCAAAAACAGTTGCAAATAAATCTCTGACAGAATATATATGAAAAAGAGCAACAACAAGAGAAACTTTCACCCATTTTTAGTTATTAGTATTTTTTCTCACTTATTGGGCAAAATACTTTATTCTATATAAAATATATGGGTGTATTTGCAAAGGGAACCCCTTCGATTGAAATTCGAAGGGGCTGAAGTCATCTGCAATTTTCAAAATAGCATACTTGTTGCTGCTGAATTTGGATTCACAAAACTTGAATATACACTCCTCATATATTATATTCTCCAGAACTAACACTGCCTTGTCCCAGCCAGATATCTATCTGATCACCGGCATTACCCGAACATCCTAAAAACTACTTACATCTCTGATATAGTTAGTGTATTATATGATCCATCTGTCGTTGTTTTTATTTGACTTTGCCTATTATTGCTATAAATAAGAACACTCAGATTGTCACCCGCCACAAGATATAGAAATGCCTTATTTACAAGTGTCGCATTGAATGGAATTCCCGAACTAGCAGGAGCAGAAAATGTACTCTTAGATGCTATAGGATCATTAGTAAGACCATTAATCCTAATAATGAGCTCTAAATGTATAAGGGATAGACCTGATATCAACACTACATTTTCGAACATAGCTGTACATGATACCGCATATACACCTGTACGGGGAGCAATAAAGACTCCTGTTACGGGATTAAAACTGTTTGTCAAATCCTCTACTTCTGTCCAGTTTGTCCATATATTAACAGAAGAAACACCTGTTGTCGTCATATCTAGTGCCACCTCATTCTTGGCTATTACGTATGCTTTGGTAGGTAAAACAGCTAATCGTAACCAAGTATTCCCATCCGAATATTCTACGCCATTATTGTACCTGATAGCTCCGGCTCCGGCAGCTGCTGCCGTCATCGCCGTTGTGCCCAACCCTAATTCGCCATTACCCAGAGATCCTCTCAAGTCGACTTTTACCGCAGGATTAGTCCTTGCCAATCCCCAATACCCGTTATCGAGTAGTCTGCTTAATTCGGTATTAGCTGAGTTGCGTGATAAAATAACCGGCATGGTGGTCGATTCGGATTTGATATCCAGAGTGGCAATTGGTGATTCTGTATTTATCCCGATTTGGGAAAAAAGACAACAGGAGGAAAGAAGTAGTATATATAAAATAATTATTTTCATTTCTGTAGATATTTATTGTATAACAATAGATAACTTATTAAAAGCAGTACTCGTCACGCCTCCTCCTGGAGAAGTACCTTGGAAACGAGGATACTTATCTATGCCCATATTATGAGAGACCTGAGGATATAGAGTATCACCTGCATTCAGAAAGAGTGTACCTGTACAAATAATAGGCGTCATAAAAGTACCTGCTATTGCAAAAGAGTTCACAGACTTAATCGTCGCACCGTTACTCGCAACCCACATACCTTCCAAATAACTATCTGCTTGAACAGGACTTGCAAGCATCTGCACCACAAATAGAACTGTATACAATCCGGTTTTAGGAGCTGTAAAGGTACCAGTCGTTCCATCAAAAGAGTTCAGAGGGTCATATTGGACATCCCAGCTACCCAAACGGGTAGTTGCATTGTTGGGACAGACCACCATATTGTAAGAATTATCGGCAACCACACAACTTCTTACCATATCTGCTTCCAGAGACATCCATTGTGTTCCATCTGAAAAATGTAATTCCGTACTACTTGGCACATACTTTAAAGCTCCGGACTGAGCGGCTGATGCTGAAAGATTAGTACCCCCGATACCGATAATATTGTTGCTTCCTGAACTGCCTCTCAAATCCAGACGTACAGCTGGACTTGTTGTTCCCAGCCCCAGATAACCATTGTCCTGCAATTTCAAAAGGGGGGCTCCCTCAGAGTTGATTATCCGTAGATTGTCGCTTAGATTACTGGATCCTTGTGAGAAAATATCAAGTGTCCCAAGGGGGGTATTGGTATTTATGCCTACGCTTTGTCCACTTAGCATTGCCACCGACAGCAACAGGCTAAAAAACGTAGCGGTCATTGTTTTTATAATTTTACTATTCATTATTTTTTATACTAATTAATTTACATACTGTGATTTATAGGGCTGTGTTTATCGGAACTGGAAACTTAATTTTCCAAAATACTTAAATTACAATATCCGGTTCTCAGATTTTTGGTTCCACCCAGAGTGTGTGTTAACACTGCTTGCAGCGTTTGTCCTGACAATAAATTAAAGCTTCCCGAACAGAGGACACTGGCTTGAAATGTGCCTGCACCGTAATAACTACTTTGACTTTTAACTATAGCGCTTGGTGATACGAGTTCCAGCTGCATAAAACTGTTAGCACTTACCGGGCTACTGCTAAATGTGGCAATCACAGCCATCGTGTACGTGCCGTCACGCGGTGCTGTAAAGACGCCTGTTGTGGGATTAAAGCTTCCTAAGAGATCTTCTTGTTCCCGCCAATTCTGAATCACCGTAGAGGTGTTGTTGGCAAAAGATTGAGTGGCACTGTTTATATCGCCAATAACATAGGTACGGATTACATGAGCACTCAGCTTATTCCAAACTGTACCATCGGAAAGATATAAACCTTGAAACCCGGGGTCATATTTTATGGCTCCGGCTTGTGCTGAAGCTGCTGTCTGGCTACTAGTACCGATACCGATGATAGAATTATTGAATCCGTCACGCAGGTCCAGACGGATACCAGGGCTCGGTACGCCCAACCCCAAATAACCATTATCTTGTAATGAGAGAATCTCTCTATCGGAGCTGTTTTTAACTGAAAGGGCCTGCGTTGCACTACTATTACCTGAAGAAATTATATCCAAAGTTGCTTGAGGATTCGTTGTATTTATGCCGACCTGGGCATGAGTTAGCCCAATTGATAAAACGCCTGTTAATAAGAAAATAATCTTTTTCATTTTATTACTTGTTAGTTATTATATAGTTAGTTAGTTTATTCAAAGAAAGCAGCAGCATGTAATCTCTACACGCTGCTGCCGGACATAGTTGTGCCATAAGTAAAAGGAAATATCGTACTGATTTTGAACGACAAAAAACAAATAAATCAGCTACACGAAAACCTTTACCTGAACAACTATATATATTGGGGAAATATGTAAAAG
>NZ_JADCLR010000006.1:0-195665 GCF_015233815.1 Dysgonomonas sp. GY617
CCAATTGATAAAACGCCTGTTAATAAGAAAATAATCTTTTTCATTTTATTACTTGTTAGTTATTATATAGTTAGTTAGTTTATTCAAAGAAAGCAGCAGCATGTAATCTCTACACGCTGCTGCCGGACATAGTTGTGCCATAAGTAAAAGGAAATATCGTACTGATTTTGAACGACAAAAAACAAATAAATCAGCTACACGAAAACCTTTACCTGAACAACTATATATATTGGGGAAATATGTAAAAGCTGAAAAGAATATGTATAAAAAACGCAATAACAAAAAAAGACGGAATAATCCGCCTAAAATATTTTTATTACCAGCATGTTCGCTAGTTAGTCTCTCTCTCTCTCTCTCTCTCTCTCTCTCTCTCTCTCTCTCTCTCTCTCTCTCTCTCTAACATTTCAACGCACACAACCAAATCTAAATCGTTAAACTTTAGATTGTTATTAGTGGATATGTTTGTTAATTTTATTCTCATTGTTTGACTAAAGAGGTGATTTGTAGATGCAAATATAACGTTTTTTTTTATTTAAGCAAACAAAAAGTAGGAAATGATCTAAACCAGCTTTTTCCTACTTTTTTGTTTATAGTCGTATCTGATGATATTGTCACAATTCGGTAAAGAATATTTTTTATAAATTATATCTAATCATTTCACGATAAATGTAACTAACTTTCGTTACCAACAGCTATAGACCATATATAAGAGTTGGTATTAGTTATATCGTATTCAAGATATTCTGCAGCGGATAATCCGCCGACAGCCCTAAGCCAAATATAAAATGTACGGGATGTGACAGAATACGGAATTGCATATACAGCAGCTAGTGTACTATAAGTTATAGCACTTGTAGTACTGATAGATGCAGAACTACAGACCTGTCCCAGACTGCTAAAAGCAGTAGACGATTCCGAAAGGTCACATTCTATATTTACCATTTTACCTATTGCCGAATTCTTAAAAGCTGTAACAAAAGTTATCTCATAAGCGCCTCCCGGTATTGTAATACTTACACCGCTGTATTTCCGGCTATTGGTAATCCTGAATGGAGACAAAATGGAACTCAGCTCCGGTTCTAGGTATAATTGAGGATATGGTTCTATTGCCCAGTTTGCAGTACCTGTGATATCTTTTGTAACTAAGACTTTATCAGATGCTTGAAAACTGTCATTTAGCCTGAAAGTTCCATTAATATCGAGCCGTGTATTACTAGCCGCTGTAGTGTTGCCAATCACAAAAGAACCTTCATTGTCTATTACGATATCGTTGTTAAAACGGTTTATATTAGTTGTTTGCGAATTATCACTGCCTGCATCTATATTAAATATACCGAATGGGGTTTCTGTGTTGATACCTATCTGGGCATAACTTATACTGAAACTATAACATATAGTATAACAGAGGATTATTATTATTTTCTTCATTTTGGATAATTATTCGTTTAGCTATTTACAGGTATTGCCCAGAGGAAGGCATTGTTATAATAATTTATGTAATCTCCTATTATAGTGGAAGGTAATACTAAAATGCATCCCCATATATAATAGTCCTTATTTGTAGAGGTGTTATTGTTAACGAAGTACATAGCCGATGTTTGTATCAAACCTCCTGACTCAGCCATATAACTAAGCACCCTTCCTCCTACGGGAATAGAGTTTTTAACAGTGCTCGAGTCGTCTAAGTCCCACCAGATACAATAATTGTATCCAGATATATTAGAGTGTGTAGATACAAAGTGAATTTCCCATTGCCCGGGAGGAATAGTAATATAAGCTCCGGAATATTTGAAAGTAGTTCCTAATCCAACCCCATTTTTCTGATTAAGAGCACTTACAAAGCCTTCGACCCTGTCTCCGATATTCTTGGGCTTCCATGTTCCAACTCCGTTATCATCCGATGTTAGTATGAAGTTTTTCGCCGCAGATCCGTCATCTATACGGATAGGTCTCCCTTCTGTATTAACTTCCAGAGTTTGTGTAGGAGTAATAGTTCCTATACCGATGTTCCCATTCGCTAATACAACGATATCATCCGAGGTATTCGAAGACCCGTAAGTGTCCCCTTTAGAATCAATATGGAAAACTCCTTTTAGCGAGTTATTCGCTATGTTTATTCCGACTTGACCGAATAAACTATCAGTTATCGAAAAAATCAATATTATAATATATATATATTTCATCACAATTATTTTATAGGGTTACAGGTAATGCCCATAGCCTACCTTCGCCTGTATATCTTAGCGAATCTGTAGCAGGAATATTCAGACACTCTACATGTATATAGAATGTTTGAGGTGAAGGAGTTGTATTTTTGAGAATAAACAATCCTGTAAACGGCAGATATATTTGACTATTAAGAGAATGAAGCTTAGATTGCTCTAAGCCTGATGAACTAAATCTTTTATCGACAATTGTGGCCGCGTTTAGTACTGTCTGAGATGTTGATATATACCAAATAAGGTTAGAGGGAGGGAGGGCTTCTGTAGCCCCGCTTTTTGGTCTTCCTCCAAAAGTTGCATTGTATATAACCTGCCAAGTACCTTCTGATAATGAAATGGAAACCCCTGTATATTTGGTTTGCCCTCCGTAAATACAAAAGTAGTCGGCTATATTAGAAGATCCATTTGTAAATACATTTTGTAATTTCCCCGAAGCATCATCAGCTTCATTTGCAAGAACTAAGCTGCGCCCATGAGGTAAACCCCAGTATGTATTGCCCGAAGCATCAGATCTTAGTATACGATCATTAGCTTGTGTACCATCAGCAATACGTATTTTACCTCTTACATCCAGCTTTTCTGTCGGAGCGGCAGTACCGATGCCAACTTTACCATCATTAGTAACAATAACATCATCCGAGTCGTCAGAGGGTGCAGATAATGTTCCACCTGTATTACCTTTAGTGTCAACATGGAAAACACCTAACGGATTCATTGTATTTATGCCGACCTGAGCATGAGTTAGCCCAATTGATAAAACGCCTGTTAATAAGAAAATAATCTTTTTCATTTTATTACTTGTTAGTTATTATATAGTTAGTTAGTTTATTCAAAGAAAGCAGCAGCATGTAATCTCTACACGCTGCTGCCGGACATAGTTGTGCCATAAGTAAAAGGAAATATCGTACTGATTTTGAACGACAAAAAACAAATAAATCAGCTACACGAAAACCTTTACCTGAACAACTATCAATATATATATTGGGGAAATATGTAAAAGGAGAAAAGAATATGTATAAAAAACGCAATAACAAAAAAAGACGGAGTAATCCGCCTAAAATATATTTATTAACAGCATGTTCGCTAGTTAGTCTCTCTCTCTCTCTCTCTCTCTCTCTCTCTCTCTCTCTCTCTCTCTCTCTCTAACATTTCAACGCACATAGCCAAATCTAAATCGTTAAACTTTAGATTATTATTAGTGGATATGTTTGTTAATTTTATTCTCATTATTTGAATAAAGAGGTGATTTATAGATGCAAATATAAAAAAAATCTAATACAGAAGCAATTATTACAATATTATTTCCAATAAAGAAAAGTTATTCAACTTTATCATAATGAATGATCGTACTACAGAATTGATACGTTTTAAAGTCAATATTGGAGATAGAGAGGAGGAATGTAAAAATTCCTCCTAATTGGTCAAAATGGCGTTTACACAGTGGTTTATCTTTGCTATTCTTGAAAGTATTTCAAGTATGCTATTTAGACTTCTTTTTGATCATGTCTGTTATATAATCTGCGGTCTTTTCTGTCATCTCATCATCATATAATAGAGAGTTGGGAATTCTCAATGTAAAATATCCTTTTAGAAAAGAGTGATACGTCCTTTGCAAATCGGAAAATGCTTGTTTTGTATTTGTATTGTGATGCTTTCCGTCTACTTCTATATTTATTTTTACTGAGGGTATGGCTATATCTATTTTTTTAAAGCCGTCAAATTTTTCAAGTTCGGCTTTTACTTTTCTTGCTTTTAGTGCGAAATATAGTGTTAATGCGTTATCTGTTGTTGTGCCATCTAGTCCGTTGAGCCAATTTTGACATTTTCTGCATAGCGGTAGCCCTATTACATTGAGAGAAAATTCTCTAACCTTTATTTCAAGTTTACAATCACATTCTAGGCAGTAGTTTGCATTCCAATAGATCTCTTTATGTTCTAGTTTTGTAAATTGTTTTGGTTTTGTAAATTTCATTATTTTTAGTTTTAGTTTTAGTTAGTTAAGTATTATATTTAAAAATAATGGTAATGGATTTAATTTAGGTAATCATGTATTTTGAATTAACTTTATTTAACTTTTAACTTAAGTTTTATCATCGAAAACCTTTAGTTCTAAAAAAGTTAAAAGCCGAGATTATTTACTTTTTTTATCAGGACTATTTACCCACAAAGAACCGAAAACAAAGCGATAATGTTATCAATATTACTCACGTTTTTTTTGTATCATATTTGTACCATAAAACAATAATCTACTTATAATCATATATTATTTCTTTTGAAGAAGTGAAATAATTACTATTTCTATATATTATAAAAAGGGATGACCGCATTGGTCATCCCTTTTTTATTTAGGTTTTTATTTACTATTTTCACCTTCGTTTTATAATTTTAATTTAACTAATCACAAACATGAAAAAGACTTTATTCCTACTCTTATTAATGTGCTTATCATCTTTCGGATATTCACAAACAACTAAAGAACTACTCATCACATTTATAGACAAAGGAGGTGAAAAACAATGGACAGACGGCGCCGTAATTAAAGTTAGCAAAGTAAATAACCCGAATGAAGAGATACTAATGCGCGGAGAAAGTAGCAATTTTATGACTATAGATCTTGAGCCGGTGGAATATCTATTTCAGATTTTAGAAACTCCTCAGGGGTGGATACTAGATGAGCAAGGTCAAATACATGGAGCGCACCAGCAATTAAACCCTAGAGAGTTTATCGTTAATGGTGCTAATATTGAATCGTATGTATACATTCCTATAATAGCCAACAAAAAGGAATTACTAATTACATTTATTGATAAAGAATGGGTGAAACAACAGACAGACGGTGCAATAATAAGAGTTAGTAAGGTAAATAATCCAAACGAAGAGACATTCATATATGGAAGCGGAAGTGCTGCTATGACAATTGACCTTGAGCCAACAGACTATTTATTTCAGATTCTAGAAACTCCTCAAGGGTGGATACTCGATGAGCAAGGTCAAATACAAGGAGCACATCAACAGTTAAACCCTAGAGAGTTTATTATAAATGGAGCCAATATTGAATCGTATGTATACATTCCTGTAATAGGCAATAAAAAGGAGTTGCTAATTACATTTACGAATAAAGAAGGAGATAAGCAATGGACAGCCGGTGCAGTAATTAGAGTTAGTAAAGTAAGTAATCCCAATGAAGAGATACTAATGCACGGAGGAGAAGCCAATTCTATGACTATAGATCTTGAGCCGGTGGAATACTTATTTCAGATTCTTGAAGTTCCTCAGGGGTGGATACTAGATGAACAAAGCCAAATACATGGAGCGCACCAGCAATTAAACCCTAGAGAGTTTATCGTTAATGGAGCTAATATTGAATCCTATATATATATCCCTGTGATAGCGAATAAGAAAGAGTTACTCATTACATTTATTGATAAAGACTGGGTAAAACAACAGACTGGCGGTGCAATAATAAGAGTAAGTAAAGTAAGTAACCCGAATGAAGAGATACTAATGCACGGAGGCGGAAGTCCTGCTATGACAATTGACCTTGAGCCAACAGATTACTTATTTCACATTTTAGAGACCCCACAGGGGTGGATACTAGATGAGCAAAGTCAAATACAGGGAGCCCAGCAACAATTAAACCCTAGAGAGTTTATCGTTAATGGAGCTAATATTGAATCCTATATATATATCCCTGTGATAG
Source organism: Dysgonomonas sp. GY617 (assembly GCF_015233815.1). NCBI lineage: Bacteria > Pseudomonadati > Bacteroidota > Bacteroidia > Bacteroidales > Dysgonomonadaceae > Dysgonomonas > Dysgonomonas sp. GY617. Next base: position 5,923 of record NZ_JADCLR010000006.1, read on the forward strand.
AAATGAATAGCACTAGATCTTTAAAAATTATTGATGAGGTTAAAAGAATAGATTACATAAAGATTTTTGATACCCGAGGCGTATTAATCAAAGAGACCAAAGACATTAATTATAGTACAAATGACCTCCCTTCGGGATATTATATTATAGTTACAAAAACAGATAAAGGCATATCTTCTCAGAAAATCATAAAATAAAAATTCAACAAAAAAGAAAGCCCTAACTCAATCGAAATGATTAGTTAGGGCTTTCTTTTTATAAGGTTTATCCAATTTTATGGATTCTGAGTTAATTCACTTGGATAAGCATTAATTTCTGCTTGTGGTATAAAATGAACAACACGTAGATCAGTTGCAGGAATAGCTGTCATTGCATCATGAGGTCCCGGATAATTGCGAACCATATCCTGTCCATTACGATATACATCATAAGTACGATGAGCCTCAAAGCCTAACTCTAGCTGACGTTCTTCATCTATCAGTTGAGCAGCATTAGTTGCATTCAACGATTTATACTCTCCGCCAACAATAGCTCTACCTCGTATCTTATTCAGATATATAAGTGCCTGTCCATAATTTCCTTTCTTTGCAGATGCTTCCGCAGCATTTAAATACAATTCAGCCAAACGTGAAACTATAGGTGAGTGCAAATGCGATTCATTATCCTGTAGAGAACATTTGGTAACATAGAACATCGGGAATACACGATTCAATAACATTAAATAATCTTTCTCTCCTATGTATGTTTTTCCATTATAAACAATTGAGTATTGATTCTCTTCTGCATTTACTACAGTTAAAGGATATACTTGATCTCCAATTTTAATGTATAAAGAATTATCCTCATTATATCTTAATGCTTCCTGAACATAAGTATAACCGGTTTGTACACCCGATGCATTTTTAAGATCTGCTATAAAACGAAATGCAGGAGTTTTCTGTCCAGCCTCATCCTCTATATATTGTGGATCAATAAATGCCCAGCGGGCATCTTTTCCCAGTCCTGCTTTACGTAATAAGTTCAAATATTTTGCACTTGCATACATTTCACCCCAGCCTTGTCCTTGAATAGTGGCATACATACCACCAATGGTATTATAATAATCGTCACCCGAAAATTCAGAAGAAAGTCTCTTTATCGCAAATATGGTCTCAGTTTGACTACTTCCATCAGGAGGAAAAATGTTATACTTCATAAAATTAACTCGATCTAACAAAGCATAACGTCCCGACTGAATAACCTTCTCTGCATATTCAATAGAAAGATTAGCATATTCTGTATTAGGATTCTCATAAGTACCGCTCATATATAGGTAGATTCTAGAAAGCATTGCTTGTGCTGCTTCTTTTGTAGCATAAGCAGCTCTCTTCTCCACAGTCATCAGACTTTCCGCTTTTTTCAAGTCACTTATTGCTTGCGCGTAAGTATCTTTTACGGTAGCTCTATCTGGTAGTTGCAGGTTACTTACATCATCAGGTGTTCCGTCTAATAAGATGGGAACTCCCAAATTAGTTTCGGGTGATTGGTAATATGGACGACCAAAAACACGACACAGATAGAAATAACACATTCCACGGAGGTAATACATTTCCCCTATTTTTTGCTTTCTTTCTTTTGTGCTGGTTTCTTCGTCTGACATATTTATTAGATCACTAGCTTGAGATATTACTTTATAACTAGTATTCCAAAAGGTCGTTAATCTATAATTATCTTTTATATGCTGATATGAAATAAATGGATAAAAAGCATCCGTACTAGTACCTCTGATCATTATATTATCGGATGGGTACTCACCTACTCTATGCATTACATCAGCCCATCCTTTAAGATGTCCATAACATCCATTTAATAATATCTGAAATGCTGCCTCTTTATCTGCCTCTATTTGTTCCTTTGTATATGCATTATCCGGCAACCGTTCTAAATCACAAGAAGTGAAAATCAAAGTGCATATGACAGTAAATATTATATGTTTTAGTTTCATAAGTCTAAATTATTAAAGTGTAAGATTTACTCCGAATACAAATCTGCGTGTTTGAGGATATACTGATGTTGCAACTCCTGTTATGGTTGATGACTCATTACGAGTATCATAACGAGGAGGTATCTCAGGATCTACTCCGGAAAAATGAGTAATTGTGAATAAATTTTCACCTGAAACAAACAACTTCAAGTTAGAAACATAAGGGATTTTACCTGTAAGATTATAGCCAATCGTAAGATTTCTCATTTTCAAATAAGTACCAGTTTCAAGAAAGCGAGATGATGCCTTATTGGAGTTACTTGAATTACTATATTTAGCTAATGGGTGAGTAGCTATATCTCCCTCTTTTTCCCAACGACTCCAGCCACTATGAAGATTCATCTGATTTCTATCGGTATATGCACCATCCGAATCAAACTCTGCACGGGCATAATTATATATTTGACCTCCTACCGAATAATTAAATATTGCAGCTAAATCAAAATTTTTATAAACTAAGTTTGTAGCAAATCCCCCGAAAAAGTCAGGAGTATATTTACCAATAGGAACTTGATTAGCTTCGCTATATTTACTTGTAGTCACACGATTTCCGTCTTTATCAGTTTTAAGCCATAAAGGATTTCCATTTGCAGGATCTACACCAGCCCATTCAGCCAAATACCAAGTATCGGCATCTCTGCCCGGTGTGATTAGCTTTGAAGCTGATCCAGCAATACCACTTCCATCGCCTTTTATTATTTCCTTCTTCTGTCCATATAACTTAGTTACTTTATTTCTGTTCAATCCGATATTAGCATCTACAGTCCATAACAAGTCTTTATTCTTTATAACATCAACACTTATTGTTGCCTCAAAACCTTTGTTTTGTAATTCTCCCTCATTTCTCCAAATGCTGGTTACTCCAATAACGCCAGGTAATGGAACATCATATAAAAGGTCTGATGTTTTCTTATAATAATAGTCTAATGAAATATTTACTCTATTATATAGAGAAACATCTACTCCAACACCTGTTACAAATGATTTTTCCCAACCTAAATCGGCATTTGCTAATTGAGATATTACAGCTCCCGGCTCTCCATTATAACTTAATGGTTTTTGATTTTTTCCCGAGTCTGTAGTAAGAGCATATAAAGCCAAATGAGGATATAAGGCAGTAGGACGATTACCTACTGAACCATAACTAGCTCTTAATTTCAGATTGTTTATTTGTTGAACCTTAAAGAATTTTTCTTTATGAATATTCCATCCACCACTTATCGAAAAGAATGTACCATATCTAGTATTAGCCCCAAAGTTAGAAGCTCCGTCGTGACGAAGTGAAAATTGAGCCAAATACGTATCATCATATGAATAATTTATATTAGAAAGATACGACTGAACTGCCCAAGCCGAACGCCAACTAATTGCTTTTTCTGCTTTAGAAGCTACGCTACCTACTTCAAAGCCTGGAGCAAATCCAGTAGACATACTTTCGGTGTTCTTAGACTTAAATTCATTCCACTCATAACCTGCTACTGCATTGATATAATGCTTACCCATAGCCTTATTAATACGTATCAATTGATTCGTATATAATCTGTTATAAGAACGCATACTTTCAGTGATACGACCATTTACCGATTCTCCTGAAGATGAACGAGGATCAGTATATTCTGTGCCAGTTTTATTGAAAAATTTGTAGCTATTAATCGAAGCAAAAGTCATCCAATCAGTAATCTTAACATCAAAATCCATATTACTCATTACCTCATAAGCTTCAGACTTGCTATAATTCCATTGCAGATCGTACATATAGTTAGATCCTGTAGTATTTACCCAAGTAGGATTGGGTGCATTTCCAACAAGAGAACCATCTTCGTGATAAGGGCTATCCCAAGGTAAATTACCATACATCGCACTTACCGAGTGTTGTTGATCATATATGTCTTTTCGTGATCCCATAATCTGTGGTCTGATTGTTAATCGATCCGAAACCTTATACTCAACTTTCACCAAAGCATTGTATCTTGTATAGTCATATCCTTTTATAGCACCTGTTTCATCAAAAAGACCAAGAGATACAAATGATCTTAGTTTTTCATTACCTCCACTTATCGATACATTATAGTCTTGCGCAAAACCTGTTTGCGTTGCGTTATCCCACCAGTCGAAATTTCTATTTCTTAGGTTCTTGTCTTGCCACCACCAAGTATTCGAGAAGTTTTCTTTATTAGGGAAAGTAGTATACAAATCATAAAGTTCTGTTCCGTTCATTATACTAAATCGCCCGGAGTTCAGATCAGTAGCAGCAAATTTCGCTGATACATTTACTTGGGTTTTACCCATTTTCGCCTTTTTGGTAGTTACTAAAATAACTCCATTGGCTCCCTGAGAACCATATACAGCTGTAGAAGCAGCATCTTTTAACACTGTCAAAGTTTCTATATCAACGGGGTTAATATCACTGGCACTACTACCCATGATTACACCGTCAACAACCCAAAGGGGATCGTTACTTCCGTTAATCGTACTTTTACCGCGAATTATTATTTTTCCGGCTTCTCCAGGTTGTCCCGACCCAGGACTAACATATACACCGGGAGATTTTCCGGTAAGTAGATTTTCAACAGCAGGTGTAGTTGCATCCAATAGTTGTTGACTATCTAACGTTTGTAAAGCACCCGTAAGGCTCTCACGTCTGATTGTATTATAACCAACTACAACAACTTCACTTAAAGCTCTTGCATCTTCCTCTAGAGTGGCATTTACCACCGAACGTGAGTTTACTGCAACCTCTTGTGTTTTATACCCTAAAAAAGAGAAGATTAGTACTGCATTATTTGCATCCTGAACGGATAATTTATAACTCCCATCATAATCGGAAACGGTTCCAATTACCGATCCTTTTACTTTAACACTAACTCCAATCATGGGTTCTTTTTGCCCATCGATAATGGTACCTGTAATTGTAGTCTGCGCTAATATACTTCCCGTTGAGAGGAAAAGCATTAACACCCAAAAAGAGACTTTACTAAAGTAGCTCTTTGCTAAGTTTGTTTTTCTAATCATGTTTTTCATTAAAAGATAGTTTAATAATAAAAAAGATTGTGCGTTATGGATTTTGTTGTTGTTTTAGCAAAAACAGAACTACAAATATAGCAAACAAGCTATATTTTTTCAATAAATTTATGTTAAATAAGACAGCAAGGTTAAGAAGGTTAAAACAAATACAAAAACTATATAATGCACACTCATAAATATTAAGCAAATACATCATCGAAAATATCACTTTGATATACTAAATAACATATTGTTTTTAGTATTTTTGTAGTACTAGAAGAATACTATAATGGAAATAATACAAGCCAACACAAGTCATATATCCACAATACAGAACATTGCACTTAAAGCATGGGAAATAACCTATGCAGACATTCTCTCTCAAGAGCAGATGAACTATATGATTGATATGATGTATAGTACCGAGGCTCTAAAAAAACAGATGACAGAGCTAAATCAGTTTTTCTTATTAATCAAAACTGATCCTTTATCAAATATCCTAGGATTCATATCCTATGAGTTTAATTACCAAAATCAACCTAAAACTAAGATACATAAGCTTTACCTTTTACCCGAATCCAAAGGAAAAGGAATGGGAAGAATCTTAATTGACAAAGTTGCAACATTAGCTCAAACAGAGGGAAACAGTTACCTATCTCTCAATATGAATCGAGACAATAAGTCCATAGGATTTTATAAGCAAATGGGGTTTGAAATTGTAGGAGAAGAAGACAATGATATTGGAAGTGGCTATTTAATGGAAGATTATATCTTTGAGAAGAAAATATAGAATGCAAAAGCAAGAGCAACAAGGTATTATATCTAGATTCATCGAACACCTAAGCTTCAATAATTCAATGAACAAAGAACAAGGTTTTGACCTGAAAAAATATATAAATAATGAAAAATAACATTTGCGTTTTATTTGATATGGATGGTGTAATGATTGACACCGAACCTCAATACGATGTATTCTGGAAACATGCAGGGGATAGATACAATACTGGAATAGTAAATTTTGAGAAAGTAATAAAGGGAACTACTCTTCCCAATATCCTAAAAAAATATTTCTCACATTTAACACAAGAAGAGTTAAATACTTTATCTGAGAATCTCGACAAATTTGAAGCTAATATGAACTTCGAAGAAATACCGGGTTCTGTTAAATTCGTTGAAGAATTAAAAGCTAAAGGAATAAAAGTAGGATTAGTAACCAGTTCAACCGACACTAAACTAACCGCTGTAAATAAAGCCAAACAATTTGACAAGCTATTCGACACTATTGTATCAGCAGCTCGTGTAACCGAAGGAAAACCAAATCCGAGATGTTTTCTTTTGGCTGCAGAAGATCTAGGGGTAGATCCTAAGGATTGTATTGTATTTGAAGATTCGTTTGCAGGTATAGAGGCTGGCAAAGCTGCAGGCATGAAGGTTATTGGTCTATCAACAACTAACCCTGCCAACTTACTGGAAGACAAATGCAGTAAAGTAATACCCGATTTTAAGAGCTTTTCTGTTGAAGATCTATTCACAATATAAATTTCAGAAATAAAACCTAGAGGCTTCAAATTAATGAAACTTTATATAAAACAGAAGAAGCGTTTAATCTAGATTAAACGCTTCTTCTGTTTTATATTGCAATACGATACTCAACCACCAGAAAAACGGATTATCACCTAATTACAAATATTATATTCATATAGGCATCAAAATTAGCATTCCGAAGTACAGTATAATCCATCACCCCATTAGCATCAATGCTATTTATTGTCAATAAGGTAGGGTCATAATAAGTTACATAATAATACAAATCGGTAGCTGCAGCAAAACTAGGTATTGATGCTGGTCCTCCCGCACTAATGCTCATAGGTGTACTGAATTGATCTTTATATATCTTATATAAGTCTAACTGGGCATTACCAGGAACTGTTGTTTTGATATTTATAGAAGGCATATATAAGAACTTTCGGTTAAAAAGAGTCAGACAAGTCCAGGCTGGAGCTATTTCTGAACCTAAATTTTGAGATATGCAATTCTTATCGGTATCATATACTAACAGACTATTAGCAGGATTTGCAATTGCATTTTTCTCACTAGTTGTCATAGTAGGCAAAAGCAATCCCTTGTCATTATTGGGTGCATTAACGTCAAGTGCAGCACTTCGATGTGGGGTTTCGGTATTTATCCCTATTTGAGAATATACAGATAAATTAAGCCAGAGTAAAAAGAATACTAAATATAATTGTGTCATAAATAGATCAGCGTGAAATCATTCAAAATTTTATTGTTGTAATGCCGAATTTAACAATCTGGTTCGAACCATACGGTTGGTCATAATACTGCAATCTAAAATTCTCACCGAATAGTTTAGTGCCTTCAATGGTGTATTATCTGCTTTATAGGGTGTCACGACGATTGTATATGTTCCTACTGCAGAAAAGACGTGAGATTGTTTATAAATAGTAGTACCTAGAGCCACGGGCTGCTCAATAGTCGGGCTGCCATCTCCAAAATCCCATATTAATTTGACAGCATTTTCGGCTGGCGTACCCGACATGGTTATTTCAACTGTATAAGTCGCCTCATTTCCCATACAAGCAAATGATTGCCCTTGTACATCTGCGACAAAAAAAGCTGACATAAAATTAGGTAACCCAAAAGCAGCATCATTAATTAAATAGTTGGGAAAAAAGCGTACATCTGCCGAGGCATAATCTTCCTCGGGATTCATCACGACTACCATATCTTTATGACTTATTCTTACTCCATATAGTCGACCATCAGCAGCAAGCTGCAAACTCGATACATATACAGTATCGGCGGGTATATATGTTGCTTCTTTTGTTGTATTTCTCAAGTCATTCCACGTTATTTGTTGCAGGGGTGTCCGGCTATTAGTTGGGGAATAATTTGATCCGGTAATAAACACATTTTTTCCGGAAGGAGAAAAATCAAAATTATACCAATCCCAGTGTAAAGTAGACGGGTTTCGAACCCGTACATCAGAAGGAACTCCTGTTTGGGGATTAAATAGACCACTTAAAATGCTCGCACGTGGTTTACCTCCAGGCACTGCCGATATGAATTTAGTTCCATCGGAGGATGTTTTAAGATAGCCGGAAAAGGCATTAAAAAAAACACTTCCCGGAGGCTGTACTGCAAATGTATAGATCTTATGATTCTCTATTCCGGTAGGGGTAACTTCCCAAACGTGAATAACACACCCAGCAGTATCTGAGAGAGAAAGCCTACGGTGAATCAACCAAAAATTGGGGCTATTCCTCTTACGAGTTGCAGTAATATTTTCGTCTGTAGGCCCCGCTAATATTTGTACATTTTTAGTACTTGTTACAGCTCCATTTCCCCCATTAAGAGACATATCGACTATAGAATAAGTTATTCCGGCAGCTCCTTCATTATTCATTACAGATACAGCATAATATAAACTATTGCTCCCCGGTACAGGCAATATAATTCCCGATTGAGTTGAAGATGATCCTCCTAACATACCCGTTCCATTTGCCATTACTGCATTAAGGGGATTGTAAATAGTGACCCCATCTCCTGACATTAAAAGATTTCCTTCGGAATCGGAGATTGTAAACGATCCTTCTCCTGTATTTAGAGGCCCTTTTACAGGGGTAGGCATATCCGGTGTCGAAAGCCCTGCTGACGAAGTTACTGTTTGTAAATTATTGAAATTTAATCCGGAGTTAATTCCAAAATACCACCAATTTGCTTCTTTCTGAGCATATGAACTCGAAACGCAAACAATAAGTAGCATTGATATTATAATAGATTTCATGAGTTTTATTTTGTTACGAATACAACATTCATAAAAGAATCATAGTTTGCCTCTTCTACTATAGTATAGGATACTTTACCATCAGTGGATATGCTATTGATCTGTATTACCTGATTATCATAATAGGTGATATAATAATATAAATCGGTTGCTGATGGAAAATAAGGGATCGTGTTGGGTGCTCCTGCACTCTTAAAGAATGTCGTCTGATCGGCTCCTGTAAATTGATTCTTGTATTCAGTATATAAATCTACAGTAAAACTTCCTTCTGTTGAAGCATCAATTGCTATGGATGGCATGTAAAAAAAAGACGATTGATTGTCTTTAGCAGACAATGGAACCCACGATGGTGCGGCAGCTGTTCCTGCATTTTGATAAATACCATTAAGGTTTGTATCATAAACTAATAGACCTGAGGCAGGACTAGATATAGATAACCGCTGAGAGCTTGTCATTCGAGGAATAAGTACTCCTTGAGTAGTAGAAACAATATCTAATGCAGTACTAGCATTAGGGGTAGTGGTATTTATTCCAACTTGAGCATGACTGATGTCTATAGTCAAAAGGTGGAATAGTAATAGTAATAAAAATTTACTCGTCATCCTAATATATATAATTAATCATTCTATACAAAAGCTTCAAAACCGCAACTTTATGTAAGTTGCATAGATACAAGATTTAGTTTAATCTTTAATGTCATATACTTCAACAAACATCAAGATACTTTCTGAACACTATAGTAATCTATTTATTAAAAAAGATGGGTAATAATTATGGTATAAAATACAAAAGAGGAGGACATCTCTAGAATGCATGAAACTACAATCTGCATTTATCGAAAAATGAAATTACTTTATTTACAATGAAAAAAGTAGATGAAAAGACACTATTTGGACACAAAACTTTTGACCGTTTTCTCGCAATCTTATCTTGCAAAACCTAATTAACACTTCAATATTTTAACTCACCTCTCATACTTTATGACACAAAGATATAACTATTCTATTAAAAAACTACCACATCAAAATAGTCCAAACTCTTCATATTCTCTCTTATTAACTAAAAAACATCCTTTTAGAGTATCTAATATAGAAATTAAAAGAAATATTAACCATTTTAACAGCTCTTGCTTTGTAATAATTGTCAGATTATTCAGTTTTTATAGAATAAAGAAACTTTGAAAATGGGAATAGAAAAAGAACTTTTAGAAATAGCTCAACGAATTAGGGCTTTGTCGCAAACAGGCTTAGTATACTCTGATAATGAATACAATACCGAACGATATGAAGAGCTTGTTCATCTAAGCAATTCTATGACAGCACTTATTACTAACAATAAAGTGTCGACTATAGAAGGTTGTTTTCGGGTAGAGGACGATTATGTAACTCCTAAAGTAGATATAAGAGCAGTAGTATTTAATGACAAAGACGAAATACTACTCGTACAGGAGAGAGCCGATGGAGCATGGGCAATACCCGGTGGATGGGCTGATGTAGGATATTCTCCTAAAGAAATAGCAGTAAAGGAAGTAAAAGAGGAAACCGGGCTGAATGTTAAACCAATTCGGTTATTAGCAGTGTTGGATAAAAAATGCCATAATCACCCTCCTGCACCGCATTATGCTTATAAGATATTTATACTTTGTGAACTGATTGATGGAGAATTTACCTCAGCTTTCGACATTTTAGATAAAGGCTTTTTCAAACAAGACGAACTCCCTCCTCTTTCAGAAGAGAGAATACTGAAAAGTCAGATTAATCTGATGTTTGAATACAAAAATAATCCTGACAAAGATGCCATTGTTGATTAAAGCTTCAGCCCTATCTATATACTTTGGATAGGAGAATATATGCAGCCAGCTCGACTATTAATTATTGCATTGCAGCAATAATTATTTCTTTTGCCTCTTTTGCCTGAGGTATATTAAAGAGAGGGAAAAGATGTACCATATTCTCATATTCGTGATAAGAAAGATTTACCCCTTTTTCTAAGCAAATTTCCTTAAATTTATGGCAGTCCGGATATAAAAGATCAAGTGTACCCACAATCAAGGTCATAGGAGAAGCATCTGTATATTCGCCATATATAGGGCTAACCAGAGGATTCTGTAAATCGCCCATAGAATATACTTGCCCTGCATATTTAAGACCTTCACAATCGAGGCTTGGATCAATAGGTTGGAGCCTCTCTATTTCGGGATTTATCATTGAAACATCCATCCAAGGGCTGATCATAATCATGTGCTCGGGTTTCCGAAGATTATACTTAGTAATCAATTGAGACAATCCCAAAACGAGACTTGCGCCTGCTGAATCTCCAACAACAAATAACCGTCCTTTATTTGAGGAAATCTCTTTGTATAAGTTTAGAATAAAGTCGTAAATCTCTATATAGTCTGACTTAGGAATTAATGGATAATCGGGTATTACAATCTTATAGCCTAAGTTATCAGCAAAATAGGTGATAATCTCCCAATGAATAAGCGACAGTCCACAAGCAAAACCTCCACCATGCAAATAGTAAATAGTATCTGTTACTACTTGATCTTTTACTGATAGTGTATAGATTTTCGAACCATCTACAATAACTGTTTCTATATCGTATTTATTAAAAAGGCGATTGGGAGGCGAAACACTATCGTAGAAAGCCCCACCTATATACATATCCGTTTCGAGATTAGCTATTAATTGTTTTGTTCCTAATTTCCACAAGGCAGCTTCAAGAGCATCACTAGTCATATCTATATTTATTTATTGAACTGCAAAAATAACAAAAGTCCGACAATAAATATTTACTGCCGGACTTCTCTCCTATTTTATTCTTATTAAATTCGATTATACTTTGCTTACTGAATTTAGTTTTTCAAGAGCTTCTTTTCTTAAATTAATATCTACTGATTTAAGAATATCCAACTGACTTGCTTTAGATACACTTGCAATAGGTGCAGTTACAGACGGACGTGCCAGTAACCAAGCCAAAGCAATTTGAGCAGGTGTTGCATTATATTCTTTTGCCACTTCATGTAAAGCGGTCAGAATATTCTGTCCTCTATCATTGATATAATTTTTCAATTGTTCTTTTCTATTACTATGTGCAATATCTTCAATTGAGTTATACTTACCTGTCAAAAAACCACTTGCCAATGAATAATAACTAACTACTCCTAAATGGTATTCTTTTACCAAATCTTCATACTTTGTCTCGTATTGATTTCTATCATACAAGTTATACTCAGGTTGCAGACATACATATTCAGGGAAATTATTCTTTCGGCTCACCTCTATTGATTCGCGAATACGGGCAGGAGTCATATTAGAGGTTGCAATATAGCGCACTTTACCCTCTTTTACCAATTGAGCATAAGCTTCCAAAGTTTCTTCAAGAGGCGTTGACAGATCATCATAATGGGTGAAATACAAATCGATATGATCCGTTTGAAGTCTTTTCAAAGATTCCTCAACTTCACTCAATATATATGCTTTCTTTAATCCTCTGTGAGTCTCCGAAATTTGAGCACCTACCTTGGTGGCAATTGTCAATTGCTTTCTTTTACCTGATTTTTTCAGCCACTTACCAATAATAGTTTCAGACTCTCCTCCTTTATTTCCGGGAACCCATGCCGAATATATATCTGCCGTATCGATAAAATCAAAGCCTGCATCAGCATATTTATCTAATATATTGAAGGATTCTTTTTCATCAGCTGTCCATCCGAAAACATTACCACCTAGAGCAAATGGTACAACTTCTAAATCTGATTTTCCTATTTTTCTCTTTAATCCCATAATATCTATATTTTTAAAGCATTATATAATATTAAAAATCAACTAATTTTAAAGAACATCACGCCAATGCTTTAAATTACTCTTGGCGGTATCCCACACCTCATCTACTCGTCCTGACAATATCAATTTTGTCATAGACTTCGCAAAGCCTGTCATTTGAGACAATTCCAATTTAGGAGGCATTGCCAACGCATTTGGATCTGTTTGCACCGAAATCAAAACAGGACCTGCAAAAGCAAATGCTTCTTTTAAAGTTTCTTCTACTTTAGAAGGCTCATTTACTCTGAACGATTGCATTCCCATAGCGGTAGCTATTGCCGCAAAATCGGGATTGAACATATCTGTTTCATAATCGGGTAAACCAGCAACTTCCATTTCGAGTTTTACCATTCCTAACGATCTGTTGTCAAAAACCACCAATTTGATAGGTAGTTTATATTGAACAATTGTAGCCAAATCGCCCATCATCATAGAAAGACCTCCATCTCCGCAAAAAGCTATCACCTGCTGATCGGGGCGAGCAAAAGCAGCACCTATTGCCATAGGCATTGCATTGGCCATAGAGCCGTGACTGAATGAGCCCAACATTTCGCGTTCGCCTGTAGCCTGCAAATAACGAGCACCCCATACGCAACACATACCTGTGTCTACTGTAAAAATAGCATCTTTGTTTGCAAGCTTATCGATTACCGTTGCCAGATACTCGGGAGCAATTGTATCTTCACTGCCCGATCTGTCGGCAGCCATCGCCAAATGTTCTTTTACTTTGGCATATACTTTAAGCTGAGTTTTCAAAAAATCGTCATTCGATTTTTCGTTAATCAAAGGAAGTAAAGCTTCCAAAGTATCTTTTACATTACCGCCCAAAGCCATATCTACTTTTGCACGACGACCAATACGTTCGGGACGTACATCTACTTGGACTATCTTACATTTTTCGGGCATAAAGGTTTGGTAAGGAAAATCTGTCCCTAATAAAATCAACAGATCTGCATCGTGCATAGCAGCGTATGCTGAAGGTAAGCCTAACAAACCGGTCATACCTACTTCGTAAGGGTTATCGTATTGAACTGCCATTTTACCCCTAAAACTATATCCCACCGGAGATTTAGTAAGCGAAGCCAATTGTACTACTTCATCATGTGCTCCCTTTGCTCCTATTCCACAATATATAGTTACTTTCTCTGTCGAATTTATCAATTCAGCCAAAGCTTTCAGTTCCGAATTATGAGGACGATATATTCCTTTTGATGGTAAAAGATTAACTGTCGTTGGACTTTCGGCTGCATTACCTGCGGCAATATCTCCAGGTAAACCCAAAACAGCAACTTCTTTTTTATGAACCGTATGCTGCAATGCAGCCTGTAACATACGAGAAAACTGAACGGGTGTTGTAGCTATTTGATTATATCCGCTACAATCGTCAAATAGTTTTATAGTATTTGTTTCCTGAAAATAAGACATTCCGAACTCCGATGTTGCACATGTAGAAGCTATTGCCAACACCGAGGCATTACTTCTATGAGCATCATATAGTCCATTTATCAAATGCACATGCCCCGGACCACTACTTCCGGCACAACATCCAATACCATTTAATTCTGCTTCTGCCAGAGCTGCATAAGCACCTACTTCTTCATGACGAACATGTACCCACTTTACTGTATCATGGGTTCTTACTGCATCATTTACTTCGTTAAGGCTATCTCCTGTTACTGCATAAATATGCTTGATACCTGCTTCGTAAATCGTTTCGATTAATTGGTCTGCTACTTTCTTTGCCATAGTTTCTATTTAAAATTTGTATCCACTATAATCTATTATAAACACTCAAAAGTAAGTTTCGGATAGTTAGTAAGCGACGATTTTAACTTTATTAACAAATCAAAGGAAAGCTTTCTTTATTAAAGAATATTACAAAATAGTTCGCTATTCTTTTAATTCAGAAATTTAGAATTTCAAAGGAATTATTATCTTTGTGAGTATTAGCTCCTTGTCTAAGAGTAAGTTTTTGACTATAAATTTAACGAAATAAATACATTAGCGACATGGCAATTAATTTAACAAAAGGACAAAGAATCGAGATCGGTTTATCTAAAGTAGGTGTTGGACTAGGATGGGATCCTAACGAAAGTACCGGATTTGATTTCGATTTGGATGCATCAGCCTTCATGGTAGGTGATAACAAAAAGCTTCCATCTGACGATTTCTTCGTATTCTATAATAATCCAAAATCACCGGATGGTGCAGTTGAGTCTTCTGGTGATGACTTAACAGGTGGTAATAGCGATGGTGATGATGAAACTATTACTGTAGATTTGACTAAGGTTGATCCTAAAATACAAGAAATAGTTTTCACTGTAACGATTCACGATTACGAAACACGTAAACAAAATTTTGGACAAGTTCGTAACTCGTTTATCCGCATATATAATGCTCAAACAAATGAAGAAATTGCCAAATACGAATTGGATGAAGATTTCTCTATTGAAACAGCTGTAGAATTTGGCCGCTTATACAAACGTAATGGCGAATGGAAATTCGAAGCAATGGGTATCGGATACAAAGGTGGTCTTGAATATTTCGTTAATAAATTTGTTTAAGGTCACAGACCTATATAAATATTTCTACAATTTAAATTAAACAAGAAATAACGATATGGCTATAAATTTAGAAAAAGGACAACGTACAGAGGTAAAGTTACCCAGATTTGTTGTAGGTCTTGGATGGGACACAAATTCTTCGAGCACAGGTGGCGATTTTGACTTGGATTGCTCTGTTTTTGTCCTTGGCGACAATAAAAAGATTCTTACTGATGATTTTTTCATTTTCTATAATAACCTAAAATCGCCAGACGGGTCGGTAGAACATACCGGAGATAACTTGACTGGTGCAGGTGATGGCGACGATGAATCAGTAAAAATAGACCTTTCTAAAATAGATTCAAAAGCAACCGAGATCTGTTTCGTTGTAACGATTCATGACGCAGAGAACCGCAAACAAAACTTTGGTCAAGTACGCAACTCTTTTGTAAGAATCTACAATCCTGAGAATAACGAGGAGCTTTTGAAATACGAATTGGAAGAAGACTTTTCGATAGAAACAGCCGTAGAATTTGGTCGTTTATATAAACGCAATGGCGAATGGAAGTTCGAAGCTGTGGGTGTAGGTCAAAAAGGTGGTCTAGCAGATTATCTACAAAAATATAACTAATACTAAATCACAAACCTATCTTGTCTCATACTGATACATAGGGATGTCATTAAATAATTAAATCCACATTAATAAAATACTACTATGGCAATTAATTTACAGAAAGGTCAACGTATAAACCTAGAGAAAAGTTCAGGCGCAAAACTTGTTCAGTTTTGTGTAGGCGTAAACTGGGGTGCTATTGAATATCAAGCCGAAGAAGGCGGTTTTCTTGGTTTTGGAAAAAAAACAGTAACTAAAACTAAGGATGTAGACTTAGATTTAAGTTGCGCTATGTATGATGAAAACGGTAACTTAGTAGACCACCTATACTCTCCATTATACAGACCCGAGCTTCTTGCTCAATTTGGTTTAAATGCAGGTAAATTAGTTTCAATTACAGGAGCTATGCGTCACACTGGAGATGATCTGGAAGGTGATAAAGGTGGTGATGACGGTCTTGATAATGAGATTATCACTGTCGATCTTTCTAAATTAGGAACTAACATTCACCGTATTTTCTTCTTTTTGAACAGTGTAGGTGAAGAAGATTTCTCACAAGTTCCTTACGCTAAAATCAGAATGTACGAAGGTACTCCTGCTAAAGTAGACAGCGTATATGCTGAATATAATGTGGTTTCTGAACCTCAATACAGAGGGAAGAAAGCTCTTATCATGGGAGAACTTTACAAGAAAGGTGATGATTGGAAATTTAATGCGATTGGTGATGCATTCGAAGATGTATTCCTTGGACAAACTATCCAACGCATCTCTCAAAACTATGCTAAATAATTTTTAAGCATAATATATTTTTATCCTTTTTGCTTTTGTGTATCTTTATCAAGATTACATTTTAGCAAAAAGGATTTTTAAGGTTTAAGACCTTTTTATTAATTTGCCAAATCATAAAATTTTGATTGACATATTTTAGAATTATACAAGCGTGTAATTTCTTGCTAAAACAATAAAATAGGTCTGTGACCTTAAAACATTACTGATATTTTAAATAATAAACATAATATGGATACTACTAATAATAACATCCCGACGCCCTCTCTTCAGAGAATAGACAATCAAGGAAATATAAATCTGGAGAAACTAGATCAAAACGAAATCAGCAGATTGTCTGAGCTAAATAAAAGCTTAGTAGTAACAGATGTAAACTCAGTTCTAAATTATGGAGCCGATTTACAATCGACCATGGAAAAATACAGTAATGACTTTCTAAGCTCGGTCAGAACATTCAACTCAGGTGAAGTTGGTACACATATCAGCGATCTTCTTACCGAACTTAACTATATAGATGTAGATGAATTAAATCAAAGTGGATTCAAAGCCTTTTTGAGCAAGATTCCTTTATTGAAAAATATGGTTGTCAACGTAAAAAGAATATTCCAGAAATACGATACCGTTATTTCTAATGTTGACAAAATATCAAATAAAATCAAAGCAGGTCGTATCAATTCTTTGAAAGACAATACTGCTTTACAAACAATGTTTGACAACAATGTTGAATACATTAAGCAAATAGAACAGCTTATTATTGCAGGACAACTTAAATTTCAAGAGCTACAAGTAAAATTGGCTGAGATGGAAGGCAACCCTGCAAACTATAAAGATTACGAGATTTCGGACCTTAGAGAATATATCATGCGTCTCGACAAACGTCTTGCCGACATGAAAATTATCCGCTACGTAATGATGCAATCGCTAGCTCAAATACGTGTCGTACAAAACAACAATACCGCTATTGCAGACAAAGCTCAATCTATTATTTCGACAACAATACCTGTTTGGAAAAATCAGTTGACTATTGCAGTCGCTTTATACCGACAAAAAGCAAATGTGGAAATGCAACGCAAGGTTGCCGAAACCACTAACACTATATTAGAAAAGAATGCCGAACTGCTTCGTCAAAATAGTATTGAAGTAGCTCGCGAAAACGAAAATACGGTAGTATCTATCGATACATTGAAGAAAACAACTCAATCGCTTATCAGCACATTAGACGAGGTGAAGAAAATACACGAAGAAGGTATGCGTAACCGACAAGTGTTAGATAAAGAATTGCAAACATTAGAAACTGAACTTAGAAAAAACGTTCAGGGAGTTCGTTAATAAGGTCTGAGACCTTGATTCATCCTTTAACAGGTATATTGCCAAAATAATTATAGAGGAAATATACCTGATAAAAGTTGAAAGCACCCCTTTTTAAATGACCGATTACAGAACCGAAATATTAGATGCTTCGGATAAAATAATTCAGAGATTATACGACCTCATTACTTTTTTTGAGGATCCTGTAATCATGAAAATTTATCTGCAAAGTCAGGTCATTCATAAACTCTTTGAAGAGAACCCCGACATTGATATTAATAAGCTCGAATTATATCATATACAGTTTACATCCACGCTTATAGACCTTCTCGAAAAAATTAGAAAGAAGAACGAACGTGTTGTAAATATGATGGAAAATGAGATAGAGCTTAATTCTGACATGATTGCAAAATTAAAACAAGCAATTACTCAAGAAGGAGGATTTGAGTCTGAAAAGTTACAACAAGCTCAACGCATCACCCGATCTATCTACAATCTGCATAAAGCATTATCATCTCAATCGTCAGAATATCCCTACACTGACAACATTAATGCTTTTAGTCTTAAATATTACAAAGATTATTTCTTTGATGCCGATCCTCAATTGTTGACTTCATTAACAACATACAATCATTCGGATGCTTATAGAAATACATTCGGTGCTATTGACAAAAAACTATTGACCGATCTTGTCAAGAAGAGCTATAAGGTTCAATTCTGTTTTGGGATAAGGATCAATAATACATTGATGGAAATTTATAAGATTTGGGGTGAAGAAAGTTATTTTTCTTTTCAACCAACTAAGAATAATTTTCTGCCTTGTGATATAAATGTATTTCCTTACAAAGAGTGGGAAAGTGAGTCATCCAAGAAAGAACGATCTATAAAGGAGTTGATGCAGAAAAACCGTCAGCTAGAAAAAGATATAAAGTTCAATCTGCGACATATAGATTCTGACATTTCATTACTTCTGGATGAAAACCTGAAAAGGATAACCGAACTCGATTTTCTGGCAGACTTAGAGAATATAGATATTCAAGCTAATACGTTAAGAACGATGATCGAAACAAAAATGATATAACGATATAATATGAGACGACTTCCTGTATATCTGCTTTTGGACACCTCAGCCTCAATGAAAGGTGAGCCTATCGAAGCCTTAATAAAAGGAATCGATACTATGATAAGGGCTCTGCGACAAAATCCGCAGGCAATAGAAAGCGTATACATAAGTATCATCACATTCAGTAATACAGCACAAGTACTAATTCCATTGACCGATTTGGGATCATTTCAGATGACCGAACTGAAAGCTACGGGACAAACCGCACTTGGTGCTGCTCTTAGATTGGTTACAGATAGAATAAATTCGGAAATCAAAAGAACGATGGAAGAAAAAGGTGACTGGAAACCTATTGTATTTATTATGACCGATGGTGTTCCAATTGACGACTGGAAGAAAGGAGCCGATTATTTTGCAACCTGCAAAACAGCATACACCGTTGCTTGTGCAGCAGGAAGTCATGCTGATACTTCCGTATTGAAGCAGATAACTCCGCATGTTATCAGCCTCGAAAAGGCAGAT
Organism: Dysgonomonas sp. GY617; assembly: GCF_015233815.1. Lineage (NCBI taxonomy): Bacteria > Pseudomonadati > Bacteroidota > Bacteroidia > Bacteroidales > Dysgonomonadaceae > Dysgonomonas > Dysgonomonas sp. GY617. Next base: position 25,413 of record NZ_JADCLR010000006.1, read on the forward strand.
GAGGATAGTATGTCTCGCTTCTTTTTATGGATGTCATCTTCTATCGGAACAACCTCTGTGAGGGTCGAAAGTAACGGAGATACTCTCGGACTACCTAGTCTGGACGAATTACCTCCACCCCCACCCGATATAAATATTCTTTGAGCTCTCAGCTCTTTTTGTTGCTTTGGCAACTATAGAAGCCTGAGTTAGCTATCTTAAAAAAACTATTGCATTAAATAGTTGAAATTACTTGAAACAAACATAAAACCTAAATAGCATGAGAAGATTACCCGTTTACTTAGTTTTAGATACATCAGGATCGATGCATGGAGAGCCTATTGAAGCTCTAAAAAACGGTGTACAGGTTCTTATATCAACCTTACGTCAAGACCCATACGCATTAGAAACTGCATACTTGAGTATCATCACTTTTGATTCTTCTGTAAAACAGGTTGTGCCTTTAACCGAGTTATCGATGTTTCAGATGCCAGACCTCAAAGCAAATGGAACAACTGCTCTTGGAGAAGCTTTGAGCGTATTGGCAAAAACGGTAGATAGTGAGGTTCAAAAAACAACAGTTAAGGACAAAGGAGATTGGAAGCCATTGATTTTTTTAATGACAGATGGCGCTCCTACTGATGATTGGCAAAAAGGATTGGACGAATTCAAAAAACATAAATATGGTATGGTTATCGCCTGCGCAGCAGGACAGAATGCCAATACCTCCATATTGAAACAAATTACAGAAACAGTAGTACAATTGGATAATGCCGATAGTGGAACCATCAAGGCATTCTTCAAATGGGTATCAGCATCCATAAGTCTTGGAAGCCAGAAAATTGAATCAGGTGGACAAGAAATTTCAGGATTGAGCGAGCTTCCGCCACCTCCACCCGAAGTAAATATTGTACTATAAATTATTCATTAAAGGTCTAAGCCCTTAAGATATAAGAAATGTTATGAGAAGATTACCAGTATATTTATTATTAGATACTTCGGGATCGATGAAAGGCGAGCCCATCGAGTCCGTAAAAGTAGGATTAGAATCTATGGTTTCGAGTCTTAGACAAGATCCGTTTGCTCTTGAATCCGTTTTCATAAGTATTATTACTTTCGATAGAGAAGTAAAACAGATACTACCTCTTACTGAACTCGAAAACCTGCAATTACCCGAAATAGTTACTCCCGAATCGGGACCCACTCATTTAGGGGAAGCCTTAGAAGTATTATGCAAAAAGGTCGACTCGGAAGTAAAACTAAGCACTTCTGATGAAAAAGGAGACTGGATGCCTTTGCTCTTCATTATGACTGACGGTAAACCTTCTGATCTACAAAAATATAATCAGATGATACCCGAAGTTAAGAAACGTAACTTTGCAAGTATCATAGCATGTGCAGCAGGTGTAAAAGCTGATACTAAACCATTATTAGCTCTCACTAATCAAGTATATTCTTTGGATACTACTGACAGTTCAACATTCCGTCAATTCTTCAAGTGGGTATCGGCATCAGTAAGCGTAGGGAACAGAAGTGTAGGTACAAGCAATGATATTGCACTACCTCCTCCCCCTCCCGAAATTCATACAGTTATTTAAGGTTATACCCTTTTAATTTTGAAGATTCTATTCACAACACACCTATGAGACGACTACCTATATACTTTTTAATTGATGTTTCTGAATCTATGATTGGGGAACCGCTTCAACATGTACAATCGGGAATGGAAGCCATCATAAAAGAACTTCGTACCGACCCTTATGCACTCGAAACTGTTTGTGTCTCCATTATAGCTTTTGCTGGTAAAGCTAAAAAGCTAAATTCGATGGAGGAATTATATAATTTCTACCCTCCCAAGTTACCTATTGGCGGAGGTACCTCTTTAGGTAATGCGATGAACTTCCTGATGAATGACATCGACGTTTCTGTAAAGAGAACAACATTGGAAGCCAAAGGAGACTGGAAACCCATAATCTTTCTATTTACCGATGGAGCCCCAACTGATTTAACTGATACTGCTTTTAGCAGATGGGGTGAAAAGTATCGCAAAGGAGCAAATATGATTGCTATTTCTATTGGCGACAATATGGATACAAGCATATTAACCCAAATAACAGATAATGTACTTAAACTGAAAGATACTGACGAGGTATCATTTAAGGCTTTCTTTAAATGGGTAACAGCTTCTATCAAAATAACAAGTATGAGCATTAGCGACTTGAGTAGCGATGATTTGAAACTAGCACCTTTCTCAGAAGATATACTCAGCAAGATAGAAATGGAAATGAGCGCTCCAATAAAAGTGGATGAAAATTTCGCGGTCATTCTAGGGAAATGTCAAACAACTTCTCAACCCTATCTCTTGAAATATCAAAAACGAATAGGCTCTAACGATTTCTCTCATTTTACAAGAGTAGGAGGTCATAAATTCAAATTTGTAGGAGCCTACCCTATTGACAATTCGTACTTCGATATGATAGACGGATACGCTAACGGTAACTTAAGCGGAAGCAAAATAAATACAGATGAACTTGTAGGATTTCCATCCTGCCCTTGTTGCAGTAACCAGATTGCCATTGGTCTTTGCATGTGTGGGAGCATTATGTGCGTAGGTGACGAGCCTATGAGCCATTGCCCTTGGTGTGGCATTCAAGTGTCGTTTAAAGGCTCGAACGGAGGTATGGATATAGGACGTACACGAGGATAAGAAATCCTTAACATGATTCCACTGGAAAATGTGGTAAAATTTGAGACAATATGGATTTTGAAAAGATCATAGCTTATCTGAACATTCAGCCCGAAGATAAAGAGAAACTCGCTGAGTTTTTTGAAAGGGAAGAAATCAGAGAATTTCTTTTACAAGAATGGGAAGTGTTCCTAAAAACAGACTGTTCGCCGGTAGAGGAAGATATTATTAATAATGAAAACTGTATTTCAGATAACCCTGATAACGATATAAATATGGCGATGATACCCAACATTCCCGAAGATGAGGAAACAAAAGCTCGTCAAACGGTAAATAATCAATACACAGATTCAAAAGACAATGATCTTGACCGAAAGTTGAAAAGCAAGCATATACAACTACAAAACGGGAAAGTGAATCAAGCTTATCAATGTTTATTCGACATTACCGTTTTCGATATTGCAGATATTGGCGATTTTGAATTAGTAGGATTACAAGAAATAGGATTGAAATTTAATCCTTTAACCGATCTTATCGAGGGAATACCCAATAAGGCAGGAGATCATCGCATTATACTAAAATGTAAACGTAGTGAATGGGATGAAGGCGATCCTATTTTTGAGCGTCCAATCACACTTATTATCAATCCCGATCCCCGTTCATTATGGAATAATATCCCTACTCCAACCAATATCGAATATTACAAGCCCGACTCAGATTGTAAATATGTAAAGGTCGAAAAGACAAAAGGAATTTTTGGCTTAGGAAAGAAGGAGCAGAAAGATATTGTTGCAGCAAGCCAACGAGGACGATCGCACGCTCACGAAGGCACACCTCGCGATGATGATTTCAGCATTACACATCAAGACGAAGAAGGATGGTACATAATAACTGTTGCAGACGGTGCAGGTTCTGCCAAGTATTCGCGACAAGGCTCACTTATTGCATGCCAAACGGTATCGGATATATGCAATACTCAATTCTGCAAATACAATAAAGAGGTTGATGAGCTGATCAAGGATTTTGAAAAAGACAGCTCCGATGTTAAGCGAAAAAAACTAGGAGATGCTCTATATAATATTATAGGTTCGGCTGTTTTCAAAGCATACAAGAATATAGAAAAAGAGGCTCAAGACAAAGAGAATCAATTAAAGGATTATGCGACCACTTTACTTGTGACTGTTTCTAAAAAATTTAAGTTTGGATGGTTCGTTGCTGCTTTTTGGGTAGGTGATGGAGGTATTGGCATCTACAATAAAGAAACTCAATACCTGAAAATTATGGGAGAACCCGATGGAGGCGAATTTGCAGGTCAAACCCGTTTTCTTACCATGCCCGAAATAATGCAACCAACTGAAATATATAAACGTCTCCGCTTCGAAATTGTAGAAGATTTCACGGCATTGATACTTATGTCAGATGGCATTACCGATCCCAAATTTGAGACAGATGCCAACTTAAACCGAATAGAAAAATGGAATAAGCTTTGGGAGGATATTACCTCCTCTGTTGATCTGACTGACGACAACGAAAATTCGGCAGAGCAATTATTACAATGGTTAGATTTCTGGTCACAAGGTAATCACGATGACAGAACGATAGCAATACTTTACTAATAATGAGCGATAAAATCATAACAATAAAAGCAACTGACGGTTCTACCGTTCAGTTTGTTGATAAAATAATAGGTTCGGGAGGAATGAAAGATGTTTATTTCAGTCCCGACAAGTCGTATGTAGTTGGTTTTTTCAGAGACAAGCAAGACTTCAACGCTAAAGATCGATTACAGAATATAACAGGCATCTATCGCGAACGCATCTTCCAACAAGAAGGTGGCGATTATTGGCAGGACTTATATTGCTGGCCTACAAAAATTGTTGAACACAACGGAAAATTAGGGTTGGTTTGTCCCACCTATCAACCTTGTTTCTTTTTTAAATATGGCTCGGTAAACAATGACTTCTTAGGAATAAAAGGTCGCGAAAAAGAAGGTAAATGGTTTGCTTCGGCAAAAAATCAAAATAGATTCTTAGCTCCTGAAGAAAGAGGCGATTGGTTTAAATACTTGCAAATCTGTATTCGCATTAGCAGAGCTGTTAAGCGCATGCACTCGGCAGGATTGGCTCACTCCGATCTTTCATATAAAAACGTTTTGGTAGACCCTACATCAGGTAGGGCAGCCATTATTGATATTGATGGTCTTGTAGTTCCCGGAAAATTTCCGCCCGATGTATTGGGTACACCCGATTTCATTGCTCCTGAGGTAATAGCAACTAAGCATCTTAAAATAGATGACCCTAATCGCAAACTGCCAAGCATCACCACAGACAGGCATGCACTTGCAGTAATGGTGTATATGTATTTACTATATCGCCACCCTTTGCGAGGAGGAAAAGTGCACGATTTGGATTCGGGCAAAGATGAAGAGTTATCGATGGGTGAAAAAGCTTTGTTTATTGAGCATCCGACAGACGATTCTAACAGAGTTAAATCTGCTCAATTACAAGCAAGCCAACTGCCACAAGCCGACCCCACCAAAATACCTTACACGGTATGTGGTCCTTATTTAAAAGAACTATTTGACAGAGCCTTTATAGATGGGCTGCATAACCCTCAAGCACGCCCCACAGCCAACGAATGGGAGGATGCTTTACTTAAAACAGTAGACCTCTTGCAGCCTTGTCAGAACTCTAAATGCTGGCACAAATGGTTCGTATTCGACAACAGCCGAAAGCCTAAATGCCCATTTTGTGGAACTGATTATAAAGGACAATTACCAGTCCTCAACCTATATTCATCACGCCACGAGGGGACATTCACCCCTGATAATTACCGCTTGATGGTCTATAATAACCAATACCTCTATATGTGGCACGTTAATAGAAATATCTGGCCAAATGAAAAATTGACAGACGATCAGAAAAAGCCCGTAGCTTACTTTGTTTTTCATCAAAACAAATGGTTACTCATAAACCAACGTTTAAACGATCTCGAAGACAAAACCGAGGGCAAAAAGATAGATATTGGAGAAGCCGTAGAGTTAACCGACAATAAACAAATACTCCTTTCGAAAGAGAACGGAGGGCGATTGATTGTCGTACAAATGGTAAACAACTAATGAATATAAAAAATATTTCGTTCGACCTTTGGATGACACTTATCAGATCTCATCCAGAATTCAAACTAAAGCGTGCCGAGCTTATTTCAGATACATTCAACATAAAGACTATATCGCCAAAAGAGATAGGTGGTTTTATACGTTCTGTTGACAATGTTTTTGATCGTTATAATATGATTAGCGGAAAAAAATTGTCAGCAAATAAGATGTATAAGGAGCTTCTACAAAGATTGGTTCCCAAAAGTGAAGAAGTTACCCTAGAGGCGGCAATAAAGCTAAGAGAGCAAGCTGATACTTTGTTTTTAGAGTATCGCCCAGTATTTATGAATGACAATATTCCTCAAATACTTTCACAGCTCAACAATGATGGATATATATTAAACCTATCAAGCAATACGGGTTTTATTGAAGGTGAGACTCTTCGAATGACATTAGCTGATCTTGGTATTATTGAATACTTCGATTTTCTGATTTTCTCGGACGAAATAGATGCATCTAAGCCTTCATCTCATTTTTTCCAACATGTGTACAATCATATCAATGCATCCAAAGAAGAAGTTTTACATATTGGGGATAATCCCAAAGCCGACTATCAAGGAGCAAAAAACTTCGGATTTAATGCCTTACTAATTACAGATCCTAATTATACGATTAATGACATCAGAACAAAATTATAAGGGCAACATTACTCATTTTAGTGGATTTCTAATTGAAAATGAAAATCAATTTGGTTTCTCTCCCGACGATTACTCCAAATTTAAATACGGGGCAATCAATATTGCTAAAGAATTTGGTTACCTCTTAGCTGAACGATTCATTGAAAACTGTTTCAAGGATCATTACGATGGTAAACAGATTGTAGTTTTACCTAGCGCATATTCGTATATTCCGACAGCCTCTTTTTTTATGAAAGTTTTTTTTGTGGAGAAGCTAAATCTGTTCCTGTATAAAAACGGATACCCGATCGTACAAGAGACTAAAATAAATAGAACAGTTACTTATCGTGAAGACTATGGCGAAATGTCGGCAGAAGATCGCTACAACTTAATCAGTGGAGATAGTTTTCATATAGATAAAGAATATATTAAAAATAAGCAGCTACTATTTCTTGATGATATAAAAATAACGGGTACACATGAACGTATTATCCTTAAAATGCTGAATGATGCACAGATATCTAACGATTGCTACATGCTGTATTTTGCAGAATTAATTAATTCAAATATTTCTCCAAAATTCGAGAACTATTTGAACAACTATTTTGTTAAAGACTTGGAGAAAGTTGACTGGATCATTAAAAATGAAAAATTCGTATTCAACACTCGAGTTGTTAAATACATATTGAATGCAGATTCGGACAAATTTGAGACATTCATCAGCAGGCAAACACCTGATTTCAAAAGAGATATATTGCATAACGCAATAGGAAATGAATATTTTAAATTTGAAAGCTACCTGAAGAACATCAATATGTTAATCAAATTTAGCTAAACACCTAATTAATTACGTATTAGAAAAAATTGGTTCCTGAATTTAACGGAAATTAATTTAATTAAAAAAGGATTAATCTCTGTTCTTTCTTCATTTATGCCGATTTTATTTTTAATTTTGCAGCAACTAGGAGATTCAAAATATAACTTATAATAAAAAAACAAAAAATGGCAAGCAGAACGTCCTATAATTATCAGAAGGAGTTATTAGTAAAACTGAAAGAAACTTTAGAAGTATTTAGAGAAGACATGTCAAATGTTGCTAGAAACTATAAGAACTCAGTACAAAATCTTCACGATAAAGAGGGTTTAATGGATGAAACATATGATGAGTACTACATCAATTATTTGAATCCTACGGTTGAAATTCTTAATAGCATACTTGAACGTATAGATACTGAAGACGTAGCATTTATAGAGAAAGAAATCAACTTCTTATCTAGCAGATAATATAATTAAATGATTATGGACGAGTCCAAATTGTGTGATAACATTAGGAATAACCTGAAAGCAAAGGGAATAAACATATCTGAAAAAGATGTGCATAATCTCTATGTCTCTACCCTGTCAAATATGTACGCCATACTTGATGAAGGACAGACTATTGAGGTTCCTGATTTCGGCTCATTTTGGAGAAAAAAGACGGAACCTACATCGGTGACGTTCTTTAAACCTATCGAAAGGCTTCTTGAGCGTATAAATACCAAAAGGAAATGAATAAGCAGACAGATCAATTGGAATTAAATCGAATTATTGCTCAGCAAACTCTATTAGATGAGAGTGTTGTGGAGGCATTTATCAGTCAGCTATTCATCGAAATAGAAAAATCTATTATAGTAGATTCTCATATAAAAGTTGATGGATTGGGGATTTTCAGAATAATAAAGAGTGGTGACTCTCACCGCATTTTATATCTGGGAAGCAATACTCCCATAGATAACTCTATAGATTTATCTCACATCAGCAGAGAAGCTGAAAACAGATACTCCGATACCCGAGGAACAGATACTGAGTTAGAACCAACATCTTCTCTTGAAGAGAACATCATGACAGAAGAGAAGGAAGTTGAGAGTAAAGTTTCAATTCCACAAGATCCACAGGATGAGGCTGACGCTATTGTTATCAGAAATTTCCTCGATTCTGAGAGAAATACAAATAGAAACAGAGTAGTTACCCCAACTAATCATCGTAAATCGAACTTAGTTAAGACCTGTATCATCACCTTAATTATCTTAGCTGTATTAGGAATTGGCTACATCATTCTCTCTGGTTCTTCAATTAAACCTAAAGAGAAGGTTATGAACAATATAACCTTCAAAGAGATGGATAATACTGATACGATTAATTACAGCCGAATAATAATCCCTGAATCTGATGTATCACTACAATATATTGCAAGAACGTATTACGGCAATGATATCTATTGGCCTTATATCTTTGAAGCGAATAAAAATATTGTAAACAATCAGTTCATAATACAAGCAGGATCTATTACTAAAATTCCTAAAATCGCAGTAGATCTTGTAGATCTACATAATGGCAATGAGGCATCTACAGTTCAAGCCCTTGGTGATGAAATTTATAAAAGCATTCGATGATCGAACAGTTTATATTTCATTCATAATTTAAATTTCACAAGCAAAGATGGGAAAATCTGGCAAATCGAGAAGGAAGAAAAGAACAAATTCAAACACAAAACATATATTTATACTATTTGTTGTTTTGTGTGTTCTGGCAGGAGGTTATTATTATTTAAAGATATATTCTCACGAGGAAGCGGTGGTAAACCCTACACTTGACGAAACGGCTCAATATAGTATCTTAGAGAATAGCGACTCTAGCAAATATATGGCTATAATTATATACAGAGACAATGTAAGTATAAATAGTATCTCCTCTACTTTTTATAAAAGTGAAATCTTCTGGCCTTACATATATATAGAAAACAAAGATGTAATAGTAAATCCCCTAAATATGGGTAGAGATGTAGTGCTTAGAATACCACGTCTTTCCGATGAATTACTTAATACTAATGATACTGCCAGCGTTAGGATAACTAAAGATCTTGCTGACAGCATCCTTAATAGTGTTATAGAACCAATTTAAGACAATCTTCGACGCTCAACAATTGTTGATCTCCTGATTGCATATTTTTGAGTGTTAGCTTTTGTTCTCTCATTTCATCCTCCCCTACAATAATTACATAAGGAATTTTATTTGAATCTGCATAAGACATTTGTTTCTTCATCTTTGCAGCTTCAGGATAAATTTCAGCCGCAATACCGTTTTGTCTGAACTTCCCTATAATAGGCAAGATATAATCTTCTTCAGCAGCACCAAAATTAACGAACAATACCTTCGTACTTGTTGTAGAATCTTCGGGATAGAGCTCTAATTGATTCAGTACATCAAAAATTCTATCTGCACCAAACGAGATACCAACTCCCGATACATTAGGTAAACCAAAAATACCTGTTAGATTGTCATAGCGACCACCACCGGTAATACTACCTATCTGAACATCCAAAGCCTTTACTTCGATAATAGCGCCTGTATAATAATTCAAACCTCGAGCTAGAGTCAAATCTAACTCTACTTCTGAACGAATATTAAGTAGCTTGATTTTATTCAAGATAAACTCAATCTCTTCAACACCCTTTAGTCCTATTTCTGAAGCTGACAAACTGTTTTTTAAAGTCACAAGCTTAGAAACATTATCTCCTTCTAAAAGAATTATCGGCTGTAATTTCTCTATTGCTTCGGCAGATATACCTTTAGACTGTAATTCTTCATTTACCTTTTCCAAGCCAATTTTATCAAGCTTATCAATAGCAACTGTAATATCTACAATCTTTTCTGGTTCACCAATTATCTCAGCAATACCCGATAGTATCTTACGATTATTTATTTTAGTGCAAACCCTTATTTTAAGACGGTTAAAAACTTCATCTATTATTTGGATTAGCTCTACTTCATTGATCAGTGAATCAGAACCTACCACATCAGCATCGCATTGGAAAAACTCGCGGTAACGCCCTTTTTGAGGACGGTCGGCACGCCATACCGGCTGTATCTGATAACGTTTGAAAGGAAATGTTATTTCATTACGATGCATCACCACATAACGGGCAAAAGGTACTGTAAGATCGTAACGTAATCCTTTTTCCGATATTTTAGTAGTCAGGCGATTCGAGTTTTTGGCAATCAGCTCGTCTTCAGATATACCTGACAAATAATCTCCTGAATTTAAAATCTTAAACAGTAGCTTATCTCCTTCTTCACCGTATTTACCCATCAAAGTAGAAAGGCTTTCCATTGCAGGAGTTTCTATTTGTTTATATCCAAACAGTTTATATACTTCTCGTATTGTATCGAAGATGTAGTTTCTCTTAGCCATCTCTTCAGGAGAGAAATCTCTTGTTCCTTTAACTATAGAAGGTTTTTGCATCAATTTCATTAATTAAGTTAGCTTTAATAGCTATACACATACATATGTATAAAGCTATTTATGCAAAGGTATATAAAAAGATATAATCTTAGAATAGTTTTATTAGAGGGAGAGTACTAAAATCCACACTAATATATGAAAAGTAACAGATGAGAGACAAATAAGGTTATAAAGGCAAAGATATGCTCATTTCAGTAGACTTTTACTTTCCATTCAGAGTCTTTCAAGCCATTTATATTCAAAAAAAATAAACAGCTGTTACTCATTCCTATATTGGAGAGGAGAAACACCTACATGATGTTTAAAATATCGACCAAAATGAGATGGGGTGGCAAAATTTAGATCATAGCTTATTTGTTGAATATTTGCATAGGTTGATTTTAGCATAGCCTTAGCTTCGAGAATAGTATATTCATCTATCCATTCTTTTGCATGCTTCCCCGTTAATTTAAATATTAAAGTAGAAAAATATTTAGGAGTAAGATATGCTTTGGCAGCATAAAACCCTATAGCCCTTTCTTTCTGAAAATTTGTTTCAATATCTTTTACAAACTTACGGAAAACCTTCTCACTTGCATTTAACGTATTCTTGTTGTTATTCTCGTTCTCTATTAATAATAGATTTGAAACTTCGCAGACCATTACACTCAAATAATTATATACAATCTGCTTACGATATATATTATTCTCATCCTCAATTACGCTCTCGATATAACTGAACAGAATGGAAAACAGTTCCATCTTCGAAAGTGGCAAAGAATGGCAAGGATATTCTCTCAACATATTCTGCAGATTGAAACTGTATTGATCGTTACTAAAATCAAAAAAACCAGGTTTCAAGCATATAATTTTAGCCCTGAAATCGTCACTTATTTCCATTACCTGAGATACTTTCTCCGGATGTATAATTATAAAATCGTTTTTATGGATTACATAAGTATCGTAACCTATATTGATTTTCAACGAACCTTCTTCACAGATTATAACAACACTAATATCTAATCTGACAGGGAAATCTGTTACAACCAAACGGCTAGAACCTTGCTCATTTTCTGTATAACTATTAAAAATGAAAAATTTATCTGACAATGAATTTGCAGATGAATGATTCAAAATAGTCTTTGTTTTTATATCCTTAATCTCGTCTTTCACAAAAACAACTTTTAAGATATCAAATATACTTAATTATTCCTCTTTCCATCTCAATACTCGACCTTTTGGATATTATTACAGCTCTTTGTGACAGATTTGAGAATGAGTAAATACGAACTTTGTCTCACAGAAAATTAAAAAGTATCTACTATTAAATAATCTATAAAATTCAATGAAACGATCGGCAATCTCTTTAATAATACTGCTAACAACACTCGCAACCACCAGTACCGCACAAATATCAACAGACAGTCTAACCCGGGGAGTAAGAAGCTTCGTTGCACGTAACTTCTCCGAAGTCCGTACATTCAATTTATATTGGGAAACAACCCCTGATCATGATTATACATTGATGCAAAATGGAAAGGAAATAGAAAACGGAAAATTTAGATCAGCAAACACAGTCAAGTTCTCAGCAACAGTTCCCGTTTTACTTCTTAAAAACTTCTCATTATATGCAAACGGGCAATTCAATTCTTATCAGTTTGAAGCAAACAACAAAATAAATGGAAACGAATCAGCTATATTCTCGAAAAATGAAGATGGTTATAATTATTATGAAGGATCTGTTACCGGAACTTACCGGACAAAAGCTGTAGGCAAACCTTTAATACTGATTGCTAGTGCGCTTGGTGACGGATGGCATAAAGGTTTTGGAAAAGCACAAGGTCTGTTTTCGGCTATAATGGTATTTAAACAATCTCCAACTACCAGCTTTAGCGTTGGTTTATACGGAACCATACTCTATGAAAAGATACCTGTGATACCTATAATCACTTATTGGCACGAGTTTAATCCAAACCTCAGTGTTGACATAACTTTACCGAGCAGGTCTTATCTACGCTACCAGCATAATAATCATCGTTTTTCTGCAGGTGCTTCATTGAGCAGTGAACATTTCTATATGGAATCGGGAATGGAGAATGTTCCAGAAGTTTCATTTTTTAATAGAGCAACCATTAAGCCCGAAATTGTCTATGAGTATATTATAAATAAACACTTCTATCTGATTGCTCGCTGTGGAGGATCAGCCCTTATAAATGGAGGTCTTTACGGTACAAACCGCAAAGGCATAGATGGAGATCCTTATGTAAAATTTAAACAACCAATGACTCCTTTCGTTAATGTTGGATTCTCTTATAATTTATTTAAATAAAGAGAATCTATAGAATTAAATATCACCTCACGTATCAAATAAAAATGAGGGCATAATAAATGTCCTCTACATTTGCTTTCAGATACTCTAAAGCTAAAAGCTAAATTTTATAAAGACTGGATTTGATTGGATTCGTAGATACTAAATCCTTCTTTTGGAGATTGTGCAATAGTATACATTGCTTGTGCCACTTTTTCGGCTTGTACAGGCTTATATTTTTTTAGTTTTCCGACTAATAAGAATGAAACAAGTTTCAATACAGCTTCTCCTATTTTCTCTTGGGCTCGTACCTCTTTACGAGGGCCTAACAAAGAAGCAGGACGAAAGACTGATGTACTTGATAAATTTACTTTTTTAATAGCTTCCTCAGACTCGCCCTTGGTTTTCAAATAGAAAACAGACGAACCTGCATTTGCGCCTATCGAAGTCACCATTAAATATTGTTGTACCCCATTTTCTTTTGCCATCTCAGCAAATCGAAGAGGATAATAATAATCAACTTTCTTGAAAGCTTCACGTGTTTTTGCTTGTTTGATTGTAGTTCCCAAACAACAAAATAAATCGTCACCCTGTACTAAATTGGCATACTTATCTAATTGATCGAAATCAATAACATGCTCAACTAATTTGGGATGCTTTCTGTTTATTTCTTTACGAACAAAAATAACAACAGAGCTATACTCTTCACTTTTAAGTAAGATATCAAGCAAGAAACTTCCGACTAAGCCGGAAGCTCCTAACAATATTGCGGTTTTATTATTGTTCATTTTTTTAGCAGTTCTAGATGTATAACAACCTTATACTCCTAATAGTTTTACAGCATCTACATATTGAGAAATACCCGAAGCCACACGCTTAGCTTCACGCATTGCCAGTACAACTGTTTGTGGAGTATGCACTACATCTCCTCCGGCAAATACACCTCTACGAGAAGTCATACCATAAGGATGTTCTTTAGTTGTAATATATCCACGCTCATCCACATCAATACCTAATGAAGTAGATACTATTCTGTTAGCAGGTTTAGAGCCAACAGCGAGAAATATTCTATCCACAGGTAAAGTTATTTCGCCATCAGCAGTATCAACCTTTAAACCCGATAGTATACGATTACCTTTAATATCTGTTCCTACAAACTCTTTTGTAGCTGCTTCTAACAAGAATTGAACTCCTTCAGCTTTAGCTTCTAGAAACTCTGATCTAAGAGCAGGCATATCTTCTTCTTTCTTTCGATATACAATAGTAACACTCTCCGCCCCCATACGCAAAGCCGTACGAGCTGCATCCATTGCCACATTTCCAGCTCCAATAATAGCAACTTTATCACCCGGTCTCAAAGGAACTTCTTCTCGGGCAATATCTCCACTTGCAAATAAGCTTACCATACGTAAGAAATATGCAGACTGAGAAACACCAAATAAATTACCGCCTTCGATATTTAACGATTGAGGAACCGAAGTACCCGAACCGATAAAAACGGCATCAAAACCTTCTTCAAACATTGCGTCTACCGTGACACTTTCTCCCACAATACAATTGTTGCGGAAAGTAACACCCAGAGCTTCTATTTTTTTAACCTCACGACGTGTTATTTCGTTCGGTAACCTGTATTCAGGAATACCATATAATAAAACGCCTCCGGGCTCTTTTTGTCCTTCAAAAACTACGACATTAAAACCATCCCGAGCCAAGTCTCCTGCAACAGTAAGACCCGCAGGTCCCGAACCAATAACAGCAACCTTACCTCTTGTTTTAGCCTTTAGTCGCTCTTTCGACAATCCCATTTCACTGTCGAAGTCAGCAATAAAGCGTTCCAGTTTTCCAACCCGAACAGGATTACCTTTTTTATTGAGAATGCAATGACCTTCGCATTGTTTTTCGTGCGGACATACTCTGCCACAAATTGCAGGAAGATTACTTTTTTCATTAATCAATTCCATTGCTCCACCAATATTACCTTTCGATAATTGATGTATCCATTCCGGAATTTTATGTTCGATCGGACAACCTTGTACGCATAACGGATTCTTGCAATTCAAGCATCGTTTAGCCTCATCAATGGCTTCCTTTAAAGTATAACCAGCATGTAACTCAGCCAGTCCTATAATTTGCTCTCTATCTATATCGCTATTCACTTTTTGTTTATTATGATTGTTCGAGGTAACAAATATAATCATTTTATGACACTTCGAGTAATCAATAAAACATATCACTCATATATATATTCTATAACAAGTGTAGTAATAACTTTATTCCACTACTATTTTTATATCCATCTTTATGTTTTCCACAGGACGGTCACTAGCATTTGTCTTCACTTTTTGTATTTGCTCTACAACATCAAAGCCTTCTACAACTTCACCAAATACGGTATATCCACCATCTAGCTTAGGTGTACCTCCAATTTCTTTATAAGCTTTTCGCTGCTCGGGTGTAAATACATTTGCAACATTAGTTGCAGCCTCTTCCTGAGCCTCAGCATATAATCGTTGTCTAAATTCGGCTAAAGAATCACGATCGCCACTACTGTAAAAGTCTTTAATAGCACTTTTATATTCTACTTGAAGCTCGTTAAATCTCGTTTGTACAGTTCTAGCCTGGCGTTCTTTTTCTATTTTAGTCAGATCTTTATCTGAATATTTCTTTCCTGTAACGATATAAAACTGAATAGCTGATGATTCTTTCTGAGGGTTTACATCATCACCTGTACGTGCAGCAGCTAAAGCTCCTCGCTTGTGGAAATATGTAGGTAATCTGAATTCTGCCGGAACTGTATAATCAAGATCGCCACCTCCTAAAGATGAACCATCGGCAGCAACTCTCGATTGAGGATCGCCTCCCTGAATCATAAAATCTTTGATTACACGATGAAATAACAAATCCTTATATGCACTGTCATTTACCAACTTCAAAAAATTATCTCTATGTAAAGGTGTATCATTATACAACTTTAGCTTGATATTACCAAGTGTTGTTTCGATTACAACTAAAGTATCCTTTTCTTGTGAATTAATATTGCTCATTGTTATAAAAATAAATAGTAATAAGGCCACTGACCTCTTTATTGTTCTTGTAAGTGTTGACATAGCTGACATATAATAACATGTTAAAATGGAAAGCACAAAGGTAAGGTTTTTTACTTATTTCTGATACATAAAATGAAAGACTCTCACAATGTTTACACCACATTATAAGAGTCTTTCGTTTTATATTGACTCAGCCTAAATATATAACATAGGCTTATTTACTTACCAAACAAACCGCCTAAAGCTCCTAGAATTCCTCCACCGCCTTTTCCACCGAATGCTCCCATAATCGATTCGATGCTAAATCCTTTATCATTAGGATCATTCACTTTTTGAGAAAACAAGCCCATTATGGCAGGTACAACTGCCGAAGCAATACTATTAGCGATATCTTTATTCAATCCTACTTTCTCGCTCAACGCATTTACTACTGAACTTTGCAGACCGCTCACAATATCTCCGCCACCTGCAAATCCACCACCTGAGAAAAGGCTGGTAATTGACGCTAGATTATCGGGAGTAAAATGCTCCTTCAATCCATCTACTATCGTAGAAGTGGTTGTTTCTACTGCTGCCTCTTTCTTATCTGCAGGAATTGCACTATTGTTGGTAATTGCAGGTAAAACCTGATCTTTCACTAAATCTATAATACCTTCTAACATGTTGTTTTAAATTTATGATAAGACTTAAAATCTTTGTGCTTCTTTTTTATTAAAACATGATCATTAATTTTTTGTTCAATGCAGCCAAAGACAATTTACAGTAACAATAGCAAAGTGTTGAGTCTTAATCCGCTCTTTATTAGAACCTAAATAAACATTTCAAGTTTCTGTATGTTAGATTATAATATAAAACATTGATTATATGAAAATAAAAGTTATCATCAGCATTATATTTGCTTTAATACTAGCACTTGTTATTATACTTTTTGTAAAAACTTTAGTTCATCCTTTTTACAAAACAGAAAGCACGAACAATGGTTCAACATTAAACACGTCTGCTTCTGAGAAAGCTATTAAACGTTTTGCGGGAGGTATTCGCATACCCACTATTAGTACAGATAATTATGAAGAAACAAACTTCAAGCCTTTTGATGAGTTTAAAGCATATCTATCAGAAGCCTACCCTATCATCTATAAAAACATGGACACTTTAACCGTAAATAAATACGGACTTGTATTCCATTGGAAAGGTAAAAACAAGAGTTTGAAATCCATTTTGTTTTTAGCTCATTACGATGTAGTACCTGTTATTGGTTACGATCCACAAACGGATACAGCTACAGATACCTTATTTCAACCTAATGACAATCCTATTGCACGTATAGACAGTATACAATCAAAATGGGACTATTCTCCTTTCTCGGGAGCAGTAGTTGATGGACGAATCTACGGACGAGGAACAATAGATATGAAATGCATGTTATTCTCTCTTTTTGAAGCTGCCGAGACCTTGATAAGCGAAGGGTTTCAACCAGAACAAGACATTTGGTTCGCATTTGGACAAGATGAAGAGGTTGGCGGACAGCAAGGAGCTGCTCTTATTGCAAGCTATTTCAAAGACAAAGGTTTAATCTTTGATGCTGTTTATGACGAAGGAGGTATAATAGCAGCACCCGGTTCTGCTTTAGAATCAATAAAGAAGCCGATGGCTCTTATTGGCACAGGAGAAAAAGGATTTCTTACATTAAGAATAAAAGCATTTGGACTAGGAGGACACTCATCAATGCCTCCGGCAAAAAGTTCGCTGGTTTATATTGCAGAGATTATAGAAAAGCTCAATAAAAATCAGATGAAAGCTCAGATAATACCTCCGATCACTTCATTCCTTAATAATATCGGAGGGGAGATGGATTTTATTTCGCGTATGGCTATAGCTAATCAGTGGTTATTGAAGCCTCTCCTATTTAGCTCGTTAAGTAAAAGCCCTACTGCTAATGCACTTATACGAACCACTACTGCTATCACCATGGCAAGGGGTAGCGATGCTCCCAATGTGCTCACATCGGTATCGGAAGTAACGGTCAATTTCCGCATTCTTCCGGGAGAAACTATTAATGATGTTATAAATCACGTAAAAGAGCTATGTAAGGGCTATGATGTAGAAATAAAAACGATGATAGCAAGAGAGTCATCTTCAGTATCTCCCGAAAACATAAATGCTTTTAAGGTAGTAAAGAAAACAATAGAACAACTCTATCCCAATGCTATCGTTTCATCCTATATTACAGTCGGAGGTACCGATGCTTATCAATACCAGGCTGTAAGTGATAATATATATCGCTTCTTACCTATTGACTTGAATTTATACGAGCAACGAACAATGCATAATGAGAACGAGCATATTACAATCGATAATTATGGCAAAATGATATGGTATTTCCAAGAATTGATGAAAACATATCAGAACGGACAGAATTAAATCACTTTTAAATATAAAAGAAGAGCGGTAGGAAATAATTTCCACCGCTCTTCTTTGTTTAGTATATCTTTTATCTGTATGCCAGATAATCAAATTTATTCGTACTCATCCCATGCTTTGATCTCAAGATCATCAATATCTACCTTACAGAATGCTTGGATAAACGCTGATGCTAATCGAGAATTTGTTAACAATGGAACATTAAAGTCGATAGAAGCTCTACGAATTTTGTATCCGTTATTCAACTCACCACTTGAGAAGTTCTTAGGAATATTCACTACTAAGTCAATCTCTTTATTCTGAATCATCTCTAAAGCTCCCGGTTTTTGATCTTCCGATGGCCAGTATACCTGAGTTGCAGGTACTCCGTTATCCACCAAGAATTTCTGAGAACCTCCGGTTGCATAGATATCATATCCTTTTTCGTGAAGCAATTGTGCAGCCTCTAACAATGCAACTTTAGATTTAGCAGGTCCTGTTGAGAACAATACTGTTTTCTTAGGAATGCGATAACCTACCGATAACATCGATTTTAGCATTGCATCGTGGAAATTATCTCCGATACATCCTACCTCACCTGTCGAAGCCATGTCAACTCCTAACACAGGGTCAGCCTTTTGCAGACGAGAGAAAGAGAACTGAGAAGCTTTGATTCCGACATAATCCAGGTCAAAAGCATTCTGACTTGGTTTCTCGACATCTTTACCCAACATTACCTGAGTAGCCAGTTCGATAAGATTTATCTTTAAGATCTTCGATACGAATGGGAATGAACGAGATGCTCTCAAGTTACACTCGATCACCTTTATCTCATTTTCTTTGGCTAGGAATTGGATATTGAATGGTCCTGTGATTTGTAGTGCATGAGCTATCTCACGAGCTACTTTTTTCACTCGGCGGATAGTTTCTACATACAGACGTTGTGCAGGAAACTGAATTGTAGCATCTCCAGAGTGAACTCCGGCAAACTCGACGTGTTCAGAAATGGCGTACATAACGATATCTCCCTTGTTTGCCACAGCATCGAATTCTACTTCTTTTGCATTCTCGATAAACTCCGATACAACAACCGGATGTTTTTGAGAAACCTCAGCAGCCAATCCTAAGAAGTTTTCCAACTCCTGATCATTAGAACATACATTCATCGCCGCACCCGAAAGTACATACGATGGACGTATCAAAACCGGATAACCGACTTCGTCTACGAAGAGTTTGATATCTGCTAGAGAAGTCAATTCTTTCCAGCGAGGTTGATCTACTTTTATTCTATCCAACATGCTAGAGAATTTGTGACGATCCTCTGCATTGTCTATACTTTTAGCTGTTGTTCCTAAGATGTTCACTTTAGCTTCATCCAGACGGATAGCCAAGTTATTAGGTATCTGACCTCCTACCGAAAGGATTACCCCGTGAGGATTTTCCAGTTCGATGATATCCATCACACGCTCGTAAGTCAACTCATCAAAGTACAGGCGGTCACACATATCATAGTCAGTAGAAACCGTTTCGGGATTATAGTTGATCATTACCGAGCGGTATCCTTCTTTGCGGACAGTTTGCAGGGCATTCACCGAACACCAGTCAAACTCTACCGAAGAACCGATACGATAAGCTCCCGAACCGAGCACAATAACCGATTTTTTATCTCCTAAATATTGTACATCATTAGTTCTACCATTATAAGTCAGATACAAGTAATTGGTTTGTGCAGGATATTCCGCAGCCAATGTATCAATCTGCTTAACAACGGGTACTATCCCATTGTGTTTTCTTATTGTACGGATATCTCTTGCTGCATTGTCTACAAGACTAGCATCCTTGCAAATTGTTTTCGCAATTTGAAAATCCGAGAATCCTTTTTGTTTCGAAGTACGAAGCAAATCAATTGGTAGCGATTGTATATCGTCGTATCTCTTTAATTCTTCCGAACATTTAAAGATATAATGCAATTTTTGCAAGAACCATCTGTCTATTTTTGTAAGGTCATGAATCTTTTCGATATCATATCCTTTAGCAAAAGCCTGATAAATATAGAATATACGTTTATCTGTAGGGTTGCTCAATTCGTAGTCGATATCATCTACCGGAAGAGGCTTGTTAGCCGTAAATCCGTGCATACCGATATTCAACATACGAAGTCCTTTTTGGATAGCTTCTTCGAAGTTACGACCGATAGCCATAATCTCTCCGACAGACTTCATACTTGAACCGATTTCTTTAGATACTCCATGGAATTTTCCTAAATCCCAACGAGGTATTTTTACTACGATGTAGTCTAGTGCTGGCTCAAAAAATGCACTGGTTGATTTGGTTACCGAGTTTTTCAATTCGAATAATCCATAACCTAAACCTAGTTTCGCAGCAACAAAAGCTAAAGGATAACCCGTTGCTTTAGATGCCAAGGCAGATGAACGGCTTAGACGAGCATTTACTTCGATTACACGATAGTCCTCCGACTCGGGATCAAAAGCATATTGTACATTACACTCCCCTACTATACCGATGTGTCTTACAATTCGGATAGCAATCTCACGTAACTTGTGGAATTCTGTATTTGTAAGTGTTTGTGATGGTGCAACCACGATACTCTCTCCGGTATGAATACCAAGTGGATCGAAGTTTTCCATGTTACAAACAGTCATACAGTTGTCATACTTGTCGCGTACAACTTCGTATTCTATTTCTTTCCATCCTTTTAGAGATCTTTCTACTAAAAGTTGAGAAGAGTAATTCAATGCTTTTTCAGCAAGAGCGCGTAGTTCTTGCTCGTTGTTACAGAATCCTGAACCCAGTCCTCCTAAAGCATAGGCTGCACGTACAATGATAGGATAACCTAGTTCGGCTGCCGCTTTTACAGCATCTTCGATAGATCCTACTGCCATACTTTTGATGGTTTTCACATCTATCTGATCCAACTTTTGAACAAACAATTCACGATCTTCGGTGTCCATGATTGCCTGAACAGGAGTTCCCAAAACTCTCAGGTTATATTTTTCAAGAATACCTTGTTCGAATAGTTGAACCCCGCAATTCAATGCAGTCTGTCCACCAAAAGCAAGAAGTATTCCGTCAGGTTTTTCCTTTTGAACTACTTTCTCCACAAAGTATGGAGTAATAGGTAGGAAATATATTTTATCTGCACTTCCTTCCGAAGTTTGCACTGTAGCAATATTCGGATTGATTAGTACTGTTTCGATTCCTTCTTCCTTCAAAGCTTTCAAGGCTTGAGATCCCGAGTAGTCAAACTCTCCGGCTTCCCCAATCTTTAGTGCTCCCGAACCGAGTACCAGTACTTTCTTTATATTTTTATCCATGTTGGCGTATATTTTTAAGAATCAGTAATAATGAAAAGGTCTGCGACCTCTTACAGTTTATCAAAAAACATATCGAATATGAAATCTGTATCAGTAGGTCCACTAGCAGCTTCGGGGTGAAACTGAGCAGAGAAGAATGGCTTCGTTTTGTGACGAATACCTTCATTAGTTCCATCATTTAGGTTGGTGAACAATGGTTCCCAATCTTCGCCTAGAGATGAATTTGATACAGCAAATCCATGATTTTGAGAAGTAATGAAACATCTTTCACTATTTGCTAATCTTACAGGTTGATTGTGGCTACGGTGTCCGTATTTCAACTTGTAAACAGTAGCACCTCCTGCTTTTGACAACAGTTGATTACCCATACAAATTCCACAGATAGGCTTACCTGTTTCCATTGCTTTGCGTATATTTTGTACTGTTACTTCACAAAAATCAGGGTTACCCGGTCCATTAGAAATAAACAATCCGTCAAACTCTATTTGATTAAAATCATAATCCCAAGGCACACGTATAAGAGTGATGTCTCTCTTCAAAAGACAGCGTATTATATTGTGCTTCACTCCACAATCTACCATCACTACTTTCTTAGCTCCGGTTCCGTAAGTGATAACTTCTTTACAACTCGCTTTTGCAACCTGATTTTCGATATTAGGGTCAAGAAAGTCAATTTCGTTCTCATCTCCAAAAACGATTTTACCTTTCATCGAACCTTTTTCTCTAAGAATTTTGGTCAACTCACGTGTATCAATACCATAAACTCCTGGAACATTATGCTCTTTAAGCCATTCGCCCAGACTTTTCTTTGCATTCCAGTGAGAATATTCATGCGAGTAATCTGATATAATCAAACCACTAATCTGAATTTTTTCCGACTCAAAAAAGTCTGAAATACCATTGGTAAAAGAATCCTCTGGAACTCCATAATTACCAACTAAAGGAAACGTAACTGTGAGGATTTGTCCTATGTAAGAAGGGTCGGTTAGACTCTCTGGATAACCCACCATAGCAGTACTGAATACCACTTCGCCGGCAGCCGCAGTTTCGGCACCAAAAGACCTTCCGTCAAAGATAGTCCCATCATCAAGAATCAATCGTACAGGTTTGTCTGTCTGCATTTTGCGATAGAATTATTATATTAAAAATGAGTGTTTATTCGTTCACAGGTAGGTAAAAAAAAGGAACAAGAGTTACGAGAACCTGTTCCTTTTATACCTTATATATTTTTTCGTTGTAATCATCTATAAATATCGTCTCAAATACCCTATGAATATCTGAGTTACAAAAGTAATAATAATATTGTAATATTAAAGCATATTTTATTGATAAATAATTATAAATTCATATCTAAAAAAGGATGCAGGCAGAAAATCATTTCCACCTGCATTATTCCTTTAACTAAATTCCCTATTCGTATTTATTTTACATCCAATTCCATTTGTAAACGAAACTCCTCTTTCGTTTCTTCCCACCGGTCGGCGACATTACCGAAAAGATTGAATGTATCTCTATCCATAAAATCATTTGTGTTCTTATAACTATGTATCATCTGATCGTAATAAGCCTCGGGAATACCTGTTTTTAAGAATTCTTCGCGACTCATCTCAAAAACCATACGATTATCTTTTACTTTGGTATATTTAAGCATTAATGTAGTTATAGATATGGCTAACTTTTTCTGCTCAGGTGTATATATTTTCATAGGAGGAGTAATCGAATCGCCATTGAACAGAAGGCTATCAGGTATAATCAGAATATCTTTGATGCTGTCCGGCCAATGCCATTCTGCGTCTTGCGGAGTACTATTCACTGCATTCCCAATCAATCCACAGATAGGAAATATTGCTAAAACTAATAATATAAATAATCCTTTCTTTACAATTCCTTTATTCATTTTGATGTTTTTACTTCATTAATTCCCACGACCCAAATCCTCCGTATTGGTCTCCAATCTGAAGGTATAATTCACCATTGCAATTGCTACTCTTTAGAGCTATTTCCGTGGATCTAACCCAAAATTTTGTAGCATGCAGGCTATCTAAAGTAAAAGCACCGC
Organism: Dysgonomonas sp. GY617; assembly: GCF_015233815.1. Taxonomy (NCBI): domain Bacteria; kingdom Pseudomonadati; phylum Bacteroidota; class Bacteroidia; order Bacteroidales; family Dysgonomonadaceae; genus Dysgonomonas; species Dysgonomonas sp. GY617. The sequence goes on from NZ_JADCLR010000006.1 coordinate 49,262, forward strand.
TTTGTACAGATACTCCGCATGTGATTATCGTATAAGGTAAGCTTTTAGGCACACAAGAATGAAATCTCACTTTCTTATAGCCTGCTGGAATAAATATTTTTTCCTTTACTGCCTGCATATCACTAACCTTGAAAAATCCACTTGTTTTATTTGAAAAAAGCATTTTTTGAGAACTATCCAGATTAATTCTTTGCCCTCCATGCTTTTCCGATTCAGCCACTAACCTGTTAATTTTACCCAAATCTACTATACCCTTCGATATTCCAATGGAGAAATTCCCATTTTTAAGCATTCCTTTTCAGAAACACGCAAGCTGTATCTATTATTTTTTATATCAACATGCTTAAACAGCCCATCATTAATCTCCGCTGAACTATCTACTTTCATCTTCTGGCTTAATACATTACTTATTTGCTTCTGTCTTGTCTCCATTTGCTTTTATTTATAATCAATTGATAAAGCATAAATAGTATACTATACTTCATTACATAGATAATTTTTATAGAAAGTAATAGACGAAATGAGCGATTTATCCATACTAAGTATATTTATTGTATTTTTGTATTTTACAATTTAAAATAGAACGTTATTATGATGAAGCCCCGTCTTGGTATGACTGCCCGAACAGGAGAAAAATGCCCAAAAAGTGGAGTATGGAGAGCTATGGGAGTACCAGAAACTGTTACACAATCAGTTTCCAGAGGAAACAGAATGCCTGCACTTGGCAATAAAAATGTAGGCTGGAAACTTGTTATTATGTTCTAAAAACATACTCAATATAATCGCTATTTTGTAGTTTATAATTATGACTTACAAGATAGTACGATAAAATGCCGACTCCTATGAAAAACCTACTATTATTAATCTTACTAAGTATTATTACAGCAAATCTATCGGCTCAATACAATAGAGATAGAGATGATATATATAGAAATATATCAATTGATATATTGGGTGATTTACAATATTACAATAGTAACGGTTCTAAAGCATCACTCAAGAAAAATATATTTGATGATGTAATATATAATGATAGCAGAAACAATGAAAGCAAATATACAAAAGAGCAATGGGCTGAGCTTTTAGAAAAATTTAATGGTGATAAGAAAGACTGTTTTGCTTGGCTTATCAGGTTAAACAAAGGCTACGAAAATCAAAAAAACAGAACATTCAAAGAATATATTCGGAGACGAAATACGAAAAGATAATAGAGGTAATTCAGAAACCTATAAACGCGATATACTTGGCAATCTTGTTTACGAAAATAATAAAAATCAAAAAGCTACTTTCACAAAAGAATTATCAGATAGATGGAAATATGAGGATAGCAAGAACAACAGAAAGAGCTATTCTTATAGCGAATGGGAGAAACTTATAGAAAAATACCATTCCGAAGAAGCTATATTCAAACTATTAGTAAACCAATATCTACTGTCCGATTTGTAAGTAACCTCTATATCATTTAATTATTCCCTTCTCTTTATTATCTTTGCATCCTCAAAATAAGTGCGGTAAATAATTGATGCTGTTATTTTCTGGCACAACCATTGTAAATAGAAATGCTTAACAAAGCAATAAACAGGTCTGTGACCTTTAGAGAAATAGAAAAGTGATATACCCCGATAATTTTGAATATAAGATAGGCTTCGATAAGATCAGACAATTTCTTACCGACAAATGCCTGAGCACCTTGGGAGAAGAGAAAGTATTTGATATGGCTTTTTCTTCCGACTTCGACTTGATACAAAGTCAACTTTCGCAAACAGAAGAATTTATACGCATCATTCAGGAAGAGGACAATTTTCCAGTCAATCACTTCTTTGATGTGCGTCCTGCACTGAAAAACATCAGAGTAGAAGGAACATGGTTAGACGAAAGTGCAGTATTTGACCTTCGCCGATCGTTACAAACCATCAGAGATATTGTTAGTTTCCTAAAAAAAGAAGATGAAGAAAATACCCCCTACCCACATCTACAAAAACTGGCGGGCGAGGTACTTATTTTCCCGCAACTTTTGACTAAGATAGATGCGATACTTGATAAATATGGAAGAATCAAAGACAATGCATCTTCTGATCTCAATCGTATCCGTAAGGAAATAACGCATGTATCGGGAGGTATTTCCCGAAGCTTAAATGCAATATTACGTGCTGCACAATCGGAAGGATTGGTAGAAAAAGATGTAACACCTACTATGCGTGACGGTCGCTTGGTAATACCCGTTGCCCCTGCCTTCAAGCGTAAACTAAAAGGTATTGTACATGACGAGTCGGCATCTGGTAAAACCGTATTTATAGAGCCTGCCGAAGTAGTGGAAGCCAACAATCGTATACGCGAATTGGAAAGCGAAGAACGCAGGGAAATTGTAAAAATACTTATTGCTTTTACTGACGAAGTACGTCAGTTGACACCCGATATAGTTCAATCGTATGAATTTTTGGCATGGATAGATTTTATTCGTGCTAAGGCTCGCTTTGCGTTAGATATTGAAGCTATAAAACCAACTGTTGAAAACAAACAACAAGTTGGATGGGATAAGGCGAAACATCCTCTACTCTATCTATCACACAAGAAACAGAACAAATCGATCATACCTCTTGATATTTGGCTAGACGACGAAAACCGACTACTCATTATATCAGGACCTAATGCTGGAGGAAAGTCCGTATGCCTTAAAACTGTCGGGTTACTGCAATATATGGTACAATGTGGATTACTCATACCATTAGCCGAAAGTTCTAAAGTTGGTGTTTTTGATAAGATATTTATAGATATAGGTGACGAGCAATCAATAGAAAATGACCTAAGTACATACAGTTCTCACCTTACCAATATGAAAATATTTGTGCGTAACTGTGATTCAAAGTCACTGTTGCTCATCGATGAATTTGGGGGAGGTACCGAACCCCAGATAGGTGGAGCTATTGCCGAATCGCTCTTGAAACGTTTTAACGAAAAAGAATCGTTTGGAGTAATTACAACGCACTATCAGAATCTTAAGCATTTTGCCAACGAACACAAGGGCGTTGTAAATGGTGCTATGCTTTACGATCGGCACTTGATGCAACCCTTGTTTACATTATCAATAGGTAATCCGGGAAGTTCATTTGCTATAGAAATTGCACGCAAAATAGGTTTGCCCGAAGACGTAATTGCCGAAGCCTCAGAAATTGTAGGTAGCGATTATATCAATATGGATAAGTATCTACAAGACATCGTTCGCGACAGACGCTATTGGGAAACCAAACGACAAAGTGTTCGACAAAAAGAAAAACGTTTAGAGGAAATAACCTCTCAATACGAAACAGACTTAACCGATGTTGGTAAACAACGTAAAGAGATTATTCGCCAAGCCAAGGAAGAAGCCCAACGTCTACTTTCGGAAGCAAATGCTAAAATAGAAAATACAATCCGCAGCATAAAAGAGGCTCAGGCTGAAAAAGAAAAAACGAAAGAAGTACGTCAAGGTTTTGCTGCTTTTAAAGAGAAGTTAGAAGCTGAAGATATTCAGACGGATGATAAAATCAGCCGTAAAATTCAGAAACTCCAAGAGAGAGAAAAGAACAAAAATGAAAAGCCCAAAGTTACTAAAGAAGAAAAATTACAAACTATTTCTGTTGGAGACAGCGTTCGCATGAAAGGACAAACGTCGGCAGGAGAAGTAATGGATATTCAAGGAAAGAATGCAGTTGTAGCTTTTGGTATGATAAAGTCAACCGTAAAACTGGAGACTCTCGAAAAAGTCAGCAAGAATCAAATCAAACGCGAATCTCAGAAAAGTACATTCGTCAGTTCTCAGACCAGCGATATGACTTACGACAAAAAACTGAACTTCAAACAAGAAATTGATTTACGGGGAATGCGTGGTGAAGAAGCCCTACAAGCTGTAATGTATTTTATTGATGATGCTATACAAATTGGAGCAGGACGTGTCCGCATACTTCATGGAACAGGCACAGGAGCTTTACGACTCATCATCAGAGATTATCTTCGCACAGTACATGGCGTGAAAAATTATCAGGATGAGCATGTTCAATTAGGCGGATCAGGTATTACAGTAGTAGATTTAGAATAAGTTTCTTTTTACTTAAACTTAAGCCAAGTCCAGATAGGGTAGTGATCGGAATATTTCACATCGCCTACCGTACAGTTATAAGATTGCAAATTGAGGCTGTGCATTATATAGTCTATTCTAAAATAAAATCCATCTTCGTGATAGGTAATTCCCATACCACGACCTGTATATTTAAAAGAATCTAAGAAACTCCCCTTTATCGTTTCGTACGCATACGATATGGGGGGTTCATTAAAGTCTCCACAAACAATCATAGCATCAGTCTTATCTCGTTGCAGCTTTATACAGTCCGCAATAATATTGGCTTGCACAGCTCTTGCTTTAAAAGCAGGATCCAAGTGACTACGAATAGTTTGAGTTACGGCATCCAATTTATTCCTATTTCTATCAATAACCAACTCTTTAAACAGAATCTTATCTTCGTAAGTAAGCCTATTAGACTCTAAGTGATTATTCACTATGGTTACCGACTTTTTACCTATCTTGATCTCATACATTCCCGAACCGTTAAAAGCACTTTCAATAGGTACTCTAGCTACTTTCTCAATAGGGAATTTAGAATAGCATGCCAACCCATACATACACGAATTTATAGTATCTCCCAATCTTATTATCGACCGATAAGGGTATTCAACCATTATTGCATCCAATTCCTCCAAAGAGATTATCTTATCCGTATTATTTTTGCTTTTTTTCTCCTCCACAGCAAACTCCTGCATACAAATAATATCAGCTCCACTATTGGCTATATACGAAAATATAGGATTGTTCCGAGCCTCATCCCCTGTTAACCAATCGAAGCCTCTGACATTATAAGACATAACCTTAAAGGTTTTAGAGGGGATAGTTTTAGTAGGAGAATTTAGAGGTATATAAGTACTGATGGCGCTCCAACAAAAAACGAGAGCCACAAATTGGATAACAGCATATTTCCAGCGAAGAAAAACAATCCATACAAGGAGAAAACAAATATTTATAAATAACAGAATTGGAAAGCCCAATCCGAGATAAGATACAAATACAAATTCGAACGGAGATGTTAGAGGTGCTAACGTAGAAAGAAACAACAATAAGAAAAATAATACGTTGAAAGACAGGATCATATACTTCAATCCTTTACTTACGTTTATTGCCCAATACTTACCTTTAATACCCATAGTTTATAACCCGTCTTTTCTTTTAAACAACGAAGATATACTTATCTGTTCAAATCGGTTGTATTCTTTAATACTCTTTAATAGAAAAGAAACAATAAACATCAACATTTGTTTGCTTAAGCAATAAACTAGGAAGCCATTTTATAGGAATAAGAAAGTCTCGGATATAAGCACAAAAAAAGTTTCTTCTATGCGAGAAGAAACTTAATATCTATAATAATAAAACCCGAATAGTGTTAGTAGCTTCGGGGTAGTTGTCTTAGAAGGGACATTCTACCCCATGCTTAAAAAATAATTAGTTAGTGTGCTCGAGAAAGCTCGTTCGTATTAATAGAGTACAAAAACTTCAAAATTCCATAAATGAGGAAAAAAAATATTAATCATTTTTGTAAGGAATGCTTTTCGACTCACAAATTTCAATGACTTGACTCTTCACTTTTTTCAAGTCATCGTACTTTAATCCACTGATATCCACTGTATATTGTTTACCATCGGTCTCTAACATTTTCAGATAGCTTATACCCAATGCAATTTCTCTTATACTAATCCATTCTGCTTTATATACCGACTTTTGATTAGGCATCTTTACATAAATACTATCCGAGTTCATAATAAATATAGGACGGGCAGCCCATACTGTTGCATTCAGAATAAGAATAGCTCCTAATACTATAAGAACGAGTGACGCAAAAAAATCGAAAGTAAAAGTATTGGCCAGTGCTTGCATTACCGATTGATATAATCCCAAAAGAATTGCATAACCACCAACAATAAAAAATAAAGTCTTTTGACTTTTCGAGTCATTATAATTAATTACATATTCATTCATAGTGCTTCTTTTTAATTTTATTTATGACAAAGGTAAAATATTAGCCGATATTCCAGACGTAAATGATTTCTAAAATAAAAACGTTTTTTCGCAATAATAGAACGAATATGCTTGAAAATCTGATAATATCAACAAAAATAAAGACAAGAAATAGTCTTAATACGGAAAAAATTTTATTAATTTGTGTTATAAGAAAATTAAGAAGTGGATTACCGAACCTAATTACCCCCTATTATGAATGAGAATATTGATCCTGCATTGCCTCTAAACGAAGAAACAGAGAATAAACAAGAGCAAGCAGAAGTAACTACTGAGCCTCAAGTATCAGAAGCTAAAACTTTTACAAAAGAGGAAATTATAAAGAGCTTACAAGAATTATCAGCTAAAACAGAAGTACCTACGCGTGCCGATGTAGATAATTTGAAACAATCGTTCTACAAATTAAAGTCTACAGAGAATGAAACTCTAAAGGAGCAATTTGTAGCTGATGGTGGTGATATTAATTCGTTTGTTCTTCCAAGCGATCCGCTTGAAGAAGAATTTAAAATACTTCTTAATACTATAAAAGAAAGAAGAGCTAAAGCTTTGGCCGATGAGGAAAAAGTAAAAGAAGATAATCTCCTAAAGAAAGAGAGAATTATTGAAGCTATAAAAAATCTAACTGAAAGCACAGACGATTTTAATAAACTATACAAAGAATTTAAAGACCTACAACAACAATGGAACGAGATTAAACTTATTCCTGCCGCAAAGGTTAACGAAATATGGAAAGCATATCAGCTGCACTCTGAAAAGTTCTATGATCTGATAAAGATCAATAATGAATTCAGAGATTACGACTTCAAAAAGAATTTGGAAATAAAAACTGGTATTTGCGAAGTTGTTGAAAAACTTCAAGAAGAATCAGATGTAGTTTCGGCATTCCACCAATTGCAGAATTTCCATCAACAATGGAGAGAAATAGGACCCGTTGCCAAAGAATTCAGAGACGAAATATGGGAACGCTTCAAAGCTGCATCTACTGAAATCAACAAAAAACATCAAAGCCACTTCGAAGAACTTAAAGGTCAGGAAGAAAACAACCTAACCGAAAAGACTGCGATATGCGATACTTTAAAAGCGATTGATTACTCTCAACTTAAAAACTTTAAGGATTGGGATGAGAAAAGCCATGAGATTATTGCACTTCAAGCGAAATGGAAGACAATAGGATTTGTTCCTAAAAAGGTAAACAGCCAGATATTCGAACAATACCGTGCTTTATGCGATACTTTCTTCGAGAAAAAAGCAGAATTCTTCAAACATCAAAAAGATGACATGGAAGAAAACCTCAACAAGAAGAGAGCACTTTGCGAAAAGGCTGAGGCATTGAAAGACAGTACTGACTGGAGAAAAACAACTGACGAACTTATTGCAATCCAAAAAGAATGGAAAACAATAGGAGCAGTACCTCGTAAATATTCGGATGCTATCTGGAAACAATTTGTAACTGCTTGCGATTATTTCTTCGAACAAAAGAACAGCAATACCTCTTCTCAAAAAGAAGAAGAGGTTGCCAACCTTGCCAAGAAGAAAGAAATTATAGAAAAAGTAAATGCTTTATCTGAACAAACAGATCTTGCTGATCCTATGGGTACTTTACGTGAACTTATGGATGAGTGGCATCAGGTAGGCTTTGTTCCTTTCAAAGAAAAAGACAAAATCTACAAAGAATACCAAGCTGCACTTGATGTTCAATTTGATCGTCTGAAAATGGATAAATCGGAGCGCAGACTTCAATCATTCAAATCGAATGTAGATGATATTGCTAAATCTGAAAGACCTAAAGGAAGATTGTTCAGAGAAAGAGACAAATTGATGCACCAATTCAACAAAGTAAAATCTGATTTGCAGACTTACGAGAACAACATGGGATTCCTTTCTATATCAAAAGGAGCTAGTGGTCTGTTGAAAGACATGGAGCACAAAATTCAAGATTTGAAGAACGAATTGGAACTTATTGCTCAGAAAATAGAAACTATTGATACCAATCTAAACTCTATCGATTAGTATTTAAAATCAAGTATATAAAGAAGGCAAATCCATTGATTTGCCTTCTTTGTTTTCCATAAAATAAAAAAATTAGGAAATACACACAAACATTATCTAGATTTGGATGTTATTATTTAAAATCACTTTAAATTATAACTTGACTATAAATTAATATAGAAAAGAAAAAAAAATACTGAATTATGAGTAAAATAGCGATCGTTTATGGAACTTCAACCGGTGCAACCGAAGGTGTAGCATCTAAAATTGAAAAAGTATTAGGAAATGCGGAAACTCAAATCTTCGACGTAGCCAGAGTTACTGTTGATCAATTGAAACCTTTTGATTTTCTAATTTTAGGAGCATCAACTACTGGTTATGGTGATCTTCAAGATGATTGGGACTCTTTCCTTCCTAAATTCAAAACACTTGATTTTACAGGAAAAAAAGTAGCATTATTCGGATTAGGAGACAGTTCTTCTTATTCTGATACTTTTGCAAACGGTATGGCTGTTATTTACGAAGCTATTAAAGACAATGTAAAAATTGTTGGAGCAGTATCTACAGAAGGTTACACTTACGATGACTCAGAGGCTGTTGTTGATGGAAACTTTGTAGGCTTAGCGTTAGACGAAGATAATGAATTTGACCAAACTGATGCTCGTATTGCTGCATGGGTAAAAGATCTTAAACAATACATTTAAGTATATACACTATATGACAACAAATGGCCCGACTTTATAGAGTCGGGCCATTTACATTTTATCCCTATTGTTTTAGCTATTTATGCCCCTCACAACGTTGGGATTATTTGATTCTAAAAAAAAGACTATCCTTCTCTATTTTTGAGGAATAGACAATCTTTTATTTGATCTTTTTTTTTCAGAATTTCAGTCCTTCAAACTCTGACATTCCATGTCTCCATATTTCGGGAACTGCCATTGCTTGATGTGTTTTAGGATTATATGCTACAACAACCGAATTACATCGGCACTTTATTTCACCCGTTAGTACATTTCTTACTTGTTGTAGAAAAACAACGCTTTTATTTCCAATTTTGGTGACCTTAGTATCTACTGCTACTTTTTCTTTATAAAATACGGGAGCTACAAAATCTACCTCTATGCGCGCTATTACTATTATCCCATCTGTCCAACTTACATACGACGTTCGCAGATTTTCCAAGTAATCGATCTTTCCCAGATCAAAGTAACTAAAGTATATATTGTTATTGATATGCCCCAATGCATCTATATCATTAAAGCGAATTTGTATTGGCAATGAACTTCTAAATATATCTTTCGATACTTCTTCTTTAACTTCCATTTTTTTTAGTATTGTATTGAACTTATCTGAATATAATGTCTTTTACAACGTTCAATCCGGCGTGAGTATTCAGATTTGCTATTAATTTATCCTTACACATTATTAGTTCCGAACGTAGAACCGATGATGTCAGATTTACATATAATATATTGTTTCTTAAATATACATTTGTAGTATATGATGCAATAACCGGGCCAAGGGTCTTTCCCCAACCACTTATCACACGACTTTCTGCCAGTTTACGTTTGAAGAATTCATTTTCCTCAAAAAACTGTTTCAGAACTTCGCCTAGACTTTCGGTATTTCGCTTTCTCATACTTACTTTAATTGATTAATTCCTCCACCTTCTACTTGATATAAACTATAATCACTATTAAGATCTTTAAGAATCTCATCCAAGTGATCTCTATTTGTATCTGTGATAAAAATCTGTCCAAAATTATCTTCTGATACTAACTTCACAATCTGCTCAACACGTGAAGAGTCGAGCTTATCAAAAATATCATCCAATAATAAGATAGGTGTAGTTGAGCCTGCCTTTTTCAAGAAATCAAATTGGGCCAATTTCATGGCTACTACATAAGTCTTATTTTGTCCTTGCGAACCGACTTTCTTGATTGAATAATCATCCATTCGCATATCTAAATCATCACGATGGATTCCGGCAGTTGTATAACCTAATATCTTATCTCTTTCGCGTTTTTGTTTCAATAACGCAACCTGATTCTCGTTTTCTAATTGCGATTCGTATTTCAACTCAACAGTTTCATTCGACTGACAAATAAAGTTATAGTAATACTGAAACGTGGGTATAAATTGCTCTATAAAAGCTTTTCGCTTAGCATATATAATATGACCTTCATAAGCTAACTGCTCTTCCCATAATTCGTAAAGTGAATCATCAGCCTGCATATCCGATTTCAGCAAGGCATTACGTTGCTGTAAAGCTTTATTATAGCGAATAAGGGCATGTAGGTAGTCTTTATCGAACTGAGACAACACAACATCCATAAACTTACGGCGTTCTTCGCTACCTCCCGTTATGAGATCCGAGTCAGAAGGCGAAACCATAACCAAAGGCAAACAGCCAATATGGTCTGACAGTTTTTCGTATTCTTTCTTATTACGTTTAAATTGCTTTTTCTGCCGTCTGCGTAAACTACAAAAGAACTCTTCTTCGGCCGCTCCGCCCAATAAGTAATATCCTTGGATCAAAGCAAAATCTGCATCGTGCTTGATATTCTGAGAATCAACCTGATTGTTATGACTTTTACAGAACGAAAGATAATATACAGCATCTAACAAGTTAGTCTTTCCCATCCCATTATTTCCTATGAAACAATTCAATTTCGGAGAGAAAGTCAATTCTGCCTGCTCTATATTCTTATAACCTAATATCGATATCCGTTCTAAAATCATATTAGCACAAAGATAATAAAAATAGAAAGAGCTTTATCTGATATTACAATTCATCTGTAGCCCCAAATTGATTAAAAAAGCATAAGCTCAAAGTGCCTATGCTTTTAAATCTCGTATTACAAGAAACTACATTTTTTATTTGATTGGCAATACTTTTTTCATTGTATCCACAAATATAGCAGCCATGTGTTGCTGTATAAATTTATCCTCACCCCTTAGTTGATGCCAGCCATACACAACTCCATCTATGGTTTCTGTATTATCGTCAGCATACAAGGTACTCATCTGCTGTTTTGTTACGGGATGAGGCGTATTCTTGGAAAATCCAATATACTTATCAAACTCTATAACTGGAAAGCCCCACTTTCGAGCTAATAAACGAACCGATTCATTATAAATAGGACGTGCATCATGCCAATGGGTTGACAGAACTATAATAACCGGTTTTCCGGACTGGGTATTGTAATATTTTGAATCCTTATCAAATTTCAGATTATAACAATCCGATATATATTTTTTAATAACATAATCGTAAGCGGCAGCATAATTAGAGCGATCGAAAGGAACTTTGTAATCTGCATAATCTTCCTTCAACTCCGAATTTTCGAATACATCCATATTATGCACATGCATTATCACAAATGCATCGGCATCCTCTAGCTCCTGTTTAGAATATAATGTACCCTTAACTATTCTATTTGCACCATCAGCAATTGCCTCAGCACCCACAGCTTTGTTTAGTGCCTTTGCGTCTAACTCCTTACAGCCAATTTCAAACCAACCATTCTGATAAGAAGCAAACGAAGCGCCCGTCATCAATATAGTGTACTTCTCTTGTGCGTATGCACACATAAAACCCAATAAAAAAATAAATAAAAAGAACTTTTTCATGATAAATAAAAGATACTAGAAGAACACGAGGTTTACTTAGTCAGTACACCTAGCCTCTAACTTAAACATTAATATTAAATACGCTAATTTGTTTTAATCCTCTAGATGGGATTTTCTAAATATAGGATAACAGAATAATCCAACAAGCAATAACCCTATGGATATGATCCAATAAATAACAGGTACGATAGAACCTATAAAACCGAAATAAAGAAATATTATTGAAAAGGCAAAAGCAAGAAACAGTCTTACGTTATTCGCTCTCGAAGATTGCATTTTTCCTTTCCTTATCAATACATATTCCGAGATTACAGTTACCAAATAAGTAGGCAAATTAATAAAAGCTGCTACCGTAGTTATATTCACAAAATGGGAAAGACCTTGAGTGTCACCACTTATGTCAGAGTAAAAATTCAAGAAAAAGAATATTGAAGTTATCAAGCTCGAAGCAATCAATGCCACATATGGTGTAGCATATTTGGGATGAATTTTAGCAAAAGATGCAATGAAAAATTTATCCTTACTTGCCGCGTATATACTTCTACCCGTAGTAAGAATCCAACCAGACAAAGCCCCAACTACTGATATCAGAATAGCCACATTAATAATATCGCCCCCCACATTTGTACCCAAAGCCAAATTAATAGCATCGGCAAATGGAGAGTTAGACTCTGCCAACTGATCTTGAGGTATGAGAGCAAAAAGTGAAATATTAATCAGAACATAAATAACTCCCACAATAGATAATCCCCAAATAACACTCCGCTGAATATTTCGTTCCGGATTCTTTATTTCCCCTCCCGCCATCGTCGAACTTTCGAGACCTGTAAAAGCCCAAAAGATTAAAGCTATTGCAGCCGAAAACATTGTAAAAATATCTGTTTCTCCTTGTAGAGACAAAGGTAATGAATTACTTCTAAACAGATCGAAATTTAAGTGAGGTATAGCCAATATAACAACTAAAATAAATACACTCGCTTTCAAAATGGTAGTAACGATACTAATCCATCCTGCAAACTTTACCCCACATATATTGATATAAGTAAATAACCAGAGGATAGACAAAGTAGCTATGAGTTTACAAACAGGAAAATCGAGTGCAGGAATCAGTTGAGCTAATTGAGTAAAAATAAGATCTACAATAGCAGCATTGCCTACCGCAGAACCAACCCACCAGACAAGACTTACTATATATCCCCAGAATTTACCCAATGCAGCTTCGGTGTAAACAACCGGCCCTCCTGCTTTAGGAATCGATCGGCTCAGATTACCATAGCTCAATGCAATAATTGTAGCACCAATAGCAACTATAACCCATGCTAAAATAATGATGGATGGTGTAGCCACCTTAGCCAAAGCCGAAGGCAGTCCAAAGACCCCCGAACCAATCATATTTCCTACAACAATAGTAATTGCAGCAACAAGACCCAAGTCTCTTTTAAGTGAAGTATTTTGAGAAGACATCTATAAATTATAAAAATGAACGCAAATATAAGAAACAAATATAGCTTGAGGATTACCCTTATTCGAATATTTCTTCAGTTAACTATTTCCTTACTTAAAGCTTTATTCTTCAATTGAAACGCCATCTAATTTAACATTAAATAAATCTCAAAAAATAATCATTCTACTTGATATTGAAAATTTTGTTTATTGTTTATTAATATCTATATTTGCCGTCTGTAAAGTAAGTATTTACAGAAAAACAACGACAACAGAATTAACAGATAAAATAAAAAGGTGAGTCTTAAATTTAACTATTTAAGTAGAGTATTGAATCTTAATAAGATATAAATTAAGATACAATATTACATTACTAAACAAACCTATAAGCTTGTTCAGATAAGTTATTATAACCTATTCGAGCAGAGGTATGTGCCTATAATAGCTTTTATCTTTAATTAGATTAAAAAATCTCCAATAATTTATATCGAGAATGAGAAAAATAATTCTACTATTAATCGGATTATCTTTTATTAGCCTAAGCTATTCGCAAGTCGGAATCAATACACAAAACCCACATGCCAGTGCTGCTCTAGATATAGAAAGTAGCACACAAGGTGTATTATTACCACGCCTGACAACAATTCAAAAAAATGCTATTGCTAATCCTGCATCGGGTCTTATAGTATATGATACCAATCTGAAGTGCATTTCTCAGAATGCAGGTACTCCTGCGTCACCTACATGGGTATGCCTTTCGCAGAAAGACACTCAAGCTAGTTCTTTTTACATGCCATCGATAGCTATAAATGCATCTGTTGCCGGAGTAGTCTCTACACCACTTGATTTATATGCTGAATACAAAAAACAATTCGGTTCACCAACGGTCGTAAGCACCGGAGGACCGGCTTCTATCCCATACTTTCCCATAGCAACAGACCTATATTATTATGTCACATATTACGACAAAGATGTTCTCAAAATAAGCAGTATAGCAGCAGACGGAAAAATGTCTTACGAAATACTGAAAGAGGCTGACTATAATTCTTTTATGAACGTGGTCTTTGTTGTTAAATAATCAGATATATGAAAACAATATATAAAGCTGTTATCCTTTCGTTACTTATACTACTCACACATCAGGCTCATAGCCAGATCGGTATATACACCGACACACCTGACAATAGTGCGACCCTTGATATAAATTTCGATGAAACCCACAAAGGGGTACTGATTCCTCAACTAACAACTACCCAGAAAGCTGCAATAACAACACCTGCTGCAAGCCTTTTAGTATATGATACAGATAAGAAATGCATTTCTCAGAATATTGGATCAGAAGCCGCTCCAACATGGACTTGTCTGACTTTATTTAATCGTCAGTTCTTTTACATGCCATCCATAAATATATCCACCAGCACATTAGGAGCTAGTTATATCGATTTGTATGCTCAATACAAAACTGAGTATGGCACACCTATGTTCGCCAGTGTAGGAGCCCCTGCTCTTATTCCACATTATCTATCGCCAACCGATCTTTATTATTATGTAACCTATCACGACCCAACTTTAATAAAAATAGATGGTATTGACGCTAACGGCGTTATGCGTTACACAACACTAAAAAAGGCTAACTACGATGCTTATATGAATATTGTATTTCTTATTAAATAAGATAGTAGCAGAGAAAAAATAGCATTATCCATAAAAGGTATATTTATCTAAATAGATTATATTTGAACAGTAATATAATTATGACCTTATTTAAGTAGGGGTGAATCATAATCACCCTTACTAAAAAGGTTTAGATATGAATTTGAAAAGCAGATCACCAACTTAACAAATAAAACTATGCTGGAAATACCTGAATCGAAAAACATAGGCAAGCAGCTCGCCGACGTTTTAATTGGAAAAACAATAATAGAAGTTATAAACGCGACAAGCCCTCATAGCTTTACATGGTACTACCAAGATCCTCTCAAATACGGTGAAACCCTAATTAATAGAGAAATAGAAGCAACAAAAGGTCATGGGGCATTTGTTGATATCTATTGTGACAAAAACACAACCATAACTGTGGGTGACGGAACTAATATTAAATACTATCCACCTCTTGAACCTCAACCTAAAAAGCATCAATTATTAATTGTGTTTGACGACAGAAGCTTTATCGCTTTCACTGTATCTATGTATGGCAGCATACAAGCTTACAAAGGAGTTCTGGACAATCCATATCATCAAGGCAGCCTTAATAAGATATCTCCATTAGAGGATTCTTTTGATGAAATATATCTTGATAGCATATTCAAAAGTGCAACTAAAAATATATCAATAAAAGCCCTTCTTGCCACTGAACAACGCATTCCGGGCTTAGGTAATGGCGTTTTACAGGATATTCTTTTTAATGCAGGTCTTCATCCCAAAAGAAAAATATCTACTATTTCGGATTTTGAAAAAGGAGAGTTGTTCCACAGCATAAAAACTACATTGGCCGACATGACTGATAAAGGAGGAAGAGATACCGAAAAAGATATATATGGAAAATCTGGACGCTACAAATCAATCCTTTCCAAAAAGACATATAAAGATCCTTGTTTAAACTGTGGAGATACCATTGTAAAAGAAGCGTATTTGGGCGGAAGTATTTACTTCTGCCCCACTTGTCAAAAAATCTAACTAATATATATATAAAACGGGGCTACCTTTTGGGCAGTCCCGTTTTATCTGTTTACACTAACCTATTGATTTCCTCAATAAAAAAAAGAATTTCAATATCTACATATTATCTACACACTATAACATTCTATTTTATTTATTCATCTTCAGTATATGCAATCTCACCGTGTTGAGATATATCAAGACCAATAGATTCCTCATCTTTACTAACTCGTAAACCTACAAGTTTATCCACAATAAGGAATAATATTATTGTACCAATAGCACTAAACGCAATTGAAGCCCCACTAGCTACTACCTGTATCCACAATTGATTCCAATCACCAAACAAAGCACCTTGTACACCATCGACACCTGTCACAAACCTTGTGGCAAATACCCCTGTAAGAATTGCACCGACAAGACCTCCGATACCATGTACACCAAAAGCATCTAATGAATCATCGTATTTTAATTTTGGTTTTACAAAAGCTACCATAACAAAGCAGATCAGAGCCGAAGCCAATCCGATGAAAAATGCACCCATTGCATCAACAGTTCCCGCAGCAGGAGTAATAGCTACCAAGCCTGCAACAGCCCCCGTACAAATACCCACAACGGTAGGCTTTTTATTAATAAACCACTCTAAAGACATCCATGTTACGGCAGCAACAGCAGTTGCCAGATGTGTTACCAGAAAAGCATTAGCAGCCAAGCCATCGGCAGCTAATCCGCTACCAGCGTTAAAACCAATCCACCCCAACCATAGCAAAGCTGTGCCTATAACCACAAATGGAATATTGTGAGGAGTTACAGGATGCCCCGTTGTGCGATACCCTTTACGACGCCCTAACATTACAGCCATTACAAGTGCCGATATACCTGCATTAATGTGTACGACTGTTCCTCCGGCGAAATCAATAGCGCCCATTTCTTGCATCCATCCGCCACCCCAAACCCAGTGCGCCATTGGATTATAAATAAGAATAGCCCATAGTATAGTAAAAAGTAAGAATCCTGAAAATTTAATTCTTTCAGCAAAAGCTCCAATAATCAAAGCAGGAGTTATTACTGCAAACATACACTGAAACATTACAAATAATATTTCCGGAATATTTCCGGCAGTTAGCGAATCAAGTGTAATACCATATAAAAAGACTTTATCGAAGCCTCCGATTACTGCTCCTAACGAACTTCCGCTTTCCATAAAGCCCGTACCAAACACCCAGCTATAACCTATCGCTATCCACTCAATAGTTATAACTGCTGTTATTATTAGACATTGCATCATTATACTCAGAATATTCTTTTGACGAACTAATCCTCCGTAAAACAAAGCCAATCCCGGTATGGTCATCATCAATACCAATACGGTAGCCACTATAATCCAAGCGGTGTTTCCCGAATCTAAAGTTGCTGCGGGAACTGCTCCTGTTACTTCTTGTGCCATTATTGCCGGAGTCGCTAATAATAATCCGGCTAATGCTGTATATCGAATTAATCTCTTTTTCATAATCACGTTTACCTTTTGATTTTTTGTACCTGATAACCTCTTTTTATTACTTTTCGTCTAAATCATCCTCTTTGTTATAAAGAGATTCGTCTCCGTGATCACCTGTGCGAATTCGTATCGATTGCTCAATAGAGGAAACGAATATACGCCCGTCGCCACTTTCGCCTGTATATGCCGATTTTAATATGGCATCAATAGATTTATCCACATTTATATTCCTTACTACAAATGATATGTAAATCCTATCAATAGCATTTATATCATAAGCAATACCTCTAAATATTAGTCCTTGCTTGGCATCGCCTTGCCCTTTAACATCCCACCATGACAGAAAATCGATATCTGCTTCGTGAAGAGCTTTACGTACTTCATTAAATTTGGATTTGCGAACAATCGCTTCAATTTTTTTCATCTTTTCATTTATTAAGGTCTCAGACCTATTTGTTACTTTGATTAGCATTCTCTACAACCGACAGTTATTATTAATTCAGATTGAAGTATATACCTACTGTTTATTATTACTTTATATTCTTATCTAAGTGTTATTCCGAATACAAAGTTGATATCTTCGTGAACCGGGTTTACTATCACATTAGCAAATATGGGTACACTGAACGAATCTGTTATTTTAATTTCTTTTGATGTCCCCAATTGCACTGATGTAAAACTGAATTTGTCTGTACCATAAATTGTACTAGCCCAAGGTGTAAAACCTGTACTAATTTTGAATCCAACTTCTTTTATTGAGAAAGGATAAGCCAATTCGACATAAGTGGAGAACGAGTTATCTCCGTTTACTTTTTTATTGGCTTGCCCCAATATGAATGTATTCCATGAAAGAGTAAGAGGAAAAGATTCAGGAAGAGTATAAGCTATGGCTGTTTCGAAAGAGTGCCCCACATTACCGGCAGTAGGAGCACTAAAATAATGGAATGCACCCTCACCATCCCACCAATAGTCGGTAGCGGTAATCGTAATGTTATTACTCGAATAAGCTGCATAAAAGTCTACCTCTTTATGATTATTACTTGTAACATCCACCGATCCCCATACACCTAGAGTAAATCCACTTAAGGATGCCGATACTGCCGGTTGTGCGCTTGCTCCGGCAGCTTGTTTGATTCCCCGCCAAACGTAACTACTAACAAGGTCGGCAGAAAGATTTGCCTTCAATTTTGATTCAGATTCAGATTGAGCTGAAACTTCAATAGTAGATAGTGAACAACATGCCATTAAACCTAAAATACACTTTTTGCCCCTCATACTCAAATTACTTTAAAGATGTTAATAATTTATATATAACAGAAATTTGAAACCTAAAACCTAAAATATGTGTCATATATCACACCCACACCACAAAAGTAAATCTTTTTGTTTAAATATGAAAGTTTTCAAAACACTTTTTAATCAAAATGTTTATTTTTATTTAATAATATATCAAAACGCTCTGTATTTACCAAATAATCTTTCCTTATGAACCAATCACAAAAAAAAAAGCGTCTCCACCTATTTTTCAATAGATGGAGACGCTTCGTCTTTAAATTCGTCTTTTATCTTATGGCAGGTAACCTACATATCTACCATATATTATTTTACTTCGTTCTATTGGACTTTCACTCGAAGTGTTCGGATACAAATTCCTTTTAAGTGTCCATGCTTCTTCCATTTTGTAAAAATCTATTTCAGAAGGATTATCCCCATTTAGCTTTTCTTCCAAATAGGCAAAATAGGCACTCCATCTTGGGTAATATACATCACGCAACAAACCCGACCACAACTTATAGGCATAATCTCTCAATCCTCCCTTTTCTGCTGCATTATGTGGCCCCCACGTGGTTATTTGTGTGCGTGCATTCCATTCATAGAGCTTCTTCTCAGCATCCGTGCTTCCTATCTTTTTAGATTGCTCCAACCATCTACCAAGCATAAATTCAGGCTTTGTTTCCAACAAACTGTCCTGAGCTAATATAAGTGCAAGAAAATCATGACTTAATTCTTTAAACCTCTCCTTATTTTGACTCTCATAAGCCTCGCTCACCTCCTTCTGTAAATAATACGCTTTATCTGATATTGCCTGACGGATAACTTCTATCAGATCATGTTCAAAATTGGCATTACCTCTATAATTATCTGCAACCGAAAGCATATATTGAGCAGTCAAACGTATAGAATCCGTACTGTAATAGATACGAGAAGTTCCCCATGAAGAAACGCTCTTAACCTCCAAGGCTGGTCGAGCACACAATACTGACTCAACAGGTCCTTCTTGGGTATAAGCTTTAGGGCAATTATATATTGTGTTTCCTAATATCTGCCAAGCTATTTTCAATGCTTCGTTTTCACCTCCATACCTAGTTGTAGCGTATTCGGCAAGCCATATATCCTTATTGATTTTCTCATTTCTCCAAGGCAATTCAAATAGCAACTCATACATCATTGGATTATTCTCTATACCCTCCATTGTTGCACCTACGCCAACCAAAGTTTGCCCGCTATTGTGTTGCTGTGCATTATAATACCCATCAATAAGAGCATCCATTTTCCCCATTAATCCGGGTCGTTCTCCAAAGTTGAGCAACATACAGTACACCCAATTATGTTTACCATAGCCATCTTCTCTATACCATGATGATTCTTTATCTCCCCACATAGGACGGCTTTCGCTAAACAGATCAAGAATAAGCAAATCTCCTTTGTCTAGATTCTCTATAATTTGTGGACGAGGATTAGCTTGCCACGCTTGTGCCACCCATGTTGCATCGGGATTAGCTTTCTTCATGGCTCGCATGATTGCTTTTCCAGCCAAATCAAGATCAACCCCCTCTATGCTTCCTCCCTCATGAAAGGGATCTATTGCATAATAGTTAGCTTTCCCGAATAGCTTTTCAAGTTCTGAATAATATAAATCAGCTATTTTCTCAAAATTAGGATCGGTCGGTTGCAAAAAAGCTGGTCGTCTAAAATCGCACCATAAGCCGGGATCAGAAACATTCACACCCAACTTTTCTTTCGCATTACTGGGTAACATACCTGCATATCCTGGAAATACGGGTTGAATACCGTACTCCCTCATACGATTTACTATATTCTTTTGTAGCTCAACTTGCTGCTTATACCACCGATCGGAGTTGGGACCACCCCACCCTTCAAGATTATTCATATGCCACCATGCAAGAAATCCAGACCCGGCAATAAACTGATTGATCTCATCTTTGGAATATCCCAACTTATCGAGCACATTATACCAAACTGTTTCTGTTCCGGTTAAAGCTAGTGGAAGATTCACTCCATGCAGAGCCATCCAGTCCAGTTCTTTTTCCCACCGTTCCCAATCCCAGAAAGCCATCGAATAAGAATATGTACAATAGTTGAGGTAATATCTCAATTGTTTCTCAGTTTCCCTTCTTTCTTTCTTTTTTACCATAGGTAATTTTTCAGGTAAGGTTGTTGTCATGGCATTCCACGAAAGATGTATGTGTGCATAATATTTCAGATACCAATTAAGACCGGTAGCAATACTCATATAATTATTTCCCCGAATCACAACTTTATCTTCGTCTTGATCAAGTTCGAAAAAATCTTTTTTCTGATTAGTCTCTATTAATTCAATTTTGAATTTTCGGGATGATCCTTTATCTATTCTTTCTAAAAGATTATTTACAGGATTAGCTTTAACTACAAAGCTTAGCATAGTCAATAGACTAAGTAGTAATAGGTGTTTTTTCATAGTTATTCATGGTTAATAAAAAAGTGGATAAATATATTATTACTTATCCACTTTCTGTGTTTTAAGGCTTCACGCCTTTTTATCGCTTTTGGTAAGTACGACTACAATGCTTAGTTGCAGTATTAAACACCAATATCATTCAATAAAATTCAGTCGATCATTTCTTTTGGAATAGTCTAACTAATTCACCAATCCAAAGAACGAATGATGTAGCACCAATTATGATTCCCCAATCTTTAAGCAATAAAGGTACTGTACGGAATACATCTCCTCCAAATGTTACAATCAATACCTGCCCTGCAAGAATAATTCCTGCTACAATTATAAATCCGAAACTATCTTTCATACCTGCAAAAGCAGATTTTCCTGTTTGGAAAGCTTTAGCATTAAACATATTCCAGAACTGTAACAATACAAATACAGTAAAGAAATAAGATAAGAAATAAGCATAACGATTTTCAGCATCTATATAATCGAAGAATGTATCTAAGTTTGCTTGTACATTGAAGTAGAACAACATTGCCATAAGGATACCGACGAATACAAGTCCGACAAATAATATTTTGCTTCTCATTGGAGGCGTAATAATAAAGTCAGTGTTTTTACGAGGCTTTTCATTCATCACATTCGGGTTAGGAGGTAATGAAGCCAGAGCTCCCGCAGCAAATGTATCCATGATAAGATTTACCCATAGCATCTGAGTTACAGTCAACGGCAATTCATGTCCGAAGATTGAACCTAAGAATACCAGAAGAAGTGCAGCAACGTTTATCGTTAATTGAAATAAAATGAAACGTTGAATATTTTGATACAACGAACGTCCCCACATTACAGCAACAGCAATACTGCTGAATGAGTCATCCAATAAAGTAATATCACTAGCCTCTTTAGCAACCGATGTTCCCGATCCCATAGAAAGACCCACATCTGCATGGTTTAAAGCCGGAGCATCATTCGTACCATCACCGGTAACAGCTACAATTTCGCCTGATTGTTTCAAAAGCGAAACCAAACGTTGCTTGTCAGAAGGGCGTGCACGGCACATAATCTTAAGACCTTTTATTCTATTAAGAGCTTCTTGATCTGATAATGCTTCAAAATCTGGACCTGTAATAATATTAAGATCCGAATCTTCACCATCTTTCCAGATACCAATTTGGCGTCCAATTTCACGAGCAGTAGCATATGTATCTCCCGTAACTATTTTTACACCAATACCAGCCTGAAGACATTCAGTAACGGCAGCAGGAACATCTGCTCTTACTGGATCAGAAATAGCTGTTATACCTTGGAAGATAAAATCTTTATCATGAGAATCAATGGCGGTTGAATCATCAGCAATTTTATAAGCAAAGCCTAATGTACGCATTGCTTGATTTTGATATTGAAAAAGTTGCTCTTCGATCTGCTCTTTTAATTCAGAAACGGGCACCAGTCCATTTTCAGTTTCAACAACCGAACATTTACCCAGAACAATTTCAGGAGCACCTTTTATATACATGATCTTACGAGGTTGTGCAGAAGTATTCGACTCTACAATTGTAGCCATGTATTTACGTTCAGTAGAGAAAGGCAATTGTTCCACAACCTTTGTACCTTCTCTCTCGTCCAGATAATTTATATTATTACTATGCAACCATAGAAGCAAGGCTCCTTCGGTTGGATTTCCTAAAGCTTTAGCTTTCGCAGAATCAGAATAATCTAAGAATGCTGTTGAATTAGTAGCAATATGCTCAACAATCATTTTACTGATTTCATTATCTCCTAATTTTTGGTCGTGAAGACTGTAAAAATTAGTATAAGAAACCTGCATTTGATTTTGGGTCAAAGTACCTGTCTTATCAGTACAAATAACAGTTGTTGCTCCCATCGTTTCACAAGCATGCATTTTACGTACCAAGTTGTTTGCTTTTAGCATACGGCGCATACTTAACGCCAAACTCAGAGTAACACTCATAGGAAGTCCTTCGGGAACAGCAACCACAACCAACGTTACGGCAACCATGAAATATTGTAGGATATGACCTGCAGTATCTAACGACACCCACGATGTTGGCTCCAACGGATTTACTCCGAATGCATAACCAATGGCTGCAAGAACAACAAATGCAAGAACACCAAATCCTAACCATTTGAACCATCCACCATTTTCTATACTGTCAGGTATCTCTTTATCTTTACCCATAAGTTCAAAAGCATCGTACACTATCGGCATCCAGACTTTAGACAATGCTATAACAGCACCAATAATAACAGCACCCACTAAACCTAATTGTCCTAGTGAATACTGTGGAGCATCGGGTGATTCATTGAAGAAAATATCTTTTACGAACAATACAGTAAAAGTAAGTGCGGCTAACACCATACCTACAACACCAATAAATTTAGCAAGAGAGTCTAATTGACGATTAAGAGGTGTTTGTCCTTCAACCATCTCTGCCGATTTTTCGGCAACCTGTCCAAACTCTGTAGCATCACCAACTTTGGCAACAACCATCGCTCCATGACCGTTGATTACTTTTGTACCTCTTAGTACATAGTTTGAAGGGTATGTAACCCCATCTTCAAATTCTTTTGGGTCTATCGTTTTATCAATGCTAGGCTCACCGGTCAAACACGATTCGTCCATCTGCATTGTTACAGCCTCCACTAACTCTCCATCAGCCGGAACTTCATTTCCGATTTCCAATAGAACTGTATCACCAACAACAACGTCGCGTTTTGAGACCTGACATACATTATTGTTACGAATTACCATAACCAAGTCATCATCATTAACCTGATTTAGTACATCAAATTTCTTATTTGCATCAAGCTCAAACCAAAATGCAACTCCGGTGGCCAGAAATATAGCACAAAAGATACCAATTGTTTCAGAGTAATGCCCTACCCCTTTGGTTATATGTTCTACAATAGCTATTCCTAAAGATAGAAACGCAGCAATAAGCAATATACGAATAATAGGATCCTCAAATTTTTCGAGGAAGAGTTTCCATAATGGCTCTTTCTCGGGAGGAGTCAATATATTCTCTCCATATTTTTTGCGGCTTTCGAGGACTTGCGCATCCGTAAGTCCTGTACGATGGTTTTTTTGTTCCATAAATAATTATAAAATAGCGTTTAATTGTTTTTACTTAGTGTTCAAATAATAGCAACGGATAGTCA
Organism: Dysgonomonas sp. GY617; assembly: GCF_015233815.1. Taxonomy (NCBI): domain Bacteria; kingdom Pseudomonadati; phylum Bacteroidota; class Bacteroidia; order Bacteroidales; family Dysgonomonadaceae; genus Dysgonomonas; species Dysgonomonas sp. GY617. The sequence goes on from NZ_JADCLR010000006.1 coordinate 73,490, forward strand.
ACAGGCAATAAACAACATTAGTTGGCAAGAGGTTCAACTATCGTATCTGTTTTTAACTGAATCGAGGCCTCCAAAAGACCCAGTGTATCGGGAACTATATACTCGGAAACTTCTACGGTAGTTACTCCATGATGAATCATATCCAACTCCTTAGCTGCAATGTACGATATATCAACAACCCGCCCTTTTTTAAAAGGACCCCGATCTATAACTTCAACAACAACCTCTTTATCATTTTTAAGGTTCTTAATCAGAAGTTTAGTTCCAAAAGGATATGTTCTGTGAGCACATACAAAAATATCTCTTTTATATATTGTTCCGCTAGCTGTTTTACGATTATTGAATTTCTTTCCGTAGTAAGTCGCCTTACCTGTTTCGACTTTTGAAGGGGTTTGAGCCTTGATAACCGAGGCGCATAAAGACAGGAATAATAGTAGAGTAAGAGTACTTTTCATCTTTCTTATTGAGTCTATTTCAATTACAAAGATATTATAATTCAGGAATTATCAATATCCGTATATATAAAAAGAATAGACACCTATTGTAACTATTGACCATTAAACATGTTATTTAAAGTTTATTGTAGTATAAAAGTGGCTGTAATCTTTTGTTTATTCACAAATATCTGTATTTTTGTGTTGATTTAATTGTTTATGGCAGAAAAGCATGAGAAATTGCTCTCGGAACTTGAGTTTAGATTGCGTCAACTGATGTATCTGTGTGATTCTTTGAAAGAAGAGAATCAGGACTTGAGAGTCCAATTGGAGGAGAAAAACGGAGAAGTAAATCGTATCAATACCCAATTGGAACAATTGAATTTGAAATACAACAATCTGAAATTTGCAAAGACATTGACCGGAACTGATCAGGAAGGTGTTGACAAAGCAAAAAAAAGATTGTTGAAATTAGTGCAGGATGTAGATAAATGTATCGCGTTATTGAAAATATAAAGGCAGATAGATCATGAGTGAGCATTTTATCATAACATTACGTGTCTTAGATCGGTCGTATCGGTTAAAAATACATCGTAAAGATGAAAAGAAGTACCGAGATGCCGCTGTGGCAATAGAAAAGAAAACGAATCAATATAGGAATTATTTTGCCGAGTCTGAATCTAAAAGCTTGCTGGAACGAGATTATCTAACGATGACTACCATCCAAGCCCTATCGGATACAGCCGAATTAGAGGCTAATAATAAGTTGTTTGAGGATAGGGTTAAATCCTTGATTGATGAATTGGATACATATCTTAAAGATTCAAAGTAGAATTTCTTTTTTTGTGGCATAAACACTTGCGCTAATTGGAGATAAACAGTCGCCTGTTTCTTTTTCGATTAGTTTTTTTGCTTTAAGGTCTAAGACCTTTTTGTTCTTTTGAACAGCATGCGAGCTAAAAAAACGCCAGAATCAACGATATTGCCATAAATATTTATATCATTTGTCGTTAACTAGAATGTAGAATATCATAACAGATATATAATTGTGAAATTTAAAAGAGCCCTATGGAAATAGTATTTACGATAATCGCCTTTATTGTAGGCGTAGTAGTAGCTTGGCTCGTTCTTAACTTTGTAACAAATGCGAGACTAAAAAGACGTATTGAAGAATCGGAACGTGAAGCTGAGGTTATTAAGAAAAATAAATTACTTGAAGTAAAAGAGCAAGCCTTACAAATGAAGGCAGAGTTTGAGAAACAAGTAAATGCCCGCACTTCAAAATTGCAGGTTGCCGAAAACAAAGTAAAGCAACGTGAGCAAACCTTGAACCAAAAGCAAGAAGAAATACAACGCCGCAAAAGCGAAGTAGAGACTATCAAAGAAAATCTTGATAGTCAGTTGGAAATAGTAGACAAGAAAAAGCAGGATCTCGATAAACTTCACAAACAAGAAGTTGAAAGACTGGAAGCATTATCAGGACTATCTGCGGACGAAATAAAATCTAAATTGGTAGAAGCCCTACAAGATGAGGCAAAATCTGATGCTCAGTCGTTCATTAGCGAAATTATCGAAGAAGCTAAAATGACGGCTAATAAAGAAGCTAAAAAGATTGTTGTACAAACAATACAAAGAGTAGCTACTGAAACTGCTATTGAAAATGCCATTACGGTTTTCCATATTGATTCGGACGAAGTAAAAGGTCGTATCATTGGACGTGAAGGACGTAACATCAGAGCACTAGAAGCTGCAACAGGTGTTGAAATTGTAGTAGATGATACCCCCGAAGCAATCGTAATCTCAGGATTCGATCCAGTAAGAAGAGAAATCGCACGTTTAGCTCTGCATCAATTAGTGGCAGACGGGCGTATTCACCCTGCAAGAATCGAGGAAGTCGTATCTAAGGTGAAGAAACAAATTGAAGAAGAAATTATTGAAACAGGTAAGCGTACCGCAATCGACTTAGGTATCCACGGTCTGCATCCTGAAATGATTCGTATGATCGGTAAAATGAAATACAGATCTTCATACGGTCAAAACTTACTACAACACGCTCGTGAAACTGCCAATCTATGTGCTATTATGGCCGCAGAATTGGGACTTAACGTTAAGAAAGCAAAAAGAGCAGGTCTATTACACGATATAGGTAAAGTCCCAGATGATGAGCCAGAATTGCCTCACGCATTGCTAGGTATGAAACTTGCCGAAAAATACAAAGAGAAACCAGACATTTGCAACGCAATTGGTGCTCACCACGATGAGATAGAAATGACTACACTACTAGCCCCTATCGTCCAGGTTTGCGATGCTATATCAGGTGCACGCCCAGGTGCACGCCGCGAAATAGTAGAGGCATACATCAAACGTCTAAATGATTTGGAACAATTAGCGATGTCTTATCCAGGAGTGTTAAAAACATACGCCATACAAGCGGGTCGCGAACTTCGCGTTATTGTAGGAGCAGACAAAGTTGATGATGTAGAGACAGAAAAATTATCTGCAGAAATCGCTAAGAAAATTCAAGACGAAATGACATATCCGGGACAAGTAAAAATCACTGTTATTAGAGAAACAAGAGCTGTAAGCTTCGCTAAATAATAGTTTTAACGGATTTAAATAATATACAGAGTAAGGAGGTTCTTCATTGAAGAGCCTCTTTCTTATTTAACGAAAAACAACAATCGGTTTCTAATAATTTTAACCGAAACAACCTTTTGAATATTATATATTAACGCATATTTTGTTACATTTGTAGAAGTAATTGATATTATAAACATATAACTTATAAATGTTATGGCATACAAAGTGGCTGTATTTGATGCAAAACCTTACGATAAAGACACATTTAATAAAGTTAATGAAGTATACGGCTTCGAATTAAGCTTTTATAAAGAACACCTAGATAGATCGAATGTGGTATTGGCCGGAGGAGCCGATGCTGTTTGTATATTTGTGAATGCTAACGTTGATGCATACGTAATAGATAAACTATGCGAAATGGGAGTAAAACTTATAGCATTACGTTGTGCAGGTTTTAACAATGTAGATATAGCCTATGCTGCCGGCAAAATAAAAGTAGCACGCGTACCCGATTACTCACCTCATGCCATTGCAGAACATACGTTAGCCCTTATGTTATGCTTGAACAGAAAAGTGCACCGCGCTTTTATCAGAACTCGTGACTGGAACTTTTCATTGAATGGTTTCATGGGATTCGATATGTATGGCAAAACAGTAGGCGTTGTAGGGACAGGAAAAATCGGAAAAACAGTCATTGGTGTATTAAAAGGTCTAGGGATGAATATCCTTGCTTACGATTTATACCCTGATCATGCTTTTGCCGAAAAAAATGATATAAAATATACATCTTTAGATGAAATATATGCAAACTCGGATGTTATTACACTGCATTGCCCATTGACTAAAGAAACTGAATATTTGATCTGTGAAGAATCTATCGCTAAAATGAAAAATGGTGTAATGATTATAAACACAGGTCGAGGAAAACTTATACATACAAAACATCTGATTGAAGGATTGATCAGTCAAAAGATTGGATATGCCGGTCTTGATGTTTACGAAGAAGAAGGAGCATATTTCTACGAAGACTGCTCTGACAGTGTATTGACTGATGATGTTTTGGCTAGACTATTATCATTCAATAATGTAATTTTAACTTCGCATCAGGCTTTCTTTACACAAGAAGCAATGGGAAATATTGCAGATACTACATTTGACAATATTGCAGATTTCTTTGCAGGAAAAGAAATGAAAAACGAGGTTATCTACCAGGCTAAATAAAACATTAAGAATATGCTGCTTCGATTTAAGACTCTGAGGTAGCATAATCAATAAGATAAGGAATTGAGCTCTTCGGCTTAAAACTCTATCCATACTCATATTAAACACTTGATTCTCACTATTACTTTATGAAGAAGATATTATTAGTTCTTACCATCTTGTTTTTGGCGACATATACAACAATCTATGCTGCAGATGACAAATTTGTAGTGGTAATTGATGCTGGACACGGAGGTAAAGATGGTGGAGCAGTAAGAGGCACATATAAAGAAAAAGAAATCAACCTGAGTGTTGCTCTAGCTCTTGGTAAACTCATAGATTCGAATATGAGAGATGTAAAAGTTATCTACACCCGCAAAACCGATGTTTTTGTAGACTTATATAAACGTGCTGACATTGCAAATAAAGCAAAAGCAAATCTTTTCATCTCCATACATACCAATTCTACTGCTGCAAAAGTAACTACAGCATCAGGCGCCGACACCTATATTCTGGGGCTTGCTAAAAGTGAGGAAAATCTCGCGGTTGCTAAGAGAGAAAACTCTGTTATCTTGTTAGAAGATAATTACAATAAACGATATGAAGGATTTGATCCCAATTCTCCTGAATCAAATATAATTTTCGAGTTTATGACCGATAAGTATATGGAGCAAAGCTTACAATTTGCAAGTTTTGTGCAAAGTGGCTTTTCGGGAGTAGCAAGAAGAGTAGATAGAGGAGTACTACAAGCTGGTTTTCTTGTATTGCGTGAATCGGGTATGCCTAGCGTTCTGATCGAATTAGGTTTCATAAATAATCCGGCAGAAGCTAAATATCTAACTTCATCAACAGGACAAAGAAATATGGCTAGTGCTATATTTTCAGGTTTAGAAAAGTATAAAAAAGAGTTTGATAAAAAACAAGGTAAATCATATTCAGAAAACACTCAGGCAAGAAGAACAGAGCCTGTAAGATCTGATATAATAGTAGAAGATAGAACAGAAAGTACTGATAGCAGATCTTCTCAGGATACCAATAAAGCGAGTAAAGCAAACTCGAATAACAGACCGAAGTATATATCTAAAAATACAGATGTTAGTCAATTGACTTCGTCAAATACCACTAAAAGAACTCCGACTAAGCAAGAGCAATCTCGAAAAGTGGAATCAACTCCTGTAAAGACATCAACTCCTGTAAAAGAGAATAAAACAACTCAAAAGGTGAACAATAATACCAAGACTGTTGTTCCTTCTGGAACAGTAGAGTATAGAATACAGTTCTTAACTGGTGGTTCAAAACTCCCTTCCAACTCCCCTAAGTTTAAAGGGCTATCACCCGTAAGCTTTTACCAGGAAGGTACGACTTATAAATATACATATGGCTCAGCCACAACCGAAGCAGAGGCTTTGAAATTACAGAAAGAAGCTCGTACTAAATTTAAAGATGCTTTCATCGTTAGGTTTAAAAATAATGTACGTATCAAATAAGTGTTTTAGGATTTAAATTGCGTTTAATTGAATAAGATTATATATGAAAAAGAAATTTTCGAAAGAGGTTAAAATTGGAATTGCATTTGTTATTGCTTTATTTATATTATATTTTGGCATAAACTTTCTAAAAGGCATCAATGTCTTTAAACCCTCCAACTCATACACGGTGGTCTTTGATGACGTTACGGGTCTTACTCTGTCTTCACCCGTCGTTCTGAATGGTTTTCAGGTAGGATTAGTTTACTCAATGAAATTAGAAAATGATACTGCAAATAAAGTTGCTGTCATTTTAAATTTGGATAAAGGAGTAAGACTTAACAAAGGTAGCAAGGTGAAACTGGATGTTTCGTTAATGGGTACAGCTACTGTTATATTAGAACAAAATCCATATACAGAAGAATATTATACTATTGATGACCGCATTCCCGGTGTGCGAATAGCTGGAATGATGGAATCACTCGGAGGAGATGTCATGCCTCAGATTGGAGCATTGGTTCCAAAAATCGATTCGATATTGATTGGGTTACAACTTCTGGTTAACAATCCTGCTTTAGTGAAGTCGTTAGAGAATGTAGAGGTTATCACTTCGGACTTAGCAGTATCATCTAAGCAATTGAATCAAATGATGCTAAGCTTAAACAAGAATATCCCAACGATGACTAATAATATGACAACCGTTTCGAATGATCTTGCGGGAATGACTACCCAATTAAAATCTATTGATATAGCTTCATCATACAGCTCAATCGATTCTACACTTAGAAATGTACAAGGCTTAAGCTCTAGGCTTAACAGCAAAGATAGCTCACTTGGTCTTCTACTTAACGACAGAGCTCTTTATGACAGTTTGAATGTAACAATCAGCAATGCATCCCTGCTTTTAAAGGATGTAAAAGAGAATCCATCAAGATATATCAACGTAAAAGTTTTTTAACCCTTATTTAGAATGCGTCTAAATAAAAACAAAATGTAATAAATTGTTTACAATCCTTTAATGCGGATTTAACTCGGTCTTATTATTGTTAATATCTTGTAATCTATTGAAAGATAAAAGTTTATAACCAAGCAAACTTAAACCCTTTTAAACCATTGATTAGCAGACTCGTATAACTGATCCGAAAAACCAAATTTATTAGCACTTGTTTAAACTGAATTAATTTTCAAATTTTGTATAACCCTAACAGGGCAGAATGTAAAATAGTATAGAAATCAAAAAGTAGTATTGCAGACCTCCGATGAATAATAATGTCAATTTTTTATGGAATAAATGTTTGAATGTTATCAAAGATAATGTTTCTGAGATAACGTATCAAACTTGGTTCTCCCCTATTGTACCACATTCGTTTGAAAACAATGTGTTCACGATACAGGTTCCAAGTCAATTTTTCTATGAATATTTGGAGGATAAATTTGTAGATTTACTAAGAATGACTTTGCACCGCGAAGTTAGTGCTGAAGCTATACTTAATTACCGTATACTTGTTGAAAATACGACTAATACGCATGTTGATTATAGAGGTGATACCAAGTCGTTGAGTGTTGAAAGAATTACACCTAAGCAGGCGAATAGAATACCTAATCCTTTTCAGAAAACTGTATCGGTAGATTTCGATTCGCAATTAAATGCGAAATATACATTTAATAATTTCTTTGAAGGAGTAAGCAATAAACTAGCTAGAACTGCAGGAGAAACTATCGCTAATAATCCGGGTAAAACAGCATTCAATCCTTTGTTCGTTCATGGTACATCGGGAGTCGGTAAAACTCACCTTTGTCACGCCATAGGAACGTCTATATTAGATATGTTTCCCGAAAAGAAAGTATTATATGTTTCTGCTCACTTATTCAAAGTACAGTACACAGATGCTACTCGTTTCAATACTGTTAACGATTTTATAAATTTCTATCAAGGTATAGATGTTCTTATAATTGACGATATTCAAGAATTGGTAGGATTGGAAAAAACTCAAAATACGTTCTTCCATATCTTTAACCACCTGCACCAAAATAACAAGCAGTTGATTCTAACCTCCGACAAGGCACCATCTGAATTACAGGGTGTAGAGGAGCGTTTATTAACTCGTTTTAGATGGGGACTTACTACTCGATTAGAAAACCCTGATTTTGACTTAAGATCGAAAATTCTACACGATAAAATTTTACATGACGGATTAGCAATTCCGGCTGATGTTATCGAATTTATAGCTGACAATGTAACAGAGAATGTTCGTGACTTAGAGGGTGTAATCGTTTCATTGATGGCATATTCGGTTATCTATAATAAGGAAGTTGATTTAATACTTGCAAAACGAGTTATTGGTCAGGCTATTCGCAAAATCGAAAAGAAAAAAGTAACCATTGATAGCATTTCAGAAGTCGTATGCAAACACTTCAATATCAAAACGGAACTTTTACAAACGGCTTCGAGAAAAAGAGAGATCGTACAAGCTCGTCAAGTAGCTATGTATCTTTCGAAAATATATACCGAGTTGTCATTGGCTCAGATTGGGTCTGTCATTGGAAAGAAAAATCATGCAACAGTATTACATGCTTGCAGAACGGTAAAAGATCAACTTCAAGTTGATAAATCATTCAGAGACGATCTTGAAGAAATTGAAAAAGTATTGAAGAAATAAGCTACATTTCTATGAAAGCTTTTCTCAAAAATTATCTTTGAGACTTTAGCTTCTTTAGCGGACTATTAAAAAGGAATCCCACCACTCTCCTTGGTTTTTATGTAATTTATTATCGGGATCTTCCATCCAATACATATCATCAACATATAATTTATAAGTATACTCCCCTTTAGGGAGTTTCGTTTTATATACCCAATCGTTACCTTGCTTCTCGAACACGTCAGATTGAGTATCATTATTATTAAAAGTACCTACCAAAACAATCTTCTTTGCCCCACTCATTCCTCTAATTCTGAAAGTGACCTCTCCATCATTACCGCCAAAGAGCCCTACGTATATATTGTGAGGATTCATTTCTCGTGTTATTGAATATAATTGATCTGCATTCTTATATTCTTTATTAACTAAGTAGGCATTCGCCAATGATGCATGTACCATATCCGATTCAGGAAAATACTCCAGATTAAGTTTAAATATAGCTATCGCATCAGAAATTCGGCTACTATCTATGAGTTCGTAACCTAGCCTATCTAATTCTGATTCTGAAAAATTAAAAGAACCTTTGTCATTTACCCTTAGATATTTATAATATCCAATCGTTTCTTCTATTGTTTTATCTTGAAGATATACGCTTAGAGTATCTGCAATGCTTAGTGGAAACAATGACTTAATAGTTAAGTCATGTTTTCCATTGTCTAAAATATCCTTTAGTTTGATTTTTTTACTTATAGTAAAATCATAATTTTGATAAACCTGAATAGTTCCGTTCCTTAAGTCACAAACCTGCGAATAAACAGTAGCATTGTCCCAAGCTTTTTGAGCTGTTTCTAACAAAACTTCTGTTATCAAACCAGTAGTTAAAGCTTTGCTATTGAGTAGTTCGTAAGCCGTTTCACGACGCCAACAATTAGTCGATAATGTAGCTTTATCTTGCAGAGAATAATTTGTGAGTACAAATAAAGGATCTTTCTTTCGTATGATATAATTGGCATGTATAACAGCATAATCTCCGGTTTTATCGGCCACCATAATTTGTGCCTTTTCTTGCCATGTCAGATTAAATGTCTGAAGTAATTGGACTGCTTCTTCAACTGTGCGACATGATGATAATATTTTCTCGACTAAATACCCTTCATAGTCAGGCTTAGACAAATCTTTTACAATGGCTATCTTTTCGGGCAGAGCAGCAGCGTCGAAAAATAGCCCATACTCGTTCATACCTCCTTCGGGATACATCTCTTCAAATCCCCAGAATACATAACCATATTTATTATTTTCTGCTGGACGAACCCATAAATAAGAGTTCACACCCGGTACATAGTCTTCATTATTACCTACAAAAGTAGATTTCCCATTGGAAGCGATGAAAATAGTGCAAGCATCAATAAAATGCATATATAAAGCCGATGCGATTATTAAAAGGATTAGTGCCTTCAAGTGTTTCATTTTACAATAAATTTGATTCTGCTATACTATATAAGCTCACCATTCAAAGATATGTAAATTATTCGACTGATAATAAACACTTTATAATAATATAGAATGAAGATAAACGAATTAATGAAAATTTATTTAAACATCTTCTTATCTTTAGTGTTTACTAATTATAAGAGTTAAAAAAAATGTATTTATGAAGACTATAAAGTTTACTTTATTTATTGCTATTTTAGCAAGTGTGTTTTTATCCAGTTGTTCGTATAATACGATGGTGGAGAAAGAAGAAGCAACCTCATCGCAATGGGGGCAAGTACAAAATGCTTACCAACGTCGTGCTGATCTTATACCCAATCTGGTAGCTACCGTTAAAGGTTATGCAACCCATGAGGAACAAACGCTGACAGAGGTTGTTAATGCCAGAGCAAAAGCAACTCAAATTACTGTAAGTGCTGACGATTTATCGGAAGAAAATATCAAGAAGTACCAAGAAGCTCAAGGTCAATTAAGTGCTGCTTTAGGAAAGCTATTGATGGTACAAGAGCAATATCCCGATCTTAAAGCCAATCAGAACTTCCTTGCATTACAAGACGAACTGGCAGGCACAGAGAATCGTATTGCCGTAGAACGAAATAAATATAATGAGGTGGTCAAAGACTACAACCAATACATCCGTAAGTTTCCGCAAACAATATGGTCCGGATGGTTTGGCTTTTCCAAGAAAGGATATTTTGAGGCAGAAGCCAGCAGTCAAACTGCTCCTCAAGTTCAGTTTTAGTTTTTATAGTATAAAAATTGTTCAGAATGGGTTCGATATATAACTTATATCGAACTTATTTGTTTATAAAATACTATATTTAAGAACGAAAAAGACCTCAAAACATCACGATATGAATTCGTATTATAAGTTGCTATTAGTAGTATTATCGGTAATGATCAGCGGATTTACCCATGCTCAGAATATACCAGAGCCAATGTCACCACCTCGTTTGTTAAACGACTTTGCAGGTATTTTCAATGAGCAAGAGCGCAACAATCTGGAACAGATGCTACTCACATATAACGATACTACATCAACCCAGATATATGTAGTAACGGTGAAGGATCTCGAAGGCTATGATGTATCCGATTATGCCTTTCGCCTTGGAGAGAAATGGGGAATAGGACAAAAGGGTAAAGATAACGGTGCAGTTATACTAATTAAACCTAAGATTGGCAATGAGAGAGGAAGAGTATTCATAGCCACAGGTTATGGACTTGAAGAAAAACTTAATGATGCCAGAGTAGGTCGTATTATTGATAACGAAATGCTACCCTACTTTCAACAAAATGACTACTATACAGGCACTAAAAATGCGATTGGTGCTATGATTAAATATCTATCGGGACAATTTCAGGCAGACGAAGACTCTGATGAACTTACAACCGGAGACGTAGTAGTAAGTATATTACTTATCTTACTCTTTATATATTTTATAGCAAGAGCAAATAAAAACAATAAAGGAAACAGGTCATCAAGAGGTGGAGGTTTTCCACCGATAATAGGTGGAGGTTTCGGTGGTTTTGGCGGAGGCTCTAGAGGGGGTGGCTTCGGTGGAGGAGGCGGTGGTCGCTTTGGCGGAGGCGGTGCTGGACGTGGTTGGTAATAGATTTTTTCTATACTACATAACCTCTACAAAGAATTTTAAAACATGTAAGGTCTCCCCAAAATAACCTATCTTTGTAATAGTCACAGTCATTTAAGTATATATTTTATTATTAACTATAAAATAAAAGTCATTATGGTAAGTAAGAAAGTCGAAGACGCATTAAACAAACAAATTAATGCAGAATTTTGGTCAGGATATTTATATCTATCCATGTCAGCTCATTTTGCAAAAGAAGGTAAAAACGGATTTGCAAATTGGTTCAAAGTGCAAGCTTTGGAAGAAAACGATCATGCAATGAAAATTTTCAATTATATCCTAGCTCGTGGTGGGCAGGCAGTTATTAGTCCTATCAAAGAAGTTCCTCACACTTGGGCTTCTCCTTTAGACGCATTCAAGGCTGCTTTAGCACACGAAAAGCAAGTTACAGCTATGATTGATAATATTGTAACTCTGACAAACGAAGAAAAAGATTATGCAACACTATCTATGTTGCAATGGTTTGTTGATGAACAAGTAGAAGAAGAAGCAACTGCTCAAGATTTAGTAGATAGCTTAGAGATGATCAAAGACAACGGATTTGGTATCTACACTTTAGACCGAGAATTGAAAAGCAGAAAATACACTCCGCTTGCAAGCAACGATTAAGACATAAAATCGATAAAGAAAGAAAGGGATGGATTGAAGAATCTATCCTTTTCTTTTTCAATAAAAAAATATCACTTAAATTTGTTATTACTATTCTCTCAGTAACAACTAGTAGTAAACCTATACTTACCCCACTAACTAAAAGGGGGGAAACCTTAAACAGCGAATATGGAACGATATATTGTACAGATAATAGCAACTCTAATTTTAATAATATCTATACCCATAGTAAAGTATGTGGTAAAAAGATTGATCGTAAAATATGCAACATTCAGCAAAAAAATTGAGGCTCGCACCAAACAAGTTGTCAGAGTTTTCAATATAATGATAAACATAATGTTCGTCATCTGCTTTATCATTATTTGGGGAGTAGATCCTCGTAACTTACTGGTTGCCTTATCTTCTATTTTTGCAGTAATAGGAGTCGCTATGTTTGCACAATGGTCGCTACTAAGTAATATTACAGCAGGTATCATTATCTTTTTCACTTCTACCTTTAGAGTTGGCGATCACATCCGCATTCTGGACAAAGATATGCCTGTTGATGCCATAGTAGAAGATATATTATCTTTTCACACTCTATTGAGAACTCTTGATGGTGAAATTATTTCATACCCTAATTCTCTTTTCTTCCAGAAAGGAATATCCATAATCCACATTAAGAAGTGGGAAGACATCGAAGAATAATTTATTTGCTTCGGCAAAAAATATTATATTTGTTTCTTGATATAAGAACAAGGGAATTTAGAAATTGTCATAATATAAAAACAATCGGAGATGTCAGTAAATAAAGTTATACTAATAGGTAATGTAGGGAAAGATCCCGATATCAGATATTTTGATAATGGTAGTGCAGTAGTAAACTTTCCGTTGGCAACCACAGAGCGTGGCTATACTGCGGCAAATGGTACACAGATTCCCGATCGTACGGAATGGCACAATATTGTTTGTTGGAGAGGTTTAGCTAAAGTTGCCGAGCAATTTGTAAAAAAAGGTACTCAATTATTTGTTGAAGGAAAAATCCGTACCCGCTCTTACGACGATCAAAACGGAATAAAAAGATATGTCGTAGAAATATATGCTGATAATCTAGAACTTTTAGGTAAAAAGGGAGACTTTCAATCTGAAGGAAATACAGGTGGAGGATATGGACAGCAACAATCTTCGTCTTCTGCTTCTACAACATCACAATATCAATCTCCGACCTCATCTACTACGTCAACCCCATCCATCGACGAAGCAGATGACTTACCTTTCTAACTTTTATCTCAACTAAATACAACATAAATAAATGCAGATCTATATTCATTATATCTGCATTTGTTGTATATAAACAGCTTCTTAAGCTCATCTCTATATTATTTATATAAAGTTTATCTACTTATGATACTACTCAAGCCTCTCAATAAATACATCATTTTTATTGGATTACTCCTATCCTTGTTATTCAGTGCAGGATGTAGCGAATACACCCCCAAACCTAAGGGATATAATCGCATAGATGATATAGAAAGCGGATTTATTGAATATAACTTTCCAAAATTCTCATTTAAATATTCCGATCAGGTTCGTATAGACACGCTTCAATCGAAAGAAAAAGGTGAGATTTGGTTTAATATTGTTTATCCACAATATAATGCGACAGTTTATTGCACTTATTTACCTATTTCGGAAACAACTTTACCTAAACTATTAGAAGATAGTCATCGTTTAGCATACAGTCATGCGCTAAAGGCTGATGGTATAGACCAACAGATATACGTAAATGAAGATATAAATGTATCGGGAATGTTATATTCCATAACCGGAAATGTAGCGACACCTGCTCAATTTTATCTAACAGACAGCATCAAGCATTTTTTTAGAGGATCGTTCTATTATGCTGAAAAAGTAGATATGGACTCTGTTGCACCCATTACTGATGTTGTAATGAAAGATATCAAAGAAATGATAAATACTTTTACTTGGAAGAATAAATAGGAAATAGCTCACTATAAAAAAGATGAAAGCCGTAAATCAGCGTAGTTTCTGTTTTACGGCGTTTCAATCAAAAGTAGTAATAAAAGAGGGTTGTTTGATATTTATTTCGCTTGTGTTAAGCTAAAGTTGTTGAAATTTTCGATTAAATAATTGTCTCCTTTCTCTACATCTACAATAGCATATTTTGCAACGCTACATATTTGCATTTCGTCCAGAGTTTTCACCAAGTTATTATAAGTTGAACTACTGGTTGGTTTTACAATTACAGTTATACTTTCTCTTGATTTCTTAAGCTCAGACAATTGATCTTTGAATTGTTCTTCTGAAATCTCTTTTTTATATCTTTTATCTTTTAAATCCTTAACCTGTTGAGCTACATCTCCATTTCTCTTTAGGAGAACGTTTCTAAGCCCATTTTCCGATAAATCGGTCTTTTCCAAGAAGGCAGGATTATCAGACTTAGGTTTTCCCCAGTAATAAAATACTTGGTCATTCTCACTCAAGAGCAATGTAACCGTTTTAGACTCTGGAGTTTCATTGTCATTTCCATCAACCGTAGCCTTTGTAGGCATCACTATATCCATCACTTGAGGTGCGGAAAGTGTTGTACACAACATGAAAAACGTTATTAGCAACATATTCATATCCACCATTGGGGTGAAATCAACACGAAGATTCTTTTTTGCAGGTTGCGCTTTCTTCTTTTTGCCTCCATTATCGGAGTTTGTATTCATTTCAGCCATGACGATAAGAATTAAAGTTGTTTATAATTCGCTTGTCTACATTATAGAGTAAAATCAGATTAGAATTCCATAAAACATGAGAAGAAAAAATAGAGAAAAAAGCGAAAAAACATTCTTTTTTCAAATAATCAATTACACATCAACAGATTACAACAGATCAAAATATTCAAAGGAAATACTCGTTCAGATATTATAGATACATAAAATTATGAAATATAATTGTTGAAGAGAAATAGTCGAATCAATAACTTATTAACAGAGATAAAATATATTCTTTATAGCATCATTATAATGTATAAATTACAGTTTGATGGATGCATAACTTATTTTATTGCACACTTTTGAGTGATAAGTGCAGTTTTTTTAAATATCATAACTTTTTATATCAAATTGATAATTTTAATAACTCCTTTTTTCGTCTTAATTGAAATGAAAGCTCTAAATTTGTATACCCTTAACGAAGGTTTAATATTACAATAGAATTCACTATAATTTTAAGATCGAAATTGGCTTCCAAGAACCAATTTTATCTTTGAACATTACATAAAAACACTATGGGAAGAGAAATCAAATTTAGTCTCGTTTATCGTGACATGTGGCAATCATCTGGAAAATATCAGCCACGTGTAGATCAATTAACACAAATCGCACCAGTTATTATTGACATGGGTTGTTTTGCTCGTGTTGAGACAAATGGTGGGGCTTTCGAACAGGTAAATCTTCTTTATGGCGAAAACCCTAACAAAGCTGTTCGCGACTGGACTGCTCCTTTCAACGAAGTAGGTATTCAAACGCATATGTTGGAGCGTGGTTTAAACGGCCTTCGTATGAATCCTGTTCCAAAAGACGTACGTCGTTTGATGTTTAAAGTAAAATGTGCACAAGGAACTAATATATCTCGTTCTTTTGACGGTTTGAATGATCCACGAAATCTAGAATTATCAGTTAAGTATGCTAAAGAAGCTGGGATGATTTCTCAAACAGCTCTTTGTATCACTCACTCACCAATTCACACGGTTGATTATTATGTAAATTTTGCAGATAAATTAGTTGACTTTGGAGCCGATGAATTCTGTTTAAAAGATATGGCTGGAGTAGGTCGCCCTGCATTTTTAGGTAAACTCACAAAAGCTCTTAAAGACAGACATCCCAATATACCTATCGAATATCATGGTCATACAGGACCCGGTTTCTCGGTTGCTTCTATGTTAGAAGTAGCACGTGCTGGTGCTGATTATCTGGATGCTGCTATCGAGCCTCTATCATGGGGTATGGTACACCCTGATATTATCACATTGCAAGCAATGTTAAAGGATGCAGGATTTTCTGTGCCTGATATTAATATGAAAGCTTATATGGAAGCTCGTGCATTGACACAATCTTTCATTGACGATTTCTTAGGATACTTTATTGATCCATCTAACAAAATAATGACATCTTTACTTGTAGGCTGCGGTCTTCCTGGAGGAATGATGGGATCTATGATGGCCGACCTTAAAGGTATGCACTCTGCGATCAATATGGCACTTCGCAACAATGGCAAGGCAGAAGTTACATTAAATGACCTAGTGGTTCAACTATTCGACGAAGTTGCTTATATATGGCCTAAACTAGGTTATCCTCCCTTAGTAACGCCTTTCAGTCAATACGTGAAGAACATTGCTCTTATGAACATCTTCTCGATGGCACAAGGACAAGCTCGTTTCTCTAATATCGACAAAGATAGCTGGAATATGATTCTAGGCAGAACAGGTACATTGCCAGGTAAACTGGATGATGAAATTATCGAATTGGCTAAGTCTAAAAATCTTGAGTTCTATACAGGAAATCCTCAAGAAGAATATCCAGATGCTCTTGATACTTATCGCAAAGAAATGGATGAGAACGGTTGGGAGTATGGTGAAGATGATGAAGAATTGTTCGAATTGGCAATGCACGATCGCCAATACCGCGATTACAAATCGGGATTAGCTAAAGAACGTTTCAATGCTGACTTGGAAAAAGCAAAAGCAGCAGCTGGAGCTCCAATCATCGTTACACGCCCTATAGTTGAAATACCTAACTTCGATATAGAAAAAGTAACAGAAAAATATCCTGATGCTCAACCAGTACAAGCTCCTGTTTCAGGACAAGTAATCTGGCAGATTGATCTAGCTGACGAGTCTACTGCTCCTGTAGTAGGAACAACAGTTAAAGAAGGTGATATTATTGCTTTCATTCAAGCTTACTATGGTATTGAAGAAGTAAAAGCTTTGAAATCGGGTAAGATTGTTCAAATCGAAACAAAACAAGGTGCTAAGGTTCAAAAGAATCAAGTACTTGCATTTATCAACTAAGATAAATTTATATCCTATACTCACATAAGTTTATAGGGTTTATATAATAGTAAAAGCAGTAGGATTTTATCTTACTGCTTTTTTTAATTAAGAGGAGCGAGCAATCGGCTTGTAAAATGAACCTTTTTCTATTATACAATTGTCTTTTTTGCTAACTTTGCAAATACTTAAGGTTACAAACCTTTCTATTGCTTTGGCTAGTACAGTAACCAAAGATAGTTACAACTATGAGAGGCGGTAATAAACATTCAAATTACTCAAGAAAAGTTATAATAACACATGGCAAAAGAGCTTAAAGAACTGACTCCAAGAAGTCAGGATTACAGTCAATGGTATCTTGATTTGGTACTAAAAGCAGATTTAGCAGAAAACTCTGCTGTACGTGGATGTATGGTTATTAAACCATACGGATATGCAATTTGGGAAAAAATTCAACGTCAGTTGGATGATATGTTCAAAGAAACAGGTCACGAAAATGCATATTTCCCGCTTTTCATCCCCAAATCATTCTTAAGCAAAGAAGCCGATCACGTTGAAGGTTTCGCCAAAGAATGTGCTGTTGTAACTCACTATCGTTTAAAGAACGATCCTGATGGAAAAGGTGTAATAGTTGATCCGGAAGCAAAACTGGAAGAGGAACTTATCATCCGCCCAACATCAGAAACTATTATCTGGAATACATATCGTAACTGGATACAATCATATCGTGACCTGCCTATATTGGTAAATCAATGGGCTAATGTAGTTCGTTGGGAAATGCGTACACGCTTATTCCTACGTACTGCTGAATTTCTTTGGCAAGAAGGACACACTGCTCATGCAACAAAAGCAGAAGCAGAGGAAGAGTCTAAAAAGATGCTTGAGGTATATGGCGAATTTGCTGAGAAATATATGGCAATGCCAGTAGTAAGAGGCGTAAAATCGGCTTCGGAACGTTTTGCAGGAGCTATTGACACTTATACTATTGAAGCTTTGATGCAAGATGGAAAAGCCCTTCAATCGGGAACATCTCACTTCTTAGGACAGAATTTTGCTAAAGCTTTTGATGTGAAATTTACTGATAAAGAAGGAAAACAAGATTATGTATGGGCAACCTCATGGGGAGTTTCTACTCGCTTGATAGGAGCATTGATTATGGCTCACTCTGATGACAATGGTCTAGTGCTTCCTCCAAAATTAGCACCTTACCAAGTAGTTATAGTACCTATCTACCGTAGCGAAGAACAACTTGCTCAAATTAATGAGAAAGTAGCAGGAATTGTTTCTGCATTAAAGAATTTGGGTGTCAGTGTAAAATATGATAACTCGGATAATAAGAAACCGGGATGGAAATTCTCTGAATATGAACTTAAAGGAGTGCCAGTTCGTTTAGCTATGGGTGGTCGCGATCTTGAGAACAACACTATTGAAGTGGCTCGCCGTGATACTTTGACTAAAGAAACTGTATCTTGCGACAACTTAGATGTGTATATCAAGAATCTTTTAAATGATATTCAAGAAAACATCTACAAGAAAGCGCTTGATTTCAGAGCAGCTAGCACAATCAACGTAGATACATACGAAGAATTTAAAGAAAAAATAGAAGAGGGTGGATTTCTTATGGCTCATTGGGATGGAACTCCTGAGACTGAAGAGAAAATTAAAAATGAAACCAAAGCAACCATCCGTTGTATACCTTTAGAGGGAGATAAAACTCCAGGTAAATGTATGGTAACAGGTAATCCTTCTACTCAACGAGTTGTGTTTGCCAGAGCATATTAAGGTTATAAACCTTTTTAAATATACTCTTAAATATATAACAAATAAGCGAAGCCCTATGTCAGACATAGGACTTCGCTTATTTTATAGACTAAAAAAGCAATTAAAAATAATCAGAAAAATAGGGCTGATTATCTGGAATTATTTGTTCAAGTATTTCTAATGTGCTACTATCAGCCTCAATACGCTCTATCTTATGCAAATAAGACGGGCTACGATAAGACATTAACATAGTAGTCAAAGTTTGAATATCTAAATAGACAGCTTTACCTACTACTTCATTTGTAGGCGTAAGCTTTCCTTTTTCATTTTTAGAGAGACCAAATACTCCATTATTCCATTCTGCAATAGAATCTGAAACGACAAAATGGAAAGGCGTAAAGATATCTGACTCTTTAAAGGGGAAGTTATTCAAAAACTCAGTTACATCAACTATCCTTGCCATATAATAAGGCTCAATAGTCTCTTTAATTTGCCCATCATCTAAAAGAAAATGAAGAGGGTCATTCTTATAGATATTTCCTTGTACCTCATCTACCATCGAATAATGAGCATAGACAAAATTCCAAAGACCTACCCTAGCCTCTTGATTCAAATAAATAATATCTTTGATATGAAATATATCTTCTTCTATCCAATATAAAATATACCCCTGCGGAACATCATCTTTATCATAATAGACGGCAGCCGTCCGTTCATCTTCGTTTTCCCATCTCCAATACTCTTCCCACTCTTGTTTTCCTCGAATTAAAGCACCATGATTACTTCGTGCAAATTTATCATAAACAGCAATCACATCTTTATCGGTAACGGGAAGTCTCTCAGCAAAACCTTTTACACCAACATTTTTAGGTATTTGACTATCCTTTATAGTAAAAGTCAAATGATCGGACATTATCTCCCACCCCTTACGTCGATAATAGGGTATTGAATAAGGATAAAGGTAGGAGATCCATTGCCCCTTATCCCTCATTATTTGCAGTCCCGATTTTATTAAATCGTTCATCAAACCTAAATTGGCATACTCAGGATATGTACCAACACCTGTAAGACCACCCATCGAAAATATTTTTCCATGAATATTTACCTGACAAGGATAGATACATAATTGTGACACTAACTGATCTTCGTTGAACCAACCAATCACATCGGCATTTTTAAGGATCGGACGCTTCGATTTTACGATCTCCCCATCCTCGTATCCACTTTCCTGAATATCACTATTTGTTACCTGAAACACATATCGTAACAACTCATTAAACTGGTCTATGTACTCTAATCCAAAGGGTTTTAATGTTAATCGTTCTCTTATTTTATTCCTTTCCATAACCAGATTTATGTTATTTTCTAAAAGTATTAAATCTCCTTATTTAACGGGATACAGAAAAAATTGTTTACTGCACATCCTTTATTCGATTCAGAATAGGGTTATAATAAGAAAAGGAGGAATATCTCCCTCCTCTTTTATCTTGCTATTAATATATTACTTATAGCTCATATCACTTCTTTTAACAGGCTCAATTATCCATTCAGCATTAACTAAAACAGGAAAGTGATCTGATGGAAATTTTCCGATGTTATAAGTATCTGTCAACATTCCCCATCTATTAGTTTGGAAATGTTTGCTAAAATAGATATGATCTAATATTTCGTTATTACTTATGATACCTCTGTCCAATGCATCTAATTGGTCAAGAGGTTTACCCCATGCATTAAATGAAGAGTTGTTTGCATATGGTTTTTCAACATCATAATAAGTATCTCTCAAAACTCCCGAATTGTTGATAATTTGAGCCCACGAACTATTCATTCCGCCATTAAGGTCACCCATAAATATCACAGGATTATCACCTGCTATTTCTTTAATCTTAGCCAGTACCAGTTTACTACTCTCATTACGTGCATAATCTTTCTCATAATCGTAGTGTGCACTGAATGCGAAGAATTTCTTTCCCGATTCTATATCCTGCAATTCGACCCAAGTACAAATACGATTACAACAAGGCGCATCCCAACTTTTAGAAGGAACATCGGGAGTTGCAGACAACCAGAAGTCACCTTTATTTAATAATTTATATTTAGCCGTTTTATAAAATATAGCAGAATGTTCTCCTTGATTATTTCCATCTCTACCCTCTCCGTAATAGTCATAGCTGGGTAAAGCAGCCTTCATATCTTCTAATTGATGTGGCAAAGCTTCCTGCGTTCCGAAGAAATCAAAATCGTGATACTGCACTAATTTAGCAATATACGGGGAACGATCATTCCACATATTACCCACATCCGATGGATTATCGTTTCGAACATTATAAGTTCCTACATTAAAATTTTGTGCATTAATAGCAAAGGCAGCCATTAGTAGTACTGCACTGATAAAAAATTGTTTCATGATAAAATAAATTTGAGAACTAAAGGTAATAAGTAAAACTAAGTATTTAATAATATATTCTCAGAATATAACGTTCTATAACTGTTTTACCAACCAAAGTAACAAAAGAAAAAGAGACATAATAAATTACGCCTCTTACCTTATCTTCATTAAAAGATAAACTATACTATATATTTCCCCAAGTCGCTATTTGGATCAAGCTGGGTAAAATCGAGTCCATATTTAAGCATTCGGGAAATCAAATTATCGTATTCTCCTACCGTATCTACTTCTATACCTATTAGCGCAGGACCATTTTCACGATCGTTCTTCTTCATATATTCGAAACGAACAATATCGTCATGCTCAGATAAAACTTCATTTACAAAATCCTTAAGCGCATTCGTACGTTGTGGAAGTCTGATGATGAAGTAATGTTTCAAGCCTTCAAAAATCAAAGAGCGTTCTTTGATTTCTTGCATACGGTTAATGTCATTATTACTTCCGCTTACTATGCAAACTACATTCTTTCCTTTTATCTCCTCCGAATATTGATTCAAAGCCGTAATAGCTAATGCTCCCGCAGGCTCTACTACAATAGCATCTTTATTGTATAGCTTAAGAATAGTAGTACATACTTCACCCTCCTGAACCAGGCAAATATCATCTGCAACTTTCCTGCAAATAGGATAAGTTATATCTCCCGCACGTTGAACCGCTGCTCCATCAACAAACTTATTTATATGAGCTAGTGTTACCGGATGCTTCTCATCGAAAGCAGCCTTCATACAAGGTGCTCCCGCAGGTTCTACTCCTATTATTTTGGTATTGGGCGAATGATCTTTTATATATGCACCCACTCCAGCGCATAGACCACCTCCTCCAATAGGAATAAAAAGATAGTCGATAGTTCCTTTAGGAATTTCTTTTAAAATTTCGAGACCTATTGTACCCTGCCCTGCTATCACCTGAGGATGATCGAAAGGAGGAATAAAAGTCATATTATGCTCTTTTGTATATATTTTTGC
Source organism: Dysgonomonas sp. GY617 (assembly GCF_015233815.1). NCBI lineage: Bacteria > Pseudomonadati > Bacteroidota > Bacteroidia > Bacteroidales > Dysgonomonadaceae > Dysgonomonas > Dysgonomonas sp. GY617. Next base: position 95,771 of record NZ_JADCLR010000006.1, read on the forward strand.
AGCATTGGCACAATCGTCGAATGTATCTCCAACCAAGACTATTTCGATTTTGCCATTACCAAACATTCTCGTTTGCTCTATCTTTTGCTTAGGTGTAATTTTCGGCATAAAAATAACGCCTCTCACACCCATCTGATTGCAACTATAAGCAACTCCTTGTGCATGATTACCGGCACTGGCACACACCACTCCTTTTTTCAGAAGCTCGGCATCCAAACAACTCATCATATTATACGCACCTCTTAACTTATAAGAACGTACTACTTGCAAGTCCTCACGCTTCAAATATATATTTGAGTCGAAAGTACGCGATAATGAGAGATTTAATTCTAGTGGAGTTTTTCTGATAACCTCGCTCAATCTGATTGCAGCTTCTTCAATATGAAGATCAAATTCTTCAGTAATTTTTGGTAGCATTTAATTTTGTATCGTTACATTTTGCATTGGCAAATGTACAAATTAGATAGATTATATACACGATATAAATACTGTAAATAATTAGACAGAGATTATTCTGACCTAACTATCTATTATGCAACACCATTACAAAAACACCAGAAAGGTCTAAAAGTTTCTTTTTATTGAATATCCTCAGATTTATTTTACCTTTGTTATTACTCAAACACTAAATAAGCTAATAGATGAATCATAATCTGGAAATACAAAAGATATTATTGAAATTGGATACATTATCGCATCCAGAAGATAAAATAAATTTACTGAAACAAGCCATTCAGATTGCAGATGCTAATAACGATCTCGATTGGGGGTTCGATTTACGTCTTGATCTTATATCACAAGAAAAAGACACATCGCATTGTACTGAAAGTTTTCCTGCCTTTACGTGGATACTTAGTGCTTACGATTCTAACTCTGAATTATTTAATGAAGATGATTTTCTTTGGGAATACAAATGGATGGCAGCCGCAGCAAGGCGTAATGTGAACATTTCACGTCAGCAAGTAGAATCTATTATGGCTGATCTTAAAGTAAGGATGGAACGCAACGGATATACTCCTCGCGGATATTACAGCGTAATGATCTATTGGAATCTATTCATTGGCGATATGCAGGAAGCTAATAAATACCTAGAGCTACGCGATAATACAACACGAGATAGAATGTCGCACTGCCCCGCTTGTGAACTAGATACAAGAGTAGAAATAGAACTTATAGAAGGTCAGTTTGACAAAGCTATTACTACTGCAAATGATTTAATTACTAAAAAGCTTACGTGTGGCGTTATGCCTCTCTCCACTTTTTGTAATTTGACTTATTACCTGTCTAAAGCAGGTGATGAAAGAGCTGCCGAGTTCTTCGAAAAAGCAGAAGAGGAAATTGCTGAAGCAGAAGAAAACGATTCTTCTCTTATTTCGAATATATCAGATCTTATTTATTATCTGAATAAGTATGATAGAAACAGAGGTTGGGAATATTTCCAAAAATATGCTGAGTGGGAAATTGGAGCAGAGGATTCTATTAGTTTCGACTTTTCTAAAAACATTCTGACTTTATTGAAAGAGGATGGGCAAAAGCAATTGACTATGAGCGAAAAGCTTCCTTATTTCAAAGCAGATGGTAATTACAATATAGCTGATCTTTACGATTATTATTATAAGAAAGCAAACGAATTGGCTCAACAATTTGACGCTCGTAACGGAACCAATTCGTTCTCGAAAGCGTTAGAAGAAGTTGTATCAGTGTAACTAAAAGTTGTAAGCTTTTCACTGCTTTCGTTAATATACAGATTATAGCTTATGACAATCGGAAAGTATTTCATGAAATACTTTCATTTACTTAAAATAGAATGAATTATAATCTAGAGATACAAAAAATACTTTTAGAAACTGAGAATTCCAACAACGCAGACGACATAATCAAGTTATTAAAGCAAGCAATTCAGATTGCAGATGCCAATAATGATATAGATTGGGGATTCGATCTCAGAATGGATTTAATTCGTAACGAACAGTTTACTGCTCACTCGCGTGAAAGTTTTCCTGCATTTGCATGGATTTTGAATGCTTATGATTCTGATCCCGAATTCTTTTCGGAAGAAGAAATTCTGAATGAATACAAATGGATGGCATCTGTATCATACAATAATCTGAATATATCGAAAGCACAAGTAGAAGCCATTCTTGAAGATTTTAGACAGAGGTCTATCAAATATGGAATGAGTAGTCGCGAATATTACAATGTAATGGCTAACTGGTCTCTATTTCTGGGTAGCAGAGAAGATGCACGTAAATATCTCGATTTAAGAGATAGTGAAGCGGAAGACAACATGACCTCTTTGAGTAATGACCTCATTACAACCATATATGTTGAAATGTTTGAAGGAGACTTCGACAAGGCTATTTCTCATATTCAGGAGTTCATGGCAAAGAAATCTGTCCACAAGATGAATCATATACCTGTTTATAGTGGGCTTATCTATTATTTTGGAGGAAAGATGAATGATCCGAGAGCAGCCGAATATTTTGCCGAAGTTGATAAAGAATTTTCCGAATTAGCTAATTTTCCTTTTCAGCTATACGAAGTTACTTTAGTGATGTACTATATGTCTAAGCATGAAAAAGAAAAAGCATGGATATATTTCTGTAAATATGTCAACTGGGAGATTAGTGCGGAAGACGGCATTCGATTCGACTTTGCAGCCTCTACACTTGCATTATTTAAAGGAGGAGGTACTCGGGTTATAGAAGGTATAAATAGCGATCATACTTATTACAGAGAAGATAACACCTATAATCTGGATGATCTGTACAACCACTATTATACTATTGCAACCAATTTGGCACAACGATTTGATGAGCGAAATGGCAATACCCATTTTAGCGAACAATTAGACGAAGTGCTTCAACAAATAAAATAAGGTCTCGGGAATATAACAGCAAATACTATTATCATTTCCGAAACATGCCGTTTTATATTATCATTAACTTAGAATAGTCATGAGCCAGCCTTTAGCAGAACGCCTACGTCCCAGATCATTGGACGAATACATCGGTCAAAAACATTTGGTCGGCGAAGGAGCCGTATTACGCCGAATGATAGAATCGGGTCGTGTTCCCTCTTTTCTTTTATGGGGACCTCCGGGTGTAGGAAAAACAACTCTGGCTCAGATAATAGCAAATACGCTTGACACCCCTTTTTACACATTAAGTGCTATTAACTCGGGAGTAAAAGATGTACGCGAGGTTATAGATACGGCAAAAAAGAATACTTTTTTCAATACCACAAAAAGTCCTATTCTTTTTATTGATGAAATTCACCGTTTCAGTAAATCTCAACAAGATTCACTTCTTGGAGCTGTAGAAACAGGTGTGATCACATTGATTGGGGCAACTACCGAAAACCCTTCTTTTGAAGTCATTCGTCCGCTTCTTTCACGCTGTCAGGTTTATGTCCTCAAATCTTTAGATAAAGCTGATCTCCTTGAACTAATACAAAGAGCAGTAACGCAAGACCTTATTCTCAAAGAAAAAAATATAGATATACAAGAAACGGATGCTCTCCTTAAATACTCAGGAGGTGATGCCCGAAAACTATTAAATATACTTGATCTTGTAATATCGGCAGATGAAGGTGATACCATTATTACAGATAAGATCGTAACAGAACGTCTGCAAGAAAACCCAGCAGCCTACGATAAAGGTGGGGAGATGCATTATGATATAATCTCGGCATTTATCAAGTCTATTCGTGGAAGCGATCCTGATGCTGCTATATATTGGCTTGCTCGCATGGTTGCAGGAGGTGAAGATCCTAAATTCATAGCTCGCAGGTTAGTTATTTCGGCAGCAGAAGATGTCGGTTTAGCAAATCCTAATGCCTTACTTTTGGCAAATGCATGCTTCGATGCCCTTCAAAAAATAGGATGGCCCGAAGGACGTATTATTCTGGCTGAGACTACAGTTTATTTGGCAACTTCTCCCAAAAGTAATTCGGCTTATTTGTCTATCGACAAAGCTTTAGCATTAGTTGAAGAGTCTGGGAACTTACCTGTGCCTCTGCATCTACGCAATGCTCCGACCAAATTAATGAAAGAGTTGGATTATGGCAAGGAGTACAAGTACGCTCATGATTATAAGGATAATTTTATCCAACAAGATTATATGCCTAAGGAAATAAAAAACACTAGATTCTGGGAACCACAAGCAAACCCTGCTGAATCAAAAATATTGGAACACTTACGTAAATTGTGGAAGAATAGGTATTAAAATCACATACCTTTTATAATCTATACTTTTATTTACTACCACTAAAAAGTAAAGGGTGAATAATTATTCACCCTTACAATATATCATATCAATTAGTAATTAGCCCTTTAAAACATTTGCTAAAGCTTCAGCACAACGCTCACCATCCATTCCGGCAGAAACTATTCCACCAGCATAACCAGCACCTTCACCACAAGGATAAAGACCTTTTATCTCCACATGTTGCATTGTTTCTCTATCACGCAAAACACGAATAGGCGACGATGTACGACTTTCAACAGCTAATAAAACAGCCTCATTAGTCAAATAACCTTTATAGCTTGCTCCTACTTTTTGAAGTCCATCTTGTAAACGTTGTAAAATGAATGGAGGTAGCCAATCATGCAAATTAGACGATACAATACCCGGAGCATATGATGTTTTGGGTAATTCTGTACTTTGTACATTATTCACAAAATCGACCATAAGCTGTGCCGGTGCAACCTGAGTTCTACCACCCGCAATCCAAGCTTTTTCTTCTATGTCTTCTTGAAATTTCAAAAGTTCAAGTTCTCCATATTTTTGGTATTCGGGAAAATCTCCCGGATGTATTTCTACAACAATTCCAGAGTTTGACCATTTCGATCCACGGTTAGAAGGTGACATTCCATTTACAACCAACTGACGCTCTCCACTGGCAGCAGCTACAACAATTCCACCCGGACACATACAGAACGAATACACCCCTCTATCTCCTGATTGAACCACAAAGCTATACTCAGCAGTAGGTAGGTATTCTCCTCTTCCTTCGGGACTATGATACTGTATTTGATCAATCAAATGTACCGGATGTTCTACACGAACGCCTATAGCTAGGCCTTTGGCTTCTATCTTTACCTTTTTATCATGCAACATGTAATATACATCTCTAGCCGAATGACCAGTTGCTAATATTACATATCCTTCAAATATCTTACCGGTATTAGTTTTAATCCCTTTTACCTCATTGTTTTCGATGAGTAACTCATCCATACGAGTTTCGAAATGCACTTCTCCGCCTGCTGAAATTATTTGCTCACGCATTTTTTGAATAATTGCTGGCAATTTATCTGTACCAATATGGGGATGTGCATCAATCAAAATATCAGTAGTTGCACCATGTTGACAAAATACATTCAATATTTTATCTGCATTACCACGTTTTTTACTCCGTGTATATAATTTACCATCCGAATATGCTCCTGCACCACCTTCTCCAAAACAATAATTAGAGTCGCCGTCAACAATGTGCTCTCTATTAATTGTAGCTAGGTCTTTTTTACGCTCTCTTACCGATTTGCCTCTTTCAACAACAATCGGTTTAACTCCTAGCTCTATTAGTCGTAAAGCGGCAAACAATCCACCGGGACCTGCTCCAACTACTATCGCCTGAGTTGCATTGCTTACATCAGGATACTCTGTTTGTTCGAATAACACTTCGGGTTGAGATTCTCCTATATATAGGCGAACACGCAAATTAATGAAAATATTACGCTGACGTGCATCAATAGAACGCTTCAATATACGAACGTCTGTAATTTCAGTCATTTTCGTATTAGTTCTATCAGCAGCAATACCTTTAATAAGGTTAATATCTGCAGCTTGATCGGGGCTTATTCTTAAATCTATATCTTTTTGCATAAAAAATTCAGTCTTTAATCGCAAAGATAAATGAAAATAAAATAGATTACCCTCTTAATAAACTATCTCTATTAAAAAATATGAAAAGAATACCACTATTCAGAAAATAATATTACTTTTCAAAAGATTAAATAAGGTACTTCTAATTCCTATTAAAGCACTAAAGATTGTTTAGCAGAGATTGTTAGAGCAACAATAAATACTTTACTCTACTTATTCGTATTCTATTCTTGCAATAAATTGTTACTTTTGTCTATAATCTTAAATAAAAAACATCATGATAATAGACAGTATTGAAAAAATTTCAAACTATGAAAGCTTGAATCCATTTTTTCCTAAAGCCATTGAGTTTATCAAATCTTTGGATATGAAAAACCTTGCACTAGGAAAAGTTGAAATAGACGGACAAAATATATTTGCAATCATTAGTGAAAGCAATCTAAAAACTCCGGAACAGGCTAGATTAGAGGTACACAATAAGTATTTGGATATACAAATACCCGTTTCTAAGGCTGAAGGCTTTGGATGGATCGAAAGAAGCAGTTTAAAAAAAGTAGCAGTTCCTTTTGACACAACTAAAGACATTCAATTCTTCGAAGATAAACCTACTGTTAGATTTGATTTGATGCCGGGTAACTTTGTTATCTTTTTTCCGCAAGATGGACATGCTCCATGTGTCGGGGAAGGCTCGGTTATTAAGATTGTTATAAAAGTAAAAATGTAATAATAAAAAGATATTAATCAAATTTATATAACAATCATGAATTTATATCCACTGAAATTCAGTCCAATCCTCAAGCCGATCATTTGGGGAGGATCTGATATTTGTAAATTTAAAGGTATCACTCCCCAACAAGACGGAATAGGTGAAAGTTGGGAAATATCGGGGGTTGAAAACAACATTTCAGTTGTTGACAATGGAGACCTTAGAGGTCTTAACCTTCAAAACCTAATAGCACAATATAAAGAGAGTCTTGTAGGAAAACATGTATTTGAGAAATTTGGAGCAACATTTCCTCTTTTAATCAAATTTATAGATGCTAGAGACAATCTATCTATACAGGTGCATCCTGATGACGAATTAGGAATGAAAAGACATAACTCATTCGGAAAAACCGAGATGTGGTATGTTATCAATGCAGCGCCAGGAGCTTTCCTTTATTCAGGATTCGCCAAACCTCTTAGTCCCGACGAATACGTAAAAAGTATTGAAGACAATACCTTTGTAGACTATCTGGCTAAACACGATGTAAAAAAAGGGGATTCTTTCTTCCTTCCTGCAGGACGTGTACACGCTATCGGTGCAGGCACATTTATCGCAGAAATCCAACAAACATCTAACATTACTTATCGTATCTACGATTATAATCGTAAAGATGCAAATGGTAATGGCAGAGAATTACATACAGAGTTGGCTAAGGATGCAATAGATTTTAAATTGTATGATAACTATCAAATAGATTATTCACACAAAGCCAACGACACTGTTCAATTGGAATCGTGTAAATATTTCACAACAAATCTATTGGAACTAGACAAACCTCACACTCAAGACCACAATGATAAAGATTCTTTTATAATCTATATCTGTATGGATGGTAGTTGTGAAATTAAAGATTCTAATAATACAACAATAGAATTGAAACAAGGCGAGACTTTATTAGTACCCGCAGCAAATACAAAAAGCATCACGATTACTCCTAATAGTTACGTTCAATTATTGGAAACTTATGTATAAATAAGTATCCTGAGAAATCAAAATATCTGATATTCAAGTTACAAAGAGGGATAGAGTTTTTTTACTCTATTCCTCTTTTTTTATTACAATATAGACAGATAGAATTAACCTTATTGAGAATTACATTAAGTGTATAAACAACTCTAATTCTAAACATATTAAGAAAAAGCTTAACTACTAAAATTTTAGTATTACAGGGACAACATATAATAGACGAACAGAGTTAATCCACACTAATAGAATTTTCAAAACATTACTAATTAAACAGATAAAAAGATCAATCATATTAATTACTCTAAAATCTGATTAATAATCTATTAAAATAGAATACACTAAAAAGCTATTCTAAAGTAAAACAACAATCAAATAGTATAAATAAAATCAATCAGGCAAGAAATTATTATTTTATACGAGAAAGATTCCAATTAGTAATTGGCGTAATTCTTGTCTTTGAGCCTATTCTCCTAAAATGGAACTCTGAGTAATGGCAATAATCAATAATTTATTGTATTTTTATACTTATTACTCTTAAACATATATTTAATTGCAATAAGATCAAATGAGAGGCATTCTTATCATCAATACAGGAAGTCCCAAGACTAAAAATAGAGAAGACGTCAAATTCTTTATTGGGGCTATGTTATCTGACCCGTTGGTAATGACAGCACCGGATTGGCTTAGAACAACGCTTGCTACTAAAATTATAGCACCGCTGAGAGCCTCTAATTCGGCATCACACTATTCTCTCATTTGGGATGATAAACATACCGAATCCCCCTTATTATACAATACACAACAGTTAGCTCAGAAGATAGAGAAAGCTACCAGCATGCCTGTAGAAATAGCCATGCGCTATGGTTCGCCTTCTATCCCTGAAGCACTAAGTAAACTCAAAGCGAAATGTGCAACTTTACATGAAGTAGTAGTTGTGCCTCTTTTTCCTCAATATGCACAGTCATCTTATAAGACAGTGGTAGAAGCTATTGGAAATCATTTTTATAAGAAGCCATATTCTTTTAGATTGAAAATAGTAGAGCCATATTATGATGATCCCAACTACATACATGCTTTGGCAGAAAGCTTGAGGCCTCACATAGCAAAAGGATATGACAGATTGGTATTTAGTTTTCACAGTTTACCGCTGACACATGTTGAAATAGGGTGGGAAAAAGGAAAAGACTTTGATTATGTATATCAAATCAAAGAAACGGTAAGATTAGTTAGTAAAGAGCTAGATATTGACCCTAAAAAGAATAGGATTGTTTATTCTTCGGCAATTGGTCGTAAATGGCTGAAACCTGACTTGAATGAAACTATGAAACAGCTCCCCATTGATGGAAGTAAAAGGGTTATTACTATTACTCCGGGATTTCCGGCTGATAATTTAGAGACTCTCTATGATATAGGTATTGTAGCCAGAGATAACTTTATGAAAGCAGGAGGTGAAGAATTTACCTTTGTTCCTTGCTTAAACTTTGAACAATATTGGGTTGAAGGTCTTATTAAAATAATAACGAATAAAGTATAACTTATAAATAGCCGCATCTACTTCTATATTACTCAGAATAGCGGTAGACAAACAAAAGACTTAATTTTGAGCACTTTCAATCTTAACTCCTATTTTCTCAATACCTAACAAAGGTTCATCACGCATGCCATGCACAATCTTCAATTGATAGTTACGCTTTTCAGAAAACACTACATTCTTCTTGTATAGTAAAGGCAATTGATACAAAGAGCCAAAACCTGAACCATGCCACTTACCTAGTTTATCAGCCAATTCATACTGCTTTTCTTCAAGAGTAAACACACTATCTTCAAAATTATCCAAAGCATATAACCAGATATTCTGATAGGGATAGTCTGAGTTATTTACCAACTCTATCGTCACATCCAAAGGCGTATTAAGAGGAACAGATATTGAGTCTATATCGAAATAAAGCGTATCGAGCCTACTCCAACTAGCATCCTTAAGTTCGCTAAAACGATAATATGCCTCTCGTTTTTCACACGAGAGACATACAAATACTATTATTAATATACTTATTATGTATATAAATTTATCCTTCATTCTGAGGCGAATTGTCATTTCGGTTATTATTCCGATTTTCATTATTACGAGGTCGATTTTTGAATCTGTTGTTATTATTTCGACTCTTGCTACGCTGTTGATTAGGATTAGATTCTCTGTTTTCGGGATTAACAACAGCTACATCTTTAGGCTCACGTTCTGTTGCTTGAGCAGCCTCAGCCTGAGGGCGTCCACCACCTTTTACAACCTTCTTCTTCCTATTTTTATTATTAGCATTGTTATCAAAACGATTGATATTATCCTCTAAGATATCCATAGCTCCGGCTTTTTCCTGAACTTCAACATTCTCGATGTCTATTCTCACAGGTTTATTTCCGTTTCTATTCATCTTTATCACCTCATATACACGATCTTTATTTACTGTCACTAAATTGGCAGCAAAATGTTTATCGGTAGAATAAGTCATCATACCCGAAAGTATATCTGTCTTAAAGTGGAAAAATGCACCATCTTTCGTATCCAGTACAATTTCACGAGAAGGCAATTTCTTTTGAGCCTCTACATAAGTATCTACTTCATAATTAAGACAACATTTCAGTTTACCACATTGCCCAGCAAGTTTTTGAGGATTTAAAGATATATCCTGAAAACGAGCCGCAGACGTTGATACCGAAACAAAGTTAGACATAGAACTTGAACAGCATAATTCTCTACCACAAGGTCCAATCCCTCCTACTCTTCCTGCTTCTTGGCGAGCTCCGATTTGTTTCATTTCAATTTTTACACGGAATTGCTCTGCATAAACCTTGATTAACTGACGGAAATCGACACGCTCATCAGCAATATAGTAAAATATAGCTTTGTTACCATCGCCTTGATACTCTACGTCGCTGATCTTCATATTCAGATTTAGACTCTCTGCAAGTTCACGAGCTCTAAGCATTGTTTTATGCTCCAAAGCCTTTGCTTCATTGAATTTCTCAATATCCAAAGGTTTAGCAACTCGATAGATTCGCTTCTGCTCACCTTGTTGTCCTCTATTATTACTTTTCTTCATTTGCAGAAGAACAAGTTTTCCTGTTAAAGTAACTTCACCGATATCATGTCCAGGAGTAGCTTCTACTGCAACAATATCGCCTTTATACAAATCAAGATTATTACTATTCAAATAATAACCTTTACGTGTATTTTTAAACTGAACCTCTACCATTTGGGTCTCTAATTGAGACTCTGGCATGTCATAAAGCCAGTCAAAAACCTCTAGCTTATGAGTACCTTTACTACTACTTCCACAACAGCCTCCACCTGATGAACACCCTCCGGACGAACAGCCGCCTGAAGAACAACCACCCGATGAGCAACCTCCACCGCCTGACGAACAACAGCTTCCTCCTGTTGATGCTGCCGGAGCAGCCGATTCTGATGATGAACCCGCAGCAGCCTCAGCTTCAGCCTTTTTCAAGGCTCCACCACAAGCTCCTCCCGGATTTTTACCACAACCACAAGCCTTCACTGTCAGTCCATTTACTATAACAGTTTGTTTCTTTCTACCGCATGTACAACCAGTTGGCGTTTTGCATGTGCCTAAACAATCGTTTACCGGTTTGTACTGTTTATTGGGATTTAAATTAAGTTCCATAATGTTTAAAAATAAAACAAAGCCCCTTTTCCGACTTTGTGGGTTTATATTATTTATCTTTTCAAAAGCATGGTTATTTTAAGACATAAGTCAAAAAAAACCATCTTTGCATTTACATTCTGCTCAATATGTCGTTCTGCCAACGCCAATTCAGCAGTAAAATCTATTATGTTTTTTTCGTTGATAAAAGGTGCAAAACGAGTTCCAAAACGGTTCTCATCCTGATTTAGATATACCATTTCCGAGTGTCTGAGGTTACTGACAAAGTACTCTCGTATCATTCGCTGACAATATACTAAAAAATTCTTTTGCCTTTCTCTTCCAACCGTTGCTATTTCATTAGCAATAGTCTTGATATCTTTGATACTACGAGCATAAGAAGCTCGCATCATCTGTACAAAAAGATTAAAGAAGAACTTATGTTCTTCATCTAAACTTATTGTTTCAACAGCTTTCAGATAGCTACCATTGGCAATGTGGGCTACCGAAACAGCATCTTCGGGTAATATATTATAGTCAGACTTCAAGGCTTCAACAATAGCACTTTCTGTTATATTGTGAATATTGACACGCTGACATCTCGACTGTATTGTTGTTATAATCTGATCGGGCGTGTTAGAGACTAATATAAAAACAGTTTTATCATAGGGTTCTTCTATGATTTTCAACAATTTATTAGCACAAGCCTCGTGCATTTTTTCAGGTAACCAGATGATCATCGTTTTATACTTGGCCTCATATATCTTAAGGCTAAGTTTACGGATTATCTCTTCACTTTCTTTGGCATAAATCATACCCTGAGCATTCTCTGCACCAACATATGCAAGCCATTGGCTTAGGCTAAAATAATGATGTTCACCTACAAAAGTTCTCCATTCATTTATATAATCATCACACACCTCTTTTTTATCTTTCTTTATTACAGGAAAAACAAAATGAAGATCGGGATGCGCCAGTTTCTTATATTTAAGACAAGAACTGCATTTTCCACAAGAATCATTATCCTGAGGGTCAAGGCAGTTCAGATATTGGGCATAAGAGATTGCTAGAGATAATTTACCTATCCCTTCTGGTCCGCAAAAGAGTCGGGCATGAGGTATAATACCTTTTTTTACCGAACTTATTAATTGCTCTTTTACGTCTTCCTGCCCTATTATATCTTTAAAAAACACTTTTCTTTATCTTCTTTTTTAGAATAATCACTTGTATATTATCAAACTGCGGAGTCTTTTTTACTTAAACAAGTCCAAGACTTATTTAATTAATATACCTCTTTAGCTATACGACGTACACTTTCGGTAGCCATTAATGCATAAAAATGAATGCTAGGCACTCCGTATCGAATCAATTCTTTACATTGCTTAATACCCCACTCTATACCCACTTCTTTTGCCTCAATATCCGATTTGCATTTTCTCAATTCGGCAGCAAGTTCTTCGGGGATATCTGATCTGAATGTTTTAGGTAAAAGAGTCAGATGATTGATCTTATAAATTGGTTTAACTCCCGGAATGATAGGTATAGTAATACCTTCGGCACGACAGCGTTCTACAAATGAAAAATATTTACTGTTATCGAAAAACATTTGAGTCACAAAATATTCTGCACCTTGCGCCTGCTTCATTTTCAGATAATAGATATCCGACTCTAAATTAGGTGCTTCTTCGTGCTTCTCCGGATAACACGCCATTCCATAAGAAAACGGAGTTTCGAAACGTTCGAAATTACTTCCATCCGCGGTTATGCCTTCGTTAAACTGATTTACTTGTATTTGCAGATCTGTTGCGTATTGATTCATATTACCCGCCAATTGATCAGACTCTAGCTTATGAGCATCACCCCTCAATAATAAAAGATTATGAATGCCTAAGAAGTTTAAATCGATCAAAGCATATTCTGTTTCCTCTTTACTGAAACCTTTACAGATCATGTGAGGAATAGCTGTAATATTGTACTTGTTCTGTATAGAGGCTGCAATAGCCACAGTGCCCGGGCGTTTTCTTACATTCACCTTCGTTACTGTTCCATCGGGCATCTCCTTATATATATTCTCGCTATGGTGCGTTGTAATATTTATATACTTAGGGTCAAACTCAATCAGCTTATCTATTATATTGTACGCTTTCTGAATACTATTTCCTTTTAAAGGAGGTAATATCTCAAAAGAGAAAGCGGTTTTTCCATTATTTTGAATTAAATCTGTGACCTTCATTATCCGTATTTACTCTTTAAGTAATGTGAATATTTGATGCTATATTTTAAAGTTATAGCTTAACTATAGTTATTTTACTTGCCTGAATAACCAAAAGGTCTGAGACCTTATTTAAATATTGCTTTAAATATATCATTTCCGTTTGCATAAATCAGCAAAGCAAAAATAAATACCATCCCTGCTAGTTGAGCATACTCCTGAAATTTTTCATTTGGTTTTCGGCGAGTAATCATTTCATATAGCAAGAACATTACATGTCCTCCATCCAACATTGGTATTGGTAAAATATTCATCACAGCAAGAATCACAGATAAAAATGCTGTCATAAACCAAAACGCTTGCCAATCCCATGTAGCAGGAAACATACTTCCTATTCCTCCGAATCCGCTTATGTTTGATAAACCTTCTTTCGTAAATACAAATCGCAATTGAGCAACATATCCTTGAATCGTTTCTTTTGCAAGAGTTACTCCTGCCGGGAATGAAGCAAAAAATCCAATTTCATCATGTTTCAACTGGCAAATTTCAGTTAAAGGAATAGATGTAAAACCCAAAACACCTAAACTATCAACAATGGCAGTTGTTTGCATTAAGGAGTCTCCACGATAATACCCAATCTTTACCTCAGAGTTAAGATTTTCGCTGATACTTCTTCTTATCCCGCTAAAAGATTCTACTGCTTTATCATTTATTGTTACAAGACTGTCACCTTTAATTAAACCACTCTTATACGCTGCTCCACCTTGGATAACACTATCTACAATTGAAGGAATTTTCATTTCGTAAGCCAGTCTCTTTGAGGCTATCATCTCCTCAAAAAAATTCTCAGGCATAACTATTGTTTTCAATTCTCCATTACGTTCTACAACAACTTCTTTTGCATCAGCAAATTTCATCAGAGTATTCATATCCGTATTGTTCATACGATATTTTAATTCCCTTCCATCCGCAGTTATTATTTTATCTCCATTCTCAAATCCTGCTTTTTTGGCGACTTCACTAAATTCCATTCCTTGATTTACACTTTGAAACGGAATATAAGAATCACCCCATGAGAAAAGAATCATCGCATAAATAAAGATGGCTAGAATCACATTAAATAATACACCGCCAATCATCACCAATAGACGTTGCCATGTAGGTTTCGATCTAAATTCCCAAGGTTGTTCAGGCTGTTGCATTTGCTCTTTATCCATCGATTCATCAATCATTCCAGCAATTTTCACATACCCACCAAGAGGTAACCAGCCGATACCATATTCTGTATCGCTATTTTTAGGCTTAAACTTGAATAAAGAAAAACCTATATCAAAGAAAAGGTAAAACTTTTCAACCTTTATTTTAAATACTCGGGCAAAAAAGAAGTGTCCGAATTCATGGACAATAACCAATATTGATAAACTTAGAATTAATTGTAACGCTTTTATGAAAAATGTTTCCATCAGTCTGTTTTAGAAAATAAATAATTAAGATCGTTGATCTTTTTCTATAATTTGTTCGTGCCGTAACCCTTGTTTTTCAACTAGTTTACAAAACCGGAGGCAACTTCCCGGGCTTCGATATTCGACTGTACATAGTCGTCGTATGTTGGTCTCTCTACAAATGAAGCCTTTAGCATTGTTTTCTCAATGATTTCGCTCATTTCAAGAAATCCTATTTTTTCTTTTAAGAAAGCTTCTACTACAATTTCATTTGCAGCATTTACTATACATGGCATATTTCCACCCTTATTAGCCGCTTCGAAAGCAAAAGCCAGATTACGGAAACGATCCATATCAGGCTCTTCGAAGGTCATAGTACCCAACTTAAATATATCGAGACGCTCGAAGTTAGATTTCAAACGATTCGGATAGGCAAATGCATACTGAATGGGTAAACGCATATCAGGCAATCCCATTTGCGCTATTATAGAAGAATCCTCAAACTGCACCATAGAATGGATTATAGATTGTGGATGTACAACCACCTCCACTTGACTAGGAGTAAGTCCAAACAGCCATTTAGCTTCGATCATTTCGAACCCTTTATTCATCAAGGTTGCCGAATCAATAGTGATTTTAGCCCCCATATCCCAATTAGGGTGTTTCAGAGCCTGATGTTTAGTCACTTTTTGCAACTCGTCTTTACTGAGTTTTCGAAAAGGACCTCCCGATGCTGTGAGTAGTATTTTTTCAATCGGACTATTCTCTCCATTTAAACATTGGAAGATAGCCGAATGTTCCGAATCCACAGGCAATATAGGCACTTTGTTCTCTAAAGCCAATTCGGTTATCAATTCACCTGCAACAACCAACGTTTCTTTATTAGCTAAAGCGATAGGCTTTTTTGCTTTTATAGCACTGATTGTGGGTGCCAAACCGGCATAACCAACCATAGCAGTCAGAACAATATCTATCGGTTCGCTTTGAACGACCTGAACAATAGAATCCATTCCTGCCCAAACTTTAATTGGCAGATCAGCTAAGGCATCTTTTAATGCCTGATATTTATCTTCATTAGCAATCACAACAACCTCAGGTTGAAATTCGCGGGCTTGTTTCACCAGCAAATCCAAGCTATTATTTGCAGTGATAGCATATACCTCAAACTTATCGGGGTGCTCTCTAACCACATCTAATGCTTGCGTTCCTATTGATCCTGTTGATCCTAATATAGCGAGTTTACGTTTCATCTATTTTTTAGAATGATATATATAATTCTGGATTGATAGGGTTACCCTTATACCAAAGCTCGAATTGTAATGTTTTCTTTTCTGAATTATCTTTTCCACTACCTACCATAGCAATAGCCTCACCGGTTCGAACTTTATCTCCCGTTTTCTTCAAAACCATTGATACTCCTTTGTAAACAGATATAAAGCCATTTTTATGTTGAAGTTGCATAATGTATCCATTGTCCGCATATCCAGCAAATACAACAGAGCCTTCGAGCGTAGCTACCACACTTTCGCCAGCCGTTACTATCTGAACCCCATAGTTACGAGAAGGAAGATTAAATTTACCTGTAATTATACCCTTAATCGGGCGAAAGAAAGTCACTCCTTCGGTAGGAGTAGCGTCTGAAGTAGAAATAGTTGATAAGTTATACTTCTCTGCATCTTCATATTCCGAACGATATTTGCGTTCGCGATCAGTACTTTGCAAAGATTTATCTGTTTCAGAGATAGTCACAGTATCCACTTTATTTTCGGAGTCAGGCTGAACCTTTCCTGCAAAAATATCTTTTATGTTGTCAAGATACGCCAACTGATAACTTTGCTGACGCTCCAACGAATCGACCTGAATAGCTGCGCGAATGGCTTGTTCCCTGATCTCAGAATCAAGATAACCCGGTAAATAGTTACGGATAGGTGTTGTTATAATAATAACTGAGGCAATAACCATCAGTATGAAGAAAGAAGTAAGATACAACATAATACCATGAAACATAGAAACACGAAGTTTCCACACTTCTTCAAGTGTATTTTCATTTAAAATAGATAAACGGTACTTAAAATGTAGTCGTTTCCAAAAACTATGTCGATTCTTATCTTTTCTTTTTGCCATTAAATTATTCCACTCCCTAGTATATTGATGCTTCCAGATACGTTAAAGGATTATATCCCGTTTCAAATGTGGCATCTATCCGAGAAATACAAAAAAGACTTACGTACCTATTCATTATCTCCAATATAATCAAGAATGCAAATTTAATAAAAGAAACACAGATTGTGGCTTTGCATTTTAGTATTTCATTAAAGAAAATTAAATTAGATCATTTTAATTCGTTTAATAGCACATTCAGTAAAATATTTCCACCAAAATCGTTTCTTTAATTTTTTTTAGCTATTTTTGCAGCCTGCTTTTTTTGAGAAGAAAAGCTTGAAAAAGTAGTTATAATTAATATTCCTATTTATTATAAAGTTATGAGCCTATTAAGTAATAAGCTATATCGATATGATGCTGCCAGAAATGCTCGTGCGGCAGGTATCTATCCTTATTTCAGAGAAATTCAAAGCGATCAGGACACTGAGGTCGTTATCAATGGTAGAAAAGTCTTAATGTTTGGCTCAAACGCCTATCTAGGATTGACTAATCACCCTAAAGTTATAGAAGCTTCTATCGCTGCCACCCGTAAATACGGAACTGGTATGGCGGGTTCTCGTTTTCTAAACGGAACGCTTGACATTCATGTTGAGTTAGAAAAGAAATTAGCTGCTTTTGTTGGTAAAGAAGATGCTTTAGTATATTCAACCGGATTCAATGTAAATCAAGGCGTAGTTGGTTGTATAACTGGTCGTGAAGATTACATCCTCTGGGACGAATTAGATCACGCATCTATTATCGAGGGAAACAGAGCTTCGCTATCTACAAAGTTGAAATTTCGTCACAACGATATGGAATCTTTGGAGAAACAACTTCAAAAATGCGAACCAGACAAAGTAAAACTTATTGTAGTTGATGGAGTATTCAGCATGGAAGGTGACGTTATTAACTTACCTGGAATTGTTGAGTTATCTAAAAAATACAATGCAAACATAATGATCGATGAAGCTCATGGATTAGGTGTTTTCGGTCGTGATTTCAATGGTAAAGGTGTTCATGATCATTTCGGATTAACCGATAACATGGATCTTATCATGGGTACTTTCAGCAAATCACTAGCATCTATCGGAGGTTTTATCGCAGCAGAAGAAACAATTATCGATTATCTTCGTCACAACTCACGCCCTTATATATTCAGTGCGAGTGTAACTCCGGGAGCAACTGCTGCCGCTAATGCAGCTCTTGATATATTGATGAGCGAACCCGATCGTGTAGAGAATCTGTGGAATATTACTAATTACGCATTGAACGGCTTCCGCCAATTAGGATGTGAAATAGGACATACAAGCAGTCCGATTATACCATTATACATCAGAGACAACGAGAAAACATTTATTATAACTCGTACTCTATTCGAAGAAGGTATATTTGTAAATCCAGTAGTATCACCCGCAGTTGCGCCTAAAGATACACTAATTAGATTCTCTCTAATGGCTACTCATACTAAAGAACAAGTAGACATTGCCTTAGATAAAATCGGAGCCATTTTCAAAAAAATGGGTGTACTTGCAAATAACATGGAAAAAGCTTAAAACAAAGCTTACTACATAATAAAATAAAACCCTCTTTCGTTAAGAATAGAGGGTTTATTGTTCAATAAAGTCTCAAAACACTATCTTAGCAAGAAATTCCATACAGAATGAAGTATCTTTTAGCTAATCTTTTATTATTATTCACCCTCACCCTATCCGCACAATATACTGTGTCGGGCGGGCTAGGACAGCCATACGAATATACAGAAGGACTAGCAGGTACGGGCATAGAGAAAGTTTATCTATTAAATACTTTTTCGGGAGCAAGTATATCTTATACATCCGATGCAGCGGTAGTACGTTTCTATAAGTACACACGTTCTATTGAAGATAAAGTATTAATACCTTACGCTGAAATCTCAACGAGCAATAGTGGAAACAAAACCACCTACACTATAAATAATCTTCAGGATTCAAGAGGATATTTCGCTGAAGTAAACGGAAAAGCTAATCCCATAATATGGATTATAGATTACAGTCAACATTTACCCATCTTCAACTCTATCGAACCAGACAGATCTGCTGAAACAGAAGAACAGTGTACTGTTTTGAGATTACTTATTGATAAATCTGACGATCTACATTATTATTCTACTATTGGAGGAGAATACTCTGTACTTAGAAAATACACTATAGAATACGCTGATCTGGATGGATCAACTAAAGATTTCACACCTCTGATTAGAGAAATAGGTCCAATTGATATAGGTACATATCGAACAATTGATGCTCCTTTGACGAATACCAAATTCAAAATAAGTGGAGATCAGTTTGCTGAACACTTCCAATTAAACATATACAAAGAGAGTACAGATTATACTGCCATTGCAACCAAAGTTTTCATTGTAGCCGAGCAGGTTTCAGCAAGTGCTTCAAATGGGGTAACCTCAGATTTAGGAGGTTCTGCTCCAGCCGAAATAAACTTCTATGGATATGCCAATGAACCAACGGCACATTTCTATACATGGTTTATTTACAACACCTCCGATTTGGAGAATGCAATAGTACGCTACACTGATCGAAACATTAGATTTACATTCAACGAATCTGGAAACTATAAAGTTGTTCTGGAATCTGTTAGTAGAGGTCCGTCTTGCCTAACCAGCACAAGTGTAGAATTTTCAATATCGGAATCTTCGCTTGAAAAACCACCGAATTATTTCTCCCCTGATGCAAATAGCGAAACAGCCAAAGTGTTCAGAATAGGAGAATATAAATCATTAATCAGGTTCAAATGCTCTATATTCAACCGATGGGGAAACAAGATATATGAGTGGACAGACCCGTCGAAAGGATGGGATGGTAAATATAATGGCAAGTATGTAAATACTGGTGTTTACTTCTGGGTTATAGAAGCATTAGGCTCTGATAATAAACGATACAAAGAAGCCGGTGATGTAAATGTGATTCGCAGAAAATAAGATTATCACCTTACAACAACAAAAAAGATGGAAGTGATACTTCCATCTTTTTCTATTATAAATAATTCTCGGTTCTAATCTTTATAACCCACTAAAGCTAACATTTTCAAATAAAAGAGAAGGTATTTGTCGAGATGAATTTAGAGAAAGAGGGTCATTACCAACCTCTATTAGGTTATTCCATAAGTCAAGTACATTCCCTGTAATATTCATCTCACTGATTGGAGTGGTTGCAATACCGTTCTCAACCCAAAATCCTTCTATTCCGAAAGAAAAGTCTCCTGTAGTACTATTAGTATTTCCACCATTGAAGCCTGTCACCCAAATACCATGATGCATCAATTCTAGCAATTGTGTATGATTGCGAGTTCCATGCTTCAATTTAATTATAGATGGGGATGCAATAGTAGGTAATATATCTAATTTAAGAGCATTATATGTATCAACAAAGTAAGTATTTAAAACACCTTTATCGATCAACACTTGATCTTTTGTAGCAACCCCTTCACCATCGTACCAGCGCGATCCGAATGAGCGTTTCAAGTGAGGATTATCAGTCACAGTAAGCTTGTCCGATACTATCTTATCACCTAATCGATCTAATAAAAATGTACTTTTCTGCTGAATTGCACTTCCGTACATAGCCGAAATAAGTGGAGATAATAATTTCATCGAAACTGTATTATCCAAAATAAGATTGTACTTACCCGATCGTATTTTAGTTTGACCAAGTTTTTGCAATGCTCTTTTGAATGCTTTCTGAGAAATTCCTTCTTTTACCAAATCAGACCAATACAATTTACTATCGTACCAATAAGATTCGGGACGGGCATCTCCCGCAGTTTTCAACGCAACCTCAGATGTAAGGCTGAAAGCTGTATCTTGTATCTCACCTTCAAACCCATTACTAGCCACCATATACTCTGCTCCACACCCATCATCATAACTCGATACAACGGATACTATTTTCGGATCGGTTCCATAAATTTCCTCTACTGTTGCCTTCGCTAGTTCTAGTTTCTGGTCTACAGAATAATCAAAGAATGTAGGATCAAATAGATCCAGATCTTCATTTTTATCCGATTTGTAACAGCGTGCCATATCGGGTAATTGGCGACACAAATCTGGCGCTAAAAATCGAGTAGAAGCAATGCCATCTTTTATAAAAGATTCTAACTCCAACTTTTCAAGCCTATTCGTAGAAAGAGTTCCATATCTACCATCTACATATAATTCTACATATAGCTTATTTTCTGAACTCTGGTGCAATTTATCTAATTGACTATTTCGATACTCAAAAGAATTATTGTTGGCAACAGTTAAAGATACTCTCGATGCAGAACACCCATTCTTCAAGGCTATATTCATTGCCCACTGTGCTATACTTTTATTTTGATCTGTTATAAGATTCATTTTTTTCTTTTTAAGTAAATAAAACAATTACAGTTACACTTCTTACTGAAATATCTGTTTTACATTTTCTCCCAAATGTGGGCAGCATCAAGTCCTAACTTTATTATAAACAAAATTGCCAATACGTATATTACAGCCGAAACATCTTTATATCTGCCTGATAATATTTTCACAAAGAAAAAGGTAAGAATACCAAACACAATTCCTTGAGCAATACTATATGTAAATGGCATAAAAATCAATGTAACAAAAGCAGGTAATGATTCTGTGATGTCATTAAAGTTAATTTTAGCCACTGCCGAAATCATAAATAAACCTACAACAATAAGTGCTGGAGACGTTGCTGAAGCAGGGACGATAAGGAAAAGAGGTGCAAAGAACAAAGCCAATACAAACATAAAAGCAGTACTTACAGAAGTCAATCCCGTACGCCCTCCGGCTGCAACGCCTGACGAACTTTCTACATAGGCAGTAATGGGACTTGTACCAAGCACTGCACCAACAGTTGTACCTAATGCATCAGCAAACAGCGCCTTTTTAATTTGTGGAAAATTTCCTTCACTATCTGTCAGTCCTGCCTTAGAAACAACGCCTATAAGAGTTCCTACAGTATCAAATAGATTCACAAACAAGAATGTAAATACGACTAAGGCCATATCGAAACTAAGCACCTTATCCCATTCGAACTGAGCAAATGTTGGAGCTAAAGAAGGTGGCAAACTTACCCAATTACCTTCGGGAAAGTGAACAACTCCCGCAAAAACACCTCCAATGGTAGCAGCAACTATACCTATAAGAATAGCTCCATTTACATTGAGAGCTAATAATGCACCTGTTATAACAACACCAGCTAATGCTATCCAGACATGTGGATTTGCCATATCACCTAAAGAAACCAACGTTGCATCGTTACCAACTACTACTCCGGCACTTTTTAATCCCACTAATGTTATAAATAAACCTACTCCTACTGGAATAGCTTCCTTCAAAACTCGTGGAATACTTTTGACGATCAGTTCCCGAACATTAAAGAATGTGAGAAGGATAAAGATAATACCTTCTATAAAAACTGCAGTCAAAGCAAATTGCCATGTATACCCCATAGTCAACACTACGGTAAAAGCAAAGAAGTTGTTAAGTCCCATTCCCGGAGCTTGTGCTACCGGCAAATTGGTGAAAAATGCCATGAAGAGTGTTGCAATAATAGAACCTAAAACCGTAGCTGTAAAAACAGCGGCTCTATCCATATGAGCCTCTCCCAAAATATTCGGATTTACAACCAGAATATACGACATGGTCAGAAAGGTAATCAACCCTGCGAACAACTCTGTACGAACAGTTGTATTATTTTCTTTTAGTTTAAAAATTTTCTCTAACATATTATTCATTGATCTATTGTATTAGAAAGTCCATTTACCTGCAATAGTAGGAAATACATATAGCTTATTATTATAGTTGGCATAAAAATTATTGGTAATTTCTATTTCACTCCCAAAGGCTATATTTTTGTCTATGTTATACCAGAACTGAGGTTCAGTCAACAATATAAATTTCTTACCACCTTTACCTGTTACTCTGTCTTTATTTTCTGTCCACACATCAATAAATCCCGTTAATGTCACTTTATTATTGAATAAGTTAGTATTCCAAATACCTGTCCACTGTACGTCGTGGCTCGCTTTATCAAAAGTATTGTACTTATAAACCAAATAAGTACTAATAAATACTGAACCAAAAGCATGATCGTACGCCCCTCCTACCATATATGCGTTGGGAATGGAAAAACCAGAGAAGTTGTCACCTCTCACAATCCCCCCATTAAATTCGATGTGAGGCATAATAGGACTATTACCAACCTTTATATTTCTATAAATCTCCATGTAAGCCAAACCTATATTGCCCTTGCTTTGATTAAAATCAAAATCGATAAAACCAAAGGTAGAACCCCATTTATCGGGCTTGAACATCTGAAATGTTGCTGTAAAATAATTTCGTGGAGCAACATCATTATTCAAAGTGTGACGTGGATCGAAATGTAATTGAATTTCCTGCGAATAAGAAAGAATGGATACTGCGAATAGAAGTAACGAAAGAAGTAAATGCTTTTTCATAGATTTCTTTGCTCGATTAATTACTTTTTAATTATTTATATACTGTTTTATTTAGCCGGAATAAGGTAAGTCTCAGACTTCGGATATTTATTAGTCAAAATTGATTATTCTTATTATTTTTCTCTACTTGCGCCAATATATCATTCATCATTTCTATTTGAATCTTCTGAATCTCAATAAGGTCTTGTTGTTGGTATATCATCAAATGATCTATCTTTTCATGCAACGCTCTTACTTCTAGTTCCGATTTTAGATTAACCATGTAATCTTTTTTAGAACGATCTCGATCTTTTTCCTCCTGACGATTTTGGCTCATCATTATTATCGGAGCCTGTATAGCAGCCAAACACGATAGCAGAAGATTTAGTAGAATAAATGGATAGGGGTCGAATCCTTTATTGGCAAACCAAAATATATTTAATGATATCCATAGAAAAATAAAAACGCCAAAAGAGATAATAAAAGTCCAGCTTCCTCCAAAAGTGGCCACTTTATCTGCGACTTTCTGACCTGCTGTTAATCTTTGATTTTGTTCGTCGTCAAGTTTATCTGTTAAAGTTGAACGATCTTTTACCGAAGACAATACTTTTTGTTCGAGATCAGATAATGCACCTAACTGATCGGTAAGATATGCCGAAATGTATTTTTCGCGAAAAAGGTTCATTTCCGGAATTGCAAGAAATTTACTCCTATCAAAATCGGGATGTTCTTTTTGAATCAATTCAAGAATAGATGACCTAATTGATGTTCCCGAAATCCTTTGGGAGATCGGAAATTTTTCTTTTGATATATCACTTATAAATTCTTTCATTACATGCTAATTTAACAATGCAAATTTAAAACTGAATTCACTATTCTCCCCCTACTGTCAGTTTACTAACTAAAACCGAAGGAAGACCTTGTCCTACGGGTACACTTTGTCCATCCTTTCCACAAGTCCACGAGCTTTCATCAATTTTCAGATTATTACCCACCATAGTAATATCAGCTAAAGCTTTCGGACCATTTCCTATAATGTTAATATCTTTTATAGGTTGAGTCAGTTTTCCATTTTCTATTAAATAACCTGTTTTTACATAGAACGTAAAATCACCTGCACCTATCTGAACTTGCCCATTGCTGAAATTATCAACATACACACCTTGTTTTACACTCGCAATCATATCTTCGTTGGTCATATTACCCGATTCCATATACGTTACGCGCATACGGGGCATAGGTACATGGCGAAATGATTGGCGGCGTCCGTTACCTGTTGGCTTCACACCATAATAGTTAGCACTGATTCTATCATGTAAATAGCTTTCGAGAATACCATTTCTTACGATATAAGTCTTTTGGCTTTCAATACCCTCATCATCAAAATTTATAGCTCCTCTGGCAAATTCTATTGTACCATCATCTACTACATTTATATTGGGATTACAGATCGTTTTCCCTAAAGAATCAGAAAATATAGATACGTTTTTGCGATTAAAGTCTGCCTCAAAAGCATGCCCTATCGCCTCATGCAGCAATATACCGGAACCTCCGGCACCCATCACAACAGGCATTTCGCCTCCTTTAGGTTTTACAGCATCAAACATTAGTGCTGTTTGAGAGACTGACTCTCTTGCCAATGTTTCAATAAGATCTTCATTCAAGAATTCAAAACCTTTGCGATAAGCACGTGAAGCAAAACCATTTTCTATTTTGCCATTCTGCTCCATAGTACATCCTCCATACATAATAGCCATCGGACGATAATCCCACGAAAGGGTACCTTCCGAATTGAAAAACAGAATATAAGATGTCGAGTGATTCAAACTAACACTCGCTTTTATTACTCGCGAATCCATTTCGAATATTCGCGCATTGAGTTTTTCTATAAAAGACTTTTTCTCATTTACTGAAACATCTTCCCACGATTTCCCAACCTTATAATAATTAGGAAAATGAGCTTCTGTTATATTTATAGGATTACTTTGCTTAGGTGCATGAGCAATTCCTGCGGCAGTTCGGGCAGCTCTAAGCATATCGGGTAACACTGTATTTTCAACATAAGCATATCCTGTTTGCTCTCCTACGACTACCCTGACACCTACTCCGTAATCGATATTCGAAGAGGTTCTGTTTACCTCTCCATCTCGAAGAGATATACTGCTGTTTATAGTGTGCTCAAAGTAAAGATCGGCATAATCGCCTCCTTTAGCCAAAGCTTCATATAATACCTTTTGTAAATCCTCTGTTGTCACACCAAAATGTGTCAAAACAGCCTGTATATTTATATCATTATTAAATTCTATCATCTATAAGTCTTTTTCAAGTATCTATCACCATACTCAATTATATCTATCTTAGGCACAAAACTTATCTAAGATTAGGCACATTGGTACCCTTTAATATTTTCACACATCAAAATTAATCTATTTTTCTATATCTTTATCTTTTCATTACAGAAACCATACCAGATATACAATAAAAAGTCAGTAAAAAGATGATCCGTTATCTATTTTTGATACTAATAAGTGTCTTTATATTATCACATTCACCAATAATAGCCAACAATCCTAACATTATAAACTTCAGCAGAAGCGATTATCAAGCCGGTAATAAAAACTGGTCTTTAAGCGAAGACGAAAAAGGAATAATGTACATCGGAAACGATCTCGGATTATTGGAATTCGACGGAATTGATTGGAACTTGAATAAATTACATAAAGCAGATGTAGTGAGAGCTATATATGCAGCCTCTAATCAGACGATATTTACTGGAGGATACGAAGAATTCGGTCGATGGGACAGAGATATTAGCGGAATACTTAAATATACATCGCTTAGCGACAACCTTCCGGGTGGACGACTACACAATGATGATATTTGGAGAATTTGGAAAAGGGACAATCTCGTTTATTTTCAATCCTTTAAAAACATTTACATCTACGATCAGAACAATGTTTATAAATTTCCACAAGAAAAGGACATACTATTTCTGATAAAGGTCAAAGATGAATTATGGATTCAGGAAATGGCGGGAAGTCTTTTCAAAATCGTAGGTAACCAATACGAAAAAATAGCCGGCAGCGAAATCTTCTCAAAAACCGAAGTCAGAACTGTACTTCCTACACCCGACAATAAATACATCATAGGTACATCGTCAATGGGGCTATATATTTACGACGGCTCAGAGTTCAAAATATGGAACAGCAACAAATCTCTCATTGATGGTAGCGTGAACTGCGGTCTGGCTGCAAGTAATGGTAATTATTACTTTGGAACCATATTGAGTGGTATTTATGAGGTATCTCCTAATGGCAATATTACAAATCACTTCAACACCGAAACATACTTACACAACAATACAGTACTATCATTATATGAAGATCGCTCTAAAACAATTTGGGCAGGTCTGGATAGGGGAATCTCTTGCATACAGTATCTAAACGGAATAAGTTGCATGACTGATCCTACTGGTAAAATTGGAGCTGTTTATTCTGCTTCACTATATAAGGGTAAACTATTTATAGGAACTAATCAAGGTGTATATTATATTGACAAAAATGATCTTTATAGTATGAATGCACTATCCAAATTTACACTCCTTCCTAAAACGGGAGGACAAACCTGGAGTTTGAATGTTATTGATGACAAGTTGTATTGCTCACATAATCAAGGATTATTGATTATTGATCAGAATCTATCTGTGACATCTCCCTACTCTATAAATACCGGTGTGTTTTATACTATGGAGAAAGACAAAGATCACCTCTTGCTTGGTACTTATATTAGCTTGATGTCCATAGACAAGAAAACTCAAACTCTCCATGTCCTAAATCAAGTACAAGAGCCAATAAAAAAAGTACAAACAGATCACTTGAATAATGTTTGGTTACAACATATGAATAAGGGAATATACAGAACCCGACTCAATGATGATTTTTCTAAAATAGAATCATTTAAGTATTATGGTAATGAAGACAAACAAGATATTCCGTATAAACTGAAACTTTTTAAAGTAGGTGGACGCATAGCCTTTTTAGGAAATAATAAATTCTATACATACAACGATATTGAGGGAACTATCGTTCCAGAGCAAGCTTTAAATGACTGTTTTAGTAGCATTTCGGGTCTCAAAGAGGTTGTGAACATCACTCCTGAGAATTTCTGGATTATCGGAAACGATCTTATCTACAATGTAGTGTACAATGACAATAGAGCTCAAATAAAATTTATAATTGACATCGGTTATAAGAACTTTTCGATGATCGACAATTTCGAAAACATAGTTACTCTAGATGACGATCTGAGCCTCATCTGCTTAGATAATGGCTTTTTGCTTTGTAAGAACAAAGTGACAGCAAAAAATGATCCTATAGCCCAACCCTATTTCAAGTCCATTAAAATTTCCAATGCTAATGGTGAATCCGTTTATCTGGATAATAATTTCAATCAAATAAATCATTCCTTCAACACAATAAAATTTCGATTCTCAACAGCAGAAACTCTTACTCGAAATATCTCCTTTGAATATAAATTAGAGGGCTTAGACGATCAATGGCATGCACTAAAGAATCAAAATTTTATGACCTATGAACGTCTGCCCAAAGGAAAATACACTTTCATCGTAGTAGCTGTAGATAGACAAGGGAACAGATCTGAAGAAATACAATTTCCCTTTGAAGTCTTAGCCCCATGGCATCAATCAGGATGGGCTGTTCTTGCTTATTGCCTCTTGTTTATTATGCTTATTGCCTCTATAATACTTTATATTCAGTATAAATACAAAAAAATACATTTGAAGAAGCTTCGTACGTTAGAAACTAAGCGTCTTAATCTTATTAATGAACATTTACAAAAAGAAGTTGAAGAGAAGAACGCTGAACTTCTATCTCAAACCTCTTTTATAATACAGCGAAATGAACTTATTCTAAAGATAAAAAATGAAGTGGAAGAATTTTCAACTAAACAAAATAACAAAACTCTAACACCTCTATATCAAAAAATAAATACTTTACTAAACAGCAGTCTAGATAGCGAAGAAGATTGGAAAACATTTCTTATTAAATTTGAACAGAAACATACAAATTTCTTTAAAAAAATAAAGGAAACTTACCCCCAACTTACAGCTAATGATTTACGACTTTGCGCATGTCTCAAGCTAAATTTAGATTCTAAAGAGATAGCTACATTAATGAATATTTCGGTCAGAGCAGTAGAAAACAGCAGATACAGACTACGTAAAAAGCTTGAAATCCCTTCTCATCAGCACTTAAATGACTTCTTTTTACAAATATAAGCCCTCTAAAACAAAAACATAAATATGTAATATATAAATAATTACATTTATCTGAGTAGTAATAATGAGGTGCTCACATTGTTAAATCGGAGGCAGATGTATTCGTTATGCAAAAAATCTCGTACCCACTGAACTTACTGTTTTTACATTTGTTCTAAATCATTTACAGAAAATAAGATAATAGTTCCCAAAATTCTTTATGGCGTCTTTAAGGAATATTATACTTATCAGAAGGAATGAAAAATGTTTAACAGTAAAATCAGAAATCCATGAAAGAAACTAGATTAACCTCTATGAGGAGAATGAGCATGAAGCTTTGTCTTCTGCTATTCTTAATCTTCTCAGCAAGCATTTCAAATGCATTTGCTCAGACTACAGTTACAGGAGTAGTCACCGATGAGCAAAAAGATCCACTACCAGGAGTTAGTGTCACAGTAAAAGGTTCCACAACAGGAACAGTTACCGATTTTGATGGTAACTACTCTATTAATGCGAAAGCAGGTGACATTCTTCAATTTTCATTCTTAGGGATGAAGCCCGAATCAATCACAGTTGGATCAAGAACTAAAATTGACGTTGTTTTAACTGATGATACACACCAACTAGAAACTGCAATTGTTATTGGTTACGGTACAGCGAAAAAGAGAGACCTTACCGGATCTATTGTAACAGTAAAAGGAGATGATGTATTCACTAAACCAGCAACCAATCCTTTAGCTTCTATCCAAGGTAAAGTAGCTGGGGTTCAAGTAATAAACACGGGTAAAGCTGGTCAAGATCCAGAGATTCGTATTCGAGGAACAAACTCAATCAATGGATACAAACCTTTATATGTAGTAGACGGATTATTTAATGACAACATTAATTTCCTGAATCCTGCAGATATAGAGACTATGGAAATTCTTAAAGACCCTTCATCTCTAGCTATTTTTGGTGTACGTGGAGCTAATGGTGTTATCATTATCAATACAAAAAGAGCTAAAGAAGGCCAAACTTTAGTAAACATTAATACTGCTTTTGGTTTTAAGAAAGTTGTAGACAAGGTTAAACTTACCAATGCTTCACAGTTTAAAGAACTTTACAATGAGCAATTAGTAAATCAAGGAAATAAACCTTATGATTTTACAAACTGGCAAGCTGATACAGACTGGCAAGACGAGATCTTCCAAACAGGATTCATGTCAAATAGTAATATTAGCATAACAGGTTCTACTGAAAAAAGTACATTCTATTTAGGTGTAGGCTATGCTTCTGAAGAAGGAAACATTCAGCATGAAAAATTTGGCAAAGCAACTGTAAATTTCAGTAGCGACTATAAGCTGACTAAAGACATTAAAGTTGGATTCCAATTTAATGGAGCAAGACTAACTCCTGCTGACCAAAAAGAGGTTCTTAGAGCTTTGAGAGCAGCTCCAGTAGCACCGGTATTCAATGAAGAATTCCAACTATATCATGCACTTCCTAGCTTTCAAAAAGGCCAAATAGAAAACCCAATGGTTGATGTTAGTGCAAGAAACAATACAACGAAAGCTATAAACTATCGTGGTGGAGGTAATATTTACGGAGAAGTCAACTTCCTTAAGAACTTCAATTTCAAAACGATGTTTGCTCTCGACTACAGATCAGATGACAGCCGTACATACACCCCTATAGTTGCAGTATATGATCCGGCGATTCTAGGACCTAACCCTATTGATACTTTAGGTACTAAAAGAACAGGTATCAAACAGATCAAAGTAGATGAAACCAAAATACAAGCTGATTATATATTAACTTATACTAATAAAATTAATGATCATAACATTACAGCAACAGCAGGTTTTACTACATTCTATAATAGCTTAACTAGTCTTACTGCTGAAAGAGCCCAAGGTAATGGATTACCAATACCTAATAACCCAGACAAATGGTATGTAAGCATGGGTGATCCCAGCACATCTAAAACAGAAAGTAAACAATGGGAGAGATCTACAGTATCATTTCTAGTAAGAGCTCTTTATAGCTATAAGAACAAATACTTATTCAATGGTTCTTTCCGTCGTGATGGTTCTTCTGCATTCTACTATACAGGAAACCAATGGCAAAATTTCTACTCCGCTGGTGGAGGCTGGGTTATGTCAGAAGAGAACTTCATGCAAAATCAGTCTTTTATTGACTTCTTAAAGATAAAAGGATCTTGGGGTACATTAGGTAACCAAAATATGGAGACTCCATATCCTGCACAACCTCTTCTAACAAATGAAATATCTGCTATATTTGGCAATCCATCAGTAGAATATCCTTCATATTCATTGAAGTATATTCCAAATCCCAATTTAAGATGGGAAAAAATAGAGGCATGGGAAGCTGGCTTTGAAATGAATATGCTTGCAAATAGATTGCGCTTAGAAAGTGTATATTACAAGAAAAACACAAAAGACCTTCTAGCTGAAATACCTGGTATTGCAGGAACAACTCCTGGCTTAGGAAACTTAGGTGAAATTCAAAATAAAGGTTTTGAAGTAGCTGCTTCTTGGAGTGACAAGATTAATTCCGATTGGGGATATAGCATAAGTGGTAACCTAACCACAATAGATAACAAAGTAAAATCGCTTGTTCAAGATGGCTATACAATCATAAAAGGAGATAAAAACATATCACATACTACAGCCGGATATCCTATTGGATTTTTCTATGGCTATACAGTAGATGGTGTATATCAATCTGATGCTGACATAGCTAATTCTCCAAAGAATACTTTGACCACTGTAAAACCGGGAGATCTTAAATTTAAAGATATGAACGGTGATGGCCAAATCACAACAGCTGATAGAGGTATGATCGGTAATCCAACTCCTGATTTCACTTATGGTATCACATTAGGACTTAATTACAAAAACTTTGATGTAGGTATTGATTTCATGGGTGTAGCAGGTAATGACATTTATAGAACTTGGGATAACTACAACTGGTCTCAATTCAATTTTATGGAGCACAGACTTAACAGATGGACTGGAGAAGGAACATCTAACTCTGAACCTATATTGAATACAACTCGTACAATCAATAACGAAAATTCTACTTATTATATCGAAGATGGTAGTTTCTTCAGAATTAGAAATATTCAATTAGGCTATACTTTCGATCAAAATGCATTGAAAAAAGTACGTTTAAAAGCATTAAAAGTATTTGTAAATGCTCAGAACTTAAAAACTTGGAAAAACAATACAGGTTATACACCTGAATTAGGAGGTGATGCTACTGCATTTGGTATTGACAATGGTTCTTATCCTATGCCTGCAATATACACTTTTGGTCTAAATCTTACTTTCTAATTATATAAAAAATATTTTTATGAAACGATTAATAAAAAAATATATACTTCCGGCAGTACTTATAGCCGGACTATCTCTAACAAGTTGTAGTGACTTTTTAGATAGAAGCCCTCTTGGTGATTTAACAGAAGATGATGCTCCCGGTGGTATAAATCAAGGAAGAGTATTCCAGCTTTACGGACTTATGAGAGGTTACAATATTACAGCTGGCATACCCGCTTTCGCCATACATAATTTCCGTTCTGAAGACTCAGAAAAAGGTAGTGATGCTGGTGATGGTTCCGATCAAGCAGCCTTCTTTGATGACTTTGAGTACAATACAACAAATGGAGTTTTAGCTAGCTATTGGACTGAAAACTACAAAATCATAGTTAACTGTAACACTGCCATAAGCGGTATTGAAGGACAATCAACTAAAACAAGTCAAGACACAATCAATTATGCTGAAGCTAAATTTTTCAGAGCATATGCTTTCTTTAATTTAGTAAGAGCTTTTGGAGAAGTGCCTAAGATAGATTTTAGAGTGACAGATCCTGCACAAGCAAATATTGCGAAATCGCCAGCAGCAGATATATACGCGCTTATTGATGCAGACTTGGAAGTAGCTGTAAAATACTTACCTACCCACTGGTCAGATAGCTTTACTGGTCGATTGACCTGGGGAGCAGCAAGATCATTACAAGCCAGAACTTATATGATGCGTAACGATTGGACAAATATGCTAGCTGCATCAAAAGAAGTTATAAACTCAGGCTTCTATAACCTAAGTACTCATTACGATAAAATCTTTACAGATGAAGGAGAAAACTCACCTGAATCAGTTTTCGAATTACAATGTTTAGCTACTGCAGCTAAACCAAATTCAGGAACTATAGGAAGTCAATTTGCAGAAGTACAAGGCGTAAGAGGTAGTGGTCAATGGAACCTTGGATGGGGATGGCATATGGCAACTAGCATACTTAAGGATAAAGCATATGAAGCAGGAGATCCACGTAAAGATGCAACTCTATTGTATTTCCGTCGCCAAGTTGGTAATGTGATTGATCCCATCACTCCAGAAAACACCAATACACCATTTGGAGAATCTCCAATATCTAGTGCAATGGGAGCTGCATATAATAAAAAAGCATATACTGACCCGGCTTTACGTAAATCGTTTACAAATGCTGGATTCTGGGTAAATATTAGATTAATACGCTATGCAGATGTTGTTTTGATGGCTGCAGAAGCTTCTAACGAACTAGGTATGAGTTCAGATGCTCTAAACTATTTGGAACAAGTTAGAAGTCGTGCTCGTGGTAACAATGCATCTATCCTTCCTAAAGTTACAACTAACGGTCAAACTGAGCTAAGAGATGCTATCCGTCATGAAAGACGAGTAGAGCTTGGTCTTGAACCAGACCGTTTCTATGACCTAGTACGTTGGGGAATTGCAAAAGAAGTATTACATGCTGCAGGTAAAACAAATTACCAAGACAAGCATGCATTACTTCCGATACCTCAGGTTGAAATAGATAAATCAAATGGAGTATTAGTTCAGAACCCTAATTTCTAAATAATAAATTTATATAATAGGGGCACATTTTTGCCCCTATTATATTTTTATCTAAATCCCATGAGAGCTCAAAAAACAATATTATTCCTATTAGTTTGTATGTCTTGTTTATCCATTTCAGCAACAACAATATTGCCTACCCTTGACAAATATACTATACCCGTCAATGTAAAAGGAGCTGCGATCGGTAGATTTATATCCTCAAATAACGAGAATGTAACTTTAGCAAAAGACACATCAAACCTATTTCTAATTGACCAATCCGGTTATATTAGATTAAAACCAAATGTAGAACTCTCTGCATCATCACCCTTCAGATACGAAATAATAATTAAAAGCAGTTGTGGTAATAAAGCTTTCGAATTAGTGAAAGATGAATTTATTCACAACAAAGTAATAGCTCACCGAGGCGCATGGAAAAATCATGAAGCCAGTCAAAACTCGATGAGTTCATTAATAAATACAATAGAATTAGGATGTGAAGCTGCCGAATTTGATGTTTGGTTATCATCCGACAATAAAGTGATTCTATCTCATGACCCAACAATAGGTGGCAAGGTTGTAGAAGATACTCCTGCTCAGACATTGATGGAGATTCCATTAAAAAATGAAGATTTTGTTCCCTCACTTGAGGCATATCTTGAATGTATACAACAACAAAATAAAACACGTTTGGTATTAGAACTTAAAGGTTCACAAAAAGGAAAAGAGCGTAGCTTAGCTCTTGCTGACTCAGCTGTTCAGCTCGTTCATAAATACAAGGCTCAGGCTTGGGTTGACTATATTAGTTTCGACTATGAAGCCCTGCTACATGTAAAACAATTAGACCCTACAGCAACTATTGCATATCTGGAAACTAATAAAACCTTGGAAGAATTATCTGCTGCCAAAGTAGATGGAATAGATTATCATTATAGTGCTTTTTATAACGATGAAAAGCTTGCAGAGAAAGCTAAACAATTGGGCTTAACAACCAATGTTTGGACAGTAAATACCGAAGAGCAAATGCAACATTTGCTGCAACAGGGTGTAGATTATATTACTACTGACGAACCAGAATTACTTTTGAAATTTATTGAAACACATTATAAATAATAGATATGAAAAAACTATTAACTATGCTTTTTTGTTGTGCCGCAATTAGTGTTGGAGCACAGCAGAGTAATGCAAGAGATGTAAAAATGGATCGATTCATCGACGATCTGATGAGTAAAATGACTCTCGAAGAGAAAATCGGGCAGCTCAACTTACCTAGTGCCGGAGACATTACCACCGGGCAGGCAAAGAGTAGTGATATCGCTTCTAAGATCAAAGAAGGTCAGGTTGGAGGATTATTCAACATCAAAGGAGTTGCTAAAATCCGCGATGTACAAAGAGTAGCTGTAGAAGAAAGTCGTCTGAAAATTCCATTGATTTTTGGAATGGATGTTATCCACGGATACGAAACAGTATTTCCTATTCCATTAGGTTTAGCTGCAACATGGGATATGAAAGCTATCGAACAATCGGCTCGTATTGCTGCAATAGAAGCTAGTGCTGATGGTATATTTTGGACATTCAGCCCAATGGTAGATATTTCACGTGATCCACGTTGGGGACGTGTTTCTGAAGGAAACGGAGAAGATCCTTTCTTAGGTGGAGCAATTGCGAAAGCAATGGTTCGTGGTTATCAAGGAGATAATACCTATTCGGATAATACTCACATTATGGCTTGTGTAAAACACTACGCTCTATATGGTGCAGGTGAAGCAGGACGTGATTACAATACAGTAGACATGAGTCGTATTCGTATGATGAATGAATATATGTACCCATACAAAGCTGCTATTGAAGCAGGTGTAGGTAGTGTTATGGCATCATTCAATGAAGTAGATGGTGTACCAGCTACTGCAAACAAATGGTTAATGACAGACGTACTTCGTAAACAATGGGGATTTGACGGATTTGTTGTAACTGACTATACCGGAATCAGCGAGATGGTTGAGCATGGTATTGGAGACTTGCAGGAAGTTTCAGCACGTGCACTTAAAGCTGGTGTAGATATGGATATGGTAGCTGAAGGTTTTACAGGTACTATCGCTAAATCTCTAAAAGAAGGAAAAGTATCACAAGCTGATATTGACTTGGCTTGTCGTCGTATTCTTGAAGCTAAATACAAATTAGGTCTATTTAAAGATCCTTACAAATATTTAGACGCTAAACGCGCTAAAAAAGAAATATACACAGATGCCAATCGTGCTGTAGCTCGTAAAATAGCATCAGAAAGTTTCGTACTTCTAAAAAATGAAGGAAATGTTTTACCTCTGAAAAAACAAGGCAAAATTGCAGTAGTTGGTCCATTGGCTAATACTCGCTCTAATATGCCCGGAACATGGAGTGTAGCTGTTAATCTTGACAAACCTCAAACTGTTATCGAAGCAATGCAAGCAGTTGGTGGCAAAGACGTAAAAGTTGTATATGCTAAAGGTAGTAACCTAACAGCAGATGCGAAATTGGAAGAGCATGCAACTATGTTTGGACGCTCATTAAACAGAGATGACCGTACTAAAGAACAATTGTTGAACGAAGCGCTTGAAGCATCTAAAGATGCAGATGTTATTGTTGCTGCATTAGGTGAATCTTCTGAATTCAGTGGTGAAGCTAGTAGCCGTACTAACATAGATATTCCAGATGTTCAAAAAGAACTTTTAGCAGAACTTCTAAAAACAGGTAAACCTGTAGTATTAGTTCTATTCACTGGTCGTCCATTGACTCTTACTTGGGAAAATGAAAACGTACCTGCAATCTTAAACGTTTGGTTTGGTGGTAGCGAAGCTGCTCCTGCAATTGCAGACGTAGTATTTGGAGACGTTAATCCTAGTGGTAAATTGGTAGCAACTTTCCCACAAAATGTAGGTCAAATTCCACTTTTCTACAATCACAAAAATACAGGTCGTCCATTAGGAGAAGGCAGATGGTTTGAAAAATTCCGTAGTAACTATTTAGATGTTAGCAACGAAGCTCTTTATCCATTCGGATACGGATTGAGCTATACTCAGTTTACATATGGAGATGTTGCGCTTAGCTCTTCACAATTGGATTCAAATGGAGAACTTACTGCTAGCATCACTGTTACAAACAGCGGAAAATATGATGGAAAAGAAGTCGTTCAATTATACATTCGTGATATAGTTGGAAGTGTAACTCGTCCCGTTAAAGAATTGAAAGGTTTCGAGAAAATAGAATTAAAAGCTGGAGAAACTAAAACTGTAAGTTTCAAAATTACTCCTGAATTACTTAAATTCTATAACTACGATTTAGAATATGTATTTGAACCAGGAGACTTTGATGTTATGATTGGTGGTGATAGCCAAGATGTCAAAACAGCCCGATTCACTTTAAATTAAACTGTTCTTAGGTTCTATAATTTCAAGAGAAAGAGGTTGTCAGAATAATTTCAGGCAATCTCTTTCGATCTTTAACCTGTAGACCTATTTATACTTTGCTTAGGCTATATCGCCTATATCATTCTAAAGCATATCATTAAATATTTTTATTATTTATCTTATGAAAAAGGTATTAACGCCGTTTATAATATTTAGTTCTTTATTGGTCTTTACAAATTGCAAAAACACCAATAATAATACGGACGTCAGTAAAGAAAACCCATCGGTACAGATTACTGATGAAGCTCTGCTTGATAGTGTTCAACGTCGTACATTCAATTACTTTTGGGATGGTGCAGAACCAACAAGCGGAATGGCTCGCGAACGTTATCATATAGATGGAGAATATCCTCTGGATGATGCGAACGTAGTAACCTCAGGAGGTAGCGGTTTTGGTATCATGGCAATTATAGCCGGTATAGATCGTGGCTATGTTACCCGTGAAGAAGGTGTAGCGAGAATGGACAAAATTGTTTCATTCTTGGAAAAAGCAGATAGCTTCCACGGAGTTTATCCTCACTGGTGGTATGGAGAAACTGGTAAAGTAAGAGGTTTCAGCGACAAAGATAATGGAGGTGACTTAGTAGAAACATCATTCCTTATGCAAGGTCTTTTGGCTGCTCATCAATATTATGTAAACGGAACTGATACTGAAAAAGCTGTAGCTGCCCGTATCGACAAACTATGGAGAGCTGTAGATTGGAACTGGCACCGTAATGGCAAAAATGTACTATACTGGCACTGGAGTCCTGAGCATTCTTGGGAAATGAACTTTGCTATTCATGGTTTCAACGAATGTCTGATTACTTATGTTCTTGCAGCGGCTTCTCCAACTCACGGAGTACCTGCGGAAGTATATCACGAAGGTTGGGCTGAAAACGGAGCAATAGTAGAACCTCATACAATAGAAGGTATTAAACTGAACCTACGTTACCAAGGAACAGAGGCTGGTCCTTTATTCTGGGCACATTATTCTTTCTTAGGATTGAATCCTACCGATCTAAAAGACGATTATAGTCCTAATTATTTCGAAGAAATGAAAAACTACACATTGGTTAATCGTGCATACTGCATCCGTAACCCTAAAGGTTTTAAAGGTTATGGCGAAAATTCATGGGGACTAACTGCTAGTTATTCTACTGTTGGATATGCAGCTCACGAACCTGCTGAGAGAGGCGATCATGGTGTAATTACCCCTACTGCTGCTCTTTCTTCAATTGTTTATACACCCGAAGAGTCAATGAAAGTTATGCGTAACCTTTATTCTATGGGAGACAAAATGTGGGGTAAATATGGTTTCTATGATGCATATAGCAAAACAGACAATTGGTATCCTCAACGTTACTTAGCAATAGATCAAGGTCCAATCTCTGTAATGATAGAGAACTACCGTAGCCAATTGCTTTGGAAACTATTTATGAGCCATCCTGATGTTCAAAATGGATTGAAGAAATTAAATTTCGGAAGTCCTTCTTTGAAAAAATAAGATCACATACCTTTTTATTGCCTAGCAAAGTATAATAAACAGAAAAAGCTATTATATAATGCAGCAATAGATATGTAACATTCTTTGATCAATTAAGATACAATAGAGAGCTTGTTGCAAAAACAAGCTTTCTATGTTTATCACTTATCTAATAACCATCATGAAAATATTCAAATACACTCTACTACTTATGTTATGTGCTTTGGGATTAAACACTTATGCACAGCAAAATACATATTGCAACCCCATAAATATTGATTACGGATATTGCCCGATTCCCAACTTTACGGAATGGGGTAAACATCGCACCTCTGCCGATCCTGCCATTGTTAATTACAAGGGAGATTACTATCTTTTCTCGACAAATCAGAGCGGATATTGGTGGAGTAGTGATATGCTGAACTGGAACTTTGTATCGCGTCCTTTCCTTACACAAGAAGCAGTAGAGCAAACAGCCAATAAGTGGGACGATCTTTGCGCTCCTGCGGCATGGACAATGGGTGATACACTTGTTGTTTTTGGATCTACATACTCTCGTATTTTCCCCATTTGGATCAGTACCGATCCTAAGAATAATAAATGGGAAAAAGCTGTGGAACATTTTGATATCGGAGGATGGGATCCTGCATTCTTTACCGATGACGATGGCAAACTCTACATGTACAACGGAAGTAGCAACGTAT
This sequence comes from Dysgonomonas sp. GY617, assembly GCF_015233815.1. NCBI lineage: Bacteria > Pseudomonadati > Bacteroidota > Bacteroidia > Bacteroidales > Dysgonomonadaceae > Dysgonomonas > Dysgonomonas sp. GY617. The sequence continues at coordinate 135,076 of NZ_JADCLR010000006.1, forward strand.
ATCCGTTATATGGTATCGAATTAGACAGAAAAACATTCCAACCAATAGGAACCCGAAAAGAGTTATTATTGACGGATGGAGATAAAATAGGATGGCATCGTTTCGGCGAGCATATGGATAATACTTTCCTTAAACCATTTATGGAAGGTGCATGGATGACAAAACACGATGGTAAATATTACCTGCAATGGGGAGGCCCCGGAACAGAATTCAGCCACTATGCAGATGGATATGCGGTAAGCGATAGCCCTCTTGGATTTTTTGAGCATGCATCTTTACCTTTGAGCATGAAAGCCGGAGGCTTTATACGCGGAGCTGGGCATGGTGCTACTTTCCAAGACCGTTGGAATAACTATTGGCATACATCAACTATGGTTATCAATGTAAAGAATAACTTCGAACGCCGTATCGGAATATGGCCTGCTGGATTTGATAGCGAAGGCAATATGTATTGCAATACTACATTCGGAGATTATCCACACTATATTCCAACAGGAGAAGCCGATCATTTGAAAAGCCAATTTACAGGATGGATGCTTCTCAACTACAACAAACCGGTACTGGTATCATCTACTTTGGGCACACATTATGCAAATAATATTGTAGACGAGAACATTAAAACTTATTGGAGTGCTAAAACGGCTGATAAAGGAGAATGGCTAATCTCTGATTTAGGCGAAGTTTCAACAGTATATGCCGTACAGCTTAATTACGCTGATCAGGATGTTGAATTTCTTGGAAAAACTTCCGGAAAATTTCATCAATATAAAGTATATTCGTCTTTAGATGGTAAAAAGTGGGATGTATTGATAGATAAAAGCAACAATAAGACAGATGTTCCTCATGACTATGTACAACTGGAAAAACCTGTTAAAGCACGCTACTTGAAGCTTGAAAACATCCATATGCCTACCGGTAAATTTGCCATCTCTGGATTCCGTGCATTTGGATTTGGAGCGGGTGAAAAGCCTAGCGCCGTTGAACAGTTTATGGTATTACGTACAGAAACAGACAAACGCAGTGCATGGTTGAAATGGAAACCTGTTGAAAACGCTTACGCTTATAATATCTATATCGGAATAGAACCTGATAAATTATATAGTAGTGTTATGGTTCACAATGTAAACGAGTATTATTATGCGGGTATGGATAGAACCAAACCTTATTATTTTGCAATTGAAGCCATCAACGAAAACGGTACATCAACTTGGACACGAGGAGAAGCTAAATAAGGTCTCATACCTTTAATAAAATGCAGTAATAAATGTTCAAAACGAATTAATTATTAACAATATGAAATCGAAATTATTAATTGTACTCTTGTTTTTCTGTTCCACTCTTACTTATGCACAGTTTGAGGCAGCAAGCTATATGATCAACGGTTACACCCTACCCTATCAGGTAATGTTTCCGAAAGATTATGATGCAACCAAACAATATCCACTTCTGGTATTCTTACACGGAGCGGGCGAACGTGGTGATGACAACGAAAAACAGCTTACGCATGGTAAAGATTTCTTGATTAATAATTTTCAAGCCGAATATCCTGCAATAGTTATTGCACCTCAATGTCCTGCCACAACTTATTGGGCAAACGTAGAAAGGCAAACTTTCAAGAATCAAACTACATTTATATTCGGTCTTTCGGATAAAGCAACTCCTTCCATGGAGACTTTAACCTCGTTAATAACCAATTGGCTGAACTCTGGAAAAGTAGATCAAAGTAAAGTATATGTAGGAGGTCTATCGATGGGAGGTATGGGCACATACGAACTCCTGTGGCGTATGCCAAATACTTTTGCAGCAGCTTTTGCTATATGCGGTGGTGGAGATGTTTCTAAAGTACAATATTACACGAAGAATACAGCTCTTTGGATATTTCACGGATCGGCAGACAATGTAGTTCCCGTACAGTTTTCGCAACAAATGTACGAGAATCTAAAAACTGCAGGAAACGAAGTTAAATACACCGAATATCCCGATGTTAATCATGGCAGTTGGGTAAATGTATTTCAAAATAAAGAACTAGTTCCGTGGTTATACAGCCACAAAAAATGATTTTTCATAGAAATCAGTTTAAGAGTCTTTGAGTATCTAATACTTAAAGACTCTTTTTTTAGAAGCTAAAATCTTTTTGTTGTTTTGATTAATAAAGCCATTGGAATAAAGTTATCATTTGACAATATATAATTAAATGCTTTCTTTTACTTATTTAGTACATTTGCCAAGTGTAACAACTAGCATCTAACAACACGATGTATAGGTCTAATAGGTCTGAGACCCTTATTTAATATTAAAACAATGCTTATTTATAAAGAAGAAAATAGTAACTACAAGTGGGGAATCTGGAAAATGGAGGAAGCCCCTGAGCTACTACTGTCTCAACTCAATAATAAGCAGGACTTAGTCGATTTTACACAAACGGTGTCTTCTTCTGCCCGAACATTCGAACGGATAGCTGTAAGAGTGCTTCTTAAAACTCTTTTGAATGAAGAAAAGACAATAAATTATCATCCTAACGGAAAACCATATTTCGAAGATCAATCTATAAATCTATCAATATCGCATACTAAAGATTATGTCGCTGTTATACTTTCTCAATCTCCATTGGTAGGTATTGATATAGAATACATTTCCGACAGAGTAAAGCGTGTTCGTTCTCGCTTTATTTCAGATTTGGAATATATCGACTCCGAAAATGAAATAATACATCTGCTACTACACTGGTCGGCTAAGGAAACAATGTACAAAGCCTTAAGCAAGGAAAAGATAGACTTAAAGAACAATTTTCACATTCATTCATTTGCACCTCAGCAGCAAGGGAGCTTCAAAGCTTCTGAAACATTTACCGAAAACAACCTTCAATTTCAGATACAATACATTGTTACTGATGATTATGTTGTAACATATACGGTTTAAGATTTGCACTCATAAAATATTTCTAATTAATTTCGTATTTTTGTATCACATCTCAATAAGATCACACATCTTATTATTGCTTTCGAAGGGTATAATAACCTAAAAAAGTATAGCTTCTATCATAAAGCAATAAATATTTAATGTTACTTAATAGCATATCAACAAATGGAATCCATCGGGCAGCAAATAGAACAGTTAAGAGAAGAACTGAACAAGCATAATTACAATTATTATGTGTTGTCTAACCCCACAATATCAGATTTTGACTTCGATAAGAAAATGCAAGAACTTATCGACCTAGAAACTGCTCACCCTGAGTATGCAGACTCAAGCTCACCTTCACAACGGGTAGGTAGCGATATTACTAAAACATTTAATCAGGTAGAACATATCTATCCAATGCTTTCACTTTCGAATACGTATTCGGAAGCCGAAGTAGTGGAATTTTACAATAGGGTAAAAAAAGATTTGAACGATGATTTCGAGATTGTTTGTGAATTAAAATACGATGGAGCTTCTATCTCTCTTACCTATACCAATGGAAAACTAACTCAAGCAGTAACCAGAGGAGACGGTGTAAGAGGAGACGACATTACGGCCAATGTGAAAACAATCAGAAGTATACCGTTATCATTAAGAGGCAATGATTATCCTCCTTTATTCGAAATAAGGGGAGAAATACTAATGCCTTGGCAAGTATTTGAGGATTTAAATAAAGACCGAGCAGAACAAGAAGAGAACCTTTTTGCAAATCCGAGAAATGCAACATCTGGAACTCTTAAGTTACAAGATTCTAAGATTGTAGCATCTCGTAAACTGGATGCTTATTTATACTATATGCTTGGTGAAAATTTGCCAGCAAATGGTCATTACGAAAACCTACTAAAGGCTCGCGAATGGGGTTTCAAGACATCCGATGCTACCATTAAATGCAGCACTTTAGAAGAAGTATTTGCTTTTATAAAGAAATGGGATGTAGAAAGAAAGAACTTACCTGTTGCTACCGATGGTATCGTTCTGAAAGTAAACTCTTTATTGCAACAAAAGAATCTAGGATATACAGCCAAATCGCCCCGATGGGCTATTGCATATAAGTTTCAGGCAGAGCAAGAGGTTACACGTTTATTGTCTGTTTCATATCAAGTCGGACGAACTGGAGCAGTTACTCCCGTTGCAAACCTCGATCCCGTAAAACTATCGGGAACCACAGTTAAACGAGCATCACTATATAATGCCGATGCCATTGATGCACTAGATTTGCATATCAACGATATGGTATATGTAGAAAAAGGAGGAGAAATAATCCCTAAGATTACTCGTGTAGATATTGATACCAGAGAGGCAGGCAATCCTAAAGTCGAATTCATCACAGAATGTCCCGAATGTGGAACAACTCTGATAAGAGACGAAGGAGAAGCCGCTTATTACTGTCCAAATTATATGGGATGTCCTCCGCAAATTAAAGGACGAATAGAGCATTACCTTACTCGTAAGGCAATGGATATTGCAGGTGGTTCGGAAACCGTGGAACATCTCTTCAATGCAGGATTGATACACAATGTTGCAGACTTATATACCCTACAATGGGAACAAGTTGCAGAATTAGAAAGATGGGCTGAAAAGAGTGCCAAAAACCTAATTCAAAGTATTGCCGATTCAGTAAATATACCCTATCCAAGAGTGCTTTATGCATTAGGAATACGGTTTGTGGGAGAAACGGTAGCTAAAAAAGTAGCTAAAGCTTTTCCTTCAATAGACTTATTGATGCAAGCAACTGTTGAACAACTTGTTGAAGTAGACGAAATAGGCGAACGCATTGCACAAAGTATAGTTGATTTCTTCAAGAAAGAAGAAAATCAAGATATTATTAGTAAATTACGTCAGTTTGGAATACAATTCGAAACATGTGAGAGTATTACAGATCAACATACCAATAAATTAAGTGGCTTGACAATTGTAATAAGCGGAACATTCGAGAAGCATTCGAGAGACGAATATAAATCACTGATAGACCTAAATGGGGGCAAAAACAGTGGTTCTATTTCTGCTAAAACAAATCATCTGTTGGCTGGTGCCAATATGGGACCTGCTAAATTAGAGAAGGCGCAGAAACTAGGTGTAAATATCCTCACAGAGGATGAGTTTTTAAAAATGATAAAATAATCATACTTAATATATGCTGGATTATTTTTTACAAAGAAGTATACAATCTCAATTAAAGAACAACAAGAGACAACATAGATTCCTCAATTTTGAGAGAATGCAAAATGTTGTTGTGTTATTTGACATTCAGGACTGGGAAATGGTGGCTCCTATTATCGAGGATCTACAAAACCATGGCAAATACGTTATGCCATGGACAGTAAAGCTCAAATCGGTACAAGGACAGGCATCATTGCCTACCCTACCATCTAATGTGAGAGTTATAGATACTCACAAGGATCTTGATTGGAAACGTTTGATTCGTCCTGTTATACTTACTGAATTTGATAATCTGAAATACGATACTTTTCTCGATTTATCATTAGAACCGAATGATTACACAAAATCTCTACTTGTACGTAACAAAAGTAATTTCTGCTTGGGTTTTACAAAGAAAGAAGAGAAATTGTATGATTTTATAATTTTAAAAGAAGAAGATCAAAGCCTTTTCGAAGCATACGAACAATTGAAAATTTATCTGGCACATATACAATAAAGGTTTTGCACCCTTTTATTGCTTCGATAAATAGAATAACGATAGATAGTTATAATTGTAATATTACAAATTGACACTTCTATTACTGAAAAAGAGACTTATAGTATTTTACACTAGTTAAAATTGTGTTATCTTTACATCAACTTTCAGAAAGAAGGTCAACAAGAAAAAAGATTGAATTGAACTTATGTCAAGAATTAATCTAAGAGGTGTAGGAGTCGCTTTTATTACTCCTTTCAAAGAAGATGAGAGTGTCGATTATGAAGCTCTGATCAGACTTGTTGATTATCAGATACAAAACAACACCGATTATCTTGTTGTACTGGGAACAACCGCCGAAACTGCTACTCTGACGGAAGCTGAGAAAACAAAAATTGTAGAAACCGTTATCCATAGAGTAAACGGAAGAATACCTATTGTTTTGGGCGTTGGAGGAAATAATACCCGTGCAATTGTCGATAAGTTGAAAAACGATAATTTCGAAGGAATTGACGCTATACTATCTGTCGTTCCATATTACAATAAACCCTCACAAGAAGGTATATACCAACATTACAAAGCAATAGCAGAAGCATCTAAGCTTCCGGTTATACTTTATAATGTACCCGGACGTACAGCAGTAAATATGACTGCTGAAACAACCCTGCGTTTAGCCAATGAGTTCAGTAATATAGTAGCTATCAAAGAAGCTTCGGGAGATATGGCTCAAATGGATGATATAATCAAACGTAAGCCTGAAAATTTTGATGTCATTTCTGGAGACGATGGCATTACATTTCCTCTTATCACATTAGGCGCAATTGGTGTTATATCCGTTATAGGAAATGCTTTTCCTAAGGAATTTAGCCGTATGACTCGTCTTGCACTTGAAGGAGATTATCAAAGTGCACTTACTATACATCATAGCTTTAGCGAACTCTTCAAGCTTTTATTTATAGATGGAAATCCTGCGGGAGTAAAATCGATGTTGCACATGATGGGATATATCGAAAATAAACTTCGCTTGCCATTAGTACCTACTCGTATTACTACATTCGAGCAAATACGATTGGTATTAAATGAACTGAATATAAAATGCTAGTTTAAAATACAGCTTAGTTATTATAAAAAGAGCTTGCAATATTTTGCAAGCTCTTTTCTATTATATAAGTATAGCACTATCAATTATAGGTTGGCAGTGAAGAGAAGTCTTTAGAATATCTCAACATTTGCTCTACATAACCTTCATTATACGAAATCTTGACATCTTTAATCTTACCGTCTTTGTCCGTTACAGCTTCAAAAACAGGATTCACAAAACCTTTATATGGTTTTAAGTTAAGAGCTTTGTATCTATCTAACACCTCAGTAAGTAGTTTTTGATCTACTTGCACCGCATAATTCTCAACTAAACTCTTAGCACCATTAAAATCGCCTTCTGATTTCACACGCTGTATTTCAGCCAATAATTGTCCGAATAGGTTGCGAAGTTTAGCATAGTCATTTACAACAACAAAAGTTTTTCCGTCACGTTGTTTAAATTCAACCACATTATCAGCTTTTCCTTTTTCATACACCCATCTGGCAATTAATTGACGATTACGCATATGTGCTTCCTCTATAGTTTTTCCAGGTTCGATACGGGTCAACTGAGTCATCAATCCGTTCATCATAAAGCGATAGTACTCTGCTTTGAAAGCATCTGCACTTGGTATAATACCTAACTCTACCAATTTGGGATCAGCAATATAATACAACCCGAATAAGTCGGCACGAGCTTCTTCAATAGTAGAACCATAAGCTTTCAGAGCATCAGGATCAACTCCCGGCATTAATTGTCCTGAACCATGTCCTAGTATTTCATGTAAATCGGTATGTAATACATCAGTAATAAAACCATATTTATGAAGTAAGTCCAATTCAACTGAAGACCATACAAATTCCTGACTGAATCCGCTATGTTCAGCAGCTTTATCATACGCCTCCATGATGTTTTCGATTGTTACCGATTTAGAGCCATAATCCTTACGTATCCAGTTCGAGTTGGGTAAGTTTATACCAATGGGTGTAGAAGGATAACAGTCGCCTCCTAATTGGGCAACAGTAATAACCTTAGCAGTTACACCTTTCACCTCTTCTTTGCGGAAACGTGGATCAACTGGAGAATGGTCTTCAAACCATTGTGCATTCGTACTGATTATCTCTGTACGTTTTGTAGCTTCGGTATTCTTAAAGTTTACCGTAGATTCCCAACTAGCTTTCATTCCCAAAGGATCGCCATAGCTTTCGGTAAAGCCATTCACAAAATCCACACGTGACAATGAGTCTTGAACCCAAGCAATAGCATATTTATCGAATGTTTTCAAATCGCCTGTTGTATAGAATGAGATAAGCTTTTCGATAACGGTCTTTTGCGCATCGTTTTCGGCAACTCCTTTAGCCTTTTCAAGCCATCCTACAATACGTTCTATTGCCGGAGAATACAATCCTCCCACTTTCCATACTTTCTCTACTAATTTGCCGTTCTCTTTTACTAAACGACTATTCATTCCATACATAATGGGTGTAGAGTCGTTTGGATTCTTCATTTTAGCATAGAATGCCTCTACTTCTTCTTGGGTAACTCCATCACCATAGTAATTGTTAGCTGATGTCTTGATTAAGTCTACACCATCTGCCTGATTTACTTTTTTAGCCATCACATTCGGGTCGAACATCACCGGCTCTATCATTGTAAAGAAATCCTCAACAGTTTGATTTTCCATTACCGGAACTTTATCTGCAGGAAGTTTTTTGACTTCTGCTTCAAAAAATTCTTTTGAGAATCCCGGTAAAAACTTTTCCTCTCCATAATGGTGATGAATTCCGTTCGAAAACCATACTCTTTTCAAGTAAGTTTCGAATTCTTGATAATTCTTATCTGCTTTATCTCCACTGTAATTTGCATATATAGCTTCGAGTGTACGACGGATTGCCAGATTATACTTTCCATTCTGATCATACAATATATCACGACCTTCGGCTGCTGCCTGAGCTAGATAATATATCAATTCTTTTTGCTCCAAACTCAAAGATTCGAATTCAGGAACTTTATAACGCAATATCTGCAAATCTGCAAATGCGTCTACCTCATACGTAAAATTGTCATCTTGAGAAGTTGTATTCTGGGAATTATTTCCTCCACAACTGCCAAAGACGATAGACAGTCCAGTCATTGCCATCGCTATTGTCTTCTTCATTAGTTTATTAAATAAATATTATTTTTCGGGTATCTTCTTGCTTATTAGTTTTTCGGTTTTATATTGAAAGAGAGAAACACAATCATCAGCTATCACCTAACAACGGCACATCAAATAATTACTGATGCCTATTTACAACAAATATAGAATCTACCCGATAATAAACGGGTGGATCCTATATTTGATTATGCGTGTAAAACAGATAAGTAGTTACCCCCGTAAAACAAATAACGGAATATCTGATTGAAATAACATTTTGCGAGATACACTAGGACGGAACATACGTGTAAATAGATTCCTCTTAGCAGTAGTTAACGCTATAACATCAATGTTAGCATCTTGAACAAATTGCTCTAAACTAACAAGACTATCGGTACTTGATATCAGTTTATAATCAATCTTGATATTACTATATTGCTTTTCGAAATACGATTGTATTCCTTCTAATTTTATTAAAGTCCATTTATCCGTTTTCTTATCCTCAATATGAGTCAAGTGGATTTTAACCTCTTCATGATTGAAGAACTCCATCATAGCCGCAAATGAAACTAAATCTCTTTGGCTAAAATTAGTCAGAAAAGATATATTCTTTACTTGACGGAAATCGGTAAAAGTTGTTCTCTCTGGGATTGCCAATAAAGGTATTCCGGTCATCTCAATTACTTCTGCGGTAACACTTCCGATAAGGTCAGCACTTTTCTGATCTTTTCCTCGTGTACCCATCACTATCAACGAAGGCTTGTAATCCTTAGCATAAGCTACAATTTCTTCTTCCGGCAATCCTTCTTTCAAAACATAAGAATAATTGATTGGAGGAAATTCGCCACTAGCTATTTTTTGATCGATAGTACTACATAATTTCTGAATATCTCTATTTACTCTCTCTAGTATATTCTGAAAATCCGCTTCCTCTTTACCTTGGTAAGCAAATGCTTCTGCCATAGGCAATGCAGTAGGATAATATGGATTAAAATATACGTGAACAATCTTAACCTTAGCCTTTATTTCTTTGGCTAAATTAAAAGCTATGCGACAAGCTTTTAATGAGTAATCGGAAAAATCGACAGGAACCAAAATACGCTTGCGCCCATCATCGGTTCTATAAGTTTCGGGTTCACTGTAGCTAAATAAGTTACGACTCTCCACTACATTCAAAGCCTTAGGTAAATCCGATTCTTTTATTTTAATACGTACTCCTGTGGTAGCATTGGAATCTTTATCCCCCACATCTTCCATCAACACTGAGATGTTTTCGCTCTCAAGCACCGATTTCAAAATCTGAGCCTTTTCATTTGTATGAATGGCAAGTGTTACTAATTTATCGCTCATAATCTATTTACTTTTTTTCTTTATCAATCATCTCTAAAGCCATATCCAGTATAGAGGTATCTTCGAGTAGCACAATCCCACCATTGGGACCTGATTCGATATGTACCCCACAACTTTCGCCGTCTTTATAACTATGTCCTCCGAAGTAATTCCATACGGTTTCTACAGTTAGGTTCAATTCTTTTGCCATTTGATGGATACTTCCATCGGGCAAACTGTCTTTAATCTTACGAAGCTCATTGTATGCAATGGTTTTTGTCATGATGAAATATGTTAAGGTTCAGACTAAAATTGTTGCTTTAAAATTAAGCAATCATTTTAAAAGAACCAACGAAACCCGTACATAAAATTCATAAAGCTTATTATAAAAAGTGTTATGACTATTACACCTATGGTTAAGCACACAATATTAGCTCGAAGATGAGAGTAGGCAGGCACCTTTACTTCCTCGGTTGTTTCTTTAAGAAATTTTAGCCGCCCGTATTGAAAGAACAGATACACTAAAAAGCCTACTATAAAACCCAAAAATATGCCGCCTATAACATCCGATATAAAATGAACACCTAAATATATACGTGAATAACATGTTACTGTTGCCCACGAAAATATAACGACTGTAAACCGCCTGTATCTAAAAACAAGAGAAAGAAAGGTTGCAATACCAAAACCATTGGCTGCATGAGCCGAAATAAAGCCAAATCGCCCCCCTCTATAATTGTTTACAATAGTTACATAATCTTTAAAATCGGGGTGATGACTAGGACGCAATCTTTCAAATATTGGTTTTATTACTCCTGCCGATAATTGGTCGCACAATGTGCCTAATAGAATCATACTGAATAGAAGCAATAACCCTAATTTCCAGTTTTTTTTATAGAAAAAAATCCCCAACCCGACCAATACGAGAGGAATCCAAGTTGCTTTACCACTGTACATCCACATAAAACTGTCCCAAAAGACATTATGGAATTCATTTAACCAAAGAAAAGTTTCTCTTTCGTAAGGTAAAATCTGTTCAACCAGACTCTCCGGGTTCGTTTCTATCATGTATTATATAATTTCTAATTTATCTTCCTGTATCCATCCCACACTACCATCTGCAATTTCTATTTCGTACCAGCTACCATCCACTTTGGTTATAGTAACTTTAGTACCTGCATGCAAAATGAATAACTCTTTGGATGTTGTGTTAGGCGAACTAACTACCGGTGCCGAGCCAGCCATAATAATTGCCGTATCCCTATTCTCTACATTTTTCTTCTGAGTATATGCAAATACATTTGTAAAAATAAGAAGTCCAAACAATACGATTCCTGCATAAAATCCGGTTTTCTTTAAAGTTAATTTAGCACTAAAGAAAAACAGGAATAGACTACCTATTAAAAGAACAAAGAATACGATTGATAACACAGCCCAACTATTAGAAGGAAGAAGGTCTCTTACCCCTTCAAACCACATTTTGAGAAAGAAATTATCTGCTGTAAGAATCTTGTCTTCTATTTTTGTTTGAGCATACTCAATATTATGCTTTATATCTCGATCTCCAGGACTATATAACTGAGCCCGCTCATAATTAAGTATAGCCTGCGGTACTTCATTCACTCTAAAATATGCATTCCCCAAATTATAATATAATTCAGATGAGACTTTACCTTGTTCTTTTTGAGCTTTTATCTCCCCTTCAAGAAGAGTTATCGCATCTCTGAAGTCTCCCTCCTGATATGCTTTTGCTGCTTGTTCAGCCACATTTTGAGCACTTATGCCAAATGTGGAAATTATGATTAAAAATGATACTAATAGCTGTTTCATAGCAATCTTACTTTTTTATTCTAGAATTCTCCATTTCACCAATTGCATCTACTGCATCTTTATACAGATCGTCCATTGCAGTGTCTGATTCAACAGGAGCATAACGAGCAAACTCACAAGTATCCAATATAGAAATAAACTTAGCTATAAGCTCCTCTGAAGCTCCAAATCGAATAAGTTCTTGCTCTATATTATCTCTACTTAATTCTGCCACCGGAATAACAAGCTTATCACTCAAATATCCCCAAGCTGCACGTAATACCTCCTCATAGAATTGTTCTTTCTTATGAGCTTGTAGATATTTACCTGCCAATTTGAGACGCTTAATTGCAACTTTGTTAGCTCGTTTAGTTTTCATTCTTGCAATATCTGCATTCTCTTGAATTTGCTTACGATATAGAATAAAGAAAATTATAAATAACAATGAAGGTATTATATACCATAACCAATAACTAAGCGACCCGAAAACAAAACTATCTACAGAAACTAAAGCTGGTTGGCCTGTTTTAATGTGTCTGATATCCTGCTCTACCTGAACATCCGATTGAGTAAAACTCGTTGCCGAATTACTTCCTGCATTAGGATCTTTGGCTACATTAAGAGTATATTCGGGTGTAGAGATTGTTTTGTACGATCTCGTTTTAATATCAAAGTAAGATAATGTCAAAGGTGGTATTTTGAATGTACCTTGATAACGAGGAATAAATAGATATTCAATCGTTTTTGTACCAGTCAATCCATTATCTGTATATTTCAGATCATTTGTTATCTTAGGGTCATACGATTCAAAGTCCTTAGGAAGTTCTAGTTCTGGAGTTTTAATTAATTTCATATTTCCCGTACCCGAAATCACAAGCTTGATCGTAACAGGATCATTCGCTTTTATGTCCGTAGCCGAAATAGAAGGTGTCATAGAGAATGTTCCTACTCCGTTTGAGAAATTTGCAGGCTTTCCTTCAGGTAATGGACTTACATCAATAGTAAGAGGACTTGTAGTCATTGTTTTCTTAACATCAGTCATTACATATTGAGGTCCAAAAAACGTTTGAACAGTTTTACCCGACTTCACATTAAATACCATCTCTATCTTACCCGATGGTATAGTTATCTTACCCGATCGTTGAGGAAAGAGAAGAGTTCTTCTCAAATCTACAGCATAATAGTTTCGACCATTATAATGTTCAAAAACCATCTGACGAGTTGGGGTTAAAGGTTGTTCTTCAACCATAAAGCCGTCAAACTCGGGAAATTCAATTTTTCCTATATCTCTAACTTCAAGCGTAGTATAAAAGCGGAAAGTCACCACAAACGACTCTTGTTCAGAAACTTTCGATTTAGAAACAATTGCTCTGATAAAAGCATCCGTAGAATTTATATTCTGAGCTGTAGAAGTTGCAGCCGAGGTTTGACCTCCTCCACCTCCACCGTTACCAGATTGCTGAGCCTGTGCATTTTTATCGGGAGGCAATACTTTGACCTGAACCGAATTCGATGTATAGCTTTTTCCGTTAACCGTTATCGAAGCTGCAGGAATAGTAAATGTACCTTCCGAATTAGCATTTAAAGTATAGATATACGACTCCGAAGAATCGGTAGTTACATTACCGTTGATAATCTGCGTACTGGAACTCGTAGATATAGCCGGTCCATACAAGATATCGAATCCTTTGATTGATGATGGTGCATTAATATTACTACCTTCCCCTCCCTTTAATGTATAAACGAGTCTAAACTGATCTCCTTTAGCAACCGCAGCGGGAGCATTGGCTGTAAACTTTACATTCTGTGCATTTAGTCCTAAACTAAGGAATAAAAGTGTCCATAATAACAAATGTCTTTGCATCTTTTGCCTGTACATTATCATACTTCTTTAACTAATCCCTTTTTATATAAATACTCTTTTAATCTGATCTGTCATATTTCTGCAAATATAATTATATATCTCAATATCGGCTGGCAACCACAGTTCCTTTAATCTTATGTTCGGCTACGGCAATAGTATATTCCGAGGATGTAAGCACATTGTAAGTACCCGATTCAGGATCTAAATAAACAAACCTCGCAGGAGGAATTCTATACGTGCCAGATTCCTTTGCAATGATAAGATACCCAAAAGTTTTATCACTTTGTATCCCCGAATCACCAAAGAAAGAATAATCCTCACTTTTCAGATCATATATCTCAAGACCATTGGGTAAGTCTAAAATGGGAGCCGAGGCTAAGCCCAAATCACCAATACCTTCAATAGTTAGCTTTAACGCAAAAAGTTCTCCAACCTTGACCTGAGAACCTTTGATTTCCGACCGTAATTTAAATTTACCTATTGCATCGGAAAAGTCGTCGGGCTTATTTTTAGGTAATGTAACAACTCTTACAGAGATTGGTTCAGACCTTAGCAGTTTATCCACTCCTTCACCTCTCTTTTCGCCCGGATAAAGACCTTTTCGAGGCTCATCCAAAGCCCGTTTATCAAATGTAAATGCAGCCTGAACTTCGGGTATAGTTAGTTTACCTACACGATTGGGATATATTACAATTTTCCTCAGATCAGACACTGAGTATAACCCTCCATTATATTTTTCCTGCCTAAAAACAGGAATACCCTCATGATCATAGAAGGGCTTACCACCGACCTCAAAATCAGCCAGTACCGGATAGTCAGTATCCTTAACCTCAAGTATAGGTACTTTTGTATATAATTGACAAGACAAGACGATAGCCTCATCTTCATATATTTCCGTCCTCGAAACCTGCGTTCTCAAAAAAGCATCAATATCATACTGAAAATGCTCTGAATTTTCGCCCTCAGCCAATACCTTTAATTGAACTTCGACAGTCTTGTATTCTACCCCTTCAATTTCGACAGTAGATACGGGCATAGAAAAAGTACCTTTTTCTTTCGCCTCTACAATATAGAGATAGGATTTCCAGACTTCATAATTTGTACCAGAATGACTGGCATTATTAGAAATATGAGGTCCGCTTTTTATTTCAAAATTATCGCTAAACCTAGGTACTCTAAAATTCAGACCATCCCTTGCTCCTTTTAAAACATACTCCAAACGAAATGTTTCGCCTACATTCACCACCGGAGGAGTCCTCACTTCAAAACTTATATTGTCAGCAGTTAACCCTCCACTAAAAATAGATAGTAAAATAAGAATAAGAAATTTAGATGCTGTCGCATTATGTGTAACACCCATCTATCTTACCAGTCTTTATTTTGTTTCCTATTATTTTCGTTCTGTTTCTTCCTTTCGGCAGCTTTCAGTTGTTGAACACGCTCTTGTGTTTCTTTTTCGTCCTGCTCAATAGCTTTCAAGAGTTGCTGAATATTCTCCTGCGACATTTGATTTTGCTGATCCTGTTTTTGATCGTCTTTCTTCTGATCTTGTTTTTGATCCTTGTCTTTATCCTGATCCTTGTTTTGATCTTTATTCTGGTCCTTATTTTGATCCTTGTTCTGATCTTTGTTTTTATCTTTATCCTGGTCTTTATCTTTGTCTTTATTATCCTGATCTTGAATCATCTTTTGAACCGTTGCCAAATTGTATCTGGTTTCCTCATCATTAGGATTCAATCGTAGCGCTTTTTTATAAGCCTCCATTGATTGTTTTAATTCCTTTTTTCTCAAAAAAGAATTACCTACATTATGCCATGCTGTACTCATCTTTACAGGATCGGTATTTTCAGCAGCCAGGTATTGTTGATATGTTTTCAACGCCTCATCAATATTGCCTTGTTTATAATATGTATTTGCCAAATTATAAATAGCCTCTTTTGATGATGCGTTTTTAGTTAAAGCAGCTTTATAACTAGCTTCGGCAGCATTGTATAATTGCTCTTTATATGAGTTGTTTCCTTGTCTGATAGCCTTTCTTACCTCACGTTGAGCAAAAAGCCCGAAAGAAACAGCTAGCATTAATATAGTAAGAGTTATTTGTTTCATAATCACCTTATAAGTACTTTCAACTTTTTTTCGTCATATAGTTCTGTCTAAAGCAGAAGTGCTGACCTTTATTATCTAAATAATCTTATGTTTCTGAATATTCTATTTTTCTTATCGAAAATACATATTTCAACCAATAACAGAATCAGCATACACCAAGCAAAGAATTGAAACTTCTCATCATATTCAGAGTATGCACTGCCTTCTACATTTTTCTTTTGCAGTTTATCAAGCTCTGCTTGTAAGCTTTTCAATGCATTGTTCGAGTTATCAGCTCTTACATACATACCTTTTCCTGCCTGAGCGATTTGCTTACACATATCTTCATTCAATTTAGTGACAACAATATTACCTTCATTGTCTTTCTTCATTTCATTGCTCGTTGGAGATACCGGAATAGGCGAACCTTCGGGTGAGCCTACACCTACTACATTGATCTGAATACCTGCAGCTGCAGCTTGTTCTGCCAATTGAACTCCATTGTCCTCATGGTCTTCACCATCAGTAATAAGAATTATCGATTTATCGACTTCTTTATCATTCGTAAAACTATTCATAGCAATATTAATAGCACTACCAATTACAGTTCCTTGAACGGGAACTAAAGAAGGATCTATATTTTCGAGGAATATTTTTGCTGATTGAATATCCGTAGTCATCGGTAATTGTACATAAGCCTCTCCGGCAAATACTACAATAGCCACTTTATCATTCTTTCTCTCATCAATGATTCGAGTAAGTATTTGTTTAGCCTTAGATAAGCGGTCAGGGTTTACATCTCGTGCCAACATCGAATTAGATACGTCAATGGCTATCACCAATTCGATACCTTTCTTATCTACTTTTTCTATTTTAGTGCCAAATTGAGGACGGGCAGCTACAATTACGCCAAAAACAATTACAGCAAAAATCAGCCAAAATTTCAAATACGAACGTTTTAAAGAAAGTTCGGGCATTAATCGCTTTATCAGCTTTAAGTCTCCCAATTTCTTTACAGCTTTTAGTTTCTGTATATTCAATAGGATAAATCCTACTACCAAAACAGGTAGTATAAACAACAGATACAAATACTCGGGGTTAGCAAATCGAAACATATCTAAATTTTATATTCGGTGAGGTCTCAGACCTTTTTATTACTATTCAATATCATATACATTACTGTACTTATGGAATACTACGGAATATTGTTCGGCGCAATACAAGTTCGCCCAACAATAAAGCTATAGCCATCAAAGCATAAGGCAGATACAGTTCTTGTTTACGGGTAACTTTGTTTACACTGATCAAGTATTTTTCCATTTCATCAATCTGTGTATATATATTCTTAAGACTTTTATTATCTACTGCTCTGAAATATTCTCCACCCGTAACAGATGCTATTTCCGATAGCGTTTTTTCATCTATATCAACCGGTACATTCTGTATGCGTTCACCAAAAGGAGTCATAACCGGAGCAGGTGCAGTACCTTGCGTTCCCACACCAATTGTGTAAACACGTATACCATAACTTTGAGCAAGTTCGGCAGCTGTTATTGGAGCAATCTGTCCTCTATTGTTAGAACCATCAGTCAATAATATAACCACTTTAGATTTCGATTGACTATCCTTTAGTCTGTTTACCGCATTAGCCAATCCTAGCCCAATTGCAGTACCATCTTCTATCATACCCGGTCTTATTTCGTGCAAAAGATTCAGAAGAACACCATGATCGGTAGTCAGAGGAGCTTGAGTAAAGCTTTCTCCGGCAAAGATCACAAGTCCTATTTTATCTTGTTCACGATCCGAAATAAATTCAGCCGCTACTTTTTTGGCGGCTTCTACCCTATTAGGCTTTAAGTCTTGTGCTAACATCGATCCCGACACATCAAGCGCCATTACAATATCAATACCTTCCGATTGTGATGTTTCCCACGAGTTACTCGCTTGAGGACGTGCTATAACTATTATAACTAAAGCTATTGCAACAAGCCTTATTACAAAAGGGAGATGTCTCAAATGTACTTTCCAAGATGATCCTATACCTCTGAAAGCAGCAGTAGACGACATTTTGATAGTCGCTTGTGCCTTCCTCAATTTAAGGATGTACCACACAATAAGTGGGATCAATAATAAAAGCAAAAATAAATATCGAGGGTTTGCAAATTCCATTTTGGACTTATTTTTTAGCTATTAGCATTCGTTGATTTATTCTCCTTACCGTCTTTGTCGCCGGTAATCCGCCAATTTATAGGCTCTTCCTCATGTGGGGCATTATTACCCTGATTAGGTTCGTTTGGATCAGTAGGTATTATAACCTCTTCTTTTTTCGTTTGATTTACAAACAAATAAGCATTGACCAAACTTAAATCGTTTTCATCAGGAAATGGTTTATATTTAGCGAACTTCACTAAATCTGCTAATTTCAATACCTGTTTTAAACTATCAGTAGAAGAATCGGCAATCATGAAATTATTCACAATATTGAGTATCTCATCAGATGTCATTTCAAAAGCACTAACACCAAAACGATCTTCTATATATTTTCTTAAAATATCGGTAACCTCTGTAAAGTACTCTTTTTCCTTCCCTTGCTGCCAAAGTTTCTCTACTTTCACATGGTCTAAAGCATGCAAAGCTATAACGTGTGGAGGCTCAACAACAACTGGTTTGAAATAGTATCCTTTCTTCTTTTTCTGTATATACATATATATACCGATTCCTATCGCAGCCAAGATTAATAGTATAAGTAAACCTATACCAATATAGATAAGATAATCCTGCCAAACGAAAGGTGGTGTTTGGATCGCTTTTATATCATAAACTCCTAATTTGTCAAACTCTATTGAATCGGTCTGTTGCGTATTTAATTGCTCCAGATAACTCAATGTTGCTTCCGACAGATTAGGCGATACGACCTTCAGTCCAAATCCATTTGATTCTATCGTATCCTTACCGTCTATAACCGGTATAAATGGTATGTGATACAAGGCTGAATCGAACGAAGTAACTATATACTTTTGAGTTATAGTCATTACTTCATGTGCATAGATAGTATCAGGCTTAGGCATTGCAAGTACCTCTACTCCACTTACCAAAGTATCGGCAAAAACAGGCATTACCACTTGCCGTCCTTTGGGTGCAATAACTTCTAAACTAATAGTAGCTTGCTGTCCTATTGCTATTTCATAAGGTTGTACAGTTGCTTTAGCTGTTGATCGTTGAGCAACAACTGAAAACTGTATAGAAATACAACTTAATAGAATAGTTAGTATTAATATTTTTTTCCTTAACATAAATATTCTGACATAATTTAAGGTCTTAGACCTATTTTATTACTTTGGTAAGAATGACAATTTTACCTTAATGCACAAAACTGCAAAAGGGAATTATCATCTCATATAGTTTCGTTTTTGAAATAAAGTCAAAAGACCCTTCACATAATCCTGATCTGTACTCATAGAAACATTATCTACCCTACTCTTTGTGAAAGATTGCTGAACCTCAAACAACATTTTTTGATAATGCCTATTATAACGCTCTCTTACTTTTTTAGAAGAGGTATCAACCCAAGTTTCTTCCTGGGTTTCGGCATCAACCATCTTCATCAAACCAACCGAAGGCAGTTCAACTTCTAGCTTGTCATATATCTGCAATGCTACAAGATCGTGCTTACGATTAGCGATAGTTAAAGCATTCTGATAATCAAACACATCCAGAAAATCGGAGATCAAAAAAGCTGTACATCTCTTTTTTATGGCATTAGTCAAAAACTTCAATGCCATAGTAAGATCGGTTTGTGTATGGGTGGGTTGAAAATCGAGAAGTTCACGAATTATGTATAGAATGTGTTTCTTTCCTTTTTTAGGAGGTATAAACTTCTCTATTTTATTGGTAAAGAATATTACTCCTATCTTATCATTATTCTGAATAGCCGAGAAAGATAAGGTCGCCGCAATTTCAGTAATGATATCGCGTTTAGTTGCATTCTGAGTTCCAAAGTCGAGACTTCCAGAAACATCAACCAGCAACATTACCGTCATTTCGCGCTCTTCTTCAAAAATCTTGATGAAAGGCTTGTTATATCGGGCAGTCACATTCCAATCAATATCGCGAATATCATCTCCATAATTATATTCCCTTACCTCCGAGAAAGCCATCCCCCTGCCTTTAAAAGCAGAGTGATATTGTCCTGCAAAAATATTGCGAGACAATCCCCGAGTTTTGATTTCTATCTGACGTACTTTCTTTAGTAATTCACTTGTTT
The DNA here is from genome assembly GCF_015233815.1 of Dysgonomonas sp. GY617. Classification (NCBI taxonomy): domain Bacteria; kingdom Pseudomonadati; phylum Bacteroidota; class Bacteroidia; order Bacteroidales; family Dysgonomonadaceae; genus Dysgonomonas; species Dysgonomonas sp. GY617. The sequence goes on from NZ_JADCLR010000006.1 coordinate 155,241, forward strand.
CCATGTCCTACGTTTTCTTTAAGGTCACAGACCTTTTTATTGCTTTGGTCAGCATCGCAACTTTAATATGTTGCAATGCTATAATAAAAGGATACTCGTTTTGTATCGGTTATTATCCAACCGAGGATCAAGGAACTTCTATTTTGTTTAGGATTTCGCTAACAATCTCGTCAGAAGTAGTATTACTTGCTTCCGCTTCGTATGTAAGACCGATACGGTGACGTAATACATCGTGAGCAACAGCTCTTACATCTTCGGGAATTACATATCCTCTACGTTTGATAAATGCATAAGCTCTTGAAGCTAGTGCTAAACTGATAGATGCACGAGGTGAAGCACCAAATGCAATCATATTCTTCAACGATGGAAGACCATTATCAGCAGGGAAACGTGTTGCAAATACAATATCGACAATATATTTCTCTATTTTTTCATCCAAATATACATCCTTTACAACTTTACGAGCTTCAAGTATTTCATCAGCTTTCAATACTGGTTTTACTTCTTCATAAGCGTCATTGATATTTTGACGAAGAATTAGTTTTTCTTCTTCTTTCTTAGGATAGTTAATTACCACTTTCAACATAAAACGGTCTACCTGAGCCTCTGGTAATGGATATGTACCTTCTTGCTCTATCGGGTTTTGAGTTGCCATTACTAAGAATGGTTTTGGTAATTTCAATGTAGTTTCGCCAATAGTTACCTGACGTTCCTGCATGGCCTCAAGTAAAGCACTTTGTACTTTAGCTGGAGCACGGTTAATCTCATCCGCTAATACGAAATTAGCAAATACAGGTCCTTTCTTGATAAGAAACTCTTCGTTCTTTTGACTGTATATCATAGTACCGACAACATCGGCAGGCAACAAGTCGGGAGTAAACTGAATACGGTGATAATCTGCCTCAATTAACGAAGCTAGCGTTTTGATTGCAAGCGTTTTTGCCAATCCGGGTACACCTTCCAACAATATATGACCATCAGATAATAGTCCGATCAATAGTGATTCGACCAAATGCTTTTGTCCGACAATCACCTTGTCCATACCCATCATTATCATATTAACGAACGCACTCTTACTCTCTATACGTTCATTTAATTCTCGAATATCAACTTGAGCCATAAGTAGAAAATATTATATTGTTATTTTTTGTTTTTCGTTAAAAGCGTGACAAATTTATAAATGTTAAATGTCAGAATGAATATTTTGTCGTTAAAAAAGATTAAGCCATCCATACTATTTCCAAATCATTCCCAAACTCAACAAATCCACTGTGAATGTGCCTTTTCAAGCCTATAAAAATCCTCATAAAAAGTTGCATGATCAACTTCTAGAAAATCTATTATTACAGAAAATATGTCTATATGTTTCTACCAAGGTACAACATGACACAATAAATAACCATCTCTCTAACGATTAGGCGTAAAAATAGTCAATAAATCCAATTATCAGTACATAATGAATCTTGTTTTACTTTTATTAAGGTCTCAAACCTTTTTACCACTTTCACGCATATAATAGGCGGAGATAATTATAATTATAAAATAGGACATTAAATATTTCACATTACTTAGATGTTTTTGTAATAGAACAAAAAATATCTTCAAACATAATTTTGTATATTTGTGTCCCTTTGGATTCAAAACCCACTTAGGAAAAGCTAAAACGATAAAAACCAAATATTTTTAATTACAAACAGTTATGATAACAATTGACAAATTCAACTTTGCCGGTAAAAAGGCATTTGTGAGAGTTGACTTTAATGTGCCTCTTGATGCTAATTTCAACATCACTGATGACACACGTATCCGTGCAGCTCTTCCTACTTTGAAAAAAATTCTTGCTGACGGAGGTAGCCCAATCATTGCATCGCACTTGGGTCGTCCTAAAGGAGTTGAAGACAAATATTCATTGAAACACATTCTTGGACACGTATCTAAACTTTTAGGTGTTGATGTTCAATTTGCGAATGACTGTGCTGGTGAAGAAGCTGCGATGAAAGCTGCTGCTCTACAACCAGGAGAGGCTCTTTTGTTAGAAAATCTTCGTTTTTATGCTGAAGAAGAAGGCAAACCAAGAGGTTTAGCTGATGATGCTTCGGATGACGAAAAAGCTGCTGCTAAAAAAGCAATCAAAGAAAAACAAAAAGATTTCACTAAAACTTTAGCTTCTTATGCTGACGTTTATGTGAACGATGCATTTGGTACTGCTCACCGTGCTCATGCTTCAACAGCATTGATCGCTGATTATTTTGATGCAGAACATAAAATGTTTGGATTTTTGATGCAAAAAGAAATTGATGCTGTAGATAAGATCATGCTAGATCCTGCACGTCCATTTACTGCAATCATCGGAGGATCTAAAGTTTCTTCTAAAATTGATATCATCGAAAACCTACTTTCTAAAGTAAACAACCTTATCATCGGTGGTGGTATGGCATTTACTTTCGAAAAAGCTAAAGGTGGAAAAATTGGTAACTCTCTTTGTGAAGATGACAAACTAGAGTTGGCTAAAGAAATTATGGCTAAAGCGAAAGCTAACAACGTAAACATAATACTTTCTAGCGACGCTAAGTTAGGAGACAAATTCAGCAACGACGCTAATACTCAGTTTGCAGAAGCTAATGCAATTCCTGACGGATGGTCTGGTTTTGATATTGGTCCTAAAGGTGAAGCTGAATTTTCGGAAGTTATCAAAAACTCTAAAACTATTCTTTGGAATGGTCCTGTTGGAGTATTTGAATTCGACAATTTTGCTCACGGATCTGAAGTAGTTGCTAAAGCTATTGCTGAAGCTTCTAAACACGGAGCTTTCTCTCTTGTAGGAGGTGGCGACTCTGTTGCATGTGTAAATAAATTTGGTCTTGCTGATCAAGTTTCTTATGTATCAACAGGTGGTGGTGCTTTACTTGAATTTATCGAAGGTAAAGTTCTTCCTGGAATCAAAGCAATCAGAGGATTTTAAGTTAAGAGCTTAAATACATAAAGTAAAAAGAGCTTATTCCTAATTGGAATAAGCTCTTTTTCTATCTAAGATTTAAATGTCCTTTTTTTACAATTACAAAAACAAATTATCTTCTAACTTTGAAGTTCTGCTAATTACTATATTCTAATCTGTTATGGAGACTTTCAATATTATATATCCATCACCTGCACTAGCTCCCTACATCAGGTATTACTGGTTATTGAAAGTAAATACTGTTTCCGTAATATCAGAAACTAGCATTCCTGTTGGTTGCATCAACCTAATCTTTCACAGAGGAAGCAGAATGTTTTCGGAGCCTACCAAAGAGCTGCAACCACAATCATTTATCGGAGGGATATCAACCGAATTTACAGAACTTACCTCAACCGGAAATGTAGATATGATAGTTGTGGTTTTCCAACCTTTCGGAGCCAGAACCTTCTTTCCTCTACCTATGAGTGAGTTTTTCAATAATTGTATTTCAGTAAATGACATTGGAGATATTTCACTGCAAGAATTAGCTAATCGGATACAAGACATTCGAGACAGTAAATTATCTATTGAACTTATAGAGAGACATTTTATAAAGCAACTACATTCTTTTGATCACTACAACTATAAACGAATAGCTACAGCAATTGAAGCCGTTAACAACCAACCACAAATAGACGTCACCACCTTATCAGATACAGCTTGTCTCAGTTATAAACAATTCACGCGTATATTTACTGAGCATGTGGGTGCCAAGCCTAAAGAATTTACACGAATTATCCGCTTTCAAAGAGCGTTATACGTTTTACAAACAACCCCTCAGATAAGTCTTACCCAATTGGCTTTTGAATGCGGTTATTACGATCAGCCTCATCTTATAAAAGAGTTCAAAGCCTTTTCAGGTTGCACACCTTCCGAATTTGTGGCAAAATGCTCACCTTACTCCGACTATTTTTCGACACTTTAGCAAATGTCTTTTTTTTACAAGTTTACAGTAATACACAATCCTACTTTTGTAAAATCAAACAGAGAAAATCAAACTTCTCACTAAAATCAGATTTTATGAAAAATTTAATTGCATTTTTTGAAATCCCCGCAGTAAATCTAGACAGAGCTATCAAATTCTATCAATCAGTACTCAATACTCAATTCACCGTCTGCGATTGGGGCAAAGAGAAAATGGCATTCTTTCCCGAAGAAGATGGCGTATGTCCCGGTGCCATCTCATGGTCAGACCTCTTTAAACCCTCAAAAGATGGTGTCCTAATTAGCTTGAATTGTAAGAACATGGAGACTTCTCTATCTTTAGTGGAAACAAATGGAGGTAAGATAACTATTCCCAAAACTAAAATTGAAGGAGACAACAGAGGTTATTTTTCAGTCTTTATTGACTCAGAAGGTAATAGTATAGGACTATATTCTGATTTCTAAAAAAAATAGAAGAGTCAGTATTTATTAAATACTGACTCTTTATATCTAAATCCATTTAGTGTTATGTATTAAAGAACACCTTTCTCTATTGTTTTCACACGAGGGATAACAAGGCTATCTTCGATAAAAGTATGCGATGCTAATTCTTCTTCCGACATATATAGTTCAAGCAAAATATTAGTCATTAAAGATTGGTCTTTCACTCCTGATACATATTTAAGCAAGATACGTTTCAAATCGGCAATCTTTTCTTCTATATTATTGTGTCGCTCTTCAAAAATATTGATAGAGTATTTATCTTCATTCGACTTATTCATTAAAGACTGAACATATGGAAATACCGTATTGTCTTCGTACTTCATATGATCATATACTTCTTTCTTGTAATTATCAAAGAAGTCTAATACCAATTTTTCGAGACTCGATTCTTCTTCCGAAAAGATCAGCTTCAATTTCCTTCTGATATTAGGCAATCTACTTTCCAAGAAATACTCATGAGAGCATTTCAAGTAATACAAAAAAGGTTGTAGAGGAAGCTTGTTAAAGACTTCTTGCACATTCATGATAGGCTTGTTTGACTGAATATTTGCCAAGAACAAAAAACATTCAGCATCAAAATTGTATTGCTCGCAAACAGCACCAACACTTTTATCACCAAATCCTAACGAAAATTTAAGGCGAGTCAACAAAAGCAATAATTTGTAATCAGCATCAATAAGATCCGACATTTTCATTGCCTTACTATATTTTACCGTTATATTGCTCATAATTTTATGTCTTTAATGTCCACTAATTTATTTAATATTGCATAGATTGTAAGTCCCGAAACACTATGTATCTCTAACTTTCGCCCTACATTTCGTCTGTGTGTAATAACTGTATGTATTGATATATTGTGGTGTTCGGCAATCTCTTTGTTGCTCATTCCCTTTACAATACTTATTAATATTTCTTTTTCACGGTCACTTAATTCGCTCTGATCCGAAACTTTTGATATATCTTTATTCAGACATGCCGAGAGTACTTCTTCAATCTTAGATTCCGAATCGTTTATTCTGATCACAGCATCGTAGGACTGATAGAATCGCTCATCTATCATATTGTACACCAATGCAATCAAAGGTATATGTTTCTCAATATTTAAATGTTGTCTTACATCTCCTTTGTGCGTATGCCCTAATAACATCGGATTGATGAGTACAGCATCCGGTTTCAATATTCCAAGCTGATAATTAATATCCTCCAATTCTTTCAGTTCAACCACCTTCGAAACGATAGGTAATTGAGATAGAGTGTATACTAATCCCTTTCTTATTATATATGAAGTTTCAGCAACCGCTAAGACTTTACTTAAATTTGCCATTGTTTCAGCTTCTTATCTAGAATCATTCTTTATAAGCACAAAGAACGTTATTTAAATCCGAGCAGACAAGCATTGGTTTAAAGTTTAACAGAAAAATATTACATCAGATTATTGATACATCGACTTTTAAGCAAAAACACCTTCGCAATACCTAGAATACTTTATTTAAGTAATCGGTCATATACTTTACTGTTGGCTCAAACCATGGTTCGAATAACCAAAAGGGGTGAGGTGCATCGGGTAAAGAATGTATTTCGGTACTAATATTATACTCCGCCAGTTTCTCTATCAGCTCATCGCGCCCACCATGAAACCTAGGTATAGAACTATTTATAAAACATACAGGAGCAGACTCTTTCGTAACCCAATAAACGGGTGAAGCCTCTATCCAAAGATCTTTATTCTCCTCATAAGTAGCTCCAAACCATTTGAGCGAGGCAGATACTTTATTTTTCGAGATCGCGTCCAAAACTCCATCAAGAGATTCTTTTGTTGTAAGATCCGAAACTCCATCTATGTTTATCACAGCTTGTACCTTACTTGTATGGTTTGGATATTCCTCTATTACTGTTTCATTGGTCTCCTGCCCATTAGTTACACCTAATAAGGTTGCAAGTTGTCCCCCTGCCGAGCAGCCTGATACAGCTATTCGGGTTGTATCAATACCATATTGATCTGCATTAGCACGTATCCAGCGAAGAGCTGTTTTAAGATCGTTCACCGCTGCCGGATAAAGGGCTTCGGGAGATAACCTGTATTCTACCGGAATGGTAACATACCCCTTAGCAGCTATTTGTTGTGCCATTGGAATTTGCAGCGATAAATCGCCCGAACTCCAGCCTCCTCCATGTATCATCAATAAAGCAGGGTATTTCTTTTTATCATCGGGGCGATAAAGATTGAGATGTAAAGATCTGTTTGCAGAAGGTCTGGAATATACTATTCCTTCCTTTGCAATAACATTATCAGGCAAGTGAGGCCTCACTATTTTTATATACGGACGCTTCTTACGTTCTTTTATATAGGTATTGTAAACCGTAAAAGATGTATCACGAGGTATGCCATCAATTATAACCTGAGCAGGCAGCACACTCCCCACTAACAAAAAAATGACTACTATAAATAAATGTCTCATAAGCTATTTTCTAAATGAATTAAGAGCAGAGGTAAAACTACTTTACAAACCTCCGCTCTTAATAACCATAACTAGATAAAAAAAATTAATAATCAATGTTGATTATTTTTCCAACCTAAACCAGTCTACATCGACCCTTCCACCATCGTTCTTGGGAATAGGACGAGAGCAGAATGTGCCAATCTTAGCACCAATCCATTTACCTTCTTTCGCTTTAAACTCATTACCTAATGTTATATATTTTTTGTCATCAATGCTATAACTGAATATACATTTGTTTCCCGAAGTCATTTTCACGCGTAAATAAACAGTAGCATCTTTTAGATTTACAGATGAGTTAACCGACTCTTTTGTTCCTTTTTCTGCATTTATACATTCCGATTGAGAAAGTACAAATCCATCAGGAGTATTCTCAAAGGATAGTAAGGCATAATCTAAGCCCATAACTACTAATCCTGTTCTTTCTCCTGTAAATCGAGGTTCAGGTTTTAGAGTCAGTTTCATTGTAGCAGTAAAGTCAGGGGCAGGAATCTTTTGCAAGAGAAGATTCGGAACGTCCCACAAACTTTTATAATCGTCTGTAATAGGCACTGAATACAAATTCAAACAGCCTTGCTCTTTATTCGCAAAATGCCACCACGATTGAGGGTTACCATGCCATTGCCATTGTAAGCCTAAAGTATTGGTAGAAAACTCATCACTTTCGGCAGGTGTAGCAATAGGATATGTTTTACCCACGTTGGGTTTCTTATATGTAAGCACAGGTTCACCACAACCATCGCCATCCTTGTCTACACCAATTACAGGCCAATCATTTTTCCAGACCATCGGTTGAAGATGCGTAATCCTACCCACTGCTCCTACATCCTGAAAATGTATAAACCAATCTTCACCTGTTTGAGTATCTACCCATGCTCCTTGGTGTGGTCCGTTAATGGGTGTTTTTCCCTGATCCATCACCACTTTTCGCTCATAAGGCCCAAATATATCTTTCGACCTCAACGCCAATTGCCAACCTGTAGCAACACCACCTGCAGGAGCAAATATGTAATAATATCCATTACGTTTATAGAACTTTGGTCCTTCAATTGTAGGATCTAGATCGTGTCCGTCATAAATAATACGTGATTCGCCTACAGCTTTCGTCCCATCGGGAGTAAGTTTTGTTACAGCCAAAAGACTTTTTATCCCTGCACGACTACCTGCATAAGCATGAGCTAAGTACACATCTCCATTATCGTCAAAAATCGGACAAGAATCTATCAGACCTTTTCCTTCCTTCACCATCACAAGAGGTTCCCATGTACCTGCCGGATCTTTTGTTTTAGTCATAAATATTCCTTGATCGGGATCTCCATAGTAAATATAGAATTCACCTTTATGGTATCTGATAGCAGGAGCCCAAACTCCGCCGCCATGCTCTACTTTCGAGAAGATAGAATCGGGGGTCAGTTTATCAATAGCATAACCAATAACAGTCCAATTCACTAAATCCTTCGAATGAAGTATTGGTAATCCCGGTACACAGTTAAAACTAGATGCTGTCATATAGTAATCATCACCAACCCGACAAACATCGGGATCGGAATAATCAGCATACAAAATCGGGTTTTTATAAGAATCATTACCCAGATCGGCAACCCATGTTTTAGAAATACTATTTTGAGCATTCATACCCGACATTACGCAGCATAGCAATAAGCCAAGTATGCTTCTTTTGATTATTTTCATTGTTTTAAGCAATTAAAAAGATTTACTGATATATTTTATAGACATAACATCATCTGCATATTACGCCAATTAATGCAATACAATAGGTTGAGACCTTAGCTCTTTTGTCAAAGATTTAATTCGGTTCTCTTTTAATCCCTCTACAAATAACGATGCCATTATTCGCGCCCCATTTTCTTTGAAATGAGTATTATCTATTTTTCCATCCGGAAAGATTTTATTTTCTCCGGCTTCGATATGCAAGAATAATGATGCTGACTGATCTTTTCCCATATTAATCAACAAATCCTTACTCTTTTCATACATATCTATCATCTCTACATTTTTATGTTTGGCTACTTGCCGAGCTAATTCTACATACTCTCCATGCGAATCAAGAAACGTTCCTTTCGCATCAAAACGTCTCCTTACAACCGAAGTACAAATAATGGGTTTTCCTCCCTTTGCTTTCACTTCGTCTACAAAGCGCGAAAGATTTTCAACATATTGTTTGGGAGGAGTATAACGATCGGGGCGATCTTCTGCCGAATCGTTATGTCCAAACTGAATAACTACATAATCTCCCTTTTGTACATTGTCTATAATTTTCTGCCACCATCCTTGTTCTATAAAGGTGCGCGAACTTCTCCCATTTTGGGCATAATCCTCTATTACTACATTTTCATTAAAAAAATCCGGTAGAAGTTGCCCCCATCCTCGTTCGGGAAAAGCTTCCTTAATACTGTCACCAGCAATACTATCCCACACATTTTTATACAAAGGTTTAAGTGCCATAGTAGAATCTCCTGCCATAAATATATGGAGAGGTCTTTTTGTTCCTGCAAAAAACAAACACAGGGTAATAAAAGCGATAGATACTATTAGTAGTCTTTTCATTCCTAATTAATTATAATCGAACAGCAGTCCTTTAAACCGAACATTCTTTAGATTGATATATTTATCTGACGCCTCCATCTTACACCAAGGATAAAACCGAATATAAAATGTGTCCCCTTGAGGTATCTTCAAGACTTTATTGAATGTATATGTTTTGAATTTCTCATTGGGCAAATCGTCCATCACTGCAATATCTTCGCTTTCTGAGAAACTTCGATCTGTAGATGCCAAAGCTGTAAAGGTCATATATTTGCCACCAACAGCTCCCATTTCGAAACTTAATGAGTCTAAATACAATGTGCCTTTTGGTGCTGTTATTGCTAACTCCAAATAACGAGAAGCATCCAAATCAATATCTCCTACAGGCCATTTATTATCCAATGTGGTTAATAACACTTCGTTATTATGTTCTATGAACTTTAGACCTACAGTTTCAGCTCTTATTTCAATATTATCCTTTATTAATGTGGTATCCCGACGGATTACAGACCAGTCGGTTTGCACTCTTTTTGCACCTCTTATGGAAATACCTTCACCCTTTATCTCTATTTTTTGATGTACTTTATCATCGACCAATAATATCAACTCACCCTTATATTTTTGGACTTTGTTCGGACTAAATTTAACAAAAATAGGATTGCTTAAATTACCATCGGTATACGATATTGACAATTCCTTTTGAGTGTTTCCTTTTTTGGTGGTCAATAATTCGAATGGCGACTCTACTGACAGTTTTATTGTTCCCGACTTTGGATTAAGATTTAATCCTTGTAATGTAAACATCTTCACTGTTGATTTCCCTAAAAACTGAGATCCGAAGTCTCCTTCTGATGGTTTTATATTTATATCGGACGACAATGTTAGGTAATCAGTCAATATGCCTTGCCTCATTAAATCCTCAACAGCCAATCTAGCATACAATATTCCACCCATTGCTTTAAGATGAGTATTATCGTTATTAGCGTAGATTATCTCTTTCGACTTTTCTGCACCATATTCTAAAACCATCTTCTGTGTCAGGAGTGTCATATCCACTAAAGGAACCGATAGGTCAAGGGCAAGAGACCGCATCGCCATAGGATAGTTCATTGTTGAATCGTCAGGAGCCAGCTCCGTCAAGCTATGCAATCCTTGACCCGTGATTTGATTATTTTCATCGAATAATCGCCTTACAATAGGAGTAAATAGAATAGGTATAGCACCCCTCTCACGCGATTCGTCTATATATCTTTTAAGATAGCCTTGATATTGTCCCCAAGCAGCAGTACCGCGCCCGGTTTCATCATTCGGGTCTGTATCCAATCCATTGGCTTTCTCGTCATTATGCCCAAACTGTATAAAAACATAATCGCCCGGCTTTAGACTATTACGTAGATTCTGCCAAAACTCATAATAAAATGATTTTGAGCTTCGTCCGTTTTTAGCAGTATTCACCGATTGAATATTACCTTCGAGAAACAAAGGCAGCATTTGCCCCCACCCTCTCATTTCTTTTTCTCCACTATTCTTGTCCTCATCGTAGTTCGCCATAGTTGAGTCTCCAATAGTTAGAATCTTAATTTGAGCACTAAGAGTTCCTCCTAAGAAAAGAGAAAAAAGAAGTAATGAACTGATAAATAATTTACAATATCTCATATATTAATAGGCAATTGACATTATACAGACTAAGACAATAGAAAAGTCTGTAACTTTATTTATCTAATCTTGGTGTTTTTACATTATTCAAAAAATTATTTCCCCATATAACATTACTGTTCTTTATCTGACAGAAGATATCAGTGGGAACTAATTGAAAACAGTTATTTACTAAAACATTATCAACATTGGTCAATTCAACAATCGGCTGATTGCTTAATGGAGCTTTCGATCTTACATTATTCAAAACAATGTTTTTACAGTCATCAAAAGCAAAAGATGCACCTTTTTTCACTGCTAAATCGACATTGTGAAATTGAATATTGGTTGCTGTTTTAGCAGTGAATCCTTCATCTGCAGTCATATTTATATTCGAAAATGAAATTTCAGATATTGGCATTTCGCTAATACCCGTTATATAGCCCACCTTTTTGACATCGCTCCCCGTAACATCACTAATATGCACATTACGAAATACAGGTGTACGATCAGAAACAGGCTCTTCCTTAGAATCTTTATCATAGAATAAGTCGAAGATAAAAGCATTACGTTGAATATTATTCATCACAATATTGGTAACTCTTATTTCTTCAACAATACCACCACGACCTCTCGACGATTTTAAGCGGATACCTGCATCTGTTCCGTTAAAAACACAATTAGAAATAGTAACTTTTTTTACCCCTCCCGACATTTCGCTACCAATAACAACACCTCCATGTCCGGCAAGCATTACACAATTTGTTATGGTTAAATTTTCACAAGGTCTGCCATATATGCGACCATCCTCATCACGTCCCGATTTAATGGTAATACAATCGTCACCTACACTTATAAAACAATCCGAGATACGTACATTTCGACACGATTCGGGATTAATTCCATCCGTATTATGTCCTTTAGGATTACTTGACGGGTTATTAATTGTTACACCATGTATCACAATATCATCGCATCCAATAGGATTGATTGTCCAGAAAGGTGAGTTTACAATGGTAATACCCTCTATGTGGATATTCTTACACTCCAAAAACTGGATAAAAGGAGGACGGAAGAATTTACGCTCTAGAGTCTTCTCATAATAAGGCGAAACCTTTATATCTTTATTAGCATCCAGCCATTGTTGTTGCAATTGGTTGATAGACGAAGTTTTTCCAGTTGCATTAATCTCATTTATGAAACGTCTTGACTCGTCCCACCATTTGAAACCTTGTCCGTCTATCTTTCCACGACCTTTGATGGTGATATTTTCGACCTTCTCGGCATGAATAAGTGGTGACAGACTATTCATAAACACACCCTCCCAACGTACTTTTACGAAAGGAAGATAATCTTCGAATCTGTCAGAGAAACTGAGTACAGCACCCGACTCCAAATCCAAGGTTATATTACTTTCCAAATGAATGGCAGCTGTTAAGTAATTTCCGGCAGGGAAATAAATAGTTCCTCCACCTTCCGATGCAGCTTTTTTAATTGTTTTATTGATTAAATCTGTGCAGATTTTCTTTCCTGTCACATCAGCACCCAAAGTTTGCATATTGTAAACTTTAGCTTCTAAAGCCAATAGTGATAGCGAAAATATAATGAGTAAGAATGTCTTCTTCATAGTTAAACGTTTTTAAAGGCTCAATTCTTTTAAGTAAATGAAAGTATGTAATGATCTATCCAAAAGTCACAACAGACTATTACAATTACCAAAGCAACAAATAGGTCTGAGACCTTATTGTTTATTATTTATTGACGGATTCCAATTGTCGCATCCTTTTAGGGCATTGGCAATTGTATATTTCTCTGCTTCTTTCTTCGTTAATATTTTTGCCCACTTTACTCGTCCTGAGGTATTCGCACCTTCTCCCGAGTTGTTGTATTCCATATAGCGGGCTGTTTTTTCATTCTCCGGATTTCTCCAGTTATCCCAACCTTCAGGCTTAATACCTTTAGGTAGTTGGGTGTTCATAAATAGCGTCATAGCATAAGCACGCCATGGACGACCTAGATACATTTCGTTAACCCCTTCGGCTAATTTTACTGTACAATTATTGAAAATATATCCAAATTCTATATCCTCAGGAGTATTAGCTGCCGTGATATAAGAATTCTTCTTGCAATAGATTTCGCAACGCTCGAACCAACATGTAGATGGTCCAAAAATAAAGTCGGTAGTACCTTCAATGTAGCAATCTTCAAAGTATTGTCTTTGTCCTTGCTTTCCGGCATAAATAGTATCCTGATGCCCTAAGAAACGGCATTTACGGAATATAACTCTATCACCTTCTACATGCAAAGCTACAGCTTGCCCTAGTTGAAGCGATGAGTTTTCGATGGTAAGATTCTCTACTGTAATATCATTTCCACGAATAAGGAACGTATATGTTTTGAATGTTCCCATCTTATTTATATTAGCATGATCGTCATAAGTGATGATGGTCTTTTCCATATCCTCGCCCAACAGTGTCACATTTGTAAGATATGAATGAAGAACCAATTTCTCTTTATAAACTCCTGCTCGAATATAGATTGTTACAGGTCCAGCAGGATCAAATGCCCTAACTGAATCTATGGCTTGCTGAATGGTACGGAAATGTCCTCGTCCATTACGGTCTACAACAATATCATGTTCACCTTGAGCGAAAATAACCAATGAAGTAAATAACAGGCAGAGTAAAATAAGTTTTTTCATAAGATCAAAAATTGGGTTAATATCGTAAAGGGTAAATAATATATTACCCTTTACGATTTTTATCTAATAGACACTAAAATGATTAGTATCCGGGGTTCTGTTCTACTTTTGCATGATTCAGATTGATTGCCGATAAAGGTATTGGGCGTAATATTTTATTTTGTCCATCTACGCCTTTAAAATATTCGGCACCAATAATATTTGGATTGTATTTCACAGCATATTCAATCAGTTTCCCTGTACGCTTCAAATCCATCCATCTATGGTATTCACCTGCAAGTTCTCGTCCTCTCTCATCCAGAATAAAATCGATGGTCAATTCTGATTCTGTTATGCTCATATTATAACCTGATGCAGCAGCACGATTCCGAACGGCATTTATTCGTTCCACAGCTTTTGCCTTATTACCTGCTTTTAAGTAAGCTTCGCAGGCAACCAAATAACTTTCGCCAATACGTGCCAACACCACATCTCTCGTACTGCTTTTGGTACTGAATACAGAAGTAGGATCGTCAAACTTACGTACTACGGCTACACCATATACATCACCAGACATTGCTGCGGTATAAGTAGTAGGCTTGCCTGATACTGTAAGTGTATTTTCCTGCATGGGTATAATAATTGTTTTAGCCCTTGTAGCAGGGTTTGCTGCACGCCATGCTGCAGTATCTGCAACTTCCCACACGGGCGGATAATAATACAGCACCTTAGTTGTGTTCAACAGACTGGTCTTAGTATATAGGTCATAATAACTATTATACAATTGAACCATAAATGTACCTTCGTAACGAGTATCGCCTTTAGTGAACAATTGATGTAAACGAATAGTAGGAGTAAGTGTTGATGTTGTGTACTTGTGTCCATCTTCAACTCCACCCAGATACGTGCCGAAAAATGCTTGCTGCATATTTCCATCGTTACTTGGATCAGATATTGACGATGCATCGTACTGTACAGACCATATTACTTCGTTATTCTTTTCGTTAGTAGGCCAAAACAAATCATTAAAGCTAATAGATAATGCTTGTCCACCTATTGCTAAATCAGCATATTCGGCAGCTTTAGAGAAATCTGCTACCGTACCAAACGCCTCGTAACCACGACATAAATACGTTTTAGCTAGAAAATGATTCACAGTCCTTTGATCAACCTTTCCAAACAGAGTTGTTTTGGCTGGTAAAGTATTTTTGAGATCTTCCATTTCAGAAATTATGAAAGCATATGTATCCGTTGCCGAATTGCGCTCAAATGCTACTATCGGAGAGTCTATCATATCTGTTACAAGAGACACGCCTCCAAAATGTTGAACCATCAAATAATAGTAATAGGCACGAATAAATCGGGCTTCTGCTTTATATTGCTCTAATTTATCTGTTTTCTCAGTATGATCTGCATAATAAATAGCCGTATTTGCCAACTGAATGCCTGCATAACAGTTTTTATAAAATTTTGTAACATCCGAATCGGAATCCAATAACCCTTTATAGGTTCCTAATCCATCGGGTACTTTATTCCGACCTGCCGCATACAAATCTGTTCCTGCAGAAAAAATCCAAGGCTCTATTCCATATATTGCACGTAAAGAAGAATATACAGTATTTATCAGGCTTTCGTAACCTGCTGCCGTTCCATAAAATTCGTCTCTCGGAACATTCGATTTATTATCCTGTTCCAAAAAATCACTACATCCTGCCAATGGCAGAATAAATAGGAGTAATATATAATATATCTTTTTCATTTTGCTCTGTTTTATTATTAGAACTTAAGATTTACACCAAACTGATAAGTTATTGAACTTGGTCCGCCACTACCATCAGAAAGAGAAGCAGAAGCCCACTCAGGATCGTACCCTTTATAATCGGTAAACACAAAAGGATTCAGAACATTTACATAGAATCTAAGATTAGATACACCTATGTTTGTCAACATCTTACGAGGAAGTGTATATCCTAGAGTGATATTCTTAACCCTCACAAATGATGCATCTACATAATTATTAGATCCCGGTTCAGCGTCACTAGATATACTCCAAAATGAACCACCTCCATTATTTACTCCACTATTATTGGGATAAGGAAAAGCCTGGCTGTTACGTCCGGGAGAGACTCCAACTGTACCATCAGCATTTAGGATAGGAGTGCCTGCGGGAATGTAGTAATCCATCTTTAATTTATTACGTCCACGATCTTTATAGTCGGTAAATTCTTGCATAAAAGGACTCACAACATTAACACCTTGTTTTGTATAGATTGAGAAAGAGAAATCAAAATCTTTCCAGTTCAAATTAGAAGTAAAACTACCTGTCCAATCGGGTAAAGCCGATCCTAGAATCATTTTATCTTTTTCATCTATAACATAATTCCCATCACGATCCAGAACTTTTGCCTGCCCTTCATACTGTCCATATTTAACAGCTTCGGCAGCCTCGGCAGCAGTCCAAACCCCAGTTATTTTATAGTTGTAAAGAGATTCTAAAGACTCTCCAATAAATAGCTTATTACCTATATCATCAACCTTTGCACCATAAAGTTCTACAATTTCATTCTTATTAGCTGCAAATACGAAAGTAGTTGACCATTGCAAATCTTTTGTAACAATATTGGTAGTTGTAAGAGACAACTCTATACCACTATTTCTAACCTTTCCTACATTATCCCACATGGTACCACCATAAGCTCCTGTTTCGAGAGGCATAGTACGTTTATAAATAAGATCGGTAGATAGTTTATTGTAATAATCAATTGTTCCGTTGATACGTCCTCCGAAGAAACCGTAATCGAGCCCGAAGTTGAACTCTTTTGATTTTTCCCACGAAAGATTAGTATAAACCAATCCGTTAGGACCAAATCCATTGGCTAATACGCCACCATAATCATACCAATATTTGGTGCTTGCCAAAGCTTGTGTATCATAAGGTCCTACTCCACCATTATTTCCGGTATAACCAAAACTGGCTCTTACCTTAAGATTGCTTAATGCATCAAATTTCATGAAATCTTCTTCCGAAGCTCTCCATGCTAATGCCATGGAAGGGAACATACCCCAGCGATTGCCATCCGAGAATTTAGAAGATCCATCCCAACGGCTCGATACTGTTGCCAAATATTTTCCTTTGTATGTATAATTAAATCTCAGAGCATGAGACAACATTGTTATGCGTTGAAAATCGCTCTTTACTTTTTCGATATTAGCTGCCGATTCTAAGTTATGGAAGCCTGTATCAAAAGGCATATCATTAACACTGATATAATCACTATTAAATTGATTGTCATAAACACTGAAAAGGTACATACCATTGAAATCATGATCTCCTATAGTCTTCTGATAATTAATCTGATTATCCCACGTATAAGTAAATCGTTCTTTATTTGTTAGTGTTGCCGCATTTACCTTTTTAGCATACTGAGCAGCAGTATTTACGCCGTTAAAAATACCCTGACGGCTCTTGTTATAAGTGGGTAGAAAACTACTTTTCATAGTAATCTCTTTAATTGGGGTATACTGAACATATACGTTTGCCAATACATCATAAATCTTTGTATTATCAACCGAATTTTTCATATCGATAAGAGGATTTATGATCCCCGAAAACTGTCCGGTACTCTCAAATATATCTTTTCCTCCGGGAAGTAATACCAAATCACCATTTTTATCATAAGGAATAAAATATGGATTGGTTCTGAAACTGTTCAAAACAGCATTATTACTACCAAAGTCTTTCTCGGTCAAGGCCATATTTGCAGAAAAGCCAACCGAAAATTTATCATTAATCTTATTATCTACAGAACCTTTAATATTATATCTTTTGTAGTTGTCATTAACAAAAACGCCGTCTTCATCCTGATAACCTACTCCGATACGATAAGCCAGATTTCTGTTATTACCATTTATACTTATAAAATGATTTTGTTGTTGTCCGTTTTGTGTAACCAAATCGGGCCAATCTGTATAGTTTTTGGTTCTGAATATTTCTTTCATTACCTCACTCCCTCCATTCCAAAAATTATTTAGATCTCCACTTGTAATGCCATATTCGGGTATACCCGTTGCATATGCATTTTTCAGTTGAGCATTAGTCATTGTAGTATATCTCGCAAAACGATAGTCAGAGAACTGATCTCCACTCATAAACTCGGGCATACGAGCAACTGCCACCGAACCATAATAACCATCGTAAGAAACAGAAACTTTACCGGTATCAGATGGTTTTCCCTGCTTGGTTGTTACCATAACAACTCCATTAGTAGCTCTCGAACCAAAAATAGCAGTAGAAGATGCATCCTTTAAAACATCAAGACGCTCAATATCTGCAGGATTTAAGAAATCGATACCATCGGTTACAACTCCGTCAACAACATAAAGAGGGCTTCCTCCTTGCATAGAGCTTTTTCCACGAATCTGAATATCAAATCGCCCACCCGCTCTACTCGAATTTTGAGCAATATCAACCCCTGCAACTTGTCCTTGCAGAGCTTCCATCACACTGGTTGTACCTTTAGCTACAATATTATCTGCCGAGACACTACCAACCGAACCCGTAAGGTCGTTCTTCTTCATAGTACCGTAGCCGATAACAACAACCTCGTCTAATTGAGAGAAATCTTCTCTCATAACAATATCTATAACAGACCCAGTGATAGCTATATCCTGAGCTTTCATACCAATATACTTGGCTTCCAGAGTTTTTGCAGTACTTGGAACAGACAACGAATACTTCCCGTCTAAATCTGTTATTGTACCTGTAGTAGAACCTTTCACTGAAACCGAAACCCCGATTAAGGTTTCTCCTTTTGAGTCTGTTACCGTACCCGATATTCCTTTTTGCTGTGCATACGCACTTTGCCAAGACACAAGGAAAAAGAGGGCACACATTACAGACAACGTCTTCACAATTGTCTTTTGCATGGTGTGGTTAAATTAAGAAATTAAGGTCTAACGTTTTGATTTATAAAGTTAACTTGTTGCAATAGTAAAGTATATTTACCAGTTTCACGGGGGACATTTTGACTACTCAGGGTAGTCAAAATGTTTTTTCTTATTTATTTACCTAATAATAAACTCAACATTATAAACGGCCCAACCGCTTTAGGATCATTATCCCTTATAGGTTCTAAGATATAATACTCGAAACTTCCATCACGATATACCTTTTCTCCACCCAGCCCTGCTACCGAACAACCATCGGTTATAGAAATTGTTCCATCAGCTTCTTTCTTCAAAAATCGCTTAACAAATTGTCCATATGCTTTTTTTCCTTTTTGTAAATATGATTTATCCAAATATCCCTTTTGTGCACCTTTTACCCATGTATATATAAACATGGCAGACCCACTCGATTCAACATAATTGCCTTTTCGGTAACCCATATCGGTCACCTGATACCACATACCGGTTTTAGGGTCTCTGTATTTTTCAACAGCAGCACTTACGTTTTGTAAGATTTTTATTATTTCGGGTCTTTGAGGATGGTCTTTTGGTAAGTAATCCAAAACATCTACAATTGCCATCATGTACCAGCCTATACTGCGTGACCAAAAGTTTGGAGATAGTCCCGTTTCTTTATTTGCCCATCTTTGTTCGCGACTTTCGTCCCACCCATGATAATATAATCCCGTTTTAGAATCATATAGGTATTTATGTGCATCCAATATCTGCAAGGTAACCTCATCAAATAACTCCGGCTCATTAAAGACCTTACCATATTCAGCTAGAAACGGACAAGCCATATAAAGACCATCCAACCACACCTGATGTGGATATATCTTTTTATGCCAAAAACTGCCGTCTGCCGTACGTGGATGAGTTTTCATCTGGTTACGCATCAATGTCATTGCTTTTTTGAAACGTTCCTCTTTTGTTTTTGCATAAATTGGGAATAGTATCTTTCCTGTGTTGACCCTGTCGATATTATATTCTAAGGGTTTGTATGTCTTGATTTCTCCATCTTCGGAAATCATCAGATCCGCATAAGAATAGGCATAATCAAAATATTCCTGATTATTTGTTTTCTGCCATGTTTGAAGTATTGCTTGCAGCATTAAACCATGACAGTAGTTCCACTTAGGTTCTTTCGAGAAATCAAGCATCCACGATTCGGGATTCCTCTTTATTTCAGAATTAACCATCCATACCGAATAGGGCTTTTTCGCGAAAGCCGATCCACTACAAATAGTTGCAAATAGAATAATAAATATCAAAAATTGTTTTTTCATAATTCTTTCGATTTGTTAGGTAAACAACAGCAAATATTTGGATTATTAGCTCCACATAGAAACTAATAGATGTATTGTAATTACAGAATAATAGTCTGAGAACTCAACTATTATTTCATTATATCTTCAACTAAACTATTCAGATAGACTTCAAGATAAGTATATCCTTCTGAATTGATTTCAGTTGCCTTTTTATTCGGATAATTAGCCTCTAACCATCCATCGGGAACTCCATCTCTGTTAGAATCTAAAACTACATCTTGTGGATTGAAGCTGTACACTTCCCACCCTCCAACATCGTTTTGAGAATCAATCATTCCCGGTCTTGTCTTACTATCACGAGAAGCTCTTACAGGAGTCAATCCATCTCTTACTTCGGTTATAATACGTGTATCCGTTTTATCCCTTTTGTAGCTGGCTCCACTCTTTGTTAATACTTTTGTATAAGCTTTTTCAGCATCGTCGGTTTCAACAGAAGGAACTTCAAATGGTACTAACGATATAAGTTCTTCTTTATTCTTAGTTGACGGATTTGGTTGCAGGCCAAGTATATTATTTTCGGTTGTTGCTTTATCATTACAGATATAATTTCCAGCAAGGTAGAATTGCCCCCAGACACCTTCAGTTTGCTTATTGGCTCCTTCATCGGCATTGGGTGAAAATATTCTGTTAGGATGAGAAGATGTTGCTGATGCTTTGTAATAGTTATTTACAAAGTTGTATCTGCCACCCTCTCCTGCATATCCGCTATTGCTTCCCCAATTATAAATTACATTATTTCTGAAGTCTACTAATTCTAATTCGGGAGTAGCAGTATATCTGCTTCCACACATCCGTGGATTGCGACTATCGTGATGTGCCAAGAGATTATGATGGAAAGATGCTTTCTGACCACCCCATATTCCTCCATAACCATGGCTTCCTTTTCGGTGAACTGACGCTCTCAAGCTCTCTGATAAGATAGACCATTGTAAGGTAAAATTTTCGTTATCATAAAAAGACCCACACTCATCGGTACTCCAACTTAAAGAGCAATGATCTATAATAACATTTTTATTCTTATTACCTGACAAAGCATCGTCTTCAACGCCAGACAAATCGCCCATTCTAAAGCGCATAAAGCGAATGATGACGTTATCTCCGGTTATTTTTACCGGATAATTAGCAATACAAATACCATCACCGGGCGCACTTTGCCCAGCAATGGTTGTATTTGATAAAATATTTAATTTCGATTTCAGATGAATCACTCCTGCAACCTTAAACAAGATAACCTTCGGTTCTTCTCCTTTGAGACACCAGCGAAGGCTACCTTCTCTCGTGTTTTTATTCCCGACAACTGTGTCTTGCAAAGTATTTACATAATAAACATTTCCTCCACGTCCTCC
This sequence comes from Dysgonomonas sp. GY617, assembly GCF_015233815.1. NCBI lineage: Bacteria > Pseudomonadati > Bacteroidota > Bacteroidia > Bacteroidales > Dysgonomonadaceae > Dysgonomonas > Dysgonomonas sp. GY617. The sequence continues at coordinate 176,645 of NZ_JADCLR010000006.1, forward strand.
GGTAGTGTACATTCCTCCACCTTCGGCCCCCGGAAATGCGAGAGTCTGGGCTTGAATGGTACAACAAAGTAATATCCAACACAAAAACAATAGTATTTTTTTCATAATCCTTTGTTTTAAGATTGTAGTGTTATATTATCTATTCTTTAATAATATTCTCAGGTTTAAGGCTCTTAGGCAACTTTATATTCTCGGTAAGTTTACCTGTGATTTTCACAACTTCTTTTAATGAATTCGGATATTTCAATCCCGTAGCATCCATATTTCTTACATTGTTAAGAATCAAGGCAGGTCCTTCCTTAGCTATTATTTTCACATTCTTAAATGTGATACCATTAGATTCAGACAATTCGCCTCCATAAGTTGCAGTTATAGTTGTATTCTCTAAATTGATATTTGTTATGTTCATTTCGGGCAAGCCATTGAAATACATCGCACGTCTTGCATTTCTTGAAGTTAGATTCTTCACATAGATGTTTCTGAATACAGGGGTCGTCTCATCTACCGCATAAGCAACATTCTCCGCTGGCGTTTCGTCTCCATCTTCCAGAGCCTCGGATGCTGATTTACCTCCGTAATACAGATCGAACAAGAATGATTCGGTAGCTATATCGAACATATTTATATTGTTGACATAAATATTCTCCACAACACCGCCTCTTCCTCTACGGCTCTTAAATCTTAAGCCGACATCTGTTCCTAAAAACTGACAGTTTGAAACCGATATATTACGAACTCCTCCCGACATTTCACTTCCTACAACAAAACCACCATGCCCTTGAAATACTTTACAATTATCAATAATTACATTTTCGGTAGCTAATCCACGACGACGTCCATCCTCATCCTTTCCCGATTTGATACAGATTGCATCATCTCCTACATCGAAAGTACTATTTATTATTATAGAATTTGTACACGACTCTAAGTCCAATCCATCTCCATTCTGAGAATAACCCGGATTACGAACAAATACATTATCTACAATCACATTCTTGCACATTAATGGATGTATATTCCAACTCGGAGAATTTTCGAAAAGAACTCCTTCGAGTAAAACGTTTTCGCATTCGATGAAACTAACCATTACCGGACGTAAAAAGTCTTTTACCGAATTCCATTCTTCATCAGATAGATCTCCTTTAGGAACATTCATATCGCTCATGTCATTCCCTTTTAGAGAACCTTTTGTCGGAAACCAATAATTACCGTCTTTAACAACACCTCCCGATTTTACAACTCTTTGCCAATGACTATCCGTTACTTTGCTTTTCTTCAAAGGTCTCCAAGCATCACCAGAACCATTAATAGAACCTTCGCCTGTAATAGCAATATTTTTCAAATTACGACCAGAGATGGGAGACTGACAACGACGAGTATCAAGTCCTTCGAATACTGTATGTACCAATGGGTACAAGTCGAAGTCTGATGAAAACAGAATTAAAGCTCCCTTTTCCAAATGCAGATTTATATTCGATTGAAAAACAATAGGACCTGTATACCAAATACCCGAAGGTACAGTAAGGGTTCCTCCTCCTTTTTTTGATAAAGTCTCTATCGCTTTCGCAAAAGCTGTAGTATTTAAAGTGGCTCCATCGGGTACTCCTCCAAAATCAGCAATTGACATATTATTGGCTGGAAATACCGGACGATCTAACATCGGCATTTCGAAGGGTAAATCTTTATACAAATAATTATATCTGTCACCGGCATTAAGTAAACCTGATACCAGCAAACAAGCAGTCAGGATAACTACAATCTTTTTAAATGTGTTCATTCTTTTTCTATTTTAATAAGGGAAGTAAGATTACAGACTTTATCTATTGCGTTATAGCTATAAATCTTACTTCCTTATCTTAATTTATAATTAGCTCTTTATTTCTCTTACCACCAACGAGGATCTCCAGGTTGCTTATCGCCACCTATACTAGTATCCTTAATCTTGAAATTACCGGTTGATGGATCAGTAAATAAATTGGTAGAAGTATTATTATAATCTGATACTCCCCTCAATGGATAACCCGAAGCAACTGTATAATCGGTTGTTCTGTATGAGTCAGAAACAAATGCCGATTCTATCTTAGGATTGGTTGCACGTGTAGAAACAGAAGCATCTGATGCAGCAAATAAACAGTTGTTTATAGCTAATTGACCTGCCATATTAGCAGCCTTTCCATCAAAGTTTATAATATATTTATCCTTTGCCTGTGCATCATAGAATGTACAGCGATCAATGCTTACTGCTCCCGGTTTTGCCTTGCAAGTAATAACATTTGTATTGTTCAGTTTATATACTGTACTATTTGTCAAGTTAATACTTCCTACTGATACAGCTGCAGCATCAATAGATACAAGACCATAGCTTCCAATATTTGTAATTATACAATTGTCTATATCAATCAGTCCCACAGTTAATGCTGCACGCATACGGATTATTCCTCTAAATGAAGATATATCACAATTATCCATTTTGAATTCAGAGATTGATCTTGCAGTAGTCGGATTATCATTTAATACATAATCGGCCGCAGCATCAGTTCCCGAAACCTCCATGTTGTGTATCCAGATTTTAAAGTTCGACACCGAATTATCCAACTTTATTTCTTTGAAGTTAATAGAAGCTTTGCCCTCACCTGCTAGTCCCCATAAAGTAAGAGACTTGATGTGTGCAGGAAGTGTCCAAGCATCACCTATCTCAAATTTTGCAGTAGTAGGAATTACCAACACAACCTCAGTATCTGTTATAGCGTTTAAGAAGTCAACAATATTTTCAGTTCCTTTCATGACATATTGTTTTCCATCACCCGATATTTTTTGAGCAGTAGTAAACGTTTTTGCTCCCTTTCTTTTCTCTCCGTTATAAATTTCAATACTGTATGCTGTATTCTGCTTAAGGTCTTTTAATTCGAATTTACTCTCAGATATCTCTGATGCTGATAGTTTTATTTCTTTCTTATTAAGGCCTCCTCCTGATAATAAAATATGAGTTACTTCTGATTCGGCTTCCCATGTTACAGTTGCCGAACTTTCTGTAATATCACCTACTGCATTTAAAATCTGCTCACCGGGAGTTTTAAAAGTTAAAGCTACCCATCTAGACTCTGGTAAATTGTTATTCGACGTTACCTTCATACGTACAGAGTATCTGATCTCAGGATCGAGCTTTTTTACTGTAGTGATGTATAACTTTGAAACAGATGTAGAATCGAGAACAATATCTTCAACTGGTATTTCAACAGTATTAGTTATTGTCTTGAACTCTAAACTATCCTTACTAAATTCTAAAACATACGATCCTGCATGAGGAACACTCGAAAAAACGAGATCAATAGATGTAGCTCCGATTCTTGATGTTTCGAAAGTTACAGGACTAAATATCCGATTGTAGCTATCGTCCGTTGCCCAGTCATTTACATCCTCGCAAGATGTGAAACTCACTATGAGTCCTAGAATAAATAGACTACCTAATATATATTTTAATAAAAAATTCTTTTTCATTCGGTTTACTTTTAATGGGTTAATAGCCATAAGAATTTGTAACAATTCCTTGGTAATCACCAATCACACTACTATGAATAGGGTATAAATAACGGTTAGCACATACACCATTATTATCTTTGAAGAGTCCTGAACTAAATAGCTGTATTCTTTCTTTATAGCTTCTTTTATTGTCATCCGAAAATCCCGACATCCATTTCACTTTAGTATATCCTCTTGCCTTTAATTGATTGTCATCTAAGGCCTCCAATTCAGTATTTACTGCGTAATAGCTTGTACTGTCTTTATCGATGTTCTCTCTATCCGCTTTGTATTTGTAGTATAAATTCTGAGGTATTGATGTATATTCTTTATCAAATATGCGGGCAGTTCCTCCGTCAATCATAGCTTGGAATGCACTGCGTTGATCTAAGATTTTTTCCTCTAACAGATTCCAACGAATAAGGTCAAATTTGCGAATAGCTTCTCCTCCAAACTCCCACGCACGCTCATTTATTAGAGCTTTGAAAAATTGTTCTTTGGATGATAAGTTATTCACATAATCCGCTACATTCTTCGACTCATCTTTTGTTCCGGCAAAGGCTCTCGCACGTACCTCTTTCAACGCATTTTTGGCAGCATCCGTAGGTCCGTTTAGCTCATTTTCGGTTTCGGCAAACATCAATAACACATCAGCATATCTCATATTGATCCAGTTTACACCATATCCCCATTTACCATTTGCGTCTTTGTTTTGATCCAGCCACTTCGTATTTTCAGCCATCCAACGTTGATCCCACTTCGCAAAGTTGTACGATAGCGGATTACTTTGAAATACCTCTTTCTGATCGCCACTCGCATTACTATACGCTACTGTAGCAATCGTAGCATCCCTACGAGGATCTTGTGGTTCGAAAGAGTAATAATAGTAAGCACTTGTATTTACAACATTCGAGTTATTGCCATATCCATATTTGGTATTAGTATAAAATCTCACACCAATACTATATCCTATTTCTCCACTTTGACTTAAACCTAGTGCTACTTCATAAAGGTTTTCGCCATTAACACCATCGGTCTTCAATGCACACACATCTTTCCAAATATCTACGTAGTTAGATTTCAATCTATATTTGCCACCACTTATTATCTCCTGACACTGTGTATGTGCAATCTTATAATATTCGAGATAGTCTGATCTTCTTTCTGTTGGATATCCCGGTTTATCTCTCAAAGAATACCCTCCCCTAGTTAATGCTATACGAGCGATCAGTCCTTTTACAAAACCCTTACTGATTCTTTCGGCACTAGAATAAGATACCGAACCGGCACTCTCTCCTACCCAAGGCACATCTTTTTCTATTGACAAAAGTTCTGTTATTAAAAACTCACAGATTGAATCTCTATCTGTTTTAGGCAGGTATACATTCGATAAGTCATTTTTGGTTGGTTCTGTTTTAAAGGGAACATCACCCCAGTGTTTAACCAGTTCATAATATCCCATAGCTCTTAGAGTTTTGGCTTCTCCCAGCAAAGTTTTCATTGCTGCTTTTTCTTTGTCGGTACCTAACATCAGAGGACTATTTTCGATACCTTGAATCACCAAATTAGAACGTTCGATCATTTGATAGATTCTCGTCCAAATAAGTGTTGAATTTCCAGCAGTTGCATAATAGTTTGAAACTCCCCTATTTGTATTCTGATTGTAACTCGCCTCATCAGCTCCTACAAATTCTATATCATTATTGGTACTCCAGTTTATTGATAAACGTTGTGCATACATCTGTGCATCTGCTATACGATCATAAATACCTTTCACGGCAGACTCGGAGTAATAGACAGAAGTATATATCGTTTCGTCTGTCATCTTCGAATCACTGCTTGTTTCCAGAAAATCGTTACAAGATGAAAACACCAACGAAAAAGCTGCTATGTATATATATATTAGTTTTCTCATTATACTCGTTTTTTTAGAATGTTATGTTTATACCACCTACAAATGTTTTGGATTTTGGGTATGCAGAATAGTCTACCCCCGGAGTAAACGGACTGTCTTTGTCGCGTGTACTCACCTCAGGATCTGGTCCCGAATAATTTGTCCAACAATACAGATTATAACCTGTGGCGTATATACGTAGTGATTCTATCAGCCACTTTTTAGTCATCTTTTTGGGTAATGTATAACCAAATGTCAAATTATTTAGTCTAAGGAAAGATCCGTCCTCAATTGCCCATGAATGAAGAGTGGTAGTAGTCATCATCGGATGCCACATTGTTTTACCTGCATTCAGTTCTTGTAAAAGAGCAGGATTGGCATTCTTTCCCGAATAGATATTATTTCCTGTTGAAGGGTCAATCGTTGTAAAACGATTTTCTAGAGCCATAATAGAAGATAAATTCTGATTTTTACGTGTTAGTAAAAATGAAGTATTATCTAATTTGTTAGCATTATAAATATCATTACCATACGACCAATTGAAAAATACAGAGGCATCGAATCCTTTATAAGTAGAATTAAAACCAAAACCACCTGTATGTTTAGGAAGCGCATTTCCTATAACCTTTCTATCGTTTTCAGTTATTTTATCAGTACCATCATCAGCTATTTTCTTTAGCTTCAATGCTCCGGGTCCGAAATAACTACCATTACTAATTAAGGAACTGTTATCAGCAACGCCTTCATTAATAACCCATACGTTTTTGCTTTGATCCCAAGTAAAATCATCAAAGCTGTACATTCCGTCAGTAACATAGCCATACATCTGACCTAGAGGACTTCCTTCTTCGATCAAGAAATCGTAAGTAGGCTCTGCTTGACCATTCCAGCCCGATCCGTATAATTTAGATTTAGTATTACCATTCGAAAACTTATCAACCTTGTTTTTATTGAATGCAATATTGAATGTTCCCGACAGTGTAAAGTCTTTATTATCTATGATGTAAGCATTCACCGAAAACTCAAGACCTCTGTTAGAAGTTTGTCCAATATTCTGATATTGCCCATCATATCCCGATGTTGTTGGAATTGGAGACCTTACAATCAGATTCTTCGTAATATTATTGTATAAATCGATCGAACCTGAGATTCTGTTTTTGAGTATTCCAAAATCAATACCGAAGTTGCTCGAATAAGTAGTCTCCCAAGTTAAGCCATTACTTTTTAGAGTCGCCGATGGGGTTAATATACTTGTCGCCTTTTCATTGGGATAGAAAACACCAGAGCTTGAAGAGGTATACTCTTGTCTCCAAAACGGATCGACACGTGCATTACCTACAGCTCCATAACTCAATCGAACTTTAAGATTATCTAACCATGAATTTTGAGTGCGAAGAAACTCTTCTTCAGACGCTCTCCACGCCAATGCTCCCCCCGGAAAGAATCCCCAAAATAAACCAGGACCAAATACACTAATACCATCTTGACGTGCAGTAAAAGTCATCAAATATTTATCTTTCAAGTTATAGTTAACACGACCGAAGAATGAAGACATTCTTTGTGGTTCTCCAAGACTAGTTACTATAGGTTCGGCTTGACCATTATTCATCGCAGCCAATACTTCTTTTGCGGAAAAATCTACCGGAAAATATCTTGCTTCTACAATCTTTCTATTCATCACTCTTTCGCTAAGCTCCTGCCCTGCCAAAACATCAAACTGATGAATTTTATTCAGATTGAAGTTATAAGATAGAGTATTAATTAAACGCCAATCATGACCTTTGTCATCTGTTATTCTGGCTACAGGTTGCCCTGCATATGTTTTAGAAACACCCGTTCCGCTTGTCCAAACATTATCGGTATTGTTTTTCAAGAACGCATAACTAAAGGTACTAGAGAATCTTAGTTTATTGATAATGTCCCAATTAAGACCCGCAATATAAGTGTTATTGAATTTATTTACTTTCTTATATTCATTAGTAATATCGTCAACCGGATTATTCAGTGCGCTATTAATACCTGCCTGATCATCGTCATCGCTATTAGAAGGGTCTAATCCTGCCAATCCTTTCGTTGGACTATATTTTACGGCATTGCGTAACTTTGTATTAGAGCCTGAACCTGCTGAAACACTAGGTCCTGTGATAACCTCATTCGTAACGCGGACATTAAAATTCATACTCAGATTATCCTTTATCTGACTGCTTACTTTAAAGTTTACATTATCGCGCTTATAGCCCGAATTTATCATAATATAATCCTCATCGTTACGAGTAAGGCTCAAGCTATACAAAGCCGCTTTGTTACCGCCCGATACACCAACATTATAATATTGTTGCGTACCTGTATTTCCAAACACCTTGTCTTGCCAATTGATTCCGGGATCAGATTTATAAATATCCAGATCTTGGAATCGTCCATATAGTTTCTGAAACGAAGTAGTTTGATCTAGCTCATGTTGATAATATACATACTCATAAGGGCTAAGAACTTCGATAAAATCGTTTGTCTTTTTTGCTCCGTAAGAAGCATTGAATGTGACAGAAATTTTTCCTTCTCTCCCGCTTTTGGTTGTAATAAGAATAACCCCATTCGCACCATTTGCTCCATAAATAGCAGTAGAAGCAGCATCCTTCAATACATCGATGGAAGCTATATCAGAAGGAGGAATATCTGTGATAGTACTTACGATGATTCCATCAACCACATATAGTGGTGCATTATCCTGAGAGATAGATGTACCACCACGTACTCTGATACGTATATCAGCATCCGGAGATCCTTCTGCAGCTACAACACTTACCCCTGCCAAACGACCGGTAAGAGCTTCAGCAGCCGAAGCAATAGGTAAATCTTTCAATGATTTTTCGGAAATAGAAGCAACAGATCCTGTTAGATCCCTCTTCTTTACTGTTCCATAACCGATAACCACAACCTCATCCAATTCCGAGTGATTATCTTCCATAACTATATCAACAACTGCACCTGCAATAGGTACTTCTTTTGATATCATTCCAATATAAGAAGCTACAAGAGTTTTTGCCCCCGTAGCCACAGAAAGAGTATACTTTCCATCAAGATCGGTAATTGTACCTGTGCTTACGCCTTTTACAGCCACAGAAACACCGATTAATGCTTCTCCTTTGGTATCTGTTACCGTACCGCTTACCATCTTCTGTTGAGCATATATATTTTGCCCGTATAGAAAACAGAACAGAGTACAAACCAGAACCAAAATTTTAATACTTGTTTTTTGCATGGTTATTCAAATATGTTTAATTAGGTTAACACTTTAGTTTAGATTAACAGTTAAGTAGTTCGATTCAACTGCAATGTTAATTTATATTATTTACGAACATAGGGGATATTTTGACTAGAAGGGGTGGGAAATCTGATATTGCCCTGCAAAAGCATCAAAATAACCTATCCGAATAATTGATAAGAAGCACACTCACGTACAATATAGAAATGTCTGAGGAGGCAACTAGAGCACCTTTTGCGTAACATTATAAGAGAACCACTTCTCTAAACCCATCCAAAAAGTCAACAAAACAGGGGGATAAATACTCTTAGAAGCGGGGTCAAATTGATTTATTAGTTGATCTATTCCCCATTTTTCGAGAAACAAAGTTATATTTGTGAACAGTCTATACCAATCAAATGATAAACCTACGTTTTCTTACGTTGATCTTCTTTTTTACGATCAACATAACCTTATTCTCGCAACCAAAATGTTATTTCGAACATTATGGAGCAGATGATGGACTTCCTCAGCATACCGTTATGGATATTCTTCAGGATAAGAAAGGTTTTATGTGGTTTTCTACGTGGGATGGGCTCAGCAAATTTGATGGCTATAAGTTCTACACCTATAAGATTCAGGCAGGGGATGCATATCACATGAGAAGTAACCGTATCGATTACATCTACGAAGATCAATATGGTTATATCTGGACACTGTCTTATGACAGAGAAGCACATCGATTCGATCCTAAAACTGAGCGTTTCATGGGAATCAGATCTTTGGAAGAATACAAAGATTTCAATTTTACAACTACATCAATTCTTCCCATGCCATCGGGAAAAGTTTGGCTTCTTTCCGAAAAAATGGGATGCGTTTCTATCACAGGTTCAGCATTCGATGTTCAAATATTTAATATCCAGAATAAAAGCATACAAGCCAATCAGGTATATAGTATTCATGAAGATAAAAATAAAACATCATGGCTACTTACAGATAATGGGCTATATAGTGTTTCGGAAGATGGCAAAACGATCAGCAGTCATTTTGCAGAAAAAGAATACAACGAAAACAAACCCATGCAGAGTTTCTATTCAGCCATGGAGATTAACAATCAGATTTGGTTTGGCTCGGATAATGGACGAATATGGATTTACAACAAAAAAGATGGGCAATTCAGCCTCTTCGAAACACATTCTCCTTCAAGGATAAAGCAATTAGAAAACATTGATAATAATCAGATCTTAATAGCCACAAATAGTGATGGCTTTTTCATATACGATTCTAAAAAAGAAGATCTCAAAAAATTCACGACAAAGAATTTACCGGCTATGCCTGTCAATGATATAGTATCGTGCTACATCGACAAATCAAACAATATATGGTTCGAATTAAATTATCAGGGAGTATCACGATTCGACATCAAAACACAGACTATAAAACATCTGGCTACTAAAACAGAGAATTTCAGCTCGATTGTCTTTCCTCCCAATTTCTTCATTTTCGAAGACAATGAGAATCGTATTTGGGTACATCCTCGAGGGGGTGGATTTGCATTGTACGACCCTATAAGAGAAGCATTAGTGCCTTTTTATAACGAACCGTCTTCTCCAACATGGCGATTTTCGGACATGCTTCATGCAGGGTTTTCAGACAAGCAGGGAAACCTCTGGCTAAGTACCCGATCTCATGGTTTAGAAAAGATAATATTCAACAACGATGTATTCAAATCGACCATTGTTGATAACAATACTCACTCAACCATTAACAATGATGTTCGCTGTATTTTTGAAGATAGCAACCAAAATTTATGGGTATCAGCTAAAGGAGGAAAGCTCTTTGTCTACGATTCAACTCGTACCCAAATTGGCTATTTATGTAAGAATGGCAAAATAGAGTATGGGGAATCAATAGACGGTATATGTTATGCTATGCTAGAAGATGACGAAAAAAACATATGGGTAGGCACCAAAGGCGAGGGTATATACAAACTCACTCCTATAAAAGACTCTAAACAGTATAAGATAACTCAATATAAAAACTCGCCTAACGACCTTTACAGCCTTAGTCACAACAGTATATACAGTCTATTTCAGGATGTAAAAAAGCGAATATGGGTCGGAACCTATGGAGGGGGACTCAATCTGATTGATCCCAATGAAGAGGGACGATTTATCAATTATAAAAACAATCTGAAAAATTATCCAAATCAACTAGGTTATCAGATTCGAATAATTTCATCAGACAAATATGGTAATATATGTGTTGGAACAACCTTCGGACTGATTATGTTCTCGCCTAACTTCGAGTCCGTTAGTTCTATTGACTATAAATCATACAGCAGAATCCCCAATGACAATAATAGCCTGAGTGGAAACGACATATATGACATCTGTACGACTAAAACAGGAGAGACATATTTGGCTACATTTGGTGGTGGACTGAACAAAGTAACAAAAGTAAATGAGAATGGTTTTCCAGAGCAATTTGTATCTTTCACTGCTAAGAACGGATTACCATCTGATGTAATTCTTTCCATTACCGAAGATTACCGAGGTAAGTTGTGGATTACAACAGAAGGAAATCTAACAAAGTTTGATCCCGTTAAAACATCATTCGAGACATATAGTGAGATCAACCGATTGATTGAAGGACAGAATTTTTCAGAAGGAGCTCGTTACGAGGCTAAATCAGGAATCATATATTTTGGATTCTCAAAAGGTTTTATCTCCATAAATCCCGATAAGATCAATGATAATACTTTTAGACCCTATGTAGCACTTACAAACCTACAGATATCAAACAAAAGTCAATCCATTGGAGAAGACTCTCCTTTGGGCATCAATATTGACGATGCTACATCACTAGTTCTAAATTACAAACAGAATTTTATAAGTATAGAGTTTGCTGCCTTAGATTACATTGAACCTAAGCGAATTATGTATGCATATAAACTGGATGGTTTTGACGAAGATTGGATAATAACAAAAGATCAACGCATAGCCAACTATACAAACTTATCGCCCGGCGAATACACATTCCGAGTAAAATCTACTAACAGCGATGGTATATGGACTGACAATGAACATGTTTTAGAAATAAAAATTACGCCTTCTTTCTGGCAAACAGGTTGGGCTTATTTCTTATATTTCAGTCTCTTTATAGCTGCCCTTTTCATTATTTTACGAGCAATATTTCTTTATTATCGATTAAGAGACAGAGTCAAATTAGAACAAGAGCAAACCGAAATGAAGACTCGTTTCTTCACTGATATTTCGCACGAAATACGCACTCCTCTTACAATGATAGTATCTCCTGTGGAGAATATTATTGAAGATAAAAAGACGCCTTCGGAGGTGAAAACCCAACTTCAATTGGTATTAAAAAATGCCAATAGAATGCTCGATATGGTAAATCAAATTCTAGATTTCAGAAAAATACAAAAGAAAAAACTCAATATTCAACAAACAAACATAGGCTCTTATATAGCATCTATTTGCGATAATTTCTATGACGCTGCAGCCGAACAAAAGATAAAGCTAAATGTAGAAAACAGGGCAGGTGATACTAAAATATGGGTAGATAGAGACAGTATCGAAAAACTCATGTTCAACCTACTTTCGAATGCCTTAAAACACACTCCTGCGGGTAAAAACATCGACATACTTATTTCCGATGTATCTAAAGACAACACCGTATTACTTCAAATAAAAGATGAAGGAAGAGGAATGACCAAAGAGATTCTTAATAAACTGTTCACTCGTTTTGCCTCCTTCAATCTCGATAAGAATAAACCAAGCACGGGTATCGGCTTATCCATTGTAAAAGAAGTTGTAGACAAACATCACGCTAGTATTTCGGTTTCGAGTGAAGTTGATAAAGGCACTTGTTTTACAATTAAATTTTTGACAGGTATACAACATTTTGAAAACGATGACAATATTATCTGTGTATATAATGAGATTGAGAAAGAGCAAGCACCTATCTCTTCTGATAAAAATACAGAAGAAAACAACAGCAATAATACGATTGAATTAACCGAAGAACCACCACAAAGAGAAACGGTACTTATAGTAGAAGACGACTCTGATTTGAGACAGTTTATAAGAACTATTTTAGAGGCTCATTATGATATATTAGAAGCCGCCAACGGAAAAGAAGGTTACGACAGTGCAATAACCAATCTGCCCGAATTCATTCTCAGCGATATTATGATGCCTGAGATGGATGGTGTAGAATTACTCCAAAACATTAGAAAAAATGCAGAAACGAGTCATATTCCCTTCATATTGCTTACAGCTAAAACCGATATTGAAAGTAAGTTATCGGGACTCGATTATGGTGCAGACGATTATATAACAAAGCCTTTTAGCGTAAAATACCTCAGAGCGAGAATCGATAATATAATAGAACAACGTAAAAGATTATACGATTTTTATTCAATAGGCAAACAGTCTCCTGCCTCTAGCTCTGCTTTGCCAACAGAGAAATTAGAGACCGAACATCAAATCACTCAACAAGATGAGTTATTCATCAAGAAGATTAAAGAGGTTATTGAAAAAAACATCGATAACAGTGATTTCCTCATCGACAATCTTGTAGCCGAATTAGCTATGAGCCGCACTGTCTTCTTTAAAAAACTAAAAAGCCTTACAGGTCTTGCCCCTATTGAATTTATTAGGGATATTAAAATTAAGTATGCAGCACGCTTAATAGAATCTCAACAATATACCATAAAAGAAGTATCCTTTATGATCGGAATATCCGACACTAAATATTTCACCCAATGTTTCAAAAAAATATTCAATATGACCCCAAGTGAATATAAGAATATAAAAAAAGACTTGTAAAACGGCTCAATTCGCTTATACTTAAGTAAATTTTCTTACTTTCGTCAAATTATTTCTCTATTACACTGAAAAACATCGTCCCTTTAGCCGAGTATCGGTAAATACTTAATGAGATATTATTCAACTATAATAACCATTGTGTTTACGATTACCAAAGCAACAAGAGACTTTGACGCCTTAAATCTACGGGGTATAATTAATCAAAGTCAAAATATCCCCCATATCCTAACAGGCTCATCAATATATTTGTAATAAGAGGGTAATAAAACCTTAATAAATCTGAATCAGGTCAAAAAATGCATGAACAAGGTCAAAAATGACATTCTCTTATATTTGAGTTATTCTACCTTTGTTTGCCAATAGAGTTTACACTTTAGATCTGATATACTTTAGTTTAACATACCATGAATAAACTTACGAATATGAATATTTTTCGTTTTTCTCATCAAGGTGTATTGATGATTACCACTCTGCTATTGTCATCTAGCCTATCAGTCAACAAAGCATTCTCTCAAACAAAAGATTTGATCATTGAGAATAAAGGTTCAAAGTCTATTGTAGATTATACTTTGGAAGTTCCCGTATCTGATTTAAAACTTCCTTTAGGCAATTATATTGGAATTCTTCCAGACAATAGTATTGTTCCTGTTGAGATCTGTACTGATATAAATAATAAAGAACTAGCAATTCTTCCTATTAGTAAATTGAATGCAGGAGAGAAGCAAACTATCAAAATACAAAGAGGCTCAAGCAACTTATACCCAAAACGTACCTATGCCGAATTGGCGCATAAAATAGGTGGAAATTTTGAAGGCAATAAGTATGTGGGCGTACACTCTTGGGTAAAACCCAATAAAATCACACTTCCCGGCAGTTTCACCGACCACTCATATTATATAAAATACGAAGGTCCGGGATGGGAAAGCGATAAGGTTGCTTTTCGTTTTTATCTAGATAATCGCAATGCAATTGATGTATTCGGAAAAAAGACTACAGGTATTGTACTTCCTGCTGTGGGAGTAGATGGTTTTGACAATTATCACAATATGGCGCCTTGGGGAATGGACAATATGAAAGTAGGAAAAGCTTTAGGTATAGGATCTATAGCCAGTTGGGATGGAACCAAAGCTGTGCGTGTAGATACTAAAGATAGTACTACTTGCTATATACCCGCAGACGGAAAAATTCGCTCACAAGTAAAAACCATTTATTACGGATGGAGTGCTAATGGAGTAAAGTGCAATCTAACTTCATTAATCTCAATTGATGCAGGAAGTAGAGCTTCACACATGGAATTACTTGTTGACAAAGCTGTACCGAATATAGCTACGGGAATTATCAAAGATAAAAATTCGGAGCTTATTGTTAGTAATGATAAAAACAGCGAATGGTCATATATTGCAACTTTCGGAAAACAAAGTCTTAATAATGACATGCAAGGTTTGGCTGTTTTTGCAAGAACCAAGCAGATAAAAGAAATTACAACAGACGAACTAAACCATGTACTTGTTCTTACTCCTCAGAACAATACTGTTGAATATTACTTTATGCCAACATGGGAACTAGATTCTGAACCTGTTGTAACTAAGGCTGATTTCTTGAAATGTATTGATGAAGTACTAAACCGACTAAATAATCAAATACATATTGTCATCAAATAAGATATCAAATCGTTTAAACATTTCAGCAAATAAATAAATTATAAGCTGCTATAACTAGAAAACATATCATCAAATACTTTTAACTACTTAAAAGGACTAAATATCATGAAAAACTTTTTAGACAAAAATTTTGTACTGGAAACAGAAACCGCACAAGCGTTGTATCATGAACATGCAAAAAGCTTACCTATTATTGATTATCACTGCCACTTAGACCCTAAGCTTATTGCTGAAGACTACAAATTCGATAACCTAGGCGAAATATGGTTGGCTGGCGACCACTACAAATGGCGTGCAATGCGTACTAATGGTATAGACGAACGCTTTTGTACAGGAAAAGATACTAGTGATTGGGAGAAATTCGAAAAATGGGCCGAAACAGTACCATATACAATGCGTAATCCACTCTATCACTGGACTCACCTTGAACTAAAAACAGCTTTTGGTGTAGAAAAAATCTTGAAACCAGAGACTGCTAAAGAAATATATGATATATGTACTGCTAAATTGCGTACTCCTGAGTTTTCGGCTCGTGGGTTGATGAAGCACTACAATGTAGAAGCTGTTTGTACCACTGACGACCCGATTGACAGCTTAGAATATCATATCGCACTCAAAAAAGAAGGCTTCCCGGTTAAAGTACTTCCAACATGGCGTCCTGACAAAGCAATGGCAGTAGAAGTAGCTGCTAACTTCAGAGCCTATGTAGAAAAACTATCTGAGGTATCAGGAATCACAATCAGCAACTTTACTGACTTGATTTTAGCATTACGCAAACGTCACGATTTCTTTGCTAGTGTAGGATGTAAATTATCAGACCATGGAATAGAGGAATTTTATGCAGAAGACTATACTCAAAGTGAAATAGATGCAATCTTCAACAAAGTATATTCAGGAAAAGAGCTTACAGGTGCTGAAATCATTAAGTTCAAATCTGCGATGTTAGTTGAAGGGGCTATCATGGACTGGGAGAAAGGATGGACACAACAATTCCATTATGGTGCTATTCGTAACAACAATACCCGTCTGTTTAACCAACTGGGAGCAGATACCGGTTTTGATTCTATCGGAGACTTTACGATTGCTAAAAACATGTCAAAATTCTTCAATAGACTAGATACAGATAACAAACTAGCCAAAACCATTATATACAATCTTAACCCACGCGATAATGATCTGATTGCCACCATGATTGGTAATTTCCAAGATGGATCGGTAGCCGGAAAAATACAATTCGGTTCAGGATGGTGGTTCTTAGATCAAAAAACAGGCATGGAAGCCCAAATGAATTCATTATCTAACCTTGGATTATTAAGCCGTTTTGTTGGTATGCTAACCGATTCTCGCAGTTTCTTGTCATACCCAAGACATGAATACTTTAGAAGAATACTTTGTAACCTGATAGGTAATGATGTAGAACAAGGCTTACTACCTTCTTCTGAATTACCATTTTTAGGACAATTAGTAGAAGATGTATCTTATTACAATGCTAAGAACTTCTTTAACTTCTAAGTTCACAACCTTCTAACAAAAAAATAATAACCCATCAAAGGTCCATGACCTTAATCCATTAAATCATATGAAAAAAGTAGTGACTTTCGGAGAAATCATGCTAAGACTATCATCTCCCGGCTATCAACGCTTTATACAATCCAATAACCTAAATGCCACCTTCGGAGGCGGTGAAGCCAACGTAGCCGTATCCCTATCCAATTACGGCATACCCACCGATTTTGTAACCCGTCTACCCAAAAATGACATAGCAGAATGGTGCATATCAGACCTTCGAAAATACAACGTAGGAGTAAATAACATACAAAGAGGCGGAGACCGAGTAGGCATCTACTTCCTCGAAACAGGAGCCGTAGCCAGAGCCTCCAAAGTAGTCTATGACAGAGCAGGATCAGCCATAGCCGAAATCCAACCCGGAATGATCAACTGGAGAGAAATCTTCAAAGACGCCCAATGGTTTCACTGGACAGGAATAACACCCGCCCTATCACAAGGAGCAGCAGACGCCTGCCTAGAAGCTATCAAAATAGCCAATGAAATGGGAGTAACCGTATCAACCGATCTAAACTACCGTAAAAACCTTTGGAAATACGGAAAAACAGCCGATCAGGTAATGCCCGCACTCGTAGAAGGATGTGACATCATACTGGGAAATGAAGAAGACGCAGAAAAAGTATTCGGTATCAAACCCGAAGGATTTGACGTAGCTCACACAGGCGGAGAAGTTAATGCAGCAGAATTCGAATCCGTATGTACCCAAATGATGAAAAGATTCCCCAGAGCCAAGAAAGTAATTATTACTCTAAGAGGTTCTATCAATGCCAATCATAATACATGGGGAGGTTGTCTATATTCAGACAAGCTATATCAATCAAAACGGTATGATATTAGCCATATTGTAGACCGTGTAGGTGGTGGTGATTCATTTATGGGAGGACTGGTTTACGGACTAATCACTTATCCTAAAGACGATCAACAAGCTCTTGAATTTGCGGTTGCTGCTTCGTGCTTGAAACATACCATTTATGGGGATTACAATCTGGTAACTGTTGCCGAAGTTGAGAACCTTATGAAAGGTGATGGTTCGGGAAGGGTATCCAGATAAAAAATTGGCAGTAAGTATTTAACTCCACATTATTTAATAATAACAAACAGTTACACTTACAATTGTCAAAGTAATAAATAGGTCTAAGACCTTAAAGTTAGAATAAAAAAAATGCAAGATCAATTTTCCCTAAAAGATAAAGTAGCCTTAATTACAGGAGGAACTTACGGAATAGGGATGGCTATGGCACAAGCCTTAGGTAAAGCCGGAGCCACTATTACATTTAATGCAAGAAGTGAAGATAAAGTAAGAGAAGCAGAGCTAGAGTGCAGAGCTTTAGGATTGGATGCATATGGTTATACTTGTGATGTAACCGTTGAATCTCAAGTCCGATTAATGGTAAGCGATATTTCGCAAAAACATGGAGATATTGACATTTTGGTAAATAATGCAGGAATCATCAAAAGAATTCCAGCTTTAGAAATGTCAGTAGAAGATTTCAATGAAGTCATAAATGTTGATTTAACAGGTCCTTTCATTGTATCAAAAGCGGTAGCTCCGGGAATGATACGCAAAGGAGGAGGCAAAATAATCAACATCTGCTCCATGATGAGCGAATTGGGTAGAGAAACTGTAACAGCCTATGCAGCGGCAAAAGGAGGTCTGAAAATGTTGACTAAAAATTTAGCTTGTGAATGGGCTGAATACAATATACAAGTCAATGGCATAGGACCAGGTTATATTGCAACTCCCCAAACAGCAGCATTGAGAGAAGAAGGAAACCCATTTAATGATTTCATAATGGCTAAAACTCCGGCTGCACGCTGGGGAACACCTGAAGATCTTGAAGGACCAACTGTTTTCTTAGCCTCTAAAGCATCCGATTTTATCAATGGTCACATACTATATGTAGATGGAGGGATTCTTGCTTATATCGGAAAACAACCCAAGTAAGGTATTAAACCTGCTTAAATAAGAATATAAAAGGTAGATATGCATAGTTTATTTTAGATTGTAGCATAGTTATTTCGGTTATAAATGATTAGTGTACTGCATATCTACTTTTATAAAAAAAAGGAAATAAAAAAAAAGTTCAACATATGTCACGATTCAGCCGCATCGAAGCCTGTCAAGCCATGGCCAGCACAGGAATGGTTCCCGTCTTTTACAACAACGACCTGGAAACCAGCAAACAAGTAGTCAAAGCCTGTTACCAAGGAGGCGTTAGAGCCTTCGAATTCACCAACAGAGGAGACTTCGCACACGAAATATTCGCCGAACTAGTCAAATGGTCAGCCC
>NZ_JADCLR010000007.1:0-296709 GCF_015233815.1 Dysgonomonas sp. GY617
AGACAGTATTAGTGTCAAAGGACATATATCAGGTCAAAATATCATTCGGCAATAAAACAATCTACTTTGACCCTAAAGATGGTAAATCTCCTTCTAGCCGTACCATTGACGGGGTAATCAGGGCATTGGCCATTCGAAAGGATATTGATGATTTAGAGAATCTTATTCTGGAATTCGGAGTACTGGCTAAAGAGGTAATCCGTAGGATGAAATCAGACGGGTATGATTTCGAATGAAATGGACAACTCCAGGAATCGCCACAGATACAGAACTCTCTACAATCACGGCGTACATCATACAGGGGAATAGACCTTAAAACGGGTGACCGCCTCTTCATGGAACATATAGGAAAACAAACTATAAATATTGGAGAATTTCCGGGTGTTACGCTAGCAATTAAATATATAATAGTGTATGACCTCCAGCCCAGAGTTGTTTATACTGACTGTATAACTGCAATTGATTGGCTAAGGAATAAGAAAACAGCATCCATGAAAAAAAATCCGGTGTTGAAAAAAGCGGAAGTATTCCTGAAAGCTATGGGATGTGAAGTCGATCAGATCAAAATTGTTTATTGGAATAATGACGTATGGGGGGAAATCCCGGTCGATTTCGAAAATATTATTATTAGATCAGTGCCTTTCTGTGAGGTTAGAAGGCGCTGATATTAACACCTGTGATATATTATGGCAAAACTAAAAACTGAACTTAATCAATTTGTCTGTTTAACTGAAAAAGATTACCTGACATTACTTGAAGATCATATGACTTTGAAGGCTTTAAAAATAGCCGGAATTGAGAATTTACCGATGTATAAAAGCCTGGTTAGCATTATTAACGATGGTAGAATTGAAATTCATATTAAACCCATAAAGCAGAAATACAGATAATATATATTTTGTATATTTCAACAAAGATGTATCAAATTAGTCAGGGGTATCTGCTTGATTGTATTTCTAGCTGTTCAGAATGGTATATAACAAGAACAAAAACAGGATAAGATACTAAATTCTACACTTACCTAAAATTTAAACAATGAACAAAAGAGACTTAATCAAAGCTGCTGCGCAAAGGAGTGGATTAACACAGAGTATTATTCAATCAAGCCTGGAAATGATTCTGGAAACGATTCGGGTGGCTTTATCTAAAGGTGATAAAATATCAATCCATAATTTTGGTACTTTTTCGATAAAGCAATTACCGGAACGTCAATCCAGAAATCCGAAAAGTGGTCAAACCATTATGGCCAGACCTAAAAAAGTGGTCAAATTTAAAGCTACACCTTTAATCGGAAGCGATAAATACATAAAGAAATAAGCTTTATTGATGTTATATAGATACCATGTTTGCCCATATGAATAGCCTTCATATGGGGCTTTTATTTATATATATTGTATATTCAAAAAAGAGTCTATTAATAGACTCTTTTATAAAAATAATCTATATATATTTGTTAGTGTTTAAATATTACTATAAACCCTGTCCATGTCGCGCTATATGTTGGTTTAGGCTTATTCAACAAAAACATACATTGATTTACAGATAGTTATATCTCAAACAGGGAGTGTCGGGATGACAACCATTTCTTTTGTGCATCAACTACTACTATTTTATAGAAGGAGGTTTTAATACAATACAATTCTTAGTTAAGAGAAAAACTATAAATAGTTCCTCTTATATTTGTTACTAATAATACTTTAAATAACGATTAAAATACATGGAAAGAGTAAAAAAACCAGAATGGTTAAAGATTAAACTTGGTGGAGGAAAAGGATATTCTCATACACAAAAATTAATTCATGACAACAGTCTAAATACTATATGCGTAAGTGGGAAGTGCCCAAATTTAGGACATTGCTGGAGTATGGGAACAGCTACATTTATGATATTAGGTGATATTTGTACGCGTTCTTGTAAATTTTGTGCAACTAAAAGTGGAAGACCTTTGCCTTTGGATGAGTCTGAAATTGGAAAAGTAGCTGACAGTATTCAAAAAATGAATTTGAGATATTGCGTAATAACTTCTGTTGACAGAGACGATTTAGCAGATCAGGGAGCTAATTATTGGGCTAGAATGATTAACGAAGTAAAGAGACGAAACCCAAATACTAAACTTGAGGTATTGATCCCTGACTTTGATGCTAAAACCGAGTTACTAGATATAGTATTCGAAGCTAAGCCTGATGTTCTAAGTCACAATATGGAGACTGTAAAGAGACTAACATCTCAAATCAGAAGCCGTGCACGATACGACAGAAGCTTAGAAGTACAAAAATATGCAGCTAGCAAAGGCTTCTTTACGAAATCGGGAATTATGCTTGGATTAGGTGAAACCGAAGAAGAGGTAATTGAGCTAATGCATGATTTACGAGACTCAGGTTGTCAACTACTCACTATCGGACAATATTTACAGCCAACCTTAAAACATATTCCTGTAAAAGAATATATACATCCCGATCAATTTGCCAAATACAAAACATTAGGTCTAGAAATTGGATTTAAATTTGTAGAAAGTGGTCCACTTGTTAGATCATCTTATATGGCAGAAACAACATTCAACCAAATTATACAATAATACTATGAAGTTTATAGATTGGGGTGTTATTGATTATAAAGAAGCTTGGGATAAGCAGAATGAAATCTTCACTCATTTGATCAATATAAAAAATACACCTGCCTATTTGGAGAATAAAGACCAATTACAACAAGTTATATTTTGTGAGCATCCACATGTATATACTCTGGGCAGGAATGGTAATGAAGGTAATATGCTTATTCAAAAAGATCGTTTAGATGCTTTAGGTGCCACCTACTATAAAACGGATAGAGGTGGTGATATTACATATCATGGTTACGGACAAATTGTTGTTTACCCGATTGTAGATTTAGATGCCTTAGGCTTATCTCTAAAACAATATGTATGTAATTTAGAAGAGGCTGTAATACAAACCTTGGCACACTATAATATAAAAGCTGGGCGAGCAGAAGGTGCTACCGGCGTGTGGTTTGACTATAATACCTCTACTGCCCGAAAGATTTGTGCAATTGGAGTACGTGCCTCACGTTATGTAACAATGCATGGTCTTGCATTTAATGTATCCACCGATTTATCGTATTATAACCATATAAATCCATGTGGATTTGTAGATAAGGGAGTTACTTCTCTGGAAAAAGAAATGAGAAAATCTGTAAATATAGAAGAAGTTAAAAATATCTTAAAAAAAGAGATAGAAAAGCTATTACACACGTAAAGTACTTGTTTTTGATCTAATTAGACATTCTTCTGATTGGTATTATATTGTATCAAATTCATAAATTTTATCCAAATATTACCTTCAGATTAAATAAAGCTTAATCTTATTCGAAAACTATTTTATTAGATGTTTGTTAATCTATATGTATTTAACTATATAAACTTTGATTATTTATGAAAAAGAAAGCTTTATTAGGATTACTATCCTTATGTTTAGTATTAGTATCAACTTCGTGTAAAGACAAGGCCAAAGTAGAAGAGAAACCTGCTACAACTACCGAAGGCACTGTTCAGATCCCAGAAGCCGAAGTTTTGACCAACACCGTTCTAACAGCAGCAGAACAAGCAGCTTTAACTCCTGCAGATGTACTTAATCTTCTTAAAGAAGGAAACAAAGAGTTTACAGAAGACAACCTTACAGTTCGTAACAACTCTCAACGTGTTAGAGATGCTGCAACAGGTCAATTTCCTAAAGCTGCTATCCTATCTTGTTTAGATTCTCGTGTACCTGTTGAAGATGTTTTCCATAGAGGTATCGGTGATCTTTTTGTTGCTCGTATCGCTGGTAATATCGTTAACGAAGATGTATTAGGTAGTTTCGAGTTTGCAACTAAAGTATCTGGCGCAAAAGTTATCGTTGTATTAGGTCACGAATATTGCGGTGCTGTTATGTCTGCAATCGATGATGTAAAACTAGGTAACATTACTGCTTTATTAGCAAAAATCAAACCTGCTGTTGCATCTGCTGGTAAAACATTTGAAGGCGAAAAAACTGCTGCAAACCCTGCATTCGTAGAAGCAGTTTGTGATCACAACGTTGAACTAGCTATCGAACAACTTCGCACTAAAAGTCCAATTTTGAAAGAAATGGAAGATAAAGGTGAATTATTAATCGTTGGTGGTGTATACGACATGAAAACTGGAAAGGTTAATTTCTTTGACAAGAAATAATTTAAACGACCTCCTTTTTGATACATCTAAAAATCAAAACATTACATTTTTTTCATAATTAAAGAACGTAAAACAAAATACTAACAAGCTACTAATAAGAGAATTATAGCTCAACACCATCACTTAACAATCATTACACTTAGAGCGTTTTTATTTAAACCAAATTAACGGTGAAATTCTCTAAAACCAGTATATATTTGATGCGTGTTTAACAAGTATGTTTCACTTATTTAATTGAAAAAAATTATGAAAAAAGTAGTTCTTTCATGCGTTATGATGTTTGCTCTTTTAGCATCTGTCAGTGTTATGGCTCAAGATTCAAAAAAAACTGCTGCTCCCGCTAAAGTGAAAACTGAAGCCAAAGCTACAACAGCTACAAAACCCGAATCGAAAAAGGATTCGAAGAAAGCTGAGGTAAAGACGGAGAAAAAAAGCAATTCGAGCATGAAGAAATAATTTTCAGAGAATTTTATAAAAGAAGATCGATACAACTTTGTATCGATCTTCTTCTTTTTTGAGATTATACGAAAATAAATTATGGAAAAAAGGACGACAAGAAAATGTCAAAATGTCATTAACTAAATATCAAGCGACAAAATGACTGTTATTTATAAGAATGAAATATAAAACAGTAATAAGCTGATTATAAACTAAATAAATAAAAAAAATCTATTCTTCTATAAATTTATAAGCTATAAAAACTGAATTGCACATTATTTGTACTTTTTCATATGAAAATTATGTAGAACTAAAATAATAGGAGGATTTTGAAATGAATAATAGATTAATGAAATTCGATTCTAGAAAAAGTTTTTTACCATCAATTTTTAATGATGATTTTTTCACAAATTTCTTTGAAGGTAGTGGTTTACCTGCTGCTAATGTTATAGAGAACAAAGATGAATTCAGAGTGGAGTTATCTGTACCCGGATTCAACAAAGACGATTTTAATGTTGAAGTTGAAAAGAATGTTTTAATCATTTCAGCTAAACAAGAAAGTAAACAAGAAGAAAAAGACAAAGAAGAGAAACTTATTCGTCAAGAATTCAGATCTTCATCATTTTCGAGAAGTTTTGTTTTACCAGAGAACGTTGATATGGAACAAATATCAGCTCAGTATAAAGATGGAGTACTAAAATTGTCTATTCCAAAACTAAATAAAACTCCAGAAGATAAAATTAAAAGAATTGAAATTGAATAAAACCCTTTCTTAATAATGAAAGCCTACTCTTGTTGAGTAGGCTTTCATTTTATATTCAATATAAGTAGGTAAATACAACTTAATCTCTTTTAGCCATTTATTCCTAAAAGAGAACAATAATCTGTCCAATTATCTAATAATGCCTTCATCGAAGGTAGTACAATATTAGCTCCCGCATTCCATAAAACCTGTTCATCTAAAGGCCCCGTATTTATAGCTATAGTGAAAATTCCGGCAGCCACAGCAGACTCTACCCCCATTGGCGCATTTTCTACAACAATTGCCTGATTAGGCTTTAAACCTTGTCCTTTCTCTAGTCCCATTAGATAAGGTTCGGGATGTGGTTTTCCATGCTTTACATCAAAAGCAGTCACCATTTTATCTTTTTGAAATATATCTGGGAAATTTTCATCCAGTTTTCCTAATAAAGAAGGCTGCCCTGATCCTGTAACAAGAATACAATCCAACCCTTTTTCCTTTACTGCACGAAGCATATCATAAGCATAAGGAATAGTATCTCCGTCATTATAGAGAGTAAATAGTTCCGATTTTCTTTTATAAATCCGTTCCTTCTCTTCTTCCGTAGCTTGTCTACCATGAGATCTTTCAATTAATAAATTGATCGTGTTTCCTCCTGTGCGCCCTTCATGTAAATAGAACTCTTCTGGAGTACAATCAAGTCCCTCTTCATTCATTGTTTGGTACCATGAGCGTGAATGGTATTTCATTGAATCATAGAGAACTCCATCCATATCGAAAAGGACGGCTTTAATATCAAAATTGTTATACTTATGCTTTGTTAAATATTCTTGGAATGCAGTAATCATCTTTTTTCTTTTTTGCAAAGGTACAGCTTTTATTCAAGCAATACAATTGACTCTATTTTTAGATATAAGCCACTCCTCTTTCGTTACATTTTTTCGTAACTTGCGAATCTTTTTGAATAACATAAAAAATAAATACGAAATGAATATATCTGAATTAAAAAGCGATAATTTTTTCCTTCTAGCAGGTCCTTGTGTTATCGAAGGAGAGGAAATGGCATTAAACATTGCCGAAAAGATATTGAATATTACATCAAAATTAAATATACCTTATGTATTTAAGGGCTCTTATCGCAAAGCAAATCGTTCACGCGTTGATTCTTTTACAGGAATTGGTGACGAAAAGGCTCTAAAGATTCTTAGAAAAGTACGTGAAACATTTGGTGTACCCGTAGTTACAGATATACACGAAGCACACGAAGCTGCTATGGCTGCCGAATATGTAGATGTGCTACAAATACCTGCATTTCTATGCCGCCAAACTGATCTTTTGATCGCAGCAGCAGAAACAGGCAAAATGGTTAACATCAAGAAAGGTCAGTTTCTAGCTCCGGGAGCAATGAAATTTGCAGCTCAAAAAATTATAGACTCGGGTAACAATAATGTAACACTCACCGAACGTGGTGTTTCGTATGGTTATGGCGATTTAGTTGTTGATTTTAGAGGTATCCCCGAAATGCAAGAATTTGGATTTCCTGTTGTTTTAGACGCTACCCATTGTCTACAAAAGCCTAACCAAGCTTCGGGCGTAACAGGAGGTCAACCACAATTGATCGAAACAATGTGCAAAGCAGCAATAGCTGTTGGTGTAGATGGTCTATTCATCGAAACTCATCCTAATACAGCAGAAGCAAAGTCTGATGGGGCAAATATGCTACCATTAGATCAACTAGAAGGATTACTGACCAAGCTAGTTCGAATAAGAGAAGCAATCAGATAAGATCACACACCTATATTATATACTTTGGGGAAAGTAATAGCTATAGGCTATTACTTTCCTTAAGGCAGATCATTAAATACTTTTGTTTATAATAATTATGGAGTTCAACTATAAAATCATTCTTGCATCCAATTCACCTCGCAGAAAAGAACTCTTATCAGGTCTTGACTTAGATTATGATATTGTAGTATTGCCCGATATAGATGAATCTTATCCTCAGGATATAAATAAGGAAGAGGTTGCCTTGTATATTGCTAAAAAGAAGGCTAACGCGTATAAATCATTACTAACTGAAAACACCTTAGTAATAACAGCCGATACCGTAGTTGTTTTAGAAGAAAAAGTATTTGGTAAACCTATCAATGAATCAGAAGCAAAAGATATGCTTCGCCAATTATCGGGTAAAACACATCAGGTTATAACAGGTGCTTGCCTTACAACACACGACAAACAGAAAACTTTCAGTGTAATCTCTGACGTTCGGTTTTCGAATCTTGAAAATTCTGAGATTGAATATTACGTTTCTAAATACAAACCACTAGACAAAGCCGGAGCATACGGCATACAAGAATGGATTGGGTATGTAGGTGTAGAATACATTGGAGGATCGTATTTTAATGTAATGGGATTACCTATACAACGACTCTATCAGGAATTAAAAAAATTCTAAGAATACAATCATTTTCACATATTAATAAATGAAAACAGCAATAATAACTATTGGAGATGAAATTCTGATAGGACAAATAGTGGACACAAACTCGGCATGGATGTCCAAAAAGCTAACTGAAGCAGGCTTTGAAGTAGAAGAGAAAATTTCTATTGCCGATAATGCACAACAAATAAAAGACACTATAAAAGAAGTTTTTCAACGTGTAGATGTTATATTGACTACCGGAGGAATAGGTCCTACTAAAGATGATATTACAAAGAAAACTTTGTGTGAGTATTTTGATACAGAGCTTGTTTTTGATGAATCGGTTCTTGAAAATATCAATAACGTAATTTCAAATTTCACAACTCTCAATGGTTTAACTCGCGATCAAGCATATGTGCCTAAAGATTGTACGGTTATTCAAAATAGAGTTGGCACTGCTCCTATTACATGGTTTGAAAGAGGTGACAAGGTATTAGCTTCTATGCCGGGAGTTCCATATGAGATGAAATACAATATGGAAAATGAAATTATACCTCGCCTACAATCGAAGTACAATGCAGAAGCCTACGTCTCTCGAGTATTGATAGTGGGAGGATATACTGAGTCCAATTTGGCAATACATTTAACTGATTTTGAAAATAATCTTCCTGAAGGATTTGGATTAGCATACCTTCCCTCCCCTCGTTTGATGAAATTGAGGCTCTTTGTAAAAGGAGAATATCGTACTTCTGAATTGGAAAATGAAGTTCAGAAACTAAGAATTCTATTGGGAAATGCTATTCTTACCGAAAAAGACATTCCTCTTGAAAAAATAATCGGAGAACTTTTATCGGAGCAAAAATTGACTCTAGGAACAGCTGAAAGCTGCACTGGAGGGTATATAGCCCATTTAATTACATCTATTTCGGGATCTTCTCAATACTTTAAAGGTAGTATTGTTTCATATTCAAATGAAATCAAATGCAGCATTTTGAATGTTTCTCAGTCTAATCTTGATGAATACGGAGCCGTTAGCGAATCGGTTGTTATTGAAATGGTGAGAGGTGCCCAAAAGGCGTTGAATGTAGATTGTGCAATTGCTGTTTCAGGAATAGCTGGACCTGATGGAGGAACTCCAGAAAAACCTGTTGGTACTGTATGGATTGCTACGGCAATTAAAGACAGAATAGAATCAAAAAAATACCAATTGGGAAAATATCGCGAAGCAAATATTGTAGGAGCCTCTAACACAGCCATGTTACAATTATTGCGAATGATAAATGAATAAAATCACTTTGAAAAGAATAATATTATTATACTTTTGTGCGTGCTAAAAATTAACTAACATTTTTAATTTATTAATAATTTATGAAAGCAATCAGTAAAATTTTCGGACTAATGCTTACTATAGCAGTCGCTTTTAGTTCTTGTAGCAGTGATGATGATGGACCTAGCCCCGTACGTCAAGAAAAAGATACAACATATGTTTATACAGCAGTAATTAAAGGTTTGGCCCCTTCTAATGGGGGAAAGATTGAATACAATCTGCCTGATATAACACTAGCTCAAATATTAGGAGAAACCAATGCTAAAAATTTCCTTAGTGGAGAATTCCAAAATACAGGTGGTTATCTTGAAGTTTCTGGATTAAAAAATATGACTACATCTCCTTCTCTGCAAAATTTCACTTTACAAGTAAATTCAAATACTCCAGTAAATTTTGGTACATGCAAAGTAAATGGAAGTGGCAATAATGAGTTTTCATCTGACACACAGCAATCTGGAAATAAATATATAACATTTATTAATCCTATTTTCAACAGTGTTGTGAGTAATTCGCGTAAAGCTTCTTTAAAGATATTCTTTACTCCAAGTGAAGATATACAAGAGTCAGATAAAATACTCTTAAAAATTGCTATAAGAGGAATATATAAATACAATACATATCCAACAACAGCGAAATAATATTTATCGTATAAATATCTAAATATCAAAGAGAGAATTGTCGAATTCTCTCTTTTTTTACAACTACTAAGAACTAAAAACCTTTTGATGTTGTTATATAACAGACTAAATAAATACTATTATGCATAAAATTATACTCACAATACTCCTTACTTTAATTATAAACTCTGCTATGGCACAACAAAAATCGTTATATGATTTTAAGGTAAAAGATATAGATGAAAAAGAGTTTGACATGTCTTCCTTAAAAGGGAAAAAAGTTTTAATCGTAAATGTGGCCTCTAAATGTGGTTTTACACCCCAATACGCTCAACTAGAAGAGCTATACAAAAAATATAAAGACCAGAATTTTATAGTTATCGGTTTTCCTTCTAATGACTTTAAAGGACAAGAACCAGGTACAAATGAAGAAATCAAAGAATTCTGTTCACTTAATTATGGAGTAACATTCCCTATAATGGACAAAGTGACTGTAATAGGTGATAATAAGGCTCCAATCTATAAATGGTTAACCGAGAAATCTGAAAACTCTAAATTTGATGCTGAAGTGCAATGGAATTTCCAAAAGTTCATGATAGATGAAAATGGTCAGTTAGTAGATTTTGCATTATCTAAAGAAAGCCCGCTTTCAGAGAGAATCGTTAATTGGATAGAGAAAAAATAAATCCCACACAAAGAATTAAACTCAATACATATAAAATACATTCAAAAAAGTTTCGATAATTTAACTTAAAATCGTAACATTGCAGTCTGGAATAGAGCACTCTATTCTGCATTAATGTAAACTTAATAGAAATTACAAATATGAAAAAGATTATTTTAGTAGTCGCAACAGCATTATTATCAATGACTGGATTTGCACAAGAAAAAGCAATAAAACAATACGGATTTTGGGATAACTGGTTCCTTCAAGGACAAGTTGGAGTTTCTCACACATTTAGTGAAAACTTCAAAAGAACAGATATGACCAACCTACTAAGCCCACACGTTGCTGTATCTGCTGGTAAATACTTTTCTCCAGAATTAGGAGCTCGTTTACAAGTGGGTGGATGGGATGCTAAAAGCTTTAATCCTGCACTGGACAGAACTTATAAAATAAATTATATTCAAGCTAGTGTTGACGGATTATTGAATCTTACAAATGTATTCTCAACTTATACTGAAGATCGTTTCTTCAACCTAACAGGTATATTAGGAGTTGGAGTAATGCATGGTTTTAAAAATGAAGATCACGACGTTCGCGTTACTAATAGTGTAGTTCCTCGTGTAGGTTTACAAGCCGATTTCAGACTGAATCAAGATATCAGCCTAAATATTGAAGGTATTGGTAATTTAATGAATGACGACTTCAACGGAGTTGTTGGAGGTACTAAATACGATGCAACATTGAATGTTCTTGCTGGTATCACATATCGATTCAACAATAAAGGATTTGAAGTGGTTGATATTATAGATCCTGCACAAATTCAATCTCTAAACGATCAGATTAATGCACAAAGATCTCAATTGAGAGACAAAGACAGAGACATTCAAAAATATCAATCAGAAATAGCTCGTCTAGCTGCTCAACCAGTAGTTGTAGAAGAAGTAAGAGGTGAAACTGAAGTATTGATGAATGCTGTAGTTGTATTCCGTTTAGGAAGTGCTAAACTTGAACAAAATCAAGATATTAACATCTACAATGCTGCTAAATATTTACAAGACAATCCTAAAGTAAATATCACAGTTACTGGATATGCTGATAAAGCAACAGGTACACCTGCTATCAACCAAAGATTATCAGAACAACGCGCTCAAGCAGTAGCTGATATCTTAACCAACAAATATGGTATTGCATCAAGCCGTATCAATGTACAAGCTAGTGGTGATAGAGAACAACCATTCGAAATCGATGCTTGGAATCGTGTAGTAATTTTTACTGCTAACAATTAATAAGCTCTATTCATTATAGAAAAGGAGTTGCTATAATAGCAACTCCTTTTTATTTCCCTATTTTCCTCGAAAAAACAGGTTAACACAAAACTTACAACTGAAAATAAGTATATTAAGTCAGATATATTCACTTATAGAGCTCTGATCTTAATAATAAAGACTTGTCTCCGAACTTTATGCTTTAGATGATTGTTTTTTAACAAGTGGTAGAAAAGAGTAAATTTTAGCCGAATACAAAATACGTAGACACTCTCTTGTAAAGAAATTAGAGCACTATAGAACTTTATACTAAACAGAGCTTAACGGTTAGAAAAATACAATTATATTTATACGAAATTGCTATAAATAAATTTCTGTTTTATTGCACTCATTATGAAGCTCCAATTACATACATATATTCAAAAATATATTAAGCACTTATAGCATTAAAAACAGGATGAAAGGAAAGATAAAAGACCGCTGGGCAATACATTGTCGCTGTTTGCTGATTACATGCCTACTACTATCAAGCCCACTTATTACAGCTCAGGAAGCAGAGGAAAGCAAACAGATAATAAAAGCAATCCAAGGCTTATCAGATAAGGACAACTTACCCGATGCACGTGAGATTGTACTAAAAATGATAGAAGGATATAACGAAAACAGTTATAAAAAAGAAGCTTTCTATTATTATAATCTCTATAGAAGAACATCTGTTGATGCAGTCTTACATCGAGATTCTATTCAAGCTCAGCTTAATCACATAAAAAACAGCTCCGATCTTATATCCAAGTTTGTAATACGTCCATTTGATTTCTCATTTAATTTTGCACGTCCTAACGGCGAATCCGATGAAGCAAATGTGACTATGTTATTATTTGAGGATTATAAATCTATTTTTACCGATAATCTCAATAAAAAAAGAGGGCAAACCATTCGTGCCTCACAGAATAATGGCATTTTCGAAACCATTGGACATAAGAATATTTCTTCTTTTTTAGACGAAATATTAGGAGATATCAATCTTTTTAAAGAAAACAGTAACATCATGTTACTTTCTTTTAAAGGACCGCTATACAAATCGAATACAAAAACTTACACTTACAAACTAATCGGACAAAAACAAGTAGATGGTATTCTATGCGATGAAATAGCTTTCTTTTGCAACAACATGAAAGAAAATGCATTTGCGGGAAACTTATATATTTCTATTGAAAAGAATCCCAAACTCATAAAGGCACAATTCACCTTCAATAATAGCGAAAGCACTAATTTCCTAAAAGACATACTTTTAGTTCATTCTTTTGGTTCTGAAGGCTCAATCGTTATGCCAATAAAGCAAGAGAGTATATTACTAGTAGGAGACGATGCAAACAGAATGATGGCTGTCAGGCGTACCGATATTTTTCTCAATTACAGCTTTAATGAATCGGACAATAATTTAAGATGGAGAATTCATAGAGAAAGAGACTACTTCAAAAGAGATTCAACTTACTGGACAGCCATAAGACCCATTCCTCTGACCGAATCGCAGATGCAAATAGGTAATTTAGAACAAGCTGCCGATAGTAGCAAAAGATTTAAACGTCTGGAAAGGATTATTTCCCTTGCTCTCAATGGCTCTTATAGTCTGGCTGGCATAGATGGTCCGGTAGAATTAGGTCCATTAACTCACTTTTTGAGTTACAATGATATGGAGGGATTAAGAGTTAGAGTTGGAGGAAATACTACTATCAGATTCTCTGATCAGCTTCAATTAGGAGGATACCTTGCTTATGGAACTAAAGATAATAGAGTTAAACATCAGGCAAATTTAGTATATTCTATTTACCCTAAACAAAAATATCTCTGGGAATATCCTAAAAAACTTGTCTCTTTTACATATGCATCTGATTTGAATATCCCCGGACAAGATATGTTACTAATGAACAGAGACCATTTTGCCCAATCGTTTACACATGCTCCAACAAACAACATGTCATTACAAAGAATCGGATTATTGACATTCGAAAGTGAAAATAGCCATAATCTAACTTATAAAATAGGAGGAAAAATCACTTATGACAGACCTATGGGTGTAGTTAAATATGCGCAGGCTATAAGTCCATCAGATACTACAATCATAGATAATATAACAAGTAGCGACCTTATATTATCTTTACGTTTTGCTCCGGGTGAAAGGTTTATTCAGAGAAAAGAAAAACGAACTGCTATCCGCAGGGCTACTTTTGAGCTTGATGTTACTTATCGCAAAGGGATGAAAGGTGTATTTGGAGCTGATTATGGATATGATGTTATTAATTTTGAGCTTTTTAAAAGATTTGATGTAACAAGAAATATTGCACAAATAGACACCTATTTATCTGGAGGTAAGATATGGGGGCGTGTACCATTCCCTTTACTATTTATACCTGAGGGGAATCAGAGTTATGTATTTAATAGCAGGGCATATAATGTTATGAACTTCTATGAATTTGCTACAGACCGATTTGTAGCGGGTAGTGTTAATACTACATTCGACTGGTCGCCCATTCGACTATTTAATAAAGACAATAATATAAAAATAGGAGTAGGATCAAAAATAATATATGGACCTCTTTCGAGAGCAAACGATCCTACATACCATCCCGATCTTTTTGTATTCAATAACGGTATTACACCTTTAGGCAACATCCCTTATGCAGAAGTCAACATTGGGCTGTCGAATATTTTCAATATGCTACGGATTGATTATGCACGTAGACTTACTTATACAAGTACCGACAATACGGAAGGTAATCCAATTACAAACGGAACTATTCTTTTCTCTGGGAGCTTCTCTTTTTAGCTTTCCCCTACCCTATATTAATAACTTATTTCTATTAATAAGGGTAATTAATACAGATGGGTTTCTATTGATAATAAAGAGCTACTAGCAGGACTCTAAAAAACAAAAAGTCGTTTCTCGTAAGGGAAACGACTTTTAATATTATTTGATGTATTATAAATTACTCAGCTAAGAGTATTTCCATCATTTGAACTGCAGCCTTAGCAACAGACGTTCCAGGTCCAAAAATCGCAGCTACACCTGCTTTATAAAGGAAATCATAGTCTTGAGCTGGAATAACTCCACCTGCAATAACAATGATATCTTCACGACCTAGTTTCTTAAGTTCTTCCATTACCTGAGGTATAAGAGTCTTATGACCGGCAGCAAGAGAAGATACTCCAAGAACGTTTACATCGTTTTCTACAGCTTGACGGGCAGCTTCTTCTGGAGTTTGGAACAAAGGTCCCATATCCACGTCAAAACCACAGTCAGCATAACCAGTTGCAACAACTTTTGCACCACGGTCGTGTCCGTCTTGTCCCATCTTTGCAATCATGATACGAGGTTGACGACCTTCTTTCTTCGCAAATTTTTCTACTAGTTCGCAAGCTTCTTGGAACGTTGGATCTTTTTTAGTTTCTGATGAATACACGCCTGATATAGTTCTAATTATAGCTTTATAACGACCTACTACTTCTTCACAAGCATCCGAAATTTCACCTAATGTTGCACGAAGACGAGCAGCCTCAACAGCTAATTCTAACAAGTTACCTTTTTGAGTTTTCACACATTCGGTAATTGCAGCAAGAGCTTTTGCAACAGCAGCATTGTCACGTTTTGATTTCAGATCATTCAAACGCTCAATTTGCTGACGACGTACTTCTGTATTATCAACATCAAGAATATCAATTGGATCTTCTTTTTCCAAACGATATTGGTTAACACCAATAATTGTTTGTTGTTTAGAGTCAATCTTAGCTTGAGTACGTGCAGAAGCTTCTTCGATACGCATCTTAGGAAGACCTGTTTCGATAGCTTTAGCCATACCCCCTAATTTCTCAACTTCTTGAATTAGATCCCATGCTTTGTGAACTAGTTCATTTGTAAGAGTTTCAACATAGTAAGAACCTCCCCATGGATCGATTTCTTTACATATTTGAGTTTCTTCTTGTATATATATCTGAGTATTACGAGCAATACGAGCAGAGAAGTCAGTTGGTAACGCAATAGCCTCATCCAATGCATTGGTGTGAAGAGATTGTGTATGACCTAGTGCCGCTGCCATAGCTTCGATACAAGTACGACCAATATTATTAAATGGATCTTGTTCTGTTAATGACCAACCCGAAGTTTGAGAGTGAGTACGAAGTGCCAATGATTTTGGGTTTTTAGCACCAAAGCTCTTAACAATCTTAGCCCACAATAAACGACCTGCACGCATCTTAGCAATTTCCATGAAGTGATTCATACCGATTGCCCAGAAGAATGATAAACGAGGTGCAAAAGCATCTACATCTATACCTGCATTGATACCAGCACGAAGATATTCCATACCATCAGCCAATGTATAAGCTAATTCGATATCTGCGGTAGCACCTGCTTCTTGCATGTGATATCCCGAAATAGATATAGAGTTAAACTTAGGCATCTTTTGAGATGTATATTCAAAAATATCAGCGATAATTTTCATTGAGAATGCAGGTGGGTAAATATATGTATTACGCACCATAAATTCTTTCAAAATATCATTTTGAATAGTACCTGCCATTTCTTCTAGCTTAGCACCTTGTTCTAATCCTGCATTGATATAAAATGCCAAAATAGGAAGTACAGCACCATTCATAGTCATAGATACTGACATTTGATTTAATGGAATACCATCAAACAAAACTTTCATATCTTCAACTGAACAGATCGAAACCCCTGCTTTACCAACATCACCTACTACACGACTATGATCTGCATCATATCCACGGTGAGTAGCCAAGTCAAAAGCAACAGATAGACCTTTTTGCCCTGAAGCTAAGTTACGGCGATAGAATGCATTTGATTCACTCGCTGTAGAAAAACCTGCATACTGACGGATAGTCCAAGGACGCATTGCATACATACCCGAATATGGTCCGCGAACGAATGGAGGTAACCCTGAAGCATAGTTCAAATGTTCCATTCCTTCCAGGTCTTCTTTTGTATAAACCGGTTTTACAGGAATAAGCTCCGGTGTAACCCAATCAGCTTCGGCATTCCTATTAGTTGCAGCCCATTCCGCAGCATTAGTTGCTGCAAAACCTGCATTCTTAATATCTATATTCTTAAAATTTGGTTTCATTATTTTCCTTCTTTAGCATTAATTGATTCCTAATACAGCGTTAAATTTCTTCAATGTTTCAAGAACATTGCTCTTAACGTTAACGAAGTTTTCAATGCCTATAGCTTTCAGGTCATCTGTACATGCAGGAGCTCCCGCAACTACAAACTGTTCTTTACCTTTCACTAAGTTATAAGCCTCAGGAGCCAGAGTAGCATATTCATCATCGCTGGAACAAAGCACAATTATATCGGCTTTTTTCTCACGTGCAGCTTTTACACCTTCTTCTACTGTTTGGAATCCTAGGTTATCAATTATTTTATAACCTGCACAACCAAAGAAGTTACCAGAGAACTGAGAACGAGCCAAACGCATTGCAAGACTACCTATTGTAAGCATAAATACAACCGGAGTTTTTCCTGATTTTTCAGTAGCAAGACGAAGTTTTTCAAAATCTGTAGCCAAACGAGTGCTTGGAAGCTGTTGTAATTGAGCCGAAGCACTATCTGTTGAACAACCACAGCCACAAGCGTCTTTGGTAATTTTATTACCTGCAGTTTCGGTAATGTTAGGATACTGGTTAGTTCCTAAAAGAACTTCACGGCGTGTTGCTAATGATTTGAAACGATTATCTGAAGAAGCTTTTATTGCAGCTTGTACAGTTCCAGCTTTAAGAACTTCATAGAAACCTTTCTCATCCACTTCCAGGAATAATTTCCACGCTTGATCAGCGATAGAAGCTGTAAGGTTTTCGATATAATATGAACCAGCAGAAGGATCACTTATCTTATCGAAGTGACATTCTTCTTTCAATAATAACTGTTGATTACGAGCAATTCTTTCTGAGAAATTATCAGAATCTTTAAATGACTCATCAAAAGGTAGTA
This sequence comes from Dysgonomonas sp. GY617, assembly GCF_015233815.1. Taxonomy (NCBI): domain Bacteria; kingdom Pseudomonadati; phylum Bacteroidota; class Bacteroidia; order Bacteroidales; family Dysgonomonadaceae; genus Dysgonomonas; species Dysgonomonas sp. GY617. Next base: position 17,687 of record NZ_JADCLR010000007.1, read on the forward strand.
CAGTAAGAGAATTTACTCCTGCAAGAGATGCTGACATAGCTTCTGTTTGAGAACGAAGCAAGTTTACGTGAGCATCAAAAACAGTCATATTGTATGTAGAAGTTTCTGCGTGTGTATAAATTTTAGATGCACAACGACAAATACCATCTTCAGCTTTATTAGGACATTCGTGGTTACATGCAGGTTTGTATGCATCTACAATTTCAGCCCACAACCAACGTGCAGCTCTGAACTTTGCTATCTCCATGAAATAATTAGCACCAATACCAAAGTTAAATTTGATTTTCTTTGCAACTAATGCAGTGTCTAATCCAGCCTCAACTAACTTGCTTAAGATTTCATTTCCGTTTGCTAGAGCATATCCCAATTCTTGGTAAATATATGCTCCTGCATTATTAAGTTTGTTAGCATTTACATTCAATACTCTGAAACGAGGTAATGCAGCAGCAACAGTTACTATTTCAGCAGCTTGTTTTACCCATTCAGTATTATCAACACCCTTTTTCAAAATAGTTTTGAATGGATCGTAATTTACTGAACCAAAGCATTTCAATAAATCTACATCTTTCGATTTTAGATTGTCAACCAAAATCTTTACTAATTCTAAAGATTTTCTGTGACAAGTTGAGAAGTTCAATTCAACAGCTTCCGGACAAATATCTTTCAATAGAGTTTTGATGTTTTCTGCATTCACATCATCACCCTTGATAATAAATCCTAGAGAAGTAATTCCTTTATTTAAAACCTCCAATGCTTTTGCATTAGCTGCTTTAAAATCAACAACAGTAATGTCCTGACGAACATACCAGTCGTTATCTTTTTTTGTACCTCTTACATAAGGGAACTCTCCGGGTAAAGCATCAGCTGTTTTAAGCCCTTCAATGTTTTCATTTCTGTAAAAAGGATTTACTTTAAAGCCCTCGTCTGTTTTCCAAACAAGTTTTTTTTCGAAATCAGCGCCTTTCAGATCAGCAGTGATTTTTGCCATCCACTCTTCTGTAGATATGGCTGGAAAATCTGTAAAAAGCTTTTCTTTTAAATTTGCCATGGTTATAAATAATGTTTTAGTATATAGTTTATTCTATTGACAATGAACAATTTCCGATATATATTATCTATTAATCCATAGATAAATACTTATGCTATCTGAAAGTGACTTACTTATATATCGAAAAAGACTCACAAAAGTAAAATATTTTGTTTGGTTTATAAAGTTTTTAAGCGATAATTTGACTTAAACAATCGTTTACTACTCTATCAATATCATTTCCTTTAGAAATTATGACTTATTAGATAGATATTCTTGATATCTATTAAATGTGCCTTTTATGACATCCCGTTTTTGAGTCCAATAATTAATTTTAGTCTTATTCCGTTTCAAAGAGTAAAACAGAACTGCTAATTCTAATTTCGATATATGAAGAAAATAAATTACTCTCGTTAGAGTTTTTCCTTTTGTTTTCGAAAAATAAATAAACTTACTGTACCAATGTTCCTGATACGACCATTTATGTAAATCTTCATTTTTATTTTCGGCAGCACCACCTTCAAGATGAATAATCTTGGCTTCGGGCACTGACATTATTTTATATCCTGTTTTTCTTATCCTGTCGCAAAGCTCAACCTCTTCGAAATACATAAAGAAGTCTTCGTCAAAGCCATTATATTTAAGAAAAAGAGATTTTGAAATAAATAGATCGGCTCCCATTATTACTTTCACAGCTTGAGGTTGATCAGAATGATTAAAACCTTGTTTCCATTTCTTATTAAGAAGTATTCTTAGCTCTCTTTTATAGAAATCTAATATATGAAACGATACAGCAGGCTTCATATCACCTCTGTAAAGATTGCCTCCACAAATACCTACTTCCGAATGTTTTTTAAGATACTCGTATAGTATAAATATTGCATTATTTATCAATAGTGTATCAGGATTCAGAAAAAACAAGTATTCGCCTTTAGCAATGGATGCACCAATATTATTGGCTCTGCCAAACCCCTGATTTTCGTCTGATAAATGAAATCTGATAGTAGGATATTTCTCAGCAAGAGAAGAGAGGGAACCTTGCTCCGAATTATTATCAACTACAATTATTTCACAATTAACATTTCTAGTATGTTTACCTATTGATACTATGCAATCTTCAAGAAGCTGTTCCGTATTGTAGTTTACAATTATTATACTGACTAAATCCTCTATCATTATTTATCTATAATTTTTTGAGTAGGAAAACTTAAGGCAAAGTTATATTAATTATCTTTTCCTTCTGATCTCTGAAAACAGTTATTCTTATATTTTCTCCTTTATAAGATTTTGCAATCTCACGCTCCAAATCTGTCCATTTATCAATATCTCCCCTATTATATTTTAGAATGACATCATTCTCTTTCAATCCAAATCGTGCTAAAATAGAATTCTCCTCTAATTTACGAATAAGAACTCCTTTAATACCATCCATTCCTGTAGCCGATCGTTCGCCTTCGGTACTTAAGTTTTTAAACTTAGCATCCAACCAATCATATATTTCATCTACATTTCCTAAATCATTTGAGATTTTAAAATCGGGAAAGTCCGGCATTTTAGCTATTTTTTCAATTTATCATATTGCACTCCGAATTTATTCATCTCGAAGTTCTTAAAGCCAACTTCCAAAGCTGGAGAATTATCTTTAACCCTATAATCTCCTATTTCAGGATTAATAAACATTGGATTACCAGCCTTTGAATGATTATCTGTTCCGTTCTCCTGAGACGCTTTCAAAGACGCTAAATCAGGAAAGAAATTATAATCAATCTCATCACCCCAATCTTTTACCCGAATCGGCAAATAAGCCTTTGTAACAATGTTATATCTGAAAGTATCCTTAGAATTTGCGAACCAAACGTGCGGATGAAACGAGTTATTAACCATTATATTATTTTCAACTTTACGATGAAAACCTTCTCTTAACTTAATACCCCCATTGAAACACAAATTATTATAAATATGATAATTTGACGATCCATCATCTAAATCTATATCCCAACCATGATCACACCGCCAACGATTATTCCTTATAATTGTGGTTTCAATAGCATCCCAGAGCACAGCTTGAGGATATTTGGCACTTAAAGAATCCATCATTCCTCTATCTGCATACCAAAACCTATCGCGTCCCCACGAATTAAAGGATCCATGATCGCCCGTTTCCTGCACTGTATCAAAAACATCATTCCACTCTATAATATGTCCTCCCCATGTACCTTCGCTAATGTTTATTCCGGCACGAGGCATATCATAAATACTATTATGACTTACAGTTATATTTTTAGACATCGAAATTTGGACACCTGCACCCTGCTTCTCAACTGTACCAATATTGTATATTAGATTATTATCTACAACACACAAACTAGGATAATTATTATTGACTGGACCTTTTACAGTATCTACTTTATCCCATGATATAAATTCGTTATACTCAAAACGAGGAGAACGAACCGCCGTAGGAGATCCCACAAAACAAACCCCACTTGCTCCGATATTAGTTATATGATTATTTTCAACCCTATCATTTCTATTATAATTAGAAAAGAAGATTGCGCTACCACCTATCGAGTTTATAAAGCAGTTTTCAACCAAACAATTTTCGGTACCCTCCAATTTTATAGCACCACTGCGATAAATAGTCCAATCACTTCTAAGAAGAGGTTCTTTTGTTTCCATAAAGGTACGTAAAGTTTGCCTCAATTCCAGATTCTTTATTTCTATATATTTTACAGGAGATTCCTCCGTACCTTTCAATATAAAAATACTCTCAAGTTGTGGTATTTCAATTAGTGCAGTTTTCAAATCTAAATCTTTCGGAGGGTAAAAATACAATGTCTTATTTTCCTTATTATAATACCACTCATTTTCTGAATCCAACTCCTCAAATATATTCTCGACCATCCGATAACTATCGTGCATCCCCATTTGTCGGTTATTCTGAAAACCTCCTTCCAGAATCAAATTATCAGATTTATCTTTCCCCGTTATTAAGTATTGGTATCCTCCCCACTCGTGCTTATGCATTGCATGCACAAACCCTCCTGCAGGATTAGCCCACCTTTTTACTCTTTCAGATGAAATAGCATCTTTTGAAAAACCATTAAAATGACGCACCTCTTTATTATAGTTCGGGTATCTGGCCATATACTGCTTCTCTCCATTAACATATAGTTGATCAAAAAGCAACGGCTCATCAATCTTAGTCTCCCAAATACCGTCTTTATACTCTTTCCAATCTAAATTAGTTAAAGGCTTTGCTGTACTAATAACTGCATGCTCATCAGAGTAAGAACTGAAAACTATAGGGCAATCTTTTGTTCCCGAATTAGTAGACGTTAAAAGTATAGGTTCTGTAATATAATGCACTCCTTCTCTTAAATAAATAGTAATCGCTTCCTTTCCGGCAAAAGCAGAAGCCGTTTTTGTAGCTTTTTCCAAGGAGGCAAAAGGCCGTTCTTTTGTTCCCGGATTATCATCATTACCAGAAGTTGATACAAACAGAGTTATTTGAGATTGCTGACAGCCCGAAACTAAAATTACCAAAGTTGCAGCTAAAATAAAAAGTGTCTTTTTCATAGAATTAAATACTTAAAGGTGCAATATTCAAAAATAAGCAAATAACCTTAAAGATTGGCTCATCTATATAAAATTATAACAAGCAATTACTATTTATAATCCAATTAGTAATTATTCTCACATTAGGGATTCAATTGTCAATTATACGAAGACAAACCGCTTTGTTATCAAAGTAAAAAAAATTATCTTTGAGTAATTTTTGATTTATCAGATCTGTTTATTAAACTACTTATATGCTTCCTGAAGATATTATTGAAGACGAGACTAACGACTTAGATGAAGGTGTAACTTCTAATCAATCGGATGATGAGAATGAAACATCATCCCGTTCTGAGTACAAAATCCCAACAAAAGATGGTGAAAACCAGCTACACCTATCGGGGATGTACCAAAACTGGTTTTTAGATTATGCCTCGTATGTAATATTGGAACGTGCCGTTCCACATATAGCAGATGGACTAAAGCCTGTACAACGCCGTATACTGCATTCGATGAAAAGAATGGATGACGGACGCTACAATAAAGTAGCCAACGTTATAGGTCATACGATGCAATTTCACCCTCACGGTGATGCATCTATTGGTGATGCCTTAGTACAACTCGGACAAAAAGATCTTTTAGTGGATTGTCAGGGTAACTGGGGTAATATTTTAACTGGCGACGGAGCTGCTGCACCTCGTTATATTGAGGCACGTTTATCTAAATTTGCTCTTGAAATAGCGTTTAATAACAAAACAACTGAGTGGAAATCGTCTTATGATGGTCGAAATAAAGAACCAATTACATTACCCGTAAAATTCCCGTTATTATTAGCACAAGGGGTTGAAGGTATTGCCGTTGGTTTAGCATCTAAAATACTACCTCACAACTTCAATGATTTATGTGATGCTTCTATAGCTTGCTTAAGAGGTAAAGAGTTTATTCTATATCCTGATTTTCAAACAGGAGGTTATATAGATGTAAGCCGCTATAATGATGGAGAAAGAGGAGGAGCAGTAAAGGTAAGAGCCAAAATATCAAAGCTTGATAATAAAACTCTTGTTATTACAGATATTCCTTATGGTAGAACCACAAGTTCGGTCGTAGAATCGATATTGAAAGCCAATGATAAAGGAAAAATAAAAATTCGTAAGGTTGATGACATAACAGCTCTGAATGTAGAAATACATATCCATTTAGCAGCAGGAGTATCGTCAGACAAAACGATTGATGCACTATATGCTTTTACTGATTGCGAAATCAGTATTTCGCCCAACTGTTGTGTAATCTCTGAGAATAAGCCTCACTTCTTAACTGTAAGTAGTATTCTTCGTGACAACACGGACAATACACTTAATTTGTTACGTTGGGAACTTGAAATTCATAAAGGTGAACTCGAAGAAACATTACACTTCTCATCTCTTGAAAAAATATTTATAGAAGAACGTATATATAAGGATAAAGGATTCGAAGATTCGGCTGATATAGATGCTGCAATAGAACATATCAGCAAACGCTTAATTCCCTTTACTAAGCTCTTTATCCGAGAAATTACACGTGAGGATATTCTCAGATTGATGGAAATCAAAATGGGACGTATCCTAAAATTCAACTCAGATAAAGCTGATGAGCTTATTGCCAGATACAAATCGGAAATTGAAGAGATTGAACGTAATTTAGCCGACATTGTAAATTATACGATTGATTGGTTTATAATGCTCAAAGAAAAATACGGCAAGAATCACCCTCGTATGACTGAGATTCGCAACTTCGATACTATTGAAGCATCTAAAGTTGTTGAAGCCAACGAAAAGCTATACATAAACCGCGAAGAAGGATTTATAGGTACATCACTCAAAAAAGACGAATTTATCTGTAACTGTTCTGACATTGACGATGTTATTATCTTCTTTAAAGATGGTAAATACAAGGTGGTGAAGGTTAGCGATAAAATGTTCGTCGGAAAGAATGTATTGTATGTTAACGTTTTCAAGAAGAACGACAAGCGTACCATCTATAATGCAATATACAAACAAGGAAAAGTCGGACCGCATTATATAAAACGTTTTGCTGTAACGGGCGTTACCCGAGACAAAGAATATGATGTTACTATGGGCGACGAAGGTTCACGCATTGTATATTTCAGCGCAAACCCTAATGGTGAAGCCGAGACTGTGCGTATCCTATTGAAACCTAAGGCTAGACAAAAAGTACAATTATTCGAAAAAGACTTTAGCCAGATAGCAATAAAAGGACGTCAATCGATGGGTAACCTACTTACTAAAGCCGAAGTGCATAAGATTACTTTAAAACAAAAGGGTAAATCGACTTTAGGTGGACGAAAAGTATGGTTCGATCCAGATGTTTTACGTCTCAATTATGACGAAAGAGGTAATTATCTGGGAGAATTCCAAAGCGAGGAGCAAATTCTTGTGGTGAAAGAGAACGGCGATTTCTATACTACCAATTTTGACTTAAGTAATCACTACGAAAGTGGTATTCTTAAGATTGAAAAATTTGATGAAAGTAAAGTCTGGACTGCTGTTTTATTTGATGCCGACCAAGAATATATATATTTGAAACGTTTCTCTTTCGAAGCATCAAGTAAGGTTCAAAATTTCTTGGGAGACAACAATGCTTCTAAACTATATTTACTTACTGATATTGTTTATCCTCGAATAGAAGTTGTATTTGGAGGAAATGACAGTTACAGAGGCACACTAATTATTGATGCTGAAGAATTTATATCCGAAAAAAGCTTCAAAGCCAAAGGAAAACGTGTTTCTACTTATGAGATAAGTAAAGTAAGAGAACTTGAGCCTACACGATTCCCTGAGAAAAAAGAGGTTGAGGAAGAAGAGGAAGGCTCTTTTGCAGTAGAAATTGATGACGAGGATGCATTGGATGAGTTAACGGGACAGAAGAAGATTGATTTTGAATAAAAATAAAATTCATCAACATGAGTATATATCGAATTCTTTTAAGCCTTTGTATGGCGTATTGCTTATTCAGTACAAACTCATTGTATGCCCAAGATGTTAACGAAAAAATCAGGTCGACCAATAATGCTACTCTCATAGGAGTAGGTAGTAGTAATTTGTATGACACCTATCTATCGCCTCTCAAATATACAGGAACGTCTTTTCGTTTAATGAATGAACGAATGAGAAAAACATCGTGGTTCAATAATAATTTCACTAAACAACAACTCATAGACCTAGAGGTAACCACAACTAAAAATCCAATAGGAAATGCCGATCAGTATTCGGTACTGTTGGGATATACTCTTGGAGGACACTATAATCTCATTAAAACTGACAAATTCAGATTTTCGGCCGGAGGTCTATGGAATATTAGCGGAGGTGTACTATACAATCAGCGAAATTCAAACAATCCGGCTTCAGCCAGAGCTTATAGTAATATAAACCTATCTGCAATTGCTTTTTATAGTTGGAAGAACATCACTTTCCGTGGGCAAATAGATGCACCGGTATTGGGTATTTTATTCTCACCACATTACGGACAGTCTTATTATGAAATATCTTTAGGTAACAGTGTTGATGTAATTAATTTTGCATCATTACACAATCAAATAGCCTTAAGAACGTACTTTACCGCAGACATACCTGTTTCTAAAGTGACATTACGGGTGGGATATTTAGGTTCATTCTACCAAACTAAAATTCATAATTTACAGACCCATAACTACTCTAATAGTATTGTTATAGGTTTAGTTTCCGAATCAGTAAATCTCAGTGGGAATAAGATTAAATCAAATAAGATCATAGATAGTAGCTTTTATTGAGTATTCTTGTTTTCTTAATGATCGAAATTATTAGATAATACTAAAAGTTATTAGAAATGAAGAATTTTAGTGATTACATTACTGTTTACAAGGAACAATTACAAAAAGAAGATATTCAAAAGGCTTACGAAGGATTGGTAAAATATGTGATGGCTTTAAAGTCTCATTTTTCAAAAAGATTATCAGATGAGTTTCTTTTTGGAAATATTTCTCCTGGTTATATGGACTTTACCTATTTCCCTTTTTTTAATGACTTTCTAAGAGAGCAAAAGTTAAGGTTTGGAATTGTACTAAATCATAAAAAAGTTAGATTCGAACTTTGGCTGATGGGACAAAATTTAGAAATTCAAAAAAACTATTGGAATTTATTAAAAACAAGCCCATGGAATAAAGAGCAAATAGCCATGCCCAAATATTCAGTTCTCGAGGTAATATTGGTTGAAAACCCCGACTTTAACGAACTCGATATCTTGACTTCAAAAATTGAACAAGAAGCAATTATTCTTGTTCATGAAATAATAGACTATATCAAACATTCCAGCACATTCAAATGAACCTTCTCAAATTAAAAGATAATATTTCAAGTTTCTATAACAAGACATCTAACTTCATCGGGAATAATCAACGATATCAGTTTATATTATTCATTGCTGTTTTAGTTCTATTGTCAATAGCAATGATGGCTTGGTATTTCCCTGACGAAACAGTTACGGCAGGAGGTACTGATCTGATGTTTCATGCGAATAGATTTTATGCTATTATTCAGTCTATTGAATTTGGAACATTTCCATTTTACATCAATGCACATACTTTAAACGAATATGGGTATGCAGCAAATCTGTTTTATCCCGATTTTATGCTTATCCCTTTTGCCTTTTTCATCCCTCTAATAGGATTGGCATCATCTTATAAGCTTATTATATTTACCCATACAATTCTCTGTGGAATCTTATCCTATTGGTGCATTCGAAAAGTAACTAAGGATAATGCAATGGCTTTTCTCTTTTCTCTTCTCTACACCTTTGCATTATATCGAATTATCGATTTTTCATATAGAGGAGCACTAGGCGAATTTATCTCATTTACTTTTTTGCCTATTATCTTCTGGGGATTGTATGAAATTCTCTACGGAGACTTTAAACGAAAATGGTACATTATAACTATTGGTTTCACATGTCTCATATATACACATCTACTATCAGCTTTTCTTATTTTCTTGGTGGTGTGTATCACTTTACTTATCTGCTATAAAACGATTATAAAAACACCTGCCAGATTAATTTACTTAGGCATAGCGGGATTTGTTTCTCTTCTACTTTCTTTATTCTTTCTCCTCCCTATGTTTGAGCAGTTAGCAGACAATTCGTTTTACTTCCAAACACATCCGCTAGCCACAGAAATAGGTCCACAGTCTTTTGCTGTACGCCGCATTCTCTGGGGTATGTTTAGCGGATTAACAGACCAGAAATTAAGAATAGAAAGTATTGGAATATTATTAATTATACCTCTTCTATTCCGCATAGGAATCAAAGGGAAACATCCCTTCCTTAAATTTGCCGATATATCAATGATTTGCGGATTCATTCTTATTTTTGCAGTCTCAGATCAATTTCCTTGGTATACATTCCCATTCAACAAATTAGCTATTCTACAATTTCCGTTCAGACTTTTACAACCTGCCAGTTTCTTGTTAGCTTGCTCAGGGGCAATTTATATGACTATCATTGTTAGACAAACAAATAGAACTTTATTATTTATATTCTTAATTATTGGGGGGATAACCTTATCTTTAAAGACATCAGGAGGAGTTTATCAAGGTTATAACATATATAAAATAAGCAATACGGGAGATTATAATTTGGATGATTTAGAAATAGTTGGTGCTGAATATCTACCTAGTTCAATACCCTCAGTGGAAACAGAAGATATAAGATACAGAATAGAATTTATTATAGATAGAGGACAGACAATTAATGTTGTAGATACTATCAATAGCACAATTACGAATATCAATAAATTAAAATCCAAATTGAGTTTCGACATTGAACTAAATAAGTCCGAAAGAGTAACGCTTCCCCTGCTCTATTATAAAGGCTATAAAGCAACTTTAGATGGAAAGAAACTAGAGGTTAAACAGGGCGGAGATGGATTACTTGAAGTAACAATACCAACATCGGGAAAAATAGAGGTGTGGTATAACGGAACTTTTCTACAACGCATTTCTCTTATTCTATCAATCGTTTCTCTATTAAGCTTAGTTATATATTTATATAAAATCGGAAAACGAAAAGAGAAAAACACAATAAATTAAAGATAAAATGACTGAATTAAAGATCGTTGCAACTATTACTATTAAATCAGATAATAAAGAAGAGGTATTAGTCGCACTACAAAATGTAGTAAATGCTACTCGAAAAGAAGAAGGAAATGTTTCGTATGATTTACACCAAAATATTACAAACCCTTTGGAATATACGATTCTTGAAGTGTGGAAATCGCAGGAAGCTATTGACCTTCATAATGCCAGCACTCATTTTGAAGAATTCAAAAAAGCTATAGCCGGAAAAATAGAAGGACTCAAAGTAGACATAATCAAACAAATATACTAAGCTATGTTTCGAGAAATAAGACGACAAAACCGTGTATTAGAAGGAGATCGGATTACGGAACTACTTAACACATCCGAATTTGGATTCTTATCATTAGGCACATCCGAGAATGGCTATGCATATGGTATACCAATTAGCTATGCTTATGAGGAGGAAACTAATTCTTTATTCTTTCATTGTGCGCTTGAAGGACAGAAACTCGATGAAATAAAAAAGAACAATAAGATTTCGTTTTGTGTAGTTGGAAAAACAAACCCCATAGCAAATGAATTTACTACGCTTTACGAAAGTGTTATAGCCTTTGGTGATGCTCATATAGATTTATCGGATGATGAAAAGAGAAAAGCTCTACGTCTTCTGGTAAAGAAATATTCTGCAGGGTTTGAGGAAATTGCAGAAAAGTACATGGATAAGTCGTGGAACAGAACAGCAGTATTCAAGATCGAAATCAAACATATCACCGCTAAAGCAAAATATTAATCCGAAATTATAATCAATCCTTTTGGTGAAACCACAATTGTATTATCTTTGTAATATCATCATTTTAATAGATATATGATATCTAACATTCTTATTACTCTTCTTTTTGTATTCTTCAATGGTTTTTTTGTGGCTGCCGAATTTGCTATAGTCAAAGTAAGAAGCTCACAATTAGAACTTAAAGCGCAAGAAGGCAATCGTTTTGCGATTCTTTCAAAACATATTGTCAGCCATCTGGATGCATATCTGGCCGCTACACAATTAGGTATTACATTATCCAGTCTTGCATTAGGTTGGATAGGAGAACCCGTAGTTTCCAAAATGATAATCAGCTTTATGGAATTGGTTGGCGTAAACGTAAGCCCCGAATTAGCACACGGCATAGCATTACCTGTAGCTTTCCTTATCATCACTATTCTTCATATAGTGTTCGGTGAGCTTGCTCCTAAATCGTTGGCTATACTAAGACCTGAGCAAACAACTTTGTTTATCTCATATCCGCTACAAGGCTTTTACTGGATCTGTCGTCCATTTATTTGGTTACTAAACGGATTTGCAAATCTGATACTTAAAATGTTCGGACTACATACTGCTTCAGAAACTGAATCATATAGTAGCGACGAGTTAAAATATTTGGTTGATCAAGTACGCGAAAGTGGTAATATAGAAGATTCCAATTATGATATTATCAAAAACGCTTTTGATTTCTCTGAGCGTACAGCCCGACAAGTAATGGTTCCTCGTACACAAGTTTTAGCAATTGATGTTAACGACTACGATGCCGAGACTTTAGAGACTGTCATTGAAGATGGTTTCTCGCGTATACCTTGTTACGAAGACAGTATCGATAATATTATAGGGATAGTTCACCTCAAAGATATCCTTAAGAAAATGCGTCAAAACGGAGAGGTTGATATTCGCCCTATCGTTAGACCTGTATCTTTTGTTCCTGAGACTAAACGCATCGGACAAATACTAAAAGAATTTCAAATAAAGCACCAACAAATTGCTATGGTGTTGAACGAATATGGAGGTATCGAAGGTATCATTACGATGGAGGATATTCTTGAAGAATTGGTAGGTGAAATACAAGACGAATACGACAATGAAATTCCATTTGTTGAAAAAATATCCGATAATATTTACTCAGTAATCGCTACCGCTGCTATAAGTGATATAAATAATCAGCTACCCCACTCTATCGATAAAGCTAAACAATACGATACCCTTGCAGGATATTTAATTGATAAGTTTGGTAGAATCCCCAATACTCACGACAAACTGGAAGCAGAAGGATACGAATTTTCTGTTTTAAAGAAAAACAAGACTTCAATAGTTCTTGTACAATTAGTTGATTTAGAAAGTCAACAAGAAGATTCTACGTCTTACAAATAATGAAAATCCTGAATACTCAGAGAAATTAAGAATGAAATTTGAACTTCAACATACCGATGTTCAATCTAAAGCTCGTGCAGGGTTAATTACCACCGATCACGGACAGATTGAAACTCCTATTTTTATGCCCGTAGGCACACAAGGTGCAGTGAAAGCAGTACATATGCCCGAACTCGAAAATGATATTAAAGCACAAATCATATTGGGCAATACATATCATTTATACCTGCGTCCGGGGTTAGAAATACTAGAGCAAGCAGGTGGATTGCATAAATTTAATAGTTGGAATAAACCTATTCTTACAGATAGCGGAGGTTTTCAGGTATTCTCTTTAGCCCATAATCGTAAACTGACAGAAGAAGGAGCAATCTTTCGTTCTCATATAGATGGCTCTAAGCACATGTTCACACCAGAAAGGGTTATGGACATAGAAAGAACCATAGGTGCTGATATTATGATGGCATTTGACGAGTGTACACCCGGAGATGCTGAATATAGCTATGCAAAGAAATCTCTTGATCTTACGGAGAGATGGCTCGATCGATGCATTACAAGATTTAACGAAACAGAATGTACTTATGGATATAAACAAGCTTTATTTCCGATTGTACAAGGTTGCGTTTATCCTGATCTAAGAAAACGTGCTGCCGAAAATGTAGCATCGAAAGGAGCAGAAGGTAATGCCATAGGTGGTCTGGCAGTGGGAGAACCTACTGAGAAAATGTACGAGATGATTGAGATTGTCAATGAAATATTACCACAAGACAAACCTCGTTATTTGATGGGAGTTGGTACTCCTGCTAATCTTTTGGAAGCCATAGAACGTGGAGTAGATATGTTTGACTGTATTATGCCAACTAGAAATGGACGTAATGGTCAAATTTTCACCCGTCATGGTATTATGAATATGAAGAACAAGAGATGGGCTAATGACTTTTCGCCAATAGACCCCGAAGGTGCTTCATTCGTAGATACACTATATAGCAAAGCATATCTAAGACATTTATTTATTGTTAACGAAATTCTTGCTCTACAAATCGCATCTATACATAACTTAGCTTTCTATTTATGGTTGGTTAAAGAGGCTCGCAAACACATTATTGCAGGAGACTTTATCAGCTGGAAAGCTTCCATTATAGAAGACGTTACACGACGATTATAACACTTTGAGTTAATGCTTACTATATTAGACAGATATATTATTAAAAACTTTTTGGGGACTTATGTATTCTCCATTGTGCTTATCATATCTATTGCCGTAGTATTTGACTTTAACGAACAACTTGATAAATTTCTAAAAAACGATGCACCCGTAAAAGCTATAATATTCAGTTATTATCTGAATTTTATCCCCTATTACATAAATCTATTCAGTGCATTATTCGTTTTTATCTCTGTTATATTTTTCACATCCAAACTTGCTGATAATTCAGAGATAATAGCGATGTTAGCCTCAGGGATGAGCTTTAAAAGGCTCATGAAACCTTACCTTATATCAGCAGGTGTTATTGCCCTTATAAGCTTTGCTCTTAGTAGTTTTATTATTCCTCCTGCAAATGTGGTGCGGATAAACTTCATGAATAAATACATCAAGAATAAAGCTGTTACATATGCTGAGCGTATCCAAATTCAAATAGAACCGGGAGTTATAGCTTACTTCAACAGATACGACAATAATGATAAAATGGGATTCTACTTTTCATTAGATAAATTCGAAGGTAAAGAATTAGCCTCACGTCTTACAGCTAATCGTATTCAATACGATTCATTATATAATTGGACTATTTACGACTACTCTATTCGTGAATTTGATGGAATGAGAGAACATATTACAACAGGTAGTAAAATTGATACAGTACTGACTATTGTACCTAGTGATTTCCTTATCTCCAGCAATGACTTTGAGCAAATGACTACGCCTGCTCTACATAAGCATATTCAACGCCAAAAAGACAGAGGAATCGGCAACATACAAGCATTCGAGATAGAGTATCATAAAAGATTCGCTTCTATAGCTTCAGCATTCATATTAACCATTATTGGAGCTTCGCTATCGTCACGAAAAGTAAAAGGAGGCATGGGGTTAAATATTGGGATAGGGCTTCTTCTTAGTGTATCATACATTCTATTCTTAACTCTAAGTTCTACCTTTGCTGTATCGGGAGCTGTTAGCCCTTTAATCGCTGCTTGGATACCTAACGTTATATTCGTAGGTATAGCAGCATACTTATATAACAGAGCTCCAAATTAAGAAGATATTCCTTTTTAGATTTAATCTAATCTACTTTCTCCCAATAGAGAAATAGAAAATTTCCTATAAAGCTTATTTAATCGCTAAAGAATCAACTTTATTAACAGTTGTGCTATCTTTTGGAGTTTCAATATTCTTCAAAACAATATTGTAAAGTAAGACTTTTTTGTCAATTGAATTTCGAGCGTCTATATGAATATATCCCGAAATATTTTTGAGAGGAAGAGTATCACCTAATACCTTAAATTGGGCATCTTTATTCAAAGACTGATACTTAGTGATAGTAGTATCCTTATATTCAAACACTACCTCTAACTCAGCTTTCGTTTGCTCTTGAAGACCTAGTGTATTAAACTCTAATGAGAAATTAGGATAATTATGAATACGAACAGAATCAATATCAAAAGTTAGTGTTGGCACATAGCCTGATAAATAAAAGAAAGAAGGTAATATCGAATTATTTACATTTGAGGCACCTAAACCTCGAGAGAATGTTTTACTTAGATGCTCTACTTCTGTTTTTAATGAAGAGATAACGGAATCATTTACTTTCATATATATTTCCGCATTATCAGCATACCAAACCAATGAAGAGTCTAATTCAGCCTGAGTTATACCATGCTTATTGAGAATGCCTTGTATCAAAGCATCCTTTTGCTCTTTGTCTCTAAAATCGTTATATTTATTTTGATAGATGGCTTCAGCTAATTGAATATCATGCAGAACTTCAACCATTTTGTCACGAGATAAGGCATCTTTACCGTCCCTGCAAGAGATCACACTTACAGAACTAATAAAAAAGGACAATAGATAACATGTCAACTTACGTTTTCTCATGCTGCATTTTCTGGTTTTTGCATTGTTTCTAGCAATGTTTTACGGTAAAAGATTAGTAACAAAACAATACCAACTGTTATAGCTGAATCTGCTAGATTGAATATAGGACGGAAGAAGATAAAATCCTCACCACCCCATACAGGCACCCACTGAGGAAATACTCCTTGTATCAGAGGAAAGTAAAACATATCTACTACTTTACCATGCAACATGCTCGAATATCCTTGTCCAAAAGGAACTAATGATGCTACATGACCCGGATAACTAGCTGTAAATATCTCACCATAAAATACACTGTCTATAATATTACCTAAAGCTCCGGCTAATATCAATGCAATACAAGCAATATACCCATTAGCGTAATTTCTCTTCACTAATTGATATAAGTAATATCCTATAAAACAAACCGCTACAATACGAAATAGTGACAAGAATAATTTACCTATGACTTCAATACCAAACGCCATACCATTATTTTCCACAAAGTATATTTTAAACCAACTGGCAATATCAATACTATCATAGAGTGCCATATTAGTTTTCACCCAAATTTTTAGAACCTGATCTGCTATTATAACGAGTAAAACAACTAAGATGGCTGTTAGCCCTTTTGGTAATTTATTCATATTCTTTTTATAAGTACAGTAAACTATCTCTGTTATATCATGAATAAAGCTGACAAAATATAAAGCTCTAATAAATAAGCTTGAAGTCTAAACTATAAACATGAGAAGAAAAAGCAGTAAAACTATAAAATAATCTTACTACTTTTCCTTTATAAATATTCTAATTATTGATATTTATTATTTAACTCCTCCATTTTTTGCTTCGATGCTCAATGTTGCATGAGGCACTGCACGTAAACGCTCTTTAGGAATTAATTTCCCTGTTTCGCGGCAAATACCATATGTCTTATTTTCGATGCGAATAAGAGCTGCTTGCAAGTTCTGGATAAATTTCATTTGACGTTGCGCCAATCTTCCAGCCTCTTCTTTTGACAAAGTAGAAGCGCCTTCTTCCAAAACTTTAAATGTTGGAGATGTATCTGTAACATCATTGCCATCAGAGTTTGTTATAGATGCTTTTAGAGCTTCGTACTCTTCTTTGGCTTTTACTAATTTCCCCAAAATCAGATCGCGGAATTCTTCTAATTCCTCATCTGTGTATCGTGTTTTTTCTCCCATAATGTTCACCTTTTAGAGTTTAATATTAATTTTTAGTATTATACCTTATCAACAGATATGTTTAATACAAAATCATCCATATCTATTTCTATTCCGTCGACTGTATCTTCCAAGGAAATTTCATCAGCTAGAACCTGTCCTGCAATATAATCATAATATTCTTTAACTGCATTACTGATTTCTTGAGAATCTGATAATTTTACCTTTATACGGTCTACAATATCAAAACCATTCGATTTTCGAATATTTTGTATACGATTTACCAATTCGCGGGCAACTCCTTCCTTACGTAAATCGTCTGTAATAGTAATATCCAATGCTACTGTTAAGCGTCCTTCATTAGCTACCAACCATCCTTCTATATCCTCTGAGATAATTTCTACATCTGCCAATTCAATAGTAGCCAATTGACCTTCTATATCAAACGTATATGAACCTGTAGACTCTAGCTGAGAAATAGCATTCTGATCCATCACCTGAACTACTGCTGCAAGTTGTTTCATTATCTTGCCATAGCGTGGTCCTAGTTTCTTAAAATCAGGCTTAACCTTCTTAACCAATATACCGGCTGCATTATCTACATATTTGAGCTCTTTTACATTAACTTCGTTCAGTATAAGATCACGCACAGCCTCAATAGCATCTTGTTGATGCTGATCCAATACAGGAATCATTATCTGCATCAATGGCTGACGTACTTTTATACTTACTTTTCTACGTAAAGCTAATATCATAGAAGATATGCTTTGAGCTATTTGCATACGCTCTTCCAATGCCTTATCAATAACTGAAGTATCATATTTCGGAAAGCCTGCAAGGTGAATCGATATTTCACTATCAAGTTCACAAGCAACTGTCAGATCATGATATAACTTATCAGCATAGAAAGGAGCTATAGGCGCCATCAGTTTGGCTACAGTTTTTAAACAAGTGTAAAGGGTCTGGTATGCTGACAATTTATCTGCAGTCATGCTGCCACCCCAAAAGCGTTTCCTGTTTAAACGAACGTACCAATTACTCAAGTTATCGTTTACAAAATCAGATATAGCACGTCCTGCTTTTGTAGGCTCATAGGTTTCATAATATTCATCTACTTCTTTCACCAATGTATTGAGCAGAGACATAACCCAACGGTCTATCTCTGGACGCTCTCCTATTGGTATTTGAGGTTGAGAGTTATTAAAGCCATCCACATTAGCATACAATGCAAAGAACGAATAAGTATTGTATAATGTTCCGAAAAACTTACGACGAACCTCATCTATACCTTCTGTATCGAATTTCAGATTATCCCAAGGCGAAGCATTTGTTATCATATACCAACGCAATGGGTCTGAACCATATTTTTCTATCGTTTCGAACGGATCAACTCCATTGCCTAAACGCTTAGACATTTTGTTTCCGTTTTTATCTAAAACCAAACCATTCGATATAACATTCTTAAATGCAACACGACCATTTATCATGGTTGATATAGCATGCATTGTAAAGAACCAACCCCTGGTTTGATCTACACCCTCTGCAATAAAATCAGCAGGATATATTTTCTCGAATTCCTCAGCACTGATATTTGGATAAAACACCTGAGCAAAAGGCATAGCACCCGAATCGAACCAAACATCGATCAAATCGGTTTCACGCTTCATCGGTTTTCCCGAAGGCGATACCAATATAATATTATCAACATAAGGACGATGAAGATCTATCTTCTCGTAATTCTCTTTATCTAAGTTGCCTATTTCAAAACCAGCCCAAGGCTCTTCGGACATGAATCCAGCCTTGATTGATTTAGCTATCTCTTCATACAATTCTTTAACCGAACCAATACAAAGTTCCTCTTTACCATCTTCTGATCTCCAGATAGGTAACGGAGTACCCCAGTAACGGCTACGGCTTAAATTCCAATCTTGTAGATTTTCTAACCATTTACCAAAACGACCTGTACCTGTTGATTGAGGTTTCCAGTTAATTGTTTGATTTAGCTCTATCAATTGATCTTTACAAGCAGTTGTACGTATAAACCAGCTATCCAAAGGATAATATAATACAGGCTTATCTGTACGCCAACAATGAGGGTAATTATGCACATGTTTTTCTATACGGAATGCTTTATTCTCTTGTTTAAGCATCACACATATATCTATATCTAAAGTAGCATCTACCTCGGTTAAAGAGTTATCATAAGCATTTTTCACATAACGCCCTGC
Source organism: Dysgonomonas sp. GY617 (assembly GCF_015233815.1). Classification (NCBI taxonomy): domain Bacteria; kingdom Pseudomonadati; phylum Bacteroidota; class Bacteroidia; order Bacteroidales; family Dysgonomonadaceae; genus Dysgonomonas; species Dysgonomonas sp. GY617. The sequence continues at coordinate 37,040 of NZ_JADCLR010000007.1, forward strand.
ATATTCTTTATATAGGTCAACATTCACCGATTGCTTTACATAATTAGCATCAAGGTCATCCAATTTGAAATACTTACCAGTAAGGTCAACCATTGGACGCAGATTACCATCTTTATCCGTCAACATCAGTGCAGGAACATTGTTAGCCTTAGCAACTTTAGCATCATCTGCACCAAAAGTTGGCGCTATATGTACAATACCTGTACCATCTTCTGTTGTAACAAAGTCTCCGGTTATTACTTTAAATGCACCCTCTCCCGGATTTACCCAAGGGATAAGCTGCTCGTATTTCATTCCTGCTAATTCAGAACCTTTCCACTCTCCTACTATTTTATAAGGTATCAGTTTATCACCTTGCTTATAATCATCAAGTTGTAAATCTGCTGCTTTAGGATTAAAAAGACTTGCTATAAGAGATTTTGCTGCAATAGCAGTCATCTTATCACCTGTATATGGATTGTATGTCTGTACAGCAACATATTCTATTTCTCCACCCACAGCCAAAGCTGTATTTGAAGGAAGAGTCCAAGGAGTAGTTGTCCAAGCCAAAAAGTATGGAGTACCAAAACCATTCATCTCTGGTTTAGTATCAATCGCTTTAAACTGGGCAACACATGTAGTATCTTTTACATCACGATATGTACCAGGTTGATTCAATTCGTGAGAACTAAGTCCTGTACCCGCTGCCGGAGAATAAGGTTGTATAGTATATCCTTTATATAAATATCCTTTACTATAAAGATCCTTAAGTAAATACCACAGAGTTTCAATATAACGATTATCATATGTGATATAAGGATCGTTCATATCCACCCAATATCCCATTTTAGTCGTCAAATCTTCCCACTCTTTCGTATACTTCATAACCTCCTTGCGGCAGGCATCATTATATTCTTGTACGGATATTTTCTTACCTATATCCTCTTTTGTTATTCCCAACGATTTTTCAACACCTAACTCTACAGGCAAACCATGAGTATCCCATCCGGCTTTACGATTCACTAAGAAACCTTTCATCGTTTTGAAACGACAAAATATATCTTTAATAGTACGAGCCATTACGTGGTGAATACCGGGCATACCATTCGCTGAAGGGGGGCCTTCATAAAACACAAACGTTGGAGCACCGTCACGTATCTCCAAGCTTTTTTGAAATATGTTATGCTGATTCCATTTATCTAATATTTCTTTATTTATATCAGACAAATTGAAATTATTGTATTCTGTAAACTTATGGCTCATAGCAAATACTTTATTCTGGTAAAAAAATTGTCGCAAATATAATAAAAAAACGAATATAAATCCCCAAAATTGACAGCATCTCGCTTCATTATATCATACTGCCAAAAACAAAAAAGAGCCCCAACACCTTATCTCTCTTTTTTTATTACATTTGTCTCTTATTTATTTGTGAAAACAGGATACGCTAAACATGAAACAATATTCGATACTTTTTCTTCTTTACATTGCCTCATCTGCTATTTGTATTGCACAAGAAACAGATGAAAATTTATCAGAAAGAACAGCTATAGATGTAAATATAGGAACTTTAGGCACTTTTTCGGGTGGTGATAATACTCCTTTTTGGCTTACCAACAATATGTATGGCTTAGGAGCTACAGATAACAATAGTGGCTACCTTAGAGTACAAACTTTTGCAAAGAAAAAATTAGCAGACCAACTAAAACTTCAACTGGGAGTAGACATTGTTGCTGCACACAATTTAAACTCCGATTTTCACTTTCAACAATTATATACAGATTTTGCTTACAAAAATGTAAAACTTTCTATAGGTTCGAAAGAACGTGCACCTCTATTCAAGAACGAATTGCTTAGTACTGGAGGTTTAACCCTGTCCAATAATGCAAGGCCAATTCCTCAGGTAGAAGCCAGTCTTCCTAACTTTGTATCCATACCATATACCAAAGGACTCCTCGAAGTAATGGGAGGAATCTCGTATGGTCGATTTATGGATGATAAATTTAAACGAAACAATGCAGCAGACGGTTCTTATGCCGAAGAAATTCTATATCATAGAAAATACGGATTTCTGAAATTTGAAAATAATTCTGTATGGAACTTTATTATGGGGCTAGAAATGGATACTCAATGGGGAGGTCAATTTTATAAAGACGGAAAGTACAAATGGAGTAGTCCTGCAGGGTTCAAAGATTTTTTCAGAGTTTTATTACCAATGTCAGGAGGTAGCGACTCTAATATGACAGATCAAGCTAGTATATTAGGTAATGTCTATGGAAGTTTGCATTTTATAACCAATTACAGAAAAGAAGACTACACCGTTAAAGCATATGTAGAACGTTTTTTTGAAGACCATTCAGGACTATTTTTCAAAAGTGTCCCAGACGGATTATACGGTATAGAGCTTAATCTGACTAAAAAAGGATGGATAACAGGATTATTATTTGAATACCTACACACAAAAGATCAATCGGGTCCATTCTTATGGGACAAAAGCGAAGAAATACCTGTTCAAGTAAGCGGTGGTGACAATTATTATAATCACGTTGACTATATATCCCTGAGTAATTATGGATTTGTTATGGGAAATCCATTACTTACATCTCCCATATACAATAATGGTAGCTCTTTAACCGTTTATAATACTCGCTTGTCTTCTTTTCATGGAGGAATAACAGGTTATATATGTGATAATTTAAAATACAGAGCGCTGATTACTTACTCACAAAGTTGGGGAACACCTTTGATTCCATCCAGAAGTATTCGCGATCAGTTCTCAACAATGCTTGAGACAACTTATAGTAATGATAAACTTCAAGGATGGCTATTTTCCGGAGCTTTTTCTTATGATAAGTCAGATATGATTGGAGACAACACGGGTGTTCAATTCAAAATATCTAAAGCATTTCATGCTCAATAAGCTTCCTTAAGTATCAATAACAAAGTTTATTGTCACTAAATTCAAGCAGTGATATTATTTACGGCATTTAATTTATAATTTTGTACTTTTATATAAATAGAATTTAATTAAACATACAACGAAATGACTTACTTAGTAACAGGAGGAGCAGGCTTTATTGGAGCTAACTTTGTAAAATACATGTTAGCCAAATATTCAGATATACAAATTATTATATTGGATTCATTAACCTATGCAGGGAATCTAGGAACTTTATCTGAAGAGCTAAAAGATGCCAGAATTAAATTTGTAAAAGGAGACATCTGTGACAGTACTGTTACTGACAAAATATTCAGCGAGAATACTATTGATTATGTTGTAAATTTTGCAGCGGAAAGTCATGTAGACCGCAGCATCGAAAATCCTCAAATATTTCTTCAAACAAATATATTAGGAACACAAAACCTATTAGATACAGCAAAAAAATACTGGACTAATGGTAAAGATGACAACAACTACCCCATCTGGAAAGAAGGCGTTAAGTATTTGCAAGTATCAACCGACGAAGTATATGGATCTTTAGGCGATGAAGGCTATTTTACAGAAACAACACCTCTTGACCCTAGTTCGCCATATAGTGCAGCTAAAACAGGAGGAGACCTTATAGTTAAAGCATATGGCGAAACTTATAAGATGCCAATAAATATTACACGTTGTTCTAACAATTACGGACCATACCACTTCCCTGAAAAACTTATACCACTCATTATCCGCAATATTCTTGAAGGTAAAAAACTTCCTGTATATGGAGATGGTAGTAATGTTCGTGACTGGTTATATGTAGAAGATCATTGCAAAGCTATTGACATTGTAGTCAATAAAGGCCGCATCTACGAAGTATATAATATTGGTGGACATAATGAGAAAAAGAACATTGATATAGTAAAGCTTGTTATATCAACAATACACGATATTATGGAAAAAGAACCACAATATCGCTCTGTCCTTAAGAAAAAAGAACTTCTTTCGGATGGAACAATAGATATATCATGGATGAATAATGATCTTATAACATTTGTAAAAGACCGTCAAGGACACGACCAACGTTATGCTATTGATCCTGCTAAAATTTCAACAGAATTGGGCTGGACACCCGAAACAATGTTTGACAAAGGCATTGTAAAAACAATTCGCTGGTATTTGGATAACCAAGAATGGGTTGAAGAAGTTACTTCTGGTGACTATATGAAGTACTATGATCAAATGTATTCAAACAGATAAATGGGTCTACGGGCAATTTATTGCTTTTTATATGTCAAAAAACTCACGAGAGTTAATTAAATATAGTAACATAATTATTTACAGTATATAACTGTTATGGACAATCTAAAGTCTGCTATTGCCGATAAGATACTAGATCTATCTACCTCAGGTGGAGATGAAATGAGAGCAAAACTTGAAAAGATCAATCGTTTTCGTGATTTTGCTGATGCCTGTCGATCTCTGATACAAAAGTATCCTGCTATTGAGAATGAATTATTGAGAATGGTTGAGAATAATGATTTCGATACAAAAATTGCATCTTCGAGGGTTGATACAATTATTAGATTGTCTGAAAGCAACACTCCAACTAATCAGATTCACAATAATATTGAAAAAGATATTATAGAATTGGAGGATATAAAGGAGCATCTCCCTACCCCTACAACTGATATTCAAGAACAAATTACAGAGCAAAACCAACCAATACAAGAAATTATATCTTCTGTTCAAGAAAACAGTGAGCCACAAAAGCTCCTACCCGAAGATATTGACTATGAAGAAGTAGCCATTACTCCCGAAACAGAAAAAGAATATGTTGATTTTGAAGAAGTAGCTACTATTAATAATAAGCCAGCAAACACTATTCAAAATGAAGAGAGTACTATAAAGGAAATAGAAGCCCAATCGAACAAAGAGACTATAAAAAAGGGACTGTTGATCTGTGGTGTAATTGCTGTAATTATAGCTCTTATATTTATTATAAAATTCGTTATCAATAACTGGGAAATCATACTGTGGATAATCGGAGGAATTATTGTAGTAGGTATAGCAGGAATTGTAATAAAAAGAAATAGAAAATAATCTATCCAAACAAGCTCTATCTTTAAATTAAAACAAAATAGCAATATTTTACAGTATCCCATATAAGACATGTATCAATACAATACGCAGTTAAAACCATATAATTCATTTCGCACAGAAGCTCTAGCAAAAATATTTTGTGAGCCTACAGATATTAAGCAACTCCGACAGTGTTTGAGTGACCATCCGTTAGAAACAAAGTTAATCTTAGGAGGAGGATGTAATTTATTCTTCACTAAAAATTTTGAAGGATTGGTTATCAAACCCACTATGCTTGGCATTAGAGAGGTATCCGATGAATCAGACGACTCTGAGCATGTATTTCTAGAAGTGATGGGATCAGAGGACTGGGATAACCTTGTCGAATACTGCGTAGATAAAGGTTATGCAGGTTTAGAAAATCTATCTTATATACCAGGTACTGTAGGAGCTTCACCTGTTCAAAACATAGGTGCATACGGAGCTGAAGTTAAGGACTGCATACATGAAGTGGTTGCCCTTAATATGGAAACATTAGAAGTGGTTTCCTTTTCAAATGCAGAATGTGAGTTTGCTTATAGGGATAGTATCTTTAAGAAACAAGATAATTATATAATCATATCTGTTGTATTTCTTTTAAACAGATCATATACTTATACACCAAAATATGCAGATCTGAATAAAGAATTAGAAGATGTTTCAGAACCTACAATCAGAGAGGTAAGGGATGCAGTTATTCGTATCAGACAACGAAAACTTCCAAATGAAAAAGAATTACCTAACTGTGGTAGTTTTTTTAAAAACCCTTATATTACAGAACAAGTAGCAGAAAGTATATCAAAAGAATACCCAGATCTACCTCTTTATCCATTGCCCAATGGTTTAATCAAAACATCTGCGGCATTTCTGATAGACAGAGCCGGATATAAAGGGAAACAAATCGGACAAATAGGTACATATCCTAAACAAGCTCTTATTATTGTAAATTACGGTTCTACGGATGGTAACGATATTGTTTTTTTCATGAAAGAAATACAACAAGCCGTTGCTGACAAATTCAATATCAATTTAGAACCCGAAGTGAGAATACTATAAGGTTTTAGTCCTAATTTTATCACTTTGCAAGTATAACAGCCATAAACTATTATACCTTCAATATATCATTAAATATTTTACTTAAAAAGAAGATACCATGGCATCATTTATTATAGAAGGCGGTTGTCGCCTAAATGGAGAAATTACACCACAAGGCGCAAAAAACGAAGCGCTACAAATTATTTGTGCTGTACTATTAACTCCTGAAGAAGTAATTATAGAAAACATACCCGATATATTAGATGTAAACAATCTTATTTCTCTTTTGGGAGATATGGGTGTTACAACAAAACGAATAAATGAAAACACATGGTCGTTTAAAGCCGACAGTGTAGACTTGGCATACCTTGAAAGCCCTGAATTTTTAAAGAAGAGTGCATCATTAAGAGGTTCTGTTATGATAATAGGACCATTAGTTACACGATTCGGAAAGGCTTTACTACCTAAACCCGGAGGTGATAAAATTGGACGTCGCCGTTTAGATACCCATTTTGAAGGAATACAAAAACTAGGAGCTGAATTCAATTATGACAATGAGAAGCAAATGTATTCTATTACCGCCGATAAACTAAAAGGAGCATACATGCTTTTGGATGAAGCTTCGGTTACAGGTACTGCCAACATAATAATGGCAGCAGTTTTAGCGGAAGGCGAAACCACTATATATAATGCAGCTTGCGAACCATACTTACAGCAACTTTGTAAAATGCTGAATCGCATGGGAGCTAAAATAACTGGAATAGCATCTAATTTGATCAGAATAGAAGGTGTTGAATCTTTGGGAGGAACAACTCATCGAATACTACCTGATATGATTGAAATTGGCAGTTTTATTGGAATGGCTGCTATGACAGGATCCGAGATTACGATAAAAGACGTAGCATATGATGAGCTAGGTATTATACCAGATACGTTTCGCCGTTTAGGAATAACATTAGAGCGCAGAGGCGATGACATTCATATTCCAAGACACAAAGATTATACGATTGATACATTCATCGATGGATCTATCCTTACAATTGCTGATGCACCATGGCCAGGACTAACTCCTGACCTTATCAGTGTTCTGCTTGTTGTAGCCACACAAGCACAAGGTAGTGTTTTGATACATCAAAAAATGTTCGAAAGCCGCTTATTCTTCGTTGATAAGCTTATAGATATGGGAGCACAAATTATTCTATGTGACCCTCACCGAGCAACGGTTATTGGCACAGGTAGACGATCAATGCGCGCTACAACTATGACATCGCCCGATATCCGCGCAGGTATTGCCCTCCTTATTGCAGCAATGTGTGCAGAAGGTAAAAGCACAATCCATAATATTGACCAAATAGACAGAGGGTATCAAAACATTGATGCTCGCCTAAATCAACTTGGTGCTAATATAATGAGAATGGATTAAGGTAAGAGACCTTCTTTATTACTTTACTAAACAAAAATAAAACATGAATAACTTCAGTTTTGTCAATCCTGTAAAAATTATCTTCGGAAAAGATACCATAAAAGACCTTACTCAGGAAATTCCTGCGGACAGCAAAGTTCTTATCATTTATGGTGGAGGCAGCATCAAATCAAACGGAGTATACGACCAAGTAACAAAGGCTCTAGCATCCTTCGAATGGTTCGAGTATTCAGGTATTGAAGCAAATCCCCATTATGAAACTTGTATGGAGGTTGTTTCATATATAAAAGAAAAAAAGGTTGATTATCTACTTGCTGTAGGTGGTGGCTCAGTTGTTGATGCGACCAAATTTATTGCCGCAGCTGCTTGCTTTGAAGGCAATGACCCATGGGATATTCTAAGTAAGCATGCTAAAATAAAAGCTGCTATTCCTTTTGGTGTTGTACTTACTCTTTCAGCAACAGGATCAGAAATGAATGCAGGTGCTGTAATCACTAAAGTTGCTACACAAGACAAGTTAGCATTTGGATCACCACATGTATATCCTAAATTTTCGATACTTGATCCAGAAGTTACCTACTCATTACCTCCCCGACAAGTAAGCAATGGTATTGCTGATGCTTTCGTACACGTTATTGAGCAATATCTAACTTATCCAGTTAGAGCAATGATACAAGATAAATTTGCCGAAGCAATCCTTGCAACTCTAATTGTAGAAGGTCCCAAAGCACTCGAAACACCAAATGATTATGATGTAAGAGCTAACCTTATGTGGGCTTCAACGTGGGCTTTAAATGGCTGGATTGGATGTGGTGTACCCGAAGATTGGGCTACCCATCAAATAGGACATGAACTCACTGCATTATATGGTCTAGATCATGCTCAAACACTAGCAATCGTATTACCTGGAGTTATGACTATTCTAAAAGAACAAAAAGCAGAGAAAATACTTCAATTGGGTCAAGAAGTATTCGGGATATATAATAATCTCTCTAGAGAGGAACGCATTGAAAACACAATCAAAGCAGTAGAATTTTTTTTCGAAGGGATAAATATTAAAACTCATTTATCCGATTACGGGTTAAATAAAGCTTCTATTGATAACGTATGTTCTAAATTACTAGGTCGTGGATGGACTTTAGGTGAAAAATCGAATATTACACCCGACGTTGTAAGAGATATATTAACTTGTCGATTATAATCTGACACGTTTTCTTTAAGATTATACACTAAACTGAAAATATGAAGAAGGTATTTGTAAGTGGATGTTATGACATGCTCCATAGTGGACACGTGGCATTCTTTGAAGAAGCTGCTGCACTTGGAGATTTATACGTGGGCATTGGTTCAGACAAAACCATTAATGAACTTAAAGCTCGAAAAACCATTAATAATGATCAGGAACGATTATACATGGTGAAATCTCTAAAGGCAGTAAAAGATGCTTGGATTAATCAAGGTAGTGGAATCATTGATTTCTTAGAAGAAGTAAAAACACTTAAACCTGATATATTCTTTGTCAATACAGATGGGCATAGTTCTGTTAAAGAAGAATTATGTAAAAAACTTGGTATTGAATATGTTGTAAGCAAAAGAGTTCCTCATGGAAATTTACCAAGCAGATCAACAACAGCTTTAAGAGAGGAATGTAGAATCCCATACCGTATAGATTTAGCAGGAGGTTGGCTTGATCAACCCAATGTTAGTGAACTATATTCAGGACCTGTACTAACTATCTGCATAGAACCAGACTATGAGTTTAATGATAGAAGCGGAATGTCAACCAGCTCTAGAAAAAAGGCTATTGAATTATGGCAAGTGGATATACCTTCTGGAGATAAAGAAAAATTAGCGAAAACATTATTTTGCTTTGAGAACCCTCCCGGTACTAAATATGTTAGCGGTTCACAAGATGCATTAGGAGTAACAATGCCCGGATTGAATAGGTTTCATTATACTGGTAACTTTTGGCCATCTGAAATAGAAAATGTTCTGGACAATAATACTCTTGATTGGATCGAAGAACACTTATGGCTAGTACCTCTATATCCTCGTCATGAAGATTATGATGTATTAAGTGATACTAACATAAACACGGAGAATGTTAAAAGACTAAGTGATGCAGCTACTAATTGTTGGCAGGCTATCAAGAATAAAGATGCTCAAGCATTCGGTAAAGCGATGATCCAAAGTTTTGATGCACAAATTGCAATGTATCCTAATATGATTTCGAATGACATCTTAGAAATTATAGATACATACAAGAATGAAGTTAATGGCTGGAAGATCAGTGGTGCTGGTGGTGGTGGCTATCTTATTTTTGTAAGCGAAAAACCTATAAACAATGCTATTCAGATAAGAATAAGAAGAAGCTAAATATAAAATTGGTAATATATTGACATAAATAAAGAGGATTATTAATAATCCTCTTTATTTTATTCTACTTACATAATAGTAGATATTGCTTTATTATTTCTTCATCAGCACCAAGCTCCAGTGCCTTTTCAAAATTACGCTTCGCACTAAATTTATCAAACTGATGCAACTCAAACTGTCCTTTTAATATATATAATAATGGATCATTATATCCTAATTCTTGTGCTTTATCCAAATCACTCTTAGCCCTACCCTTTTTATTCAGTTGTAAATAACATTCAGCTCTATTTACATAAAATTCAGGTTGATTCTTATATTTATATATAAGATCAGTATATTTCTCTTCTGCCCCAACCCAGTCATTTCGACTCTTTAGCGCAAAAGCCAGGCTACTTAGAGCTAATATATTATCAGGTTTAATTTCTAGGATTTGTTCAAAATCACTTTCAGCCCCTAGTAAATTCTTTTCTGTCATATGTATTAAACCTCTTCTATAAAGAGCTTCTACATTATTTTCATCTAAAGATAAGATAATATTATAATCCTTCATCGCAGCATTCAAACTGTCCAATTCACAATATAAAGCTGCTCTATTTTGAAGTACAAAAATATTATTAGGATATTTACTCAGAGCTGAACTATATGAAATTAAAGCTTCCTCGGGTTTCCCTAACTGGCGTTGAATAGTACCAAGATTAGATAGTAATAAAATATTACCCTCATTACCAGGCTCCTTACGCATAGCCTCTTTCAACATCAACTCGGCAGCAGCATATTCTTTCGCATCAAGATAATCGAGAGATTTTGCAACCATTTCTTCGTAGGTTTGAGCCGAAGAAACAAAGCTCACTAAAAAAAAGGCCGCAATAAAGAAATATTTATTCATTTTAAAATATTATTTGTACATTTACTATGAACTTAGATGCAAATGTATACTTAATATATTAAATCTGTTTTTTGAATACTCTATAAAGATTTAGAAATTGTGTTTATAGATGTTATTCTGATTGAAATATATTTGGCATTTACAACAACATGCAAGTTTTAAATATATGTTTTAGAACACCTATTTTTTTTAGGTATAGAAAGATAGTCATAATAATTTTACGTACGAAAGCAGGTCTTTATTCTGTAATATAATTTTAAAACTAATAAGCATGAATAATCGTATAGAAACAACTAAGTCGGGTTTGTTATGTGCAAATTTTGAGAAAGTTGTTGATGGAAAACACACCTCACTTTTCATACTTCAGAATACACAAGGATCAGAACTTACAATATCCAATTACGGAGCCAGAATAGTATCTTTAATGGTACCTGACAATACAGGAACATTGATAGATATAGTAACTGGGCATAATTCAATCGATGAATTTATCAATTCGGAAGAACCTTATTTCGGCGCAATTTGCGGGAGAACAGGAAACCGTATCGCAAAAGGAAAATTTACGCTTGAAGGAAAAGAATATACTTTAGCTATCAATAATGGACCTAATAGTCTACATGGTGGGCTAAAAGGATTTAATTCTGTTGTTTGGGATGTTAAACAGATTGACCACCAAACGCTGGCTCTCTCTTATTTATCTAAAGATGGAGAAGAAGGTTTCCCTGGAAACTTATCGGTAACAGTCACTTACACGTTAAACAATGACGATTCAGTAGAGATTAAATATGAAGCAACTACTGATAAAACTACTATATTGAATTTAACAAATCATGCATATTTTAATCTTTCAGGAGCAGGAGATGCCAATGTAGGAGATCACGTCCTAAGGATTAATGCCGATTATTACCTACCTACAGATGAAACTGCTATACCCTACGGAAAACCTGAGAAAGTGGAAGGTACTCCTATGGATTTCAGCACTCCTCATGAGATAGACTTGAATATCAATGAGAAAACAGATCAGTTAGTATGGGCTAGAGGATATGACCATACCTATATTCTAAATAAAAAAGATGCGACTGAGTATGTTCAGGCATTAGAATGCTATTCTCCAAAAACTGGTATTGAAATGATTGTTTATACAGATCAACCTGGTGTACAATTATATACTGGCAACTGGATGACAGGCAACTTTGTTGGTAAAAACGGACAGCGTTATCCTGCTCAAAGTGCAGTATGCTTCGAAACACAACATTACCCTGACAGCATACACAACCCTGAGTATCCAACTATAATACTAAAACCCGAAGATAAATTTGAAAGTAAAACTGTATTTAAATTTTCAACTCGAAAATAAATATAAATAAATAATAACTAGATAACTATATAAATAACAAAAACTATGAGTTCTACAACTTCTTCCGAGAAAAAAAATTATGCGTTGCCTATTGCGATGATGATTGCTCTCTTTGCAATGATCTCTTTCGTAACAGGGCTTCCAAACCCAATGGGTGTCATCGTAAAAGACCAATTTGGTGCATCCAACTTTATGTCACAGCTGGGTAATGCTGCCAACTTTATTGCATACCTATTTATGGGTATCCCTGCAGGTCTGTTATTACAGAAAATAGGATATAAGAAAACAGCTTTATTAGCTATTGTTATCGGTTTCACAGGAGTAGGAATACAATTCCTTTCGGGTGTTGCAGGTAGTTTCTTAGTGTACCTTATCGGTGCTTTTGTTTCTGGTTTTTCTATGTGTATGCTAAATACAGTAGTGAACCCTATGTTGAATACTCTTGGAGGTGGAGGTAAAAAAGGAAACCAATTAATTCAAATTGGAGGAACTTTTAATTCTCTTAGTGCAACAATAGTTCCTGTATTAATAGGATATCTTATTGGAAATGCTGTTAGCCCATCAATTAAAGATGCAAACCCTGCTCTATTTATAGCTATGGGGATTTTCGCAGTAGCATTTATCGTATTGTTCTTAATGGACATTCCAGAACCACACTTAGTTACTAAAACAAAAGAGGTTGTAAAAGAAAAATACAGTGCTTTATCATTCCGTCACTTTATATTCGGTACTATAGCTATCTTCGTATATGTAGGTATTGAAGTAGGTATTCCTAACTTCACAAACTTATTTATGACATCTGGCGTAGATGATGGAGGATTAGGTATAAATAAAACCGTTGCAGGAACAGTAGTTGGTACTTATTGGTTCTTAATGCTTATCGGTCGTTTTGTTGGAGCTTCTGTAGCTTCTAAATTTTCTAGTAAAGCAATGCTTACCTTTGCTTCGTCTCTTGGATTAGCATTTATCCTATTGGCAGTTTTCAGTTCTACTGAAACAACAGTAAGTATGCCTGTATTCCAATCAGATATTTCTTTTGGTCTAGCTGAAGTGCCTATTGGTGTTATGTTCTTTATCCTTTGTGGACTTTGTACTTCTATCATGTGGGGTGGTATTTTCAACCTTGCAGTAGAAGGTCTAGGAAAATACACAGCAACAGCTTCAGGTATTTTTATGGTAATGGTTTGTGGTGGAGGTATATTACCTCTTATCCAAGGAGTTGTAGCAGATTCATTCGGATTCATCAATAGCTATTGGGTAATTATCATGGGCTTAATATACTTATTATATTATGCTTTGATCGGTTCTAAAAATGTTAATACAGATATTCCAGTGGAATAAACTTATTATAATTTACAATGAAAGCCCACTTGATATATACAAAACAAGTGGGCTTTCGCTTTTCTATAGATAGCATTTATATATAATCAATAAAATGGGTAGAAGTATATTTCTAATCTATCCTATTTTTTCTTACTTTTGTAGGAAACGAAATAATGATATATTAATTTACCATGAATGATATAAAAGTTCTTAACAAATCTGCGGATAATATCCGTATTCTAGCTGCATCGATGGTTGAAAAAGCAAAATCCGGACATCCTGGAGGAGCAATGGGTGGAGCCGATTTTATCAATGTTTTATTTTCTGAATTTCTGGTTTATAATCCAGAAAATCCACGTTGGGAAAACAGAGATCGTTTTTTCCTAGATCCCGGACATATGTCTCCAATGTTGTATTCAACATTAACATTGGCAGGTAAATATACATTAGACGATTTAAAACAATTTCGTCAATGGGGAAGTATTACACCAGGTCACCCAGAACTAGATTTAGATCATGGTGTAGAAAACACTTCGGGTCCATTAGGTCAAGGTCATACATTTGCCGTAGGTGCTGCAATTGCTGCTAAATTTTTGAAATCTCGTTTTGGAGAACAAATGGATCATACTATATATTCATTTATTTCAGACGGTGGTATTCAAGAAGAAATATCTCAAGGTGCAGGTCGTATTGCGGGAAACCTAGGACTAGATAACTTAATCATGTTCTATGATTCAAACGGAATACAATTATCTACAAAAACATCTGAGGTTACATCTGAGGATGTTGTAGCAAAATATAATGCTTGGGGATGGAATGTTATTTCTATCAATGGAAATGACGCAGCTGAGATAAGATCAGCTTTAACTCTGGCTAAACAAGAAAAATCAAAACCAACCCTTATAGTAGGTCATACTATTATGGGTAAAGGAGCCGTTAAAGAAGATAACTCAAGCTTTGAAGGACAAACTGCTACTCACGGTATGCCTCTAGGCGAAAGTGGTGCTTGTTTCGATAAATCTATAGCTAATTTGGGTGGAGATTGTAAAGATCCATTTCAAATATTTCCTGAGGCTAAGGAACTATATGCAAAGCGAGCAAAAGAATTAAAGGAAATTGTAGCTAAACATAACGAGCAAAAAGCTAAATGGGCGAAAGAAAACCCTCAATTAGCTGATAAAATGAAACGTTGGTTTGCAGGAGAAGTTCCTCAAATTGATTGGGCTGGAATCGAACAAAAAAATAACATTGCCTCTCGTGCTGCTTCTGCTGCTGTATTGTCAGTATTAGCTCAAAATGTAGAAAACATGATCGTTTCATCTGCCGATTTATCGAACTCTGATAAAACAGATGGTTTCTTAAAATATACAACAAGCTTTAAGAAAAACGATTTTTCAGGAGCATTCCTACAAGCAGGTGTTAGCGAATTAACTATGGCTTGTATATCAATAGGAATAAGCTTACATGGAGGTCTTATCGCAGCTTGTGCTACATTCTTTGTATTCTCTGATTACATGAAGCCAGCTATTCGTATGGCAGCCATAATGCAACAACCTGTCAAATTTATTTGGACACACGATGCATTCCGTGTAGGTGAAGATGGTCCTACTCATGAGCCTGTGGAACAAGAAGCACAAATACGATTGATGGAAAAATTAAAAAATCACCACAACCAAAATTCTATGTTAGTACTTCGTCCTGCAGATGCTGTAGAAACTACTGTTGCATGGAAACTTGCAATGGAAAACACTTCTACTCCTACTGGATTGATTTTCTCTCGTCAGAATATAAAAGATCTTCCAGCTAAAGCTTCTCGCTATGATGAAGCACTTCAAGCGGCTAAAGGAGCTTATGTAGTTACGGATCATGACAATTATGATGTAATTCTTTTAGCTTCGGGTTCTGAGGTTGCAACTTTAGTAGAAGGTTCTAAACTCTTAGAAGCTGATGGCATAAAATCAAGAATTGTATCTGTACCTTCTGAAGGATTGTTTAGAAATCAAAATAAAGAATATCAAGATTCTGTTATTCCTTCTGGTAAGAAAATATTTGGTCTGACTGCTGGTCTACCTGTAAATCTTCTTGGCTTAGTTGGTGATAATGGAAAAGTATGGGGACTTGAAACTTTTGGATTCTCTGCACCTTATACAGTACTCGATGAGAAACTAGGTTTTACTGCTGACAATGTATACAAACAAGTAAAAGAATATTTGAAAAAATAAAAGTCCATAAAAATGACTACTACACAATCGCAATCATTATTCTCTCAATCAGAGAAGCCAGTTGGTCTCTGTAGCGACCATGCTGGATTTGAACTAAAATCTTACCTTATTTCTCTTTTCGAAGAGAAAGGTATAGCGTATAAAGATTTTGGAACTTATACTTCTGAAAGTTGTGACTATCCAGATTTTGCACATCCGATGGCTATTGCTATTGAAAAGGGAGAGTGCTATCCGGGAATTGGAATATGTGGAACTGGTAACGGTATTAATATTACTTTGAATAAACATCAGGGTATTAGATCGGTATTATGCTGGAATCCCGAAATTGCAAAACTGACCCGAGCACATAATGATGCCAATGTATTAGTCATACCAGGACGTTATGTTTCTAACGAAGAAGCTTACAATATTGTGGTAGCATTTTTTAATACTCCTTTTGAGGGAGGACGTCATATAAGACGTATTGAAAAGATACCCGTATAAATAAAAATAAAAAAGGACTTCAATATTGAAGTCCTTTTTTATTTTTAGCAATTGGAGCTACCATTGCCTTTATTTTATGAAAATAATAAATAGCACTTGTATAATTATGTTTAGTGGTAAAAACCATAACATCCATTTCATGGAATTACCTCTAAAAAAAGTATTGACAATATATTCATCTAATTGAAAGTAGAGCATCTCGCTTAAAGTTTTACTATCTTTTCTTCCACTTCTCAGATCATCCTGCATCTTAAATAAGAAATCGCTAAAAGGGACTCGGCTCAAAATAAATATTACTGATTTTCTTACATAACTAGGTAGTTGCTTTCCATAAACTTCAATCATAAGACTCCCTATATTCAACATTTTTTCAATATCTCGTTTTCCGATTAACTTGTTTCCTCCAGATATTACTTTATCAATAATTTTGACACAGACTTTTTTAAATAGAGGAGTCAAATATTTATATGCTATACTTAGTGTATCTATTAATAAATACTTATAAGTAATGTATAATGATAAAAAAATAGAGAGAAGTCCTATAAGTAATACGCCAAATATACATAAGCTTGATTCAGCAAAAGGCTTACTTCCATATTTAAAAAGAGATAATATAAAGAAAATAATATTCGGCAAACCAAAAGAAATCAATACAATAATAAACCACTTTAGAGCTTTTAAACTCTGCTTGCCTGCATCTTTAAATAATTGATTGATTGAAAATGAAGTCTCAGATTGCTGTTCTTCACAAATACCATCACCTAATTCATTTAATTTAGTGTTCTCATTATTTTCAGTGTTCTTAATGTCCATTTTTTTGATTTTGATATAACTAATTACTCAAATATATGTTTTTTATTTAACATATTCGAATCAGGTCTATTTTTACATCTATTTTTTTGTACACTACAAAATAGTATCTTTGCCCTAACATATAATACAATTAACCATGAAAGGAATTATTCTTGCAGGAGGAAGTGCAACCAGACTCTATCCTTTATCAAAGGCAATCTCGAAGCAGATAATGCCCGTCTATGACAAACCAATGATCTATTATCCTCTTTCTACTCTTATGTTAGCTGGAATTAAGGAAATATTAATAATATCAACCCCTCGTGATTTACCTATGTTTCAGGATTTACTGGGAACAGGAGATGAATTAGGAATGCACTTTGAATATATTATTCAAGAAAAACCGGATGGACTAGCTCAGGCTTTTGTACTTGGTGCGGATTTTTTAAATGGAGAACCAGGATGTCTTATACTTGGTGATAATATGTTTTATGGACAAGGATTTTCCACTATGTTAAAACGTGCTGCATCTATAGATAAAGGAGCGTGTATTTTTGGGTATTATGTAAAAGATCCTAGAGCATATGGGGTGGTAGAATTTGATGAAAATGGAAAAGTTCTTTCTCTAGAAGAAAAACCAGAAACTCCGAAGTCTAATTATGCTGTTCCTGGGCTTTATTTCTATGATAATACTGTTTCAGAAAAAGCAAGAAACTTAAAGCCATCACCTAGGGGTGAATATGAAATTACCGATCTTAATAAAGTCTACCAATCTGAGGGAACATTACAAGTTGAACTTTTCGGACGAGGCTTTGCATGGCTGGATACAGGCAATTGTGATAGTTTATTAGAAGCTGGAAACTTTGTTGAAACAATTCAGAGCAGACAAGGCTTTTATATCGCTTGTATAGAAGAAATTGCATGGCGTAATAAATGGATTGATAATGATCAATTAGAAACACTAGGTAAAAAGTTAGATAAAACGGCATATGGCCAATATATTTTAAGTTTATTATAAGAATATGAAATTTATAGAACAAAGTATACAAGGAGTTTGGGTAATAGAACCTAGCGTTTTTAGCGATGACCGAGGTTATTTTATGGAATCGTTTAAGCAATTGGAATTTGAAAAGTTTGTTGGAAAAACAAATTTCATTCAAGATAATGAGTCAAAATCATCAAGAGGTGTCCTTAGAGGTTTACATTATCAAACAGGAGAGCATGCTCAAGCTAAGTTAGTTAGAGTTATAGAAGGAAGTGTATTGGATGTAGCTGTGGATATACGCAAATCCTCTCCTACTTTTGGAAAATATGTAGCAGTGGAACTAACTGCTGAAAACAAAAAACAATTATTTGTACCTAGAGGCTTCGCCCATGGCTTTGTAGTATTGAGTGAGACTGCCATATTTACATATAAGGTTGATAATATTTATGCTCCAAACCATGAAGCTTCAATTATATGGAGCGACCCTACAATAGGTATAAATTGGGGGATAGCTGAAGAAGAAATACTTCTCTCAGGAAAAGATAAAACAGGTAAACTTCTTTCAGAAGCAATCTTGTTTGAATAAAAGATGGCAAAAAAGTCTAGAAAGAAGAATAAAATAAATAAATTAAAGTCGATCACAATAGTGTCGACTTTAATTATATTACTACTTGCTCTTGGATATCACTTCTACAAAAGAAATGTAACAGCAAATACATTTAAAGAAAGCAATAAATACCAAGTAAAAGGTATAGATGTATCACATCATAATCCAATACTTGACTGGGCAGAAGTAAAAAGGCAAAATATTACATTCACTTATTTAAAAGCTACCGAGGGTATAACTCACGATGACCGTAATTATATCTATAACTACAAATTAGCAAAAGAAAATAATATAAAAACGGGCTCATACCACTTTTACAATTTCGGAGTTTCAGGAAGAGAGCAAGCTAAACATTTTATTCGTGTTGCCAAATGTAAATCTGGAGATCTAATTCCAGCTATTGATGTAGAACATTCTCCAGCAAACTCATATAGTAAAGATCCTTCTTTTGTGAAGAATGTCATAAAAGAACTTTCTATTATGGAAAATGAGCTCTATGAATATTACGGTTTCCATCCTGTTATTTACACCAATATTGATTGCTACAAATTATATATTAATAATTCTTTCCCTAACAATCCAATATGGATAAGTAGCTTAAATAAAGAACCAAATAACGATATAAAAAATTGGGTTATATGGCAATTTTCTCACAAAGGTGAATTAAATGGAATTGTAGGAGATTTAGACCTTAATTATTTCAGATATTCATTTGATGATCTTCGCCAGCTACAACTTCCATAAAGGATACAGCTTTAAATATTAAACTTGCTCTTTACAAAATACAAACCATTCCTCACCTATATGCAAGAAATACAAAATAGAATTTATAAATTTGAAAAAACAATACATAATTAAGTAATGAAGTATACATTATCCATTATTTGCTTATTTCTAGTAACTCTTTTGTCATCATGTTTTCATGAAGATGAATACAATAATTCAAAACGAGATAATTTTGAGCTTCTATGGAAAACTCTGGATGAAAAGTATTGTTTCTTTGAATATAAGAATATAGATTGGGATGAGGTTCATACACGATACTCTGACCGTATCAGTGAAAACATGAGTAATGATGCCTTTTTTGATGTAATGGGCGAAATGTTAGCTGAGTTACAAGATGGTCACGTAAATCTTATTGCCACCCATAATGTTGCAAGGTATTGGAAGTGGTTTGAAGACTATCCCGATAATTTTGATGAGAAAATCCAAAAGAATTATCTTGGAACTGACTATTTAATTGCCTCCGGCATGAAATATAAAATACTGGAAGATAACATTGGATATATATATTATGGGAGTTTCTCCAGTGGTATTGGAGAAGGTAATCTTGATCAAATCATAAACCGTATGTCAATTTGTAACGGTATAATCCTAGACATACGAGACAATGGAGGAGGACTTCTAAGCAATGCTGACAAAATTGCTGCACGTTTCTTTAATGATAAAACGTTAGTAGGCTATATTATGCATAAAACAGGGAAAGGACATAATGATTTTTCGAATCCGTATGCCCGCTACATAGAGCCATCGAATCGACTTAGATATCAAAAAAAGGTAGTCGTTTTAACCAATAGAAGATGTTACAGTTCCTCTAATGATTTTGTAAATGCAATGAGCTATGCGCCTAATGTTACTATTATGGGTGATAAAACCGGAGGAGGAAGCGGTTTACCTTTTTCTTCGGAATTACCAAATGGTTGGTCTCTTCGTTTTTCTTCCTCACCTATGGTAAATGCAAATAAAGAACATATTGAATTTGGAATAGAACCTGATATATCTGTAGATATGAGCTACTCTGATATGCAAAGAGGAGTTGATACAATGATAGAAGCAGCTCGTAATTTTTTGAATAATAAATAATTTTCAATGAACGAGACTATTATAAATTATACCTGTCAATAGGTATATCTAAAACAGATAAATAGAAATATATTGAGTAACAGTCAATAAATACAAAACTTATCCTTATATTTGCACCCGCTAATAAATAATTATGTACTAATTAAAAATTACTTTAAGAAATGGCTACAAAGATCCGTTTACAAAGAAGAGGACGTAAAGACTATCCTTTTTATCAAATCATTATTGCAGATAGCAGAGCACCACGTGATGGTAAATTTATTGAAAAAGTTGGTTCATACAACCCAAACACTAATCCTGCTACAGTTACGTTAAACTTTGACAGAGCTTTGTATTGGCTACAAGTTGGTGCACAACCAACTGATACAGTACGTAATCTCCTATCTGAAGAAGGTGTTCTTATGAAGAAACACTTACTAGGTGGAGTAACTAAAGGTGCATTCTCTGTTGCTGATGCTGAAACTAAATTTGAAGCATGGAAAGCAAACAAAGATAAAGCTACTGAATCTGTAAAAAACAAACATGCAGAAAAAGCAAATGCTGAAATTAAAGCGCGTTTCGAAGCAGAACAAGCTGTAAACAAAGCTAAAGCTGAAGCTGTAGCTCAAAAAAGAGCTGAAGCTGCTGCTGCAAAAGCTGAGAAAGAAGCTCCTGCTGCTGTTGAAGTAGAGGAAGCTCCTGAAGCTCCTGCTGCTGAAAGTGCTGAGTAATTCGACATTTTGATACAGCATACAAAAAAGGTAATCCAATTTGGATTACCTTTTTTATTTTATAATAACTCTGAGATATATTACAACTCTTATTTATATCCTCTAAGATATTGCACTGGATAGTTAGCAACAGTATCGCCCAACTCCTTAGCTGCATTAAGAACAAACTGAGGATTACGTAACAATTCGCGACCTAAGAATATCAAGTCACATTTGCTCGCATTCAATAAATTTTCAGCTTGCTTCGCATCAGTAATAAGTCCTACAGCTCCCGTAATAATTCCAGTCTCTCGTTTTATTCGTTTTGAAAAAGGTACTTGATAGGAAGGACCTACCGGAATTTTAGCATGAGCGATATTACCTCCTGTTGATACATCTACCACATCTACACCTTTCTCTTTTAGCAATTTCGATAATTCCACAGAATCTTCAATACTCCATCCTCCTTCAACCCAATCGGTAGCAGAGATACGTACCCACAAAGAATGCTTTTCCCCCAATAAAGAAATTAAAGCATCAACAACTTCTAGAAGGAATCTTGTTCTGTTTTCAAAACTCCCTCCGTATTCATCTGTTCTATGATTACTCAATGGAGATAGAAACTGATGAATCAAATATCCATGAGCAGCATGAATCTCTAAAATCCTATAACCAGCCTTTAAAGACCTTAAGGCTGCATTTTTAAAATCCTCGATTACAGCCTCTATACCTTCCTTAGATAAAGCTATCGGAGGATTCTCATTCGCTTCAAAAGGAATACCTGAAGCAGAAACCGTAGCCCAGCTATTAGGCCCCTCAATCAATTGTTTTCCTCCATGCTGAGGTAAAGCACAACTAGCCTTTCTACCGGCATGAGCAAGTTGAATACCAGCAACAGCTCCGCTTTTTTCAACGAAATTTACAATTTGAGTCAATTTTTCAATATGCTCATCTTTCCAAATACCTAAATCGCCATGACTAATACGTCCTTCGGGAGATATAGCCGTAGCTTCTTGTATTATAGTTCCACACCCACCTACAGCACGACTTCCATAATGGATAAAATGCCAATCATTAGCAAAACCATCTTCTGCCGAATATTGACACATTGGTGACATTACTACTCTATTTTTTAAAGTAATACCTTTCAAATGGAATGAGGTTAATAGTTTAGACATGTTTTATTTATTTTTTCTTTCAGATAATAACCGTAACATTTATACAATTTATAAAATTAAGAAATAATCCAGACATTCTTGAAGTATTTTATAATATTTCATTTTCATATCTTTTTTATAAAATCTATCTTTGCACGGCTTAAAATATAGAGCCATCTTTGTAGGTGGAACTAATATCAATATCTAACCCTCTTATACTTTCTTTTTATATGATTTATACTGAAAATACAATACACGAAGCAACTAATAGAGGTAGTATAGAGGTTATATGCGGATCGATGTTCTCGGGTAAAACAGAAGAACTTTTACGCAGACTAAAAAGAGCAAAAATAGCTAAACAACAGATAGAAATATTTAAGCCTGCAATTGATACCCGTTATTCTGAAGTTGAGATCACATCACACGATAAAAACTCGATTCCGTCGACTGTAGTCGAACATTCGAGTAATATCCTTTTACTGGCATCCAACATAGAAGTTGTAGCCATTGATGAAGCTCAATTTTTCGATATGGGTTTAGTTGATGTATGTCAGCAATTAGCAGATCAAGGTATCAGAGTCATTATAGCCGGATTGGATATGGATTTTAAAAGGAATCCTTTTGGTCCAATGCCTAATTTATGTGCTATTGCCGATGATGTAGAAAAGGTACATGCCATATGCGTAGAATGTGGTAAATTAGCAAATTATTCGTTTCGACTTGTATCAACAAACGACAAGCAGGTGATGCTTGGAGAGTTAGAGGAATATAAGCCACTCTGCCGACAATGCTATACGCGGTTGAATGAGAAAAGATAGAGAGTGTTTATGAAAACTTTTTTTGAGAAAAAAGAGTTTTCCAGTATTTACTGATTAAAACTTCCTCAGTATGAGAAAAGATCTCAAACACATTGTTCATCACACCCAATTACTAATCAAATCGGGAGACAAGAAAAAGTTAAGAATATATCTTGACAGTCTTAATATCTCCATTATAGAAGATTTGATTGATGAACTTCCTGATTATGCTCCACTCATTATAGATACAATGAGTGCAAACAGAGCTATTAATGTTTTTAGAATTTTGGACGTTCCAACACAAGAACGAGTCATAAAGAAACTACCAAAACTTAAGGTCTCGGAGATTATGAGAGGTCTGCCTCCAGATGACCAAACGGCATTTCTAGGAGAACTAAAAGACGAAGAACTATCTCTGCAATTACTATCTTTACTTTCACCGGAAGATAAAAAGGAAGTATCGACTCTATTAGCCTATCCAGAAGATAGTGTTGGTCGATTAATGACTCCCGACTATCTTGCTATTAATAAGAATTTCACTGTACAAGAGACATTAGATACAATCAGGCTCAGAGGTAAAAATTCGGAGACTATTGACGTTATATATGTATTAGACGATCATGGCGTTTTACTTGATGACCTTCGTATTCGCGATTTACTTCTTGTTGATCCGCATACACCCATAGCTGACTTGATGGATGACAGACTTATATCTCTGAATGCAGAAGATCCACAAGAAGAAGCCATCAAAGTGTTCAAAATGAATAATAGAGTTGCTTTACCTGTTATAGCTCCAGATAAAACTTTATTGGGTATCGTTACTATTGATGATGTGCTATGGCTTGCTGATGAAGAATATTCAGAAGACATGCAACGATTTGGAGCGAGTGGAACTCTTGATGAACCCTATTTGGATGTTCCCCTCTATAAATTGGTTTGGAAACGTGCAGGTTGGCTTATAGTTTTATTTATAGGTGAATTATTGACTGCCTCAGTAATGCAATATTACGAAGATCAATTGGCAAAAGTAATAGTGCTGGCGATGTTTCTCCCTCTAATGATTTCCAGTGGTGGTAATAGTGGTTCACAGGCATCAACACTTATTATACAGGCAATGGCAGTTGGAGACGTACGCCTATCACATTGGTGGCGTGTATTCAGACGCGAAATTATCTCAGGTTTAAGTCTTGGTATTATACTTGGCATTATTGGCTTCATACGTATTTATGTATGGCATTTCATATTCCCTCACTTATATGGTGATCATTGGATTATGGTAGCTAGTACAGTATCTTTATCTCTAGTAGGAATCGTTCTATGGGGATCGCTAATAGGCTCGATGCTTCCATTTATTTTGCGAAGATTAGGAGCCGATCCTGCTACATCCTCAGCCCCTTTTGTGGCAACAATTGTCGATGTTACAGGACTTATTATATATCTAACCATTGCCAGTATAATTTTCGGTTCAGTACTTAATTAAGATCACAAAATAGTTTTCTTAATAAGTAATTAAAATAAGATATGAGTAAAAAACAAGATAAGTCCGATGACGAAAACTTCGAACATAAATCGTTTGAAATCGAAGGACGCACAGTAGAATATAAAACAAAAATAGTTGATAAAGTTGAGCAAGATTTACTCAATCTTAGTGATACTGACAAAGAATTCATAGCATATAGTTTGGTTGATGCAGAGATTCTGCTTACACAACTTAGTGCCGATAAAAATTTGTCTAATTATTCCGCTCAAGATTTAGATGAGCTTATTTATTTATGGTTACACAGACGCACCAGCTTTAAATTGGTAACTGAAGAGGAGTTTGTTAATGCAATAGGGTCTGCATTTGGTAATTGCATGAATAGCGTGTATGGAACCAAATGGACTATTATCAGCGATGAGTATGGTAGTGATTTTGCCTGCGTTTCAGAAAGTCCTGTTTTTCAAACATTCCCTTTCAGCTCTATCTGGAAAGCTATAGAACAAAACAGAGAAGGCTCATTACAAGCTATAATGGATTTAATCCGCAAACATTTAGATGACGGTTCTTTTGGTAACTAGTTAAGCTACTAATCAAAACTTAAATAAAAAAGGCTTTGTATCTGGTAATACAAGGCCTTTTTCTATAATTGGACTCTTTCTTATTTTAATTTAGCTAAAGTTTCTTTTACTCGTTTCAAAGCCTCTACAAGCAATTCATCTGCGGTTGCATATGAAAAACGAATACAGTTAGGAGCACCAAAAGCCTGTCCTGCAACACAAGCAACATGACCTTCTTCTAATAAAAACATTGCTAAGTCGCCTGAGTTTTCGATCTTTCTACCATTAAATGATTTTCCGAAATAGAAAGAGCAATCAGGAAATACATAAAAAGCTCCATCAGGTTTCTCTATTTTAAAACCTTCAATTTCGGATGTTAGCTTATAAACTAAATCGCGACGACGCTCAAATGCAACACGCATAGTCTCTACACAAGACTGATCGCCTGTATAAGCAGCTTCTGCGGCCTTTTGGGTGATAGAAGATGGACCCGAGGTAACTTGCCCTTGTAATTTATTACAAGCGTCTGCAATCCATTTAGGAGCAGCAATCCATCCCAAACGCCATCCGGTCATAGCATAGCCTTTAGAAACACCATTAATAATTACAACCCTATCTCTTACATTCTCAAATTGAGCAATACTTTCATGCTTACCTACATAATTAATATGCTCATATATTTCGTCAGCAAGAATGATAATATTCGGATGCTTTGCCAATACATTAGCTAACCCTTCTAGTTCTGCCTTAGAATATATGCTACCTGTAGGATTAGATGGTGAGCATAAGATTATAGCACGCGTTTTAGGAGTTATAGCATTTTCGAGCTGAGTAGCTGTTATCTTGAAATTTTGCTCTATACCCGCAGAAACAATTACACTTGTTCCTTCGGCTAATTTTACCATTTCTATATAGCTAACCCAATATGGAGCAGGAATTATAACTTCATCTCCAGCATTTACAACACTTAACAAGGCATTATAAACCGATTGTTTTGCACCATTTGAACAAACAATCTGCTCTGGTTGAAAAGTCAGGTTATTCTCTTTCTCTAATTTAGCACAAATAGCTTTACGTAAAGAAGGAAATCCGGTAACAGGACTATAGAATGAATAATTACCATCTATCGCTTTTTTCGCTGCTTCTTTTATGTGATCCGGAGTATAAAAATCGGGCTCACCAACACTTAGATTAATAACATCAAAACCTTGAGCCTTCAATTCTGAGCTCTTTTGTGACATTGCCAATGTTTCGGATGCCGAAAGATTAGCGATACGATCTGCTACCTGTCCCATTTTAATTATTCTTCTTTATTTGTATTTTTCTAGTTTATATATCAAGTAATCCTAAATAATGTAGATTGCTATATTTTTCAGATTCTCTCTTAATTACTCTTTTCGAAGTAATAAGAGTTTATAACCTCAATCTAAATTATGTAAAATATGTCCCATTTTATCCTTCTTTGTCTTCATATAAGCTTCGTTATACTCATTAGGAGTAATTTCGATAGGCACATTTCCAACAACCTCTAATCCAAAAGACTCAAGACCTACTCGTTTTACAGGATTGTTAGTTAGTAAACGCATTTTTTTCACGTTCAAGTCACGAAGTATTGCAGCTCCTACACCATAATCGCGTTCGTCAGCTTGATAACCTAAATGTAAATTTGCATCTACAGTATCCAGACCTTCTTCTTGAAGTTTGTAGGCTTCAATCTTAGCCATCAGACCAATACCCCTACCCTCTTGATTCAGATAAACGATTACTCCTTTACCTTCTTTTTGAATCATTTCCATTGATTTATGTAGTTGTTCGCCACATTCGCAACGTTTAGAGCCAAAAATATCTCCTGTCATACATGAAGAGTGAACTCTTACCAAAATAGGCTCATCGGTATCCCACGTACCTTTTATCAAAGCAATGTGCTCCAAGCCATTCGATTTTTGTTTAAAAGGAATTAGATGAAAGTCTCCATGTTCTGTAGGCATATTCACTTCAGCACCTCTTTCAATCAATGATTCACGGCACAATCTATACTTAACCAAATCTGCCACTGAAATTATTTTAAGACCAAAGTCTTTTGAGAATTTCATCAATTCAGGAAGGCGAGCCATTGCTCCATCTTCATTCTTTATTTCTATTAAAACACCTGCAGGATATAGTCCTGCCAGTTTAGCTAAATCTACAGCAGCTTCGGTGTGACCAATACGGCTCAAAACACCTTTGTCTCTTGCACGTAAAGGAAATACGTGTCCAGGGCGTCCTAGATCTTCCGCTTTTGTTTCTGCTTTCGCAAGAGCTAAGATAGTCTGAGATCTATCGAATGAAGAAATACCTGTAGTACAACCATGTCCTAATAAATCTACTGATACAGTAAAAGGTGTGGCATGTACCGAAGTATTACTTGTAACCATCATTGGTAAATCCAACTCATCGCATCTCTCACCAGTCAAAGGAACACAAAGAAGCCCCTTAGCATGAGTCTCCATAAAGTTCACCTTTTCAGGAGTAATTGCTTCTGCTGCAATAATTAGGTCACCTTCATTTTCACGGTCTTCGTCGTCAACCACAACTACGAAGTTCCCTTTTTTTATTTCTTCTATCGCTTCCTCGATAGTATCTAACTTTATCTCCAACATAATATCTTAAATATTTATTGTTATTTTTTGTTCTTGTTTTGATAGCAACAGCTTCTTCATTTTATTTCGTTGAGAAAAATACAAAACAAAATAAAATGGTATTCCTATCGTAAAATTTAAAATGATACCTGACATTTCAATCTTCTCCTTTAATCGAGAATAGAACTCTTGTCGAGTAAAAAATATCTCAATAAGTAAAAATAAATATAATATCCCACTTATCCATTGTAGAATTGAAAAGGTTGAACTAATAAAACCTTTTGTAACCATATGTACCGCCGATACTACTACAAAAACAGCAAAGGCCTTCAAGGCATCCTTTGCCCGCTTATTAAAGTTAGAGTAAAGTTCTTCAACAGTCATAAGACTGCGATCTCCAAAGACCTTCACATAATAGTTTCTATAAGCATCAGCATTAAACAATGCAGAGTCATTAATAGCTTTGTAGGTTATAAATACACCTAGAGGAAATAAAATGAAAGAGCTCAGCCAGACACCTTGCCACACAGCCCAAACACCATCCCTTGCCATTTTATAGCCCAGATTATCTATTATATAATAGATTATAAATAAGATAACGGATACCACAACTGGCATTCCTAACCCTCCTTTCCTTATAATTGCACCTAATGGAGCCCCAATAAAAAAGAAGACCAAGCAGGCAAAAGATAACGTAAATTTACGCTGTAATTCTACATTATGTTGTCGTATCTTTTTTTGAGTATCGATCTTCGAAATCGAGCGAAACATAAAATCATTCTTATTAGCTTCAGCTCTAGACATCGCATCAGTATATACGCTTGTCTTTTCGGAAGGAGAAAGAGAATTCATTACCGAATCAAGACTATATGCAAATGATGTATTATTTGCTTCTTTTAATTTAGTCGTATCCGTTTGATAGTTATTGCGGTACGATAAATAAGTATAATTAAGCATGACCTTTCGGTCATTAATATTCAAACTATCTACTATTATTGAAAGAGAATCTATTGAAGCTCTCAACTGCGAAGCATTCTTTGCAATCTGGGTTCCATCCATAGATGACTCGTCCATTCTATTGAAATTTGCATCGAAAGGAATAATAACCTGCCTTTCTTTAAAATTCTCGCGGCTGTATGGCACAAATTTATCATTTCGAGCAGCCGAAGTATTATCTAAACCTGACTGTTTGAAATTAGAAAATTGCTGTCCATAAAACAGATTCAATTGCAAATAGTCTTTATTAGAAGACATTTTCATTTTAGCTGAATCGCAAACGATTACAGCCATATTATCGAACCCTTTGGATACATCATAGATCATTACATCACGTAATGTACCTGTTTCTTTATCTTTAGTTTTTACAAAAATATTGTAATTCTCTATTCCTGAGTAAAAAGAGCCTTCGGGAATATCTAGTTCGGGAGATTTCTGTCTTACCGAAATCATTAATGACCGAAGCTTCACATTAATCTTTGGAATGACATTATTCTGAAAAAAGAAAGCACCTACACAAATCAATACCATAAGTATTATTAGTGGGCGCATAGCTTTAAGTAAAGATATACCTGCAGCTTTAATAGCTAATAGCTCGTAACGCTCTCCCAGATTACCAAAAGTCATCAAAGAAGCTAGCAATATAGCTAAAGGCAATGCCATTGGCACTAACGATAGTGCAGCATATGTAAACAATTCGGCAAGCACATGAGTTTCGAGTCCTTTACCGACCATATCCTCAACATACTTCCAAAGAAATTGCATTAATATAATAAACAAAGAAATGGCAAATGTCATGAAAAACACTGGCACAAATGTCTGTAATATATATACGTATAGTCGTTTTACACCCAACATCAAACTTGATCTTATTTATAAGACAAAGTTAGTAAAAAAAGCTGCTAAAAAACAGAAAAGAGATAGTATAAACTATCTCTTTTCTTATGGCTCTATATAATATTCTAAATATTAATATCTTTCACGATTGAAACCGCCACCTGAGTTACCACCTCTTCTGTTGCCACCGCCGCCGCCGAATCCGCCGCCAGAATTGCTTCTACGAGGACCACCTGCGCCGCCACCTTCAGTTCTTGGGCGTGCTACTGATACAGAAATAGTTCTGCCATCATATTCAGCACCGTTCAACTCATCAATAGCTTTTTGACCTGAAGCTTCGTCATTCATTTCTACGAATCCGTAACCTTTTGAACGACCAGTTTCTCTGTCCATAATAACTTTAGCAGAAGCAATCTCTCCGTATTCTCCAAATAAATCGTTTAGGTCAGCATCTGTAATACTATAGCTTAAACCTGCAATAAAAATGTTCATAAAAAATGTAATTAAAAAAAATAAATAATTGTGTTTAGCAAAGAACCAAATTCAGAGAGAAATGAATATACTAACCAAGATACTTGAGAAAGAAATTAAACCCATCTGTCTAAAAATTACTTATGCACTCACAAATGTAGTAATAAATTTGACATCTTATGTATTTACGTGGCAAATAAGTAGCTCCACTCTTAGTTTTAACTAAACCCTACAATTTTAGAAATTAATTAACATTATTTTAATACCTGACTATATTACACAACAATTACTTTTGTAATAAAGTGCAACTAATTATTTAGAGATGAAAATCAATAAGACAAATGCAGCCAGATTACTGGACAAAATAAAAATAGATTACGAGCTTATTCCTTATGAGGTGGACGAATCTGACCTTAGTGCCGTTCACGTAGCCGAACAATTAAACGAACCCATAGAGCAGCTATTTAAAACATTGGTTCTTAAAGGTGACAAATCGGGGTATTTTGTATGCATAATTCCCGGAGCAGAAGAGCTAGACCTTAAACTGGCTGCCAAAGCCTCAGGAAACAAGAGTTGCCACATGATATTAATGAAAGACCTATTAAATACAACCGGATATATTAGAGGAGCATGCTCCCCTATTGGAATGAAAAAGAAATTTCCTACATATATACACTCCACCTGCAAAGATTTCGACTACATCTACATTAGTGCCGGACAGAGGGGTTTACAGATAAAAATAGCTCCGACAGACCTTTTGACGGCTATCGAAGCTACAGTTTGCACACTATGTATTCAAGAAGAATAACTCTATGAAATTTTAATCTTCTTTGCCAACTTACCAATAGTTAACCCTTGTACTATAATAGAGAACACAACCACAAAATAGGTTGCAGCTATAAGCACTTGTTTAAAAGGTCCTTCGGCTATAGACAGAGCCAAAGCAATGGAAACACCTCCACGAAGTCCTCCCCAAACGAGAATTTTTATAGTACCACTCGAGAATTTTTCTTTAAATGGAATTATTAGTGTAGGGATTTTTATTGAGATATATCGAGCAAATAAAACTACGACAATGCAAATACAACCTATCAACCAATAATTTTGAAGATTAGGAATAAGAAGTAGTTCAAATCCTATAAAAAGAAACAATATAGCATTGAACACCTCATCCAATAGTTCCCAAAAGTGTCCAACATGATTACTGGTATTACTTTCTTCATTTTCTTTTCGCTTCCTTTTAGATTCACCAATAATAAGACCTGCAGCAACCATTGCCAAAGGTCCTGAAATATGCATTGCATGAACAATCAATGAACCACCCATTACCACCGATAAAGTTATTAATACCGAGACTTTATAATCATTGGCAGTCCTCATAGCCTTAGCAGCAATATAACCCAGCAGAAGCCCTACTAGAAATCCTCCGCATGCTTCTTTTACAAACAACCAAGCTATGTTAGTTACAGACAAATCTATCGACTCTCCTTGCGCAAGTTTTAGTATCACAGCAAAAACTACTACCGCAACACCATCATTAAAGAGTGACTCTCCTGCAACTTTAGTTTCTACAGACTTCGAAACATTCGCTTGTTTCAGAATGCTCAATACAGCAATAGGATCGGTAGGCGAAATCAGCGAACCAAAAAGTAAACAGTATATAAAAGGAATCTCTAAATGCAAATCTACCATGGGCAGCAATCTGTTTAGCAGGAAATACAGTGCAAATCCAATTACAAATGTTGATATAATAACACTTAATGTAGAAAATATAATAACAGGCACCCGTTGCTCTTTAAGGTCATTTATATTAATATGAATAGCTCCTGCAAAGAGCAGAAAATTAAGCATACCATTCATCAATATTTCCGAGAAATTAAGACTTCCTATCAACGTCGAAAAATCCTGTAAAGGTCCAGTAGTTACCAAATTTCCGATAAACACCAAAAGTATGGAAACAATCATGGCGATAACCATAATTCCAATAGTTGAAGGTAATTTCAGAAACCGTATGTTCACGTAAGAAAAAACCGTAGCGATAACGATAAGAATAGAAAATGAATAGTATAATTCCATTTATGATATTTTTAAGAAGTAAAAACAGAAGTTTGTCACACAAATATAAGAAAAAAGAGTTTTTAATAAGTTGTGTTTATATTTTTGAGCAAAAAAAAGGGATTGCTATTTTAGCAATCCCTTTATATATTTTGAGTTTTAGGTTTTTCTCAACCTAAATAACCCTTAAGTAATTTACTTCTCGAATTTTGGCGTAATCGTTTGATTGCCTTTTCTTTGATTTGTCTAACACGCTCACGCGTTAACTGGAATTTATCTCCAATTTCTTCTAATGTCATCTCTTGACACCCTATACCAAAAAACATTTTGATAATATCACTTTCCCTTTCGGTCAAAGTAGATAGGGCTCTTTCGATTTCCTGTTGAAGAGATTCGTTCATCAATGCACGGTCTGCAATAGGAGCATCATCATTCACTAATACATCAAGTAAGCTATTATCTTCGCCTTCCACAAACGGAGCATCCATCGAAATATGACGGCCTGACACCTTTAGAGAATCGGAAATTTTATCAACTGGAATATCCAATTGTTCTGCCAATTCCTCTGGTGAGGGCTTACGCTCATTTTCTTGCTCAAATTTTGAGAAAGCTTTGCTGATCTTGTTTAGTGAACCTACCTGATTTAAAGGAAGACGTACTATACGCGACTGCTCAGCTAATGCTTGCAAAATAGATTGACGAATCCACCAAACTGCATAACTGATAAATTTAAATCCTCTAGTCTCATCAAATTTCTCAGCTGCTTTAATCAAACCTAAGTTACCTTCGTTAATAAGGTCAGGTAGGCTTAATCCTTGGTTTTGGTATTGTTTTGCCACAGATACCACAAAACGAAGATTAGCTCGTGTAAGTTTTTCTAACGCTGCTCTATCTCCTCGCTTAATGGCCTGAGCCAACTCCACCTCTTCTTCTACAGTGATAAGATCCTCACGACCAATCTCTTGAAGATACTTATCCAAAGATGCACTCTCTCGATTTGTTATCGATTTTGTAATCTTTAACTGTCTCATTTATTCGCTTTAAATATTAATTTTTTTCAAACAAGTGTGCAAAGGTATAAATTAAATATCAATTTTAGGTCACCTAATTATAATAAAAATCACTTCTATGTAATATATCTTTGTTCCTTTAATATAATAACGTTTAACTCCTCATTTTGATCGAAGAGCTAAACGTTATACTTTGTTAATTCGATTTAGAGTTACTATTACTCATTCAAATCAATCGCATAATACTTGGTTCTTCCATTTGCATAGAATCCTGAGATAAATAATCCTTTATCTTGACTTTGAGCTACTGCTTCTATGATTTGCTCTGCTTCTTCGGCAGATGATACTGATCTATTATTAATTTTCATAATAATGAAACCTTTAGTAATTCCACCTTTTTTAAACTTACCATTATCATCCACGCCAGCAACTTCCACACCATAGCTTACACCATATTGTCTCTTTTGCTCTTCTGAGAGATTCTTAAATGCAGCCCCTACAGATGCCAAGCCATCGGTTTTCTTCACAACTGAAGTACTACCTGAACTATTCTTTAAAGTTACCGCAATAGTAGATTGTTTTCCATTTCTGTCAATAGTCAATTCTACTTTATCGCCAGGACGATATCTATTTACTAAGTCTTGAAGTTCTCCTACATTACGAACTTTAGTTTTGTTTATAGCAACAATAGCATCGCCTTCTAATACACCTGCTTCTTTTGCCGGACTACGATCTGCAAAACCTCCTACATAAACACCCTCCTTAACTTTCAGGTTTTTAGCTTTCTCTGGGCTTATATCTTCAACTGCCGCTACATCGCTAATCATAACACCCAGAACAGCGCGTTGAACGGTTCCAAACTCTTTAATATCAGCCACTACTTTTCCTGCAATTGAGATAGGAACAGCAAATCCATACCCTGCAAAGTTTCCGGTTTGAGAATATATTGCTGTATTAATACCAATCAATTGTCCATTAGTATTCACCAATGCACCACCACTGTTACCTGGGTTTATAGCTGCATCAGTTTGGATAAAAGACTGAATAGTCATATCTCCTCCGGGCTTTCCTGCACCTATACCTCCACGTCCTTTGGCACTTACGATTCCTGCAGTTACGGTAGAAGTTAGATTAAAAGGATTACCAACAGCTAATACCCATTCTCCAACCTTCAAGTCATCCGAACTACCAAATGGTATATAAGGAAATTCAGCTCCTTCAATCTTCAACAAAGCAATATCTGTTGTAGGATCGGCTCCAACAAGCTTAGCCGGAAATTTTCTGTTATCATTCATTGTAACCTCTATCTCTGTAGCTTTATCGATCACATGGTTATTTGTAATTACATAACCATCTTTAGAAATAATAACTCCCGATCCGTAACCTACACTTGGCTGAGGATTCATGTATTCGGAACCACCTCGGTCACCAAATCCAAAGAAATACTCAAAAGGATCTACCATTTGTCTTTGGCGACGTCCTGCTACTTCTGTTGACTTCACAGTAGACTTGATATGCACCACTGCATGAATAGAACTCTCAGCTGCTTTAGTAAAATCAGGATAGCCTTCTGCTGTTAAAGAAGCCAGATGCACATTCTTCTGGTCAAAACCTTGTCCATAATTAAATACATCAGCACCACTATAATCAGATCGGCTATTTAAGTAACTATATGTGCCATAAGAAGCACCAATACTAATCAATGCAGCTACCATATAAGTAGAGGCACTTTTCCAAAATTTACTCATATCTAATTCGTTTTTATTTTAAATTAATCATTCAATTTCTTTCTTCAAATGTATAAACAAAAAACATTCACATTTGTACGACTATCTCCATTTTTTAACACTTTTAACCAGTAAAATTTACGCTTAACAGCGTTTAACAAGCTATGAATCAAAGCTAACATTTATTTCAGCTATTGACTGCCAACTTGTCAGCCAAATATGACACAAAAAGAACATTTTCAATAAAGATAGTACTTTTAACAGAACAAGTAATAAAGTTATATCAAAAGTAGATATCTGCGATTTTAGCCATATCCTACATACGTGTCCACACAATAACTCAATTATTAAACAAGACATACCGCGACTCTCTATAATGCCCATAAAACAATCATTTTTGAATGATAACCCACCATAGATTTCGTCACTCAATTTACGGTGAACAGAAGAAACTACTTCCTTTTATAAAATAGGTTGAATACTATTCAATCACATCAGTTAAAAGCAAATAGACTTATCAATTGTAGAAAATAAATTGCCCATATGTAAATACAACATATGGGCAATCTTTATTATAATTGGAAATAACAGGAGTTATTTATCCTTTGGTAGCAAGTTTATATTAGAAGTATATTTCTTGATTACTAATACTATCCACATAGAAAGTACGAACGGAAATGTCAATGTAGTCCAGCCATGGTCTATCATCCATATGTCGATAAGGGTAGACAAAACAACGGCAATAAACACATAAATACCATCACGGGGCTTAAGACCACTACAGGCAATACCGCATAATACTGCATTGAAACTGAAAATACCGGCAGTAATCTGATCCACAGGTTCATGAAAGTGATGTGATATAGCCACACTGATGATAGAAGCCACAAATCCGTATAATGCACCTATAGGTGAATTAATAAATACAGCAATTATAAAGATGAGACCAGCAATAACACTTCCCTGAAATATAACTTGTCCGAAGGCATGACCTTCAATCCAAAAGTCTTCCAGTGCAGTAATATCCACAAAATGCTCTGACACTGTAGGTAGAGCCAAGTGAGGAATACTTAGAATAAATAGAAGAACCCAAGTAACCAAAATGAATGGAAATGTAAAAGCCGGAAACTTCTTGCGAAGAGCAATCTCCATCAATACTGTACTCATAGCAGATCCTATAATAATTGCCAATGCAACCCAGATATTAAACTGAAAATAGAAAACTAGTGCAACGCCAACTAAAGTTGCATTGAAACCATAAAGACCATCTTCAATATTGGTTTTGTCGAATTTAAGAATCTTCGCTGTCAAAACTCCTACTATATTGCTGAGCAGCGCAGCTACTCCCATCCATATCGAATCATAACAAATAGCAATAAGAAAAAGTATTCCTGTCCAATAGTTGGCTTGTAGCATAATTTGTCCAAAACCACGAAAGACAGATTTAGAAAAAGTTAGAACATTGTCCATCTTATTAATAATAAATTATAACGGCAAATACTTAAGTCCATTTTTGACATCAGAACAAAAAAAAGAGAATTCACAATTACTTATTCCCTTATACACTTTTATCTATTTCAATTAAAGGTGTTGTTAAAAATTTAACAACACCTTTTTTTAACTTCGAGTCATATAATACTAGTTACTCTGTAACTTTATATCTATCTCCAGTTTGTTTAACCACTTCGTCGTAGAATTTTTGAGGATACCCTACACGTTGCGGTGCCGATGGGTTACCATGTTCATTACGGATAAATTCTCCATCTTTTTCTTTGCGAACAATTCCGTCCATATATTTAATGGTTAAAAATTCTCCCAATTTTTTCCACTTATCAAAAGCGTACTGAGCTTGCTCATTACTATATTCAGTTAAGTAAGCTACAGCCTTAGCCGGAGAATCCGCATATAATTGTGATGCCTTATTTTCAATCTCTGATTGTTGAGACAAAAATTTAGACTCTAGCTCCTGTTGTACTTTTAGTAAATCTGGATGCATATAGTTATATTTACCATAAACCATGTTAGATACCCAATTATTAATCCAGAAAGCAGAAGTCCAAGAGAAGTTGTATAAATCGCCATTCCCAACTCTGAACGATTCGGGTATTTGTGTTACAGAAGCATACATCGGAGTAAATACAGTATGTGCAGGATCATCCACACCAAACCAAAGCACTCCACCTATCGGATTAGGTAACCACGAACGCATTTGAGATACGAAAACAAAACCAGCTTGTTGTGTTGCAATAGGACGCTCGTTACAGTATTTCACCGAATCGACCTCCCACTCTAGCGGAGCCCAACGATAAGGAGCCTCAAAAGGTCCTGCACCAATATCAAAACGCCAATCTAATGGAGTACCTTCGTAATGATCTCTCATCATATCTTTCAAATCGGTCAGACTTACTTTTCTATCAGGTTTAATATACAATGGCATTGGCTCATATGTTTGCCCTAAAGCATAAGTAACAAATCCTGCCATATCTTTATTAAAACGATTAAAGAAACTCCAAACACGAGCCTCACAATAACGCTGTCCACCAAAGTCTAGAGGATTATATGCCTTTGCAAAACTAAAGTCTGCATCTTTTCCTGAAAAATATCCTTTTTCGCGAGCAAAAGAAATCACATCTTTCGAATAAAGACAATCCTTAGAACCCTTCAATGGAAATTGTTGTATACGTGCTTGGTTTGCATGTGCCGAAATACAATCGTCTGGAATACGTACAGCAACCCAAACTGCGCCTTTATTACCTTTTCCTTTTCCAATCATTTCCATCACCCACACTTCGTTAGGATCAGCAATAGAAAAAGACTCGCCGCCACTTGCATAGCCATATTCAGCAACAAGATCAGTCATCACTGTTATAGCCTCACGAGCTGTTTTAGCGCGTTGTAAGGTAATATATATAAGACTGCCATAATCCACAATACCATCAGGATCAACCAAACCATCACGTCCTCCAAATGTAGATTCAGAAATAGTCAGCTGATGCTCGTTCATATTTCCTACAACATTATAAGTCTCGGCTACTTGCTTTATTTCACCTAAAAATTTACCCGAATCCCAGTCGTATACTTTCAGCATTTCTCCCGGTGCATATTTTTTTGCTGGCCAATGATATAATTCTCCATATAGAGAATAAGAATCAGCAGAATAAGTTATCATAGTAGAACCGTCAGTTGATGCTGCTTTTCCTACCAACAAACTTGTACACGCAAAGCTTGTCGAAAAAGTAGTAATAACCGAAAAAAGTAACAATAAAGCCTTTTTCATCATTTTTTTCTTTGTAATATTTTATTAAATTTGTTTCTATGTTGTAAATATACTTATAAAAAAATAAAAGCAAAGTAGGCTTTATGGGTCTTTTCAACACAATTTAATATAATCAAAACATTTTAATGATAATAGAATATAAAACATGTTTTACAATATAAATTTTTACTTGGAACTTATACAATAAACATGTTTCTTTGTATCGATAACCTAAAACAATCTTTTTACCTTAAACACTAATACCTAAATTAACTCATAAAAGGAGATTTTGTGAAAAATCTCCTTTTATTATTTTAAAGATCTTCAAATTCTCATTATTTTTTCTCAAATACATCAGACTGAAGTCCCAGACCTTATTATTTATCGAGTTAGCATAACTACCAAAGGCTCATAAAACTATAAAATATAGCAATAGATATTTTACAGCAAATTATTATTTATATTTGCAAACAAATTTCTTTTAATCAAATTAAGAAAACCCCTATTTATGAGAAGCTTATATCTTTTAAGTACTCTTATTATCCTTGGTATCTTACATCCAACTCAGAACGCTGCCGCAACTGGCATAAACGACAAAGTCTTAAAAGGAAATGCAGTATACTCAATATACGAATTATCTCCTAAGACAACTGCTATTGTTATTAATTATGCAGAAACTGACTCTGCTACGGTTTTCGATAAAATATTTGACAGAATAGAGGAACAAGACTCTATTAAGGCAAATTGGTTTTACTCTCAATTCGATGAAGCAATACCCATTAGAGGAGTACAGATAGTCGATAGTCTAGGAGTATATAGTCTGCTATATAATGAAAAAGTAGAGAAAGAGATGAAACCACATGTAGAGAAAGACTTTTACGTGTATGGCACAAAAGGCTTTGATGTTCTGAAACCTCAAAAAGTTATTTTTGGATTGGATGAATGCAAAACCAATATATTTGCTTTCACACTAAACGGTTTCGATTCAAGCAAAAACGGAAAGCCGATTTTTGCCAGCGATAAAAAGATAGAATTAGTTTACGGACGAAACTACAAAGAGGCAGAAGCTAAAATAAATGACTATTACAGCAATATTGAAGCAGACTACGCTGACAATATACCGACTAAAGTATATGCTAATATAGGGAATCTGTATTTTACTTATACAGATGATTTTAAGTGGAGAGATACATTTAGTTTTGACAATACCGAATGCTTCTTTCCTTCACGTGCAATATTCAGATTAGAAAAAGATGGAACAGTTGTTCCTGTATGGACAGATGGATTAGATTTATTTGGAATACCTTGTAATTAAAACTCCATATCTTATATTAAACCAAAATTAAGGTATAAACTCTTTAGTCGAGTTTGTACCTTAATTCGTCTAATAGGAACGGAAAGAACGATGTGTCTACTCCCGCTGCTATAAGTTCTTTAGCATCCTCTTCGAATAAGGCTACAAATTGATTGAAGTCAGATGATTTTCTTACGGCCTTTAAATAAAAATCTAATGCTGTTTTCTTGTGATTTAAACACAACTCCACATGCCCTGCATTTAAAAAATCGTGAACATTAGGTTTATCAGCCAATATCTGTTGGTAATATTGTTGTGCCAACTCAAACTTTCTTAAAAGAAATGCAGTCCAAGCAATAGGACGCCACGATTTAGAGCTTTTACTATCTAAGACCTCTATTTTGAAATAGCAATTCAATGCCTTATCATACTCTCCTAAATCCAAATAGCAATGACCTATATTTAGCTCCAGATTCAAATTATTAGGATTCAGCTGAGCTGCACGCTGATAGTATTCCAACGCACGTTGTGGATCCTTCAACGACTTATAAACCTGTGCAATTCTCTTTATAATCCAAGAATTATCAGGAGACAATAATTCGGCTTGTAAAAAAGCATCCAATGCCCCTTTCAGATCATCTAGCATTTGTTTACAGTAACCCAACTTTTGCCAAAGATCAGATTCAAAAGCACCGTTATCTATCAATTTTTGATAAATACCTAATGCCTCAGAAAAGAAATTCTTATCAAAACAATAGTTTGCAATTTGCAGCATACTGTTATGATCTGAAATCAATGGGCTGATAGATTTTTTATCATAAAAGTTTAACCTCAATTTGAATATATCAAAGAAGTTATTTTTATATGGATATAGCTTGAAGAAGCGATATAAATCTTGAATATATTGATTAGATATTATTTCCTCACCCACTTTAGAGTTTAGAGATTCGGCTTCCTTTTGCATTTCTTTTAACTGATCCGACTCTTCACCAAAACGACCCGCCATCATTTGTCTTTGACTCGATGGTATTTGCATCAAACTAAAAGCAAACGAATACTTATCTGAATTACACATATGTGATGAATTCAGAACAGCGGTTTGCAATAACGCATTTAAGCCTTCTTTGTCCGAAAACAGAGGTTGAAGTTCCGAATATTGAGCATCAAAAGGTAAAAACCAATTGCTAAGTTCGCCAAAGAATGGAAAATTCTTTAAACTCGAAAATGTAGAGTGAAAAACGTCTGCCCCCTCCATTTGTAAGCTCGAATACTCTTGTAATTTATTAGCCAATCCCGAATTTTCGAGTTCTTTTTGCCAATCCGGATTTTTATCTGCAAAATCAGTTTCACCCATCAAATCCTGCATATTCAATTTTTTGCCAGCAAGCGAATTGAATTTCATCATCTCAGGTATAATTTCCTCTGTCAACTTACGGCTAATTTCTTCTGTCTCGCGTGAGCGAATCAATTGTTTTACCACAGCTAGCACCGATCTTCGAAAAGTTTCATCTTCGGCTAAAGCATCTAACTTGAATTGGCACTCAGGATATAATTGCCAACGTACATCATACATCTGCAAAACAATGATAAGGCCAACTATAGCACGCAACCTAATAGAATTTTCTTCAGATTGACAAGCATTCATCAACACACAAAGTTTACGTCCATCAAAACGATGAAATAAATTCAGTGTCAAAGCTGATATAAATAATAATTTCTCACGAACTGGAACTTCCTCTTGATTGAGGAAAGATATATACTCAGCCTCATCTTGCTCGCTTGCTCGTGCCGAAATAAACATATAATTAAATAGCTCAGATCCGGTGCGCTCTCTTTTAACCGATAACTCTCGCAACTTTGCCTGCTTAATATCTCCAGCTTCCAGAAGATCAGCCAAAGCCCAAGATTCAGTTACATCTTTCAGTTGCTTTTTTATTTCACTCAAAGTTAAGGGTGTGCGAACTGTATTAATTCTCAATCGTTCGTAAAAAATATTAGACGAATCTATCGTCAATAATTCATCTGAGGCATCATCAGTAAGCTCATATAAAGTCCTTAGAATAGTATTGTAAATAGTATCCTTTTGAGGATCAACTGTATCCTCAAAAGGATAATGCAACATGTATTTGTAATTGGTTTCTAACTCACTTAGTTTCTCCGAGGCATGCCAATCTTGAGTATTTACTACCAACTTTGTCAATAGTTCAAAAGCATCTTTCAACTGCCTTTTTGACAGTTTCTCAAATACCTCTTTCTTATATGTAAGTGCATTTTTATAATCCATAATTTCGATTCAGCATTATTAGTGATAAACTAGGCACTTATATCAATCGTTTAATATTAAAGTAGATGGAACATCTTTTTCCCATGAGGGATATCTCTCTCTTAGGTTTTTCCAACTCTTTAAGCTCACCATCAATAAATCGTGCTTCTTAAAAATATCAACATCTATCGGAATGTTATTGTTCCACAATTGAAACAAGTAAGGATTAACCGCCTTAATACCTCTAACACTCTTTACAAATTCAATAGAATTATCCATCAAACCAATTGCATCCCAAAGGGTTATACGAACATATGAATTCTGAGTAAGGCGTTCCATAAAATCTCCAACGAAGATGTCGTCTTCATCAAGAATGGGAACTATAACATTTTTGATCTCTGTTAAACCTCTATCAATAAATATGCCAACCGACAAATTACTATTTTTCAAGACAGAATGTGTTCCATCACCCAACGATAAGACATCGCGATTCGTCACCCTCTTATTTTTCTTTAAGAACGAAAATAAATGAGCAGGAAAACGTAATAATTTAGTAGAGAGACCTAAAAACTGACCTAATAGATTTCCTTGATATATAGAATAATGTGCACCAATCAACAAAAGATCATAATCGCCATCATTAGATAGTTTTACTATTTTGGCAAAAGGTTCGGAGGCTACTTCAAACATTGTATTAACTGGCTGACCCAATTCTCGAGCCTTTTCTAGAATAGGCTCAAAAGTGTCACGCTCTTCGTCCTCTATACTATACTGATACAGATTATTACCAGGGGTAAAGTGTACCATATTGATCTCTGAATAGTTTTGACTCTTCTTCACAAAAGAATTAGCTATCAGTAGCAGCTTTTCCCCTAGCTCAATATTTTTAAATGGAGCTAATATTTTATATACTTTGCGTTCTGTGATATTTGCCGGAACTCTATTTTTAAAGATTCTGTCAATAAGATCAAGCAGGGGGCTTGTCATAAAAGTTGTAACTAGAGCCATTACAACCATCATTGCAAATACTTCGGGCGTAAGAATCCCCAGATCATAACCTATATTAAGTACCACAAGCTCCATTAACCCTCTGGTGTTCATCAATGCCCCTATGGTCATGCTCGATTTCCAATCAAAACCTATGAACCTCGATACTAAAGCTCCTCCCACAAGTTTACCTGTTGTTGCAATTAAAATAATTATTCCGCAGATCATCCAAAGATAGCCGTCATTCAACAAGCCTATCCGTGTATTCAAACCCGTATATACAAAGAATAAAGGAAGGAGTATCACCAATGAAATATCCTCAATCTTATCTATAAATAGTTTTCTAAAATTGATGTTAGGAGGCATTATAACTCCTGCTAAGAAAGCACCAAACAAGGGGTGAATACCAATTATACTGGTTAGATAAGAAGATAGAAATAATACTAAAAAGAAGA
Source organism: Dysgonomonas sp. GY617 (assembly GCF_015233815.1). Lineage (NCBI taxonomy): Bacteria > Pseudomonadati > Bacteroidota > Bacteroidia > Bacteroidales > Dysgonomonadaceae > Dysgonomonas > Dysgonomonas sp. GY617. Next base: position 80,061 of record NZ_JADCLR010000007.1, read on the forward strand.
TACCTATAATTGACTTACTTATAATATTTTTTGATGTTTGCAGATCGGCAACTCTCTGTAAGAAAGGACGTACCAATTTGAACATCAAAATAACATATACCACTGCAAAAAAGATCACATATAAAGAACTTACAAAAGTACCCGCCTTTGCGATAGCTATAACTGCCGCTAAAAGACACCAAGCCGTAATATCATCAACCGCAGCACAAGTTATCACCATAGCACCCAGAGGAGTCTTATTTAACCCTCTCTCATGCACAATCCTTGCCAATACGGGGAAAGCCGTTATACTCATTGCTATTCCCATAAATAAGGCAAAGGACACAAAATGCCCATTGGGGTGAGAAAAGTAAGGATAAATAAAATACGAGAATATAATACCTAATGTAAATAAAATAGCAATACAGGTATGACTTATCAGTACGGCATCATTAGCTCTATTTTTCAACACCTTTAGATCTAATTCCATCCCTACAATAAACATAAAGAGAATCAAACCTATTTCACTAAGAAGCTTTATACTACCTATAGATGACTCAGGAAAGATAAGCTCCGACATTTCAGGAAAGAATGCTCCTAAAAGAGATGGACCTAGTACAATACCTGCTATAATCTCGCCAATAACAGTTGGTTGTCCAATCTTTTGACAAACCCAACCAAACAGACGTACAAAACAGAGAATAACAATTATTTGTAGAATTAATAAAGCCGTAGAACCCGTTGCTTCTTGAATAACGGATGTAGAAAAATTGGTCCATGCCGAATGTTGACTAACAATCTCATTCCCATCCAATGAGGGTTGTAATTGATTCTGACCTAAAGACAATACAAAATAGATTATAACAGATAATACACCTATAACTGATATATAAAATATAAGGTTTTTATGTTTACTCATACGATTAGCACATAATTCATTTGGATGCAAATATATAAATTTTGCGCTAGACGACTGCCCTAATTAGGACAGATAATAGTCTTCACTTTTTTACAGGTGTAGAAAACTTTTCACTAACTTTGGGAGCATTAAGCTATAAAGCTTTCAAATTATTTCAATAAAATAATGGCTTTTTAGATTTTAAAGAATAACGTTTATATTTTAGATTACTTACATAATCACCATTAAACATATATATTCTGATGAATGACGAATTAAAACAAATTGGGCTGCGACTTAAAGGTTTACGTGATGCGTTAGAGCTTACAAAAGCTGAGTTTGCAGCATCATGTGACATTCCGCTCGAAGACTATATCGAGTACGAAGCAGGGAAAAAAGATTTTTCTATCAGCCTACTCAAAAAAATTGCCACACAGTACAATGTAGACATTACAACTCTCATGTTTGATGAAGAACCTCGTATGAATAGCTATGCTATTACACGAAAAGAAAAAGGGTTAGCAATCAAACGTGTTGAAGAATATCAATATCAGGCTTTAGCAACAGGGTTCGCAAACAGAAAGGCTGATATTTTTATAGTTACAGTAGAACCAAAAGCTGATGATACACCAATCCACCTGAGTAAACACTCCGGACAAGAATTTAACCTTGTATTTAAAGGTAGACTCTTACTCCAGATCAATGGAAAAGATCTTATTCTAGAAAAAGGCGACAGCCTCTACTTCGACCCCAGCTTACCTCATGGGATGAAAGCTTTAGATGGTAAGCCTGTCAAATTTTTAGCAGTAATAGTTTAAGGTATTACACTTTTTTATTGCTTTGGTAAATAAAAACTGTAATTGTAGTTTTTTTTACTAAAGTAAGACAACAATTAAGTATTTTCAAATTACTTTCAACAAATAGGTCTAAGACCCTAATTTAAAGAAACTATGCTAGAGAAATTTTTAAAACAAATAGAATTTACATCTACCGAGGATTTCAAAAATAATTTTCACGTAAATATTCCCGACAACTTTAACTTTGCCTATGACATTGTAGATGAATGGGCAAAAACAAAACCTTCTAAGATTGCACTTTGCTGGTCTAATGAAGAAGGAGAACATATAGACTTTACATTTCAAGATATAAAAGAACAGAGCGACAAGGCTGCATCATTCTTCCAATCACTAGGTATTGGCAAAGGAGATAAAGTGATGTTAATACTAAAACGACGTTACGAGTTTTGGTTTGCTATTGTCGGACTACATAAAATAGGAGCTGTAGCAATTCCTGCTACACATTTGTTAACTCCAAAAGATATTATTTACAGAAACAATGCAGCTGATATAAAAGCTATTGTAACAACAGATGACGATCTTATCCGCAAACATGTAGATGAAGCATTATCACAATCTCCTACCATAAAACATCTTATTACATGGGGAGATAATACACCCGATGGTTGGAAAAATTTCTATAAAGGATTAGATAATGCAAAACCATTCGCTCGTCCTGAACATGTAAATAACAACGAAGATATTTCGATACTTTATTTTACTTCAGGAACTACAGGTGAACCAAAGATGGTAATCCACAATTTCACCTATCCATTGGGACATATCGTTACAGCAAAATATTGGCATAACCTCACGGAAGACAGTGTACACTTAACTGTATCTGATACAGGTTGGGCAAAAGCAGTATGGGGAAAGCTATACGGACAATGGATTGTTGGGGCAACAGTAGTAGCTTACGATCACGAAAAATTCACATCAGCTAAAATGCTTGAATTGATCGAAAAATATAAAATCACATCATTTTGTGCACCTCCCACAGTTTATCGATTTATGATTCGTGACGATATCAGCAAATACGATTTATCGTCTCTTAAGTATTGCACAACAGCCGGAGAAGCCCTCAATGCATCGGTATTTGAGGCATTCTATAAGGCTACTGGAATCAAAATGATGGAGGCATTCGGACAAACAGAAACTACTCCTACCATTATAACCTTCCCTTGGTTAGAACCTAAACCCGGAGCAATGGGTGTTTCTAATCCTGCTTACGATATTGATCTTATCACTGCTGAAGGACGTTCTGCTGAAGAAGGAGAATCTGGCGAGGTAGTCATAAAAACAAATAATGGGATAAAACCTCTTGGGTTATTTATGGGATACTATAGAGACGAAGCTCTTACCAATCAGGTATATTATGATAATGTATACCACACAGGTGATGTAGCCTGGAGAGACGAAGATGGTTATTTTTGGTTTATAGGTCGCCTCGATGATGTTATTAAAAGCTCTGGTTACAGAATCGGACCATTCGAAGTAGAAAGTGCTCTAATGACCCATCCTGCCGTTGTAGAATGTGCTATAACAGGTGTACCTGACGAAATACGAGGTCAGATAATAAAAGCAACTATTGTTTTAGCATCCGATTACAAAGCTAAAGCTGGAGAAGCTCTTATAAAAGAAATACAAGACCATGTAAAAAAAGTTACTGCCCCCTATAAATATCCGCGAATTATAGAATTTGTGGAAGAACTCCCCAAGACAATTAGTGGTAAAATAAAACGGGCGGAAATACGAAAAAGATAAAGATGAAAGAAAAATAAGAAAACTCTTTATAGATACCTGCCTATATTACAATAGGCAGGTATTTTTTTGATTCGAGATTTTATTAACTTTGTGAGGTCACAAACTTATTTATCTCTTGGAATAGTTTAATAAACCACCAAGTATATATCACCTGATAAGATCTTGATAAATAAGATTGTAGTTATTTTATATAAAATGAAAAAGGAAAATTCAAAAAAGAACCGAATAGTTATAAAAATAGGTAGTAATGTACTTACCAGAAAGGATGGCACATTAGATGTTACCCGAATGTCTGCATTAGTTGATCAGATTGCCGCATTACGTAAATCGGGGATTGAAATTATTCTTGTTTCTTCAGGTGCCGTGGCATCAGGTAAATCAACAATTAGTCCAAAGTCTAAATTAGACGTAGTTTCTGCCCGACAATTATACTCGGCAATAGGTCAGGTAAAGCTTATCAATCAATACTTTACACTTTTTGATAACTATAATATTGTTTGTGGTCAGATATTAGCAACCAAAGAAGATTTTGCAACTCGTCGACATTACCTCAATCAACGTAATTGCATGACTGTTATGCTTCAAAATGGAGTAACACCCATTGTTAATGAAAATGATACCATTTCGGTCAACGAATTAATGTTCACAGACAACGACGAATTATCAGGTTTAGTTGCAACGATGATGAATTGTCAAACATTAATTATATTAAGCAATATTGATGGTATATATAATGGCAACCCTGTTGACCCTAAAGCGAGCGTAATTGCTGAAATAGATCCTAAGAAAGATCAGATAGAAGAGTTTATACAAACCTCTAAATCGACATCGGGACGTGGAGGAATGCAAACTAAATACAATATTGCCCGAAAGATAGCTGAAGAAGGCATAGAAGTAATAATAGCTAACGGAAAGAAAGATGATATATTATTGAATCTCATTTCTGATCCTAAAACTATATGTACACGATTCAAACCTTCTAAAAAGGCAGTTTCTAATGTTAAGAAATGGATTGCACATTCAGAAAGCTTTGCCAAAGGCGAAGTACATATCAACGACGGTGCAAAAGAAGCTCTCATCAGTGAAAAAGCTGTTAGCCTACTACCTGTTGGTATAGTAAAAATAGAGGGAGACTTTGAAGTGGACGATATAGTAAAAATTATTGATAATAAGAAAAAGCAAATCGGAGTTGGTCGTATTGCTTTTGATAGTAAAACCGTAGAAAAACTTATAGGCAAGAGTAATGAAAAACCAATTATACATTACGACTACTTATATATTGATAAATCATAAACAAAATGGACGACACGAAACAGCTGTTTGAAGCAGCCAAAACAGCAGGACGAAATTTACTTCTTTTAAAGGATGAACAAATCAATTCTTTACTGGAAGCTATTGCAAAGGAAACTGAAGCAAAAATACATTATATTCTTTCAGAGAACCTAAAGGATCTGCAAAGAATGGATAAAGATAATCCTAAATACGATAGATTAAAACTCACCGAAGAACGTATTATGGGAATTGTTTCTGATATTCGAAATATAATTAACCTCCCCTCTCCTATTGGTAGAATTCTTGATAAGAAAACACTTGATAATGGTTTACACTTAACTAAAAAAGCAGTTCCATTCGGAGTGATAGGAGTTATATTTGAAGCTCGCCCAAATGTTTGCTTTGACGTATTCTCTCTATGTTTCAAATCCGGAAATGTATGTCTATTAAAAGGAGGTTCCGATGCCACCTTTTCAAATCGAGCCATAGTCGAAATAATAAGAGGCGTTCTCGATGATTACGATGCAAATCCCAATATATGCACACTCTTACCTAATGATAGAGAAGTTATTGACGAGCTCTTAAGTGCAAGAGAATATGTAGACCTTATTATACCAAGAGGAGGTAGTTCTCTTATTAACTATGTGAGAGATAATGCACGTATCCCCTTTATAGAAACTGGTGCAGGAGTATGCCATACCTATTTCCACACAACAGGAAATAAAGACATTGCTCAACAAATAGTACATAATGCAAAAATAAGACGAGTAAGCGTATGTAACACTCTTGATTGCCTTGTTATCGATAGAGATAGGTTGAATGATCTACCATACATCTGTGAAAATCTAAAGAATGATCATGTTGTAATTTATGCCGACAAATTAGCATATGAAAGTTTACATGATCATTACCCATCCAAATTATTAAAAGAGGCATCCACTGATAGTTTTGGAACTGAATTTCTAGACTATAAGATGGCTGTTAAAACAGTAAATAATATCCATGATGCTATTGATCACATTTCAAAATATGGATCAAAACACAGCGAAGCCATTATAACCGAAGATGAGTCGGCAACCATTCTATTCGAGTCTCTCATCGATGCAGCATGTGTATACGTAAATGCTTCCACAGCATTTACTGACGGTTCTCAATTCGGACTTGGAGCAGAAATAGGAATCAGCACACAAAAGATGCACGCTCGAGGCCCTATGGCTCTACAAGAACTTTGTAGCTATAAATGGATTATTGAAGGTAGCGGACAAACAAGAAAACCCTAAGGTCTCAGACCTTTCATTCCGTTGGTAAACATAATACGTATAGATTGTTATCGTATAAATCACCGCATTAAATATTTAACGTGATTTTAAATGAAAAAGAAGAAAAATCAAGAGAGAGGAAAAATAACTATTCAGGATTACATAAAGGCTGTAAAAAAAGCAGATCGAGAAACTCAATTAGAAACCAATGTAGGTTTTACAGCTATAACCAAAGTACATAAAAGTAAAAAGTTGTACAATCGAAAAAGAGATAAAAAGGATTATTTTGGAGAATAGTACTATAAATAAGAGGAATATCACTCTTGATTACTTCAAAATAGGATTAAGTATCTTAATTATCATGATACATTGCCCTTTTGTTAGCATCTATGCTCCTCAAAACGGCAGTATACTTGACAATATTGGATACATCGTTGGCTGGGAAATATCATATGGCTTAACTAAAATAGGAGTACCTCTTTTTTTTATAATAAATGGGTACTATCTTAATATAACCAGCCGAGAAAAAACAGGTAAATATCTGACTAAATTAGTAATATTATATATTGTTTGGACATTGTTATATATCCCTTGGTATTACCCCTATTTTAAAAATGATATTAAATCTCTAATAATAACAGTTACTAACGGATTTTTTCACTTGTGGTATTTAGTTTCTCTCATTGGAGCCGTAATAATGCTTTATTTCCTAAATAGAATAAAAGTAAATAAGAAAGGACTCATAATATTAGCCATTATCTTATTTTTTATCGGTTACCTTATACAAAAGAGAGACCCTTATTCTGCATTTGAAATTATGAAATACAGAAATTTTCTATTTTGGGCATTTCCTTTTGTTACTATCGGGCATTTAATCAAATATGTAACCTATCCAAAAATTAAGAAGTTCATACCTTATATTCTTATCTTAGGAAGTATTGCTTTAATGATAGAAGCATACATATATATGGAGCAGCAGGTGACGAATAACTTATACATAGTTCCGTTATTCTTATGTCCTGCGGTTTTCATTTATATACTTAAAAATGGAAAAATGGGACCTTATCCTAAGCATAATACAGTTGCGGATATGTCAATTGCAATTTTTTTCATACACCCCATGCTAATACTAGCCAGTCTTGATCTTAAAATAAATGCATATATAGATTCGCCAGTTATGTTCTTCTTATTTATTACAATTACAACATTACCTTTAGCCTACATTATAGTTAGACTCAATAGAGTTCTTAAAATATTTTTATAAACAAGAAAATGACAGATTTAAATAAAATATCAGAATTATTGAATTCTAAATCCAATACTCTTCCAATAAATAAGATTGATTTAGAAGCTGCTCTACATACTATTTTTCATCAATTGCTATTCCCTATTTGTGACGAGAATTGCACATCAACTTCTGATAATCTCAATTTTGTATATTCTGTATTATTAGAAAACATCTCGAACTTAATCAATAAAAAAGAAGCCGAAAAAGTACTAGATTTATTTGTTGCAGAATTACCTGACCTGAGAAGTAAATTATATAATGAAGCGAAGTGCTATTTACAAAATGATCCGGCAGCTCGTAGTATAGAAGAAATTATCATAGCATATCCCGGTTTCTTTGCCCTTACAGTCCATCGTATTTCACACATTCTATATAAAATGAATGTACCTATTATCCCTAGATTATTCTCAGAATACGCCCACGCATCAGTAGGAATAGATATACATCCGGGAGCACAAATAGGTGATATGTTCTTTATAGATCATGGAACAGGAATCGTTATCGGAGAAACAACCATTATAGGTAACAATGTAAAAATATATCAAGGAGTAACCCTAGGAGCGTTATTTGTCACCAAAGAATTAAAAGACAAAAAAAGACATCCAACTATTGAAGATAATGTAGTTATATACGCCGGTGCTACAATTTTAGGAGGTACAACAGTTGTAGGTCACGATTCTACAATTGGAGGAAACGTATGGCTTACAAGAAGTGTTGTTCCTTACTCCCTTGTCTTTCATAACTCTGAGGTAAGAATAAGAACTACTCAGGATTTTGAAGATTCATTCAATTATACAATTTGAAGTACAATGAAGTGAATACGTTTTTAAGCAAAAAAACTATTATAAACTTTATATAATTTTCCTATCTTTGCGGTCTTATGGAGAGTTAGGATTGTAAACCTTTTTATTATTTTAGAAAGTCTAATAATCAGATATAGTAATAATTATAAGCTATAGCAATACATCTAAAATATTACTTTACGATCTATTCCATAAGATAGAATCGAGTAATTTATACAATAAACAAAATATATTTTATGGCAACTACTGCAGATATTAGAAATGGCATGTGTATTGATATTGATGGTCAATATTACGTAATTATAGAATTTCTTCATGTAAAACCGGGTAAAGGAGCAGCCTTTGTAAGAACAAAGATGAGAAGTGTTACTACTGGGCGTATTCTTGAAAGAACATTTAATGCAGGTATTAAACTTGATGAAGTTCGTATCGAAAGACGTGACTATCAATACCTATACAAAGATGACATGGGTTACAATTTCATGAATAATGAAACTTTCGAACAAGTATCTCTTCCTGCAAATCAAATAGAAGGTGTTGCTTTCCTTAAAGAAGGTGATGTTATTGAAGTGCAAGTACATGCGGAAACTGAAACTATTTTGACAGCAGAATTGCCTCAAAATGTAATTCTTCAAATCACATACACTGAACCTGGATTGAAAGGCGATACAGCAACAAATACTTTAAAACCTGCAACAGTAGAAACAGGAGCAGAAGTACGTGTTCCTCTTTTTATCAATGAAGGTGAAAAAATCAAGATAAATACTCGTGACGGTTCATACGTTGAAAGAGTAAAATAATAAAAGATCTATCTTTTAGAATAAATCGTGTTTAGGGTAGTTTCCTAGACACGATTTTTTATCTTTATAAAATTATGGATCAATCGAAAGTAAAACTAACAATTACTGAGTGGGCAGAGGAAGATCGCCCTCGCGAAAAGTTACTACTAAAAGGTATTTCAGCATTGTCCGATGCCGAGTTACTCGCTATTTTAATTGGATCTGGCAATAAAAATGAAACTGCTGTAGAACTTTCGCAACGAATATTATTCTTTGTGAAGAACAATCTGAATTCATTAGGAAAGCTTAGCATCAATGATTTGATCCTGAATTTCAATGGAATAGGCGAAGCCAAAGCTATAACTATAATTGCAGCATTAGAGCTTGGTAAAAGACGAAAACTTTCGGACTCTGAAAAGCAACAACGCATACTCTTGAGCAAAGATGTTTACAATATATTTCAACCTATTCTAGGAGATCTTAGGCATGAAGAAAGTTGGGTACTATTGATGAATAGCTCCAATAAGGTTCTTAAGAAAATATTAGCTAGTAAAGGAGGAATAACAGGGACAGTTATAGACATTCGACTTATTATTAAGGAAGCAATTGAGAACTTAGCAACCAATATTGTATTGGTACACAATCATCCTTCGGGAAGTACTAAACCTAGCGAAGAAGATAATATTGTTACAAAGAAATTAAAAGATGCTTGTAACTTACTAGATATCTACCTCATGGATCATGTAATCATTTGTGACGATGACTATTATAGCTATCGGGATAACATGCTTTTATAGTATAAATAGTCGATTTACTATATGCTCATTGAATTTCTTTATCAGTAATAATACAAACCAAACTATTTATTCCTTAATTTTGTCAGCTAAAATTACTCACAACAAAAATTTCAAACATGGAAAATAATATATTAAAATTGGAAGAAGATATCGTACGCATGCTTAAAACGGTATATGATCCTGAAATTCCTGTAAACATTTATGATCTTGGTCTTATCTATAAAGTAGATGTTGATGAAGAACAAAATGTTACAATAACAATGACATTGACTGCACCAAACTGTCCTGCTGCAGATTTTATATTGGAAGATGTACGCCTTAAGCTAGAATCTATACCTGCTGCAAAGAATGTAATTGTAAATCTTACTTTTGAACCAGAATGGAATAAAGATATGCTAAGCGAAGAAGCTAAATTAGAGTTGGGATTTCTATAAGAATATGGCTGAAAAGAATAAAATATATTTCCTTTCGGATGTACATCTAGGCTCAGCTTCTCATAATAAAGTTATAGACAATAGTAGTACTCTGAGCCTTCCTAATAGAGTAAAGAAGCAATCAAATGATAATTGCCCGAATCACGATATAGAGAGAAAACTTTGCCGATGGTTTGATATGGTAAAGAAAGATGCTAAAACGATCTATCTTTTAGGCGACATATTCGATTTTTGGTTTGAATATAAATACGTTGTACCCAGAGGATTTACCAGAGTCTTAGGAAAAATAGGTGAATTGACTGATGCAGGTATCGAAGTGCACTTCTTTATAGGTAATCACGACGTTTGGGTTACCGATTATTTGCAGAAAGAATGTGGGATGATAGTACATCTCGAACCATTGGTACAAGATATATACAACAAAAAATTCTTTCTAGCTCATGGAGATGGATTAGGTGACGATTCTAAATCGTTTAAGCTTATACGTTGGGCATTTCATAATAAACTATGTCAGAAAGCCTTTGCCTGCTTACACCCTCGTTGGGCAATGGCAATAGCTCACACATGGTCTAACCATAGTAGAGCTACAGGTGGAGAAATTCCTTATCTCGGAGAAGATAAAGAGCATCTTGTTCTATTTGCAAAAAGGCAATTAAAAGAGACTCCAAATATTAATTTTTTCATATTTGGACATCGACACATTATGCTTGATTTAATGTTATCACCAACAGCACGAATCTCTATTTTAGGAGATTGGATCAGTTTCTTTTCTTATGCTGTTTTCGATGGCGAAAATTTTTCATTAGAAGTGTTTGAAGATATATAACTAATAACGAAATATCCTCTTTAGAGCCTGCGATCATTAAATGATTGCAGGCTCTTTTTATAAAATACTTTCTGATATACATAAGGATACTTTATCTTGAAATTTATACTAATAAAAAGGTTGGTCTGACTAATTTATTCTACCTTTGCAGTGTTAATATTTAGGTATAAGTAATATGAAAATGGTTAAAGGAATTTTCATCATTCTCTTATTTTATTTTATAGGAGAATGTGTGAGTTACCTTATTAAAGGATTCATTCCCGGAAGTATAATAGGAATGATGTTATTATTTTTGGCTCTCTATCTCAAGGTTATAAATCCTGACAGTGTCGATTCTACAGCAAATGCCATTACTAAGAATATGGCCATTTTCTTCATCCCTTCCGGAGCCGGATTGATGACCTCTTTTGGGGTATTAAGTAAGTTTTGGGCATCTATTATTATAACTTGCTCCATTAGTACTATTTTAGTTATCGCCGTAGTTGGTATTGTACAACAGCAAATGGAAAAAGGAAGATCAAAATGAAATTATTAATAGAAAGTCCTGAGTTTATTCTTGTTCTTATCTTTGGTAGCTATTTATTTGGTCAATGGGTTTTCAAAAAAACGAGAGTAGCAATTCTTCACCCACTAATTATATCAATAGCAATCATTATTCTATTTTTGAATGTCACAAAAATGGATTACGATACATTTCAGCGAGGAGGCCAATTCGTTAGTTTCTTACTAGGACCGTCAGTTGTTGCTTTAGGATACATCCTTTATCAGCAAATGTCGTATCTGAAAGGAAACGTAGTATCAATACTCACATCCATCTTTGTTGGTAGTGTAACCGGAATTGTTAGCGTTATCCTTCTTGCTAAAATAACAGGAGCGGATGATGCTCTGATTATGACCCTCGAACCCAAATCAGTAACAACAGCCATAGCTATGAATATTTCAGCACAATCAGGAGGTATCCCTTCTCTTACAGCTGTAATCGTTTTATTTTGTGGTATATTCGGAGGTATAATAGGACCGTTTGTTCTTCGAATTCTAGGAATAAAGAGTAGCATTGCCAAAGGATTAGCAATGGGAGCATCAGCACATAGTGTCGGTACCGTTAAAGCCATGGAAATGGGAGTTATAGAAGGTGCTATAAGTGGACTAGCTATCGGGCTAATGGGAGTAATGACTGCTCTGCTGATACCTTTCATTCATCAAATTATCTCATAAAGCATTAATAAACATTATATAACTAATCGAATTTCAGAGAAGTATAAAAAGCCTCCCGAAATAAAGTGCTTTTTCTTATCTTTGCACCTGCAAATTAAAAACTGAACATGAGTCAACATTCATTACTAGATAAATTAGATGCTTTAGTTATACGTTTCGAGGAAATCGGTAAATTAATTACCGACCCAAATGTTATATCCGATATGAAACGTTATGTAAAGTTGAATAAAGAATATCGTGACCTTGAAAAAATTGCTAATGCGAGAAAAGAATACGTACAAGTACTAACCAGCATTTCAGAAGCTAGAAATATACTTGATAAAGAATCAGATAGTGAACTTAGAGAAATGGCTAAGGAAGAGCTAGAACTAAGCAATACCAGACTACCTATATTAGAAGAAGAAATCAAAATATTATTAGTTCCGGCTGACCCACAAGACAATAAAGATGCAATAGTTGAAATTCGTGGAGGTACAGGAGGAGACGAAGCTGCTATTTTTGCAGGAGACCTATACAGAATGTATCAAAAATACTGCGAAAATAAAGGATGGAAAACCGAAGTTACTAGCTGTACTGAGGGTACTTCAGGTGGTTTTAAAGAAATAATATTTACAGTTTCGGGCGATGGTGTATATGGTATTCTCAAGTATGAATCAGGTGTACATCGTGTACAACGTGTTCCTGCAACAGAAACACAAGGTCGTGTACATACCTCAGCCTCAACAGTTGCAGTATTACCCGAAGCTGAAGAATTTGATGTCGAAATAAAAGAATCAGACATACGTGTAGATACTTTTTGTGCCTCAGGAAATGGAGGGCAATCAGTAAATACAACCTATTCGGCAGTACGAATGGTACACATTCCAACAGGAGTAACAGTACAATGTCAGGATGAAAAATCTCAACTAAAAAACAGAGCTAAAGCATTAGTTGAGTTACGTTCTCGTATCTATAATATGGAATACCAAAAATATATGGATGAGGTAGCTTCCAAAAGAAAAACAATGGTTTCTACTGGTGACCGTTCTGCTAAAATCAGAACCTACAACTATCCACAAGGTCGTGTTACAGATCATAGAATAAACTTAACACTATATAATCTTTCTGCAATTATGGATGGTGATATCCAACAGATCATAGATCAACTTATAATTGCTGAGAATGCGGAGCGATTAAAAGAAAGCGAATTATAAAAACAGACAAATACTCATGACAAAACAAGAACTTTTCGAAAATATAAAGAGAAAGCAATCTTTTCTTTGTGTAGGACTTGACACTGACTTAAAAAAGATACCCGATCACTTACTTGAAGAAGAAGATCCAATATATGCTTTTAATAAAGCAATCGTAGATGCAACTGCTCGTTATTGCGTAGCATACAAACCCAATACAGCTTTTTATGAAAGTCTTGGCACAAAAGGACTTTGGGCATTAGAAAAAACAATTGAATATATCCGCACTAAATATCCCGATCAATTTATTATTCTGGATGCTAAACGTGGAGACATTGGTAATACATCTGAGATGTATGCTAAATCGGCTTTCGAACATCTCAAAGCGACTGCTATAACTGTTGCTCCTTATATGGGTGAAGATAGTGTAAGCCCTTTTTTAAACTATCCTAAAAAATGGGTAATACTTCTTGCTCTAACATCTAATAAAGGATCACAAGATTTTCAATTAGTAGAAGATGCTAATGGAGAAAAGCTTTTTGAAAAGGTTTTAAAAAAATCTCAGGAATGGGGTACCGACGAGCAATTAATGTACGTAGTAGGTGCAACTCAAGGTTCGATGTTTGCTGATATACGTAAATATGCTCCTAATCACTTTTTACTTGTTCCGGGAATAGGTGCACAAGGCGGTTCTTTAGAAGAAGTGGTAAGGTATGGGATGAATAAAGAGTGCGGTTTATTAGTAAACTCATCTCGTGCCATTATTTATGCTGACAGTAGCGAGAGCTTTGCTAGTACAGCATCTATAGAAGCAAAGAAAGTGCAAACAGAAATGGCTAAATACCTACAAGCTATTATATAATAAAAGCCTTTATACTTTTATTTCTATATATCAAAAAAGGAGAACAATATTGTTCTCCTTTTTTGATTCTATCTGAATCTTATCATAATGCTGATTATTCAGGCACATAAATGATCTCTCCATTCTCCAATTCATAGGCAATACCTACCTTTTTACCTTTAGAGCCCGAACTTTGTTCTTCTGAAGGTGTGTATTTATTAATCTTATTACCCTCTTTGGTAATAATTTCCATATTATCTTTTCCCGGATTTTTTACAATCGTATAATCTTCCTGAGTAAAAACTTCAGTCATATTCATGTGCATCACCATAGCTACCATAAGAGCTACGGCAAATACCATTGCCACATCGAAAAGGTTTACGATCACACTCAACGGATCGGTGTCCTCTTCTTTCGAAAACTTACTGGTTCTTCTTTGACGTTTTCTCATAATCATTAAGCCTTTTCGGTTAGTATTCTCGATACATAATCCAAATTGTTCACATCTTTGGCATACCATCGTTGCTTAAACTGCAAAGTTACCAAACCTACAGCACTTACTACAAGACCTACCACGGTAGTAGCAAATACCACCTGCATATTATAAGCCATACCTGCAATATCGCCTGTTGACAATCCTACCAATGCTGGACTCATGGCAATTAGTGTACCGATCAATCCAAGTACAGGCCCCATCTTTGCCAAGAGTTTCGAAAGTGAAGTATCTTTTTCGGCTTCGTTCTCGAAACTCGAAATCAAATAATCCGAATACGCTTCACTGGGAGGTGTTGTAAGTAAATCACGCAAATATTTTATATATAACGAATTGTCTTTCTCGGGTAATGCAGCTTTTAAGTCTTCGATATTTGAAGAAGATAAATTCTTGATCTTATCGTCCATCTCTTTGTCAACCTTCCGTTTAGTCATAAACTGATTGTAGAAACTGCCAATCAGTAATAATGAACGGGCAAAAAGGCATAACAAAAGAATAATATCGGGAATTAACAAACTGTTGGCTACCCAAAAGAGGACTTTAGAAATTGCTTCCATTTAAAGTATTTTTATTTTGTTGATTTATATGATTAAAGTCGCTGACCTTGTTTTATTGTTTTTGTTTATTCTCTTTTTTCTGCCTGATAATCCACTTTATTTTATTCCAGAAAAATCCCAGAACAAAAGCTATCGCAAACAATCCTATTGATGAGAATAAGGCTATAAAGTTGATCGGTTCTTCGGATGCTGCATAGGTTACATTACCATTGACAGTAGTCAATAAACCAAGTATGCAAACAAATAGACTTACCAGAAAATGTACCTCAAGACGTAATTCTTTCTCGGGCACAAGATATCGGATTCCATAACTGAATAAAGGGAATGCAACCACTACAATAGCAGCCAGAACATAGGCTATGGTAGCAAAATCAGTTCCCGTCATACTAAATATGGTTTGAGTAAGCAAATAGAACAAAACTGGGAAAATGAGCAAACTGGGATACCAATATAAAGGGCGAACCCATCGCTTTATTGTTTTACCGAATATTTCCCGAAGTGCTACAAAGCAAAAAGCAAAGCAGATGGCCGACTCTATGGTTACCAATACTGCCGCATCCTGCAAAGCTTTTGTATTTTGAAGATAGTCGTTGATCTGTGTTTTTGATTGTTGAATGGCATACTGATACGTTCCAATAATAAATACAGCACACACCAATCCAAACAAAGCAGCCTGCCAAGGCTTCCAGAAGCTCAGTTTCAGTATGCAGTTTATAACAATAAACAGCATCAATATCTGAATGATTAGTTCCATATTATAGATTTAGAAAGAGTGGAAGCCTTATCCACAATAGTAAGGCTCCCTACCCTTCTGTTATTTATTTACTACTTTTTCTTTTCTTTTTCAGAACGATCAGAAGTATAACAAATACAACAAGTACCACACCTACGATTATAATACCGTTAAGTGAATTCTTCTCGCCTTTCTCAACTTGTCCTGCTACCTGATCTTTCTTAAGAACCATACCGTTTTTAGCAGCATCCGACGAAGCATTGGCAGTTTTCATATTCTGCAATTGCTGATTGTAAACCTTAGCATCGTCAGCCGAAACTTTTTTCGATATAAAGTCCTGTAGCTTACCATTACTACCAGAGAAGCCTGAACCTGTAGAACCAAATTCTTTTACCAAATCGGTATGCAGTTTAGCTACATCATTCAATTGCTGATCGGTAGCTTTCCACATTCCTTTACGGGCAGTTTCCATCATTACAGCAGTAATTTCCTGTAAAGCGGCAGGATTTTCTTTCTTGAAAAATTCCTGTGTACCCAGATTCATTTTGTCTTTTACATATACGTCATAAATCTGATCCCACATTTCGTTGTCAATTACGTTGGGTTTCATCACATTCCATCCGTAAGTATTAGTTACCACTTCAGTTATTTGGGATGCACTCGACGAACCGCCTTTCATTACCTCTTTTACGTATTCGGGATTGAAAATGGTCGAACGAGCCTCAACTCCGATAGCTTCTTTCAAGTCCTGCATCTTCACATTGTTGCGATTACGGTAATCGGCAAAATAAGCATCAGGATCTTTTCCGGTCACATCACGAACGGCAAGATTCATACCTCCCATAAATTCGTACACGTGATCTAAGCTCAATGCTCCCCAAGTATTATTCTGACGAGGCTGTACAATGACATCTGTATTGTGGAGTACGGCACGAAGCAAGCCGGCTTTGAATTCGCCCCACTCTTTTTCACCACCATACACAGCACCCATATTATTGATATAAGTATCGGCAATTTCTTTTTCAGTTTCCCATTTATCGCCACTCGTTACCATACCTTGAATACCTGTTCCGTACATTCCGTTGATACCACCGAATACACGTTGTGTAGACATGGCACGTGCATCTTTGGGAGAAATACCTTGTTCTACCAACTGACGTTCTATTTCAACCGTGCTTTTGCTAACCAAGTTATCATACCTATCGTTTTTAGCAGATGCCGCCATTTCTACGGCACGTGTAATTAACGACAAACGAGACGCTGCCAAATCACGGAACTGACCCGAAGTTTGCACCACGACATCAATACGTGGACGTCCTAAAGTTTCGGTAGGAATCAATTGCAAATCGGAAACACGTCCAAAGGCATCACGCACAGGTTCAACCCCCAACATATAAAGAGCTTGTGCAATGGTAGCGCCTTCGCTTTCTATAAATTCACTACTCCAAAAAGTATAACTTACCTTACGTGGATATTCGCCATGCTCCTTTTTATACTGATCAAGCGTTGCATTTACAAGCCCTACTCCTTTATCCCAAGCCACTTCCGTAGGAGTAGCCTCAGCATTTATAGCATACAAGTTTCTACCTGTTGGCACGGCATTAGGATTGGCAACGGCATCACCTCCCGAAGAAGGGGCAATATATCCGCCTGCAAAAGCATTAAGAATCGCTTTCATCTCCAATTCGGGGCTTTGTTCCAAGCCTGTTTTATAGGCAGTAATATTATTTATAGTACGTTCAATCTCAGAAATTGCACGGGCACGGTCTTTTTGCTCCTTCGTATATTCGGGAGCTTTGGGTTTATCTTTTCCACCCATAGATGCCGTAGCAGGTTTACTTTGTTTAGTAGTATCGGCATTTTGAGGATGCGATGGTTTATCAGCACCCATATTAGCAGGCTTAACTCCATCTTTCGGCATCGAACCGGGATGCCCTCCGCTCGGTTTTGCATCTGTTGGTTTGCCTCCCATAGCTGCAGGTTTTTGAGTCGAAGAAGAGGATGAAGAACCTCCTCCCATCATTCCACGTTTAGGAGGATTCAAGATGGTTTTAGCTTCCGTCAAATCATTTTCGGTAAGCCCTGCCACACTGCAAATAAGTGCATTGTTTACAGCCTTTCCTCCTAATATTTGTCTTACCAAAGTTTTAGCAGGCTCTAAATAATGTTGAGTAAAGAAGGCTTTGTTTTTCAATTGCACTTCGGTTACCTTACCTCTCTGTCTGTCAAGGGCTGCCAAACTATAAGCAATAGGATCGGCACTCATAGCCATTACCGAAGAAAGAATTTTTTCAGGACTATAAGGCACACCCGTAGTATATAGATGACCGTTCATTTTCTCATTCGAGATTTCTTCGGCAAAATTCTCTATCTTCTCAATATCCTCGGTTGAATAGGGTTTAGTCAATACACTATCTAAACGAAGATCACGGTGCAAGCCCATCTCTACAGCAATCTTTTTCACAGTCAACGAAGCCTGAGGCTGTCTCGCTTCATCCGTTTTATAGTAGTCACGTATCTTTTCTTGTAAAGTTTTGAATTGCGAACGGGTGTTACTTTCCATAAAAGCAGGAGTCAGATAAGAGATAGTTGTAGCATACGAACGGCGTTTCGCCATCATACTTTCGCCCACATTACCAATGGTATAGTAATAGAAATGAGGAATAGTTCCCACCAAGCGATCAGGCCAGTCGTTACTACTCAAAGCTACCTGTTTTTGAGGTGTAAACTCTAAACTGCCATGTGTACCGAAGTGCAGCATAGCATCAGCCTTAAACTCATACTGAGACCACAAATATGCTCCGATATAAGTGTGAGGGGGAGGCGATTTTGCTCCGTGAACAATAGCAAATACATCACTACCCAAACCAGCCATTGGCTGTGGTAGTAAAGCAATGTTTCCCAATTGAATATGGGCAACCGCCAGATACGATTTGTTATCCTTTTGTACACTCATATATGCTCCGGGAGCCTCTCCGTATGTATTTACAACTTCGGCATACAGTTCTTTAGATAGTGATTGATTGATCCACGATTCATATTGAGATTTTTCGATCAAAGCAGGTTTACCATTGGTTAGATAATTATCGAAAGCTCCTTCTGCATAAGGACTCAATACCTCACCTTGTGTCATCAACAGTTTCTCAAATTCTTTTTCGGTTGCAGGCAAGTTATCTACTTTATACCCTTCGGCTTTCAACCGTTTCAATACATTGTAAAGCGATGGTACAGTTTCCAATCCCTGAGCTGTAAGGGTCTCCTGCCCTGCCCCTTTGAAGAAGTAAATTGATATTTTCTTATCGGCATTACTCTTATGCTTCAACGATATAAAATTGCTTACAATCTGTGTAAAACTTTTCAATCTGTCGGGAATAGCTTTAAATACATATACTCCATCTTTGTCTATTTCCTGTGCATTAATCACATACGGATAGATAGCTCCATCCAGTTCGGGCATTACTACACTTTGCGACATGAAACCTCCGAACATTCCCATCGGATCATTCATCCACTCCTCTTTAGTTTGTAAAATGCTTAATGGTGAGAAAATAGGAATATTTTTTTCTTTCAACCATTCCACGGCAGCATCAGCTTGCCCCATAGCCAATCGACCATGTGCAAAGTAGATAACTGCATCGGGATTTATTTCTTTCAGAAAATCTAATCGTTTCATTCCCGATGATACAGGATAAATGTTTGTTCCTGCATTCTGAAACGAAACAATCATACTATCAATATTATCCCTGTTACCGCTAAAGGGGTCATTCAGACCTCCTACAACAGCTACTTTGGGAGCACCTTCTTTAAAAATATTCAGCTTTTTAAGATAAGCTTCATATTCGGCAACAGTATTAAACGACATATTCTCATCCAAATGATACAGAACATCATCGGCTGTTTCGACCAACGAATCGGGAGGTGTGACAAAAAACTTCTTCTTATCTATATCCTGACGAATATATCTCGCCATACTTTGATAGTTCTTTTTGTTACCATTACCTATATAAGACGATACTTTTTCTTTCTGAATGCTATCGAGGTTACAGATTGCATTCTCGGGATTAGTAGCTGCATAAATATATACGGGAACACCTTTATCAGCAGCGGCTTGTATTTGGGCACGCTGTTCGGCAGTAGCCTTCATTCCCATACCAAAGCCAAGTACAAAGTCATAATCTCCCAACTTATCTAATTCTTCGAGAGATACATCTTCGTACTTAATAGATTTATCGGTATTCGATTTTATAAAACTGGTGGACTGAAATTGCTGAAAATTGACTAAGGCGATCTTTGTCGTCGAAGCCAATTTAGCCCAAGCCATGCATCCTGCTGCAATAACTAATATCGCGGCAAGTATAATAATGATTTTCGTTTTATTCATATGAGCTTTTAACAGATACAGATTGACAAACTGAAATCATATCAGTTTGCCAATCGATGTAGTTCTTTTTTATTACTATTTATGGTTATGTGCTTTATTTTACCAAAGCATACTCTACAACAGGATAGCCTCTCTCGCCGCCATCGCCACCACTCATCGATACAAACCGTACTTTGTAAACGTTATTGGCTGCATCTTTTACAACATAAAAGCGGTCGGTTTTTACTGCAGGCAAAGCATTAGGGCCTCCACCCGATCTCCATTTGCTACCTATTACATCAATAGCGCTCGAAAATTCAGTAGATGCTACATTGCTTACTCCATATTTATCATAAGCTACTGTTGATACCAACACTTCGGCAGCCTGAACGCCACCTTTACCATTGATGTATACAAAATCAGAGAAAATATAAGGCAGTGTACCTGTTTTATACGTAGCACGTGTCCATTCTATATCCCATTTTACTTTTTCGGGTTGTACCGATACTACTTTATCAGTAGTAATTGAAGCATATACAAAGTTATAAGCCGCATTTTTAGCAACGTCTAACGATTTCACTGTTGTTTCGTTACTCTTTGCATACTGAATTGTATAAGTATCGGCATCTTTCTTTGAAACTTTTACTTTATACAATGGTGTTTGTGACTCGCCAAGACTAACGATATATACTTTTCCTTCTTTGATAACCGATTTAGACAAATCGCCCAAAACATCATCAACAATATCAAAGTTGCCTTCACCACCACCAATTAGTAATTTTGCTACATAAGCAGCTGAATCTGCAGCTGAAATTTTTGCATCTAACGATTGGTTTGTTGCTTCAATTGCAGTACTTGCCGTTGTATTATTAAGGATAACACCAAAATCGTTACCTGTAGCAAAACCAAAGTTCCACGATTTACGAGCAGCCGAAATTTGTTCGTTTCCGCTAAAGTCAACAAATACAGAGTTTACGGCACTAGCTCCGCCTTCTCCACCTTCAAGCTTCAAACTTGATCCTGTAGAAATAATTGCTCCGAAAGTCAATTTCAATGATTTTTTACTTCCCAAAGAAATACCAGCACTGGCAGTAGTGATTTCGAAGTCAATAGTTTCATCTCCATCAAATAAAGTAGCTACTTTCTTCACTTCCACTGTTGCAGAAGTCTCTCCCGCAGGAATAGTTACAGCCAACGTATTATTCTCGGCTATTGGGGTTGTAGTATAGCCACTACCATAGCTAACACCTTTTGGAGTTACTGTAAGAGATATAGTAACAGCAGTATTTGCTTTTCTATCTATATTTATGGTAAAAGATTTAGATGTCTCTGTTTCACTGATACCTAATTCGGATGCAGAAAAATTAACAGAATTGTCAGGAAGAGGTGCATCATCATCGCTACAAGAAGTAGCAAATAATCCCACCAAGAAGAAACTAAAATAAAGTATTTTTTTCATTTCGCTTATTTATTGATTATTGTTATTAAAATTAAGATCTAAGACCTTTTTTATTGTTGAAAATTATAAGTTAATCCTACAAAATATGAACGTCCGCAAGCCAATTGGCTCGAACCTGTTCCTCCACTATGTGCACCGCCCGAACTTGTATTACGTATAGTAGTTATGTCAAACAAGTTTCTCACTCCACCAGAAGCCATCAAGCCCTTCACTATTTTACGAGTCACTGTAATATCTGCCCAGTTATAACTGTCAAGTCCAAGCAGACTCATTTTTTTATCACTATCAACCTTGTATTCTTTACGCTGTCCTGTGAATTTATAGAATACATTAAATGTTGCGACTTTAGCCCAATCGTAAGTCAGATTAAGTGCTACTTCGGGGGAGTATCTAAATTTATCCATCTCTTCGTCTTGGTACACTTCACTTTCATAGAAGCTATTATAGCGACCTAAATACGAGACATTTAATGAAGCTCTGAGTGATTTCCAATACAAGTTGTTTTCTAGTGTCAAACCTAGCGTTCTAAACTTATCTATATTGTAATATGTATTAGCACCTACTTCAGTCAAAGATTCCACTAAGGAAATACGATCTCTGAAATCATTATAGAAACCGGTCAAGGTAGTTGTCAGCCTTATATTTCTATCGTGTAAGGAACGCCACGCCACAGAGGCCATATAACTGTTAGAATATTCGGCTTTAAGATCTGGATTACCATCAATATGATGATTCGAATCGTGGAATGTATAGTACAACTCTTGCAAAGTTGGGGATCTAAACCCACGTGCATAAGACAGACGCAAGTCTATATCACCTGTCACTCTAGCTTTTAAATTTAGAGCAGGAACCGCCCAAGGTGCATCATAGGCTGAGTTGAAAGAAGAACGAACTCCAGGTCTAATACTTAACCAGTTAACCGGAGTATATTCCGCAGAAAGAAAAAGAGCCGTATTGTTAATACGATGAGATCCGTCAATTCGGTCTCCCGTACCCTCATCCGATTGAAACTCAACACCAGGCTGTAAGACCAATTGATTAGAAACTTTCCAAACACCCATTACACGCCCAAACCATGCATTGAAATTAGTTTCATCCTGTGCTCCTGCTTCCAAAGACAATTCTTTTTTTCCAGTATTAAGATCAATCATTGTAGTACGAGTACGTCGGGTATAATCCTGAAAAGAAGCCGCTGCTGAAAGACTAAAACTATTGCTTGCTTTCCATTCTCCTTGCAATTGGTGTGTATATCTGTTTACAATAAACTCTTTGTCTGAAGTCTTATTGGTTACAGGATTTATATCAGCCTCTGTCAATAAGTTCTCATTCAGGTAATCAAGTCTGTAAGCAATATTATAGTTTTGCTTTGCATATCCTAACTGCCCACCTACCAAATATTGTTCTTTGGGTTGCCATTGTTTTTTACGTCCAGTAGAATCGCCTTGCCATCCACCAAAATCATTTCGGGTAAAGCTTCCACCTGCATATAAACCATTATCTAAAGTATATTGGGCATTCACACTCTGATTGTGGTTACCTTCGCCAGTCAAAAAATTATACTCACGCCCTACACTTTCTTCTTGTACTCTAGCTCCTACGGCTAAACGTTTATTGTCTTCAAGCTTTCCGTTTTTCGTTATCACATTTATAACACCAGCCAAAGCATCTGTTCCGTAAATAACGGACATCGGTCCTTCTATAATTTCGATACGATCAACCGTATTTATATCTATCTGACTAAGACTTTGTTTTGCCGCAAGTCTGTCTATGACGGGAATACCATCTATAAGTACTTTTACATTATTTCCACTCATTCCCATTAGCTCGAAATCAGTTTCACCTAAAGCCATATCGTTCGACAAACGAATACCTATTTCAGTATTTAAAATGCCTTGTATGTTGGTAGCTGCTCGCTGCTCTATTTGCTGACTATTGATAACTCGAACTTTGTAAATTGAATTTCGGAGAGATTGTGGTGTAAATTGTCCCGTTACAACAACTTCGTTCAACTGATTTTTATTTTCAATAATAGATATATCAGGAAAATAATTTGGTGTACCTGCTTTAACCGTTATCGGAAATTCTTTTCGGTGAGCAAATATCGAATATACTACCATTGTGTAATCTCCTTCGGGAGCTTCGATCTTAAACTTCCCTTCAGCGTTAGTAATATCTCCATAGCTTGTATTTTTGAGAACTACCGAGATAAATTCCGAAGGGTAACCATCTGTTGTTTTTACTATTCCTGTTATGCTCTCTTTTGCTATTTTTTGGGCAAAAGAATCTACTGTGAGTACCAATAAGGCAATCACAAGGCATACATGCTTTAACATATATTTTAATTATTTATAATTGTAAATACTCAAGACACACCCAATAATCGATTAGATATAAGGCACATAAAAGAAACAAAAGACAACCCAACGATTAATCTAAGTTTCTAAAAAGATTATACTATGTCAACAAGTGCTAATTCTTCACTGACAAAAGTAGGTTCTCTAAAAAAGTTACACAATACCTAGAAGTAGTGAGATTTTTGGATTTCGTTAATAACTTATAGCTATTTTATCGACTTTTTATTAAAGAGGAGACAATCAATCTTATGAATTAAAAAATATAAGTAAATCGTTAAACTTATTCAAAGTTGAATATGTTTAATTAGAATAACTCGAAAACGGCAAATCATACTTAACCAATATAAAAACAGTTTACAAATAATTTAATCAAAACTTTATGAATAATATTTTAAAAGAGATTAAAGACCTACGAGGTAAAATTTGCGTAAGTATAATTTTAAATACACACAACACGCATCCCGATAACGAAAAAGATGCTATTTTATTAAGTAATCTACAGAAAGAAGCTAACGAACGACTTTCTAAGGAGACTGACAAAAAATTAGCAAATAAAATTATCGAGCAATTAGATGAATTAGTAAAAAAAATAGACCATCGGTACAATACAGAAAGCTTAGTATTATTTGTAAATGAAGATATTGCAAAATATACTCGTTTGTCTATCGCTGTTAATGATCGAGTTATTATCGATGAATCTTTTGCTACAAGAGATTTAATTAGATCACAACATACGCAACAGGCCTATTATACTTTAGTATTAGGACAAGACCGTGCAAGATTAATTGAAGCAGCAAACGGAAGAGTTATAGAAGAATTAGGAAGACCATTCCCAATCTTCAATTATAGCTTATTTACGACAAATGCCATAGCAGGGTCTAACGCAACCAGAGTTGGTAATTATCAAAAAGAATTTTTCAGCAGAGTAGACAAAGCTGTATGGGCAATATGGAGAGAGAATCCATTACCCATAGTTATTTCTGCAGACGAAAAGTCAGCAGCTTATTTTAAAACAGTTTCGGAACATAACGACATCATTATAGGAACTCACAACGATAGTTTTGGTAAATCAGCTCAACATATCGTAGATGCAAATTGGTATATTGTAGAAGAATATGCACATAAAAATAATGAGAAACGATTATTGGAACTCAAAGAAGCTCTAAACACTGGCAAATTTTTAGTAGATATAAACGACATATGGAATGCAATAGAACAGGGTAAAGGAAAAACTTTATTCGTTCAAAATGGTTATTATCAACCTGCAGAAATCATAGATGATAAAATTAGTTTAGTAGATATAGAAAAAGCTTCGAAACCGGGTGTAATTGATAATATTATTGACGAAATGGTAGAAATAAATGCCGCTTTTGGAGGAGATACAGTATTTATTTCAGATGGTGGACTAGAAAAATTTAAAGGACTAGCACTTACCACCAGATATTAATATTTGTAGTACAACTTGTACATAATTAAGAGAATACGCAGGATTCAGGTTTAAGCTTGAGTCCTGTTTTTATTATAGATCAAATTTATTCCTTGAAAAATATTATATCATTTAGAATATTACATTTTGGTTCTGCAAGCCATATTTCAGAATCCTAACCATTTAAAATTCATTTTGATAGAACATAAATGCTACATCATATGTTAAGTAATTATATACGAACAATTAAATCTATCAAATCATGAAACAAAATGAAATAATTAAATCTCCTGAAGATTTTAAAGGTTACGAAGAAGCTCGTAAGAATAAAGGTAATCAAGCTCCAGAACCAGTTAGCAACAAAGAAGTCAAAGCTGCCGTTAATAGAATAAATCCTGATGGTAATACTCAGGAAAGAGGATAATTAAAAAGTACTTTCGACTCATGGATTTAGTTATCAAATACATTTATGTATGTATAAAAATAATTCATAAAACTTTATCCTAGAGTCAGTTGTTTATAATATGTGTTTTTCATAGTATTAGATTTAAGGTTAATGAAGATTGGTTGTCGGGATGACAACCAATTCTTTTTTTATATAGCTAACGCTTTGTTAGATGAAAGAAACCAACAATAAGCGAATTGAAAATAACTCATTTTTTATTATATTCGCATACGAAATAGTATTTTAGAGAAAGTTTGGTAACACAATGTTATCAAACTTTCTTTCTTAATCCTGAAATTACAATTCCACACACTATGCTGACTAAACTGAAAATACTAGAGCAAATAAATTATACAAATAAAGAACTCGATTATAAGTGGACAGAAAAATGATGATTCGTTTTATACCTCGCATTTTTTTCACAGAGGGTTTCTAAGGTACACCTTACAAATACGAATTAAAATAACATACAATGCTATGCTAACTATACCTAAGATATTAGATAACGCCGAGTTTTTAACAGAAAAAGTTACATTCAAATGGGATGAAACGCGGATAGACTATTTTACTTACAAAGTCAAAGACAATAAACTAGTTGACACCTTATGGTTATTAAATCACAAAGCAACTCTCGGACTTACCGCTGCCTGCTCCGAATGGATATTTCGGAGGCTGAGCAAGATAAAAAATGTTGATGCAGCTCTTAATGCAATAGAACCACTATGGTTGGGTTTAATAGATAAACAATACATTAAAAATTGGAAGTATACAGGTTCTCGGGGAGACACTACCTATTTTAATATCATATGGATTATCTTTACATGTCATTTTTTTATCCGTGATAATTATATAAAAGGAGATCATCAAATACAATTTCGTGTGATGAATATTATAAAACTTGCGCGACACGTAACTTCCGATAAGCATATGTTTGACAACTGGCTTAATGATTGCATAAACCGCTCTATTAAGTTATTTCCTACTCTATACGATAGAGGGCGAACTCTAGGAGGAATAACAATTGGATATGACTCTTCGACTGAACCGGCTATTCCAAGGGAGTTTTATTTTGAACCTGGATTCGATTATGAAACAGCCGATATAGATGGCTTACTGGAAAAATATATAAATGAAGTAGATCATTCTAATAAAGTGTTTTTCTGGTCAGCAACCGAATTAATAGAACAAGGCTTTCAAGGCATACCCTATAAATATGAACTGAAATAAAAATACAACTATACAATTAGAAAAACCATTATTCTTTAAAGAACATAACTTTGGAGACCAAAAGCCCGCTTATAGATGGAACAGTAATATGGAAATAAAATTCAGCGAAATAAGAAATGAGAAATTGTATAAGCAACTAATCAAAATGAACTGTAAATCCGCTATGGCTTTAGGTATAGCTGCCAGCGAATGGATTTTATGGCGACTATGCGATTGGCGTGAAAATGAATTAAACCAGGATTCAACTATCCAGAAAGAATATATTCAGGCATTATGGTGCAGTTTGATAAGTAAAGAATATCTATCGAAAGAAAGGGTCACTTCCCATTTAGGTGAAATAGGCTCTAAAATAGGCGAATCTATAGCCTTAATGGATTACTCTTTTATGAGCTTAAAACTAAATTATATTGGACATAATCCAAGGATATATGGGACTACTCTTAATCTAGTGGAATTGGCACGTTATGTCTCGGATGATACCGATTTCTTCGACAATTGGTTCAATTCAATATTACAGCAATCTATTAACTTATTTCCTGTTCCTCAAGACGATTTGGATGAAAAGGGTGTTTTTCGATTTAATAACGATAAAGGTTTCTATCCTTATCTCATTATAAAATAACATTTTACCCCTCTGTAATTCTATTTAGAACCCGGTTTTGATTATCACACAGCCGATTTAAAACAATTACAAAAGAAACTATTAGGCTCTGTCGATTACAAGGAAAATCCTTTTTTAGATACATCTGGTTTTTATTCAGTAGATGCAGAGAATCATAAACTGGAAAAGGCATTAGATAATGTTGATCACAAAGCCGCATTTGGCATTGCAGCAGCTCTTAGCGAATGGATATACTGGCGCATGCATAAATACATTGATAAGCCAGGAATACTTTTGGCATTGGAAGCCCAATGGGCAGGTGTAATCAATAAACATTATTTTTATAGTTGGAGTTATGAAGGTGATTATATTTCAGAGCCTATTTATGGACCTACATATTCTATGTGGCAATGTATTCAATATATTACTTACAATTATGAAGAAAATGATTTCTGTACCAATGACGATATATCCCGATTAGCTGTAATTGCACGTCATATATGTCCCGATAAAAAATTATTCGATAATTGGCTCAGTGAAATTATGAAAAAAGCCACTGGATTATTTCCGTACAAGAAAGTATCTGAAAATCCTGCTATACCCAGACAGTTTTTCTTTGAATCGGATTATGACTATGAAACAGCAGATAATCTAAATATAATCAACGATTTTCTATCCAACTTAGATTACAAAGATAATGATTTATTACATCCACCTAAAAAAATGATCTCAAAAGGTTTTCAAGGTACACCTTACAAATACGAACCCCAATAATATAAATAACCATAATATGATGTTCTATTATTAATAGAAACGAAATCGTATAAAAGCCACTTATCCCCTTTTTATGAAAAATTAATAAAATCTACAAATCCATTAAAGGCTTAGAAAAAATCTATTCCCTATATTTGAGTAAAATAAAGTAGCAAGTCCTAACTTATTGTCATAAGATAAGAATTTATTCAGATGATAATGGATCTAAAAGACTTTAGCTACTGCCAAAGACACACTACATGTTATTAGGGAAAGATAGTTTTAATCATAAAACTATAATAGTAAATCAGGACTTTATAGTGCGTTTAATTGCACTCGGAAAATATACCGAAGCTTATCAATTATTAATAACAATAACACAGACAAAAAAAGAGGTATGCAGCCTTTTTAATCTTGCTCTATGTTATTATTACGGGGAAATCTATCAACAAACAATATATACTTTAGATGAAGTATTGAGCTTGTTAACGATAACTCCCAGAAATCAAGCATTATTACCTGTTGATAAGGATTGTAAAACTATACTATCAAAGCAAAATCAATCAGAATGCTATCAATCAGGTATTACTGATGAGTACTTCTCTTATTTTCCTGAAATTGTAAAAGACTCTATACTTCGTATAAAGGTAGATTGCTATCTCCATCTTCAACAATGGGATAGAGTATTCGAAGTAGGGAATGCAATTAGAAATAAAGGATATAAGAATGTAAATAATGCTATATTATTAGCAGAATCAAAATCACATAAAAACTAACGAGAATGTTTAAAGAAATAATTGATGCCTACAGACAAAATTTATTTGCAAGAGAAGGCGAAAAAAGAGATGTATTAATTCTATACAAAAATTTGCCTGCACTGGATGTTACAGATGAAGATGGCAAAAGTTTATATCATATAGCTGCAACCTTTGCCGATTACGAAGCTATCGAATTTTTGAGTGAAGGAGGCTTAAAAGTACGTGCCGATGAAAAAGAAAATACACCACTGCACGATCTGTCAAAAAGCCCCCTTACTAACGACATAAAGAATTTCGAAAAAAGAGAGGACGATATTCGCAAGACAGTCAAAAGGCTTATAGACCTTAAAGTTAATCCAAAGAAAAAAAATGAAGCTGGAGAGATTGCATATTATATAGCAGGAACTAAACTAATGTATCCCTTTATTGAAGCATTAGCGGATAAATCGGTAAAAATGGATGCAACAGCCGAAGAAGGTAAAAACCTTTTACATCTTATATGTAGCCAACTATATCACAAAAAGAAAAATGCAGGAGTTCCCGAAGCCGCATATAAAACCATAGAAGCATTATTAAAATCAGGAGTTGATCCTGAGGACAAAGATATTTTTGATACTACCCCACTTACTTATGCTCAACGAAGCGATGTAAAAGAGATAGCAGCACTTTTATCTGGTAATGAAGGTGACTTACAAACAGGGGGAATGACTATCAAAGAAGCCGTTCTCAAAAAGGACATAGAAGCAATAGAATGTCTACTAAAATTGGGGACAGATATTAACGAAGTTTCAGAAGACTATAGAACTCCATTGATGTCAGCATGTGAATATCCATCATTAGATATCGTAAAGCTATTGACTAAAGGTGGGGCTGACGTAAATTATGTATCCGGAGAGAACGGACACACTGCAGTGTATTATTTACTTAATTCTGCTATCCGAAATCTGAATGTTGGTGTAGTGGGAGGACAAGATGTGAAAACAATAACAAAAATACTCCAAGTTCTCATAGATAATGATCTGGATACAAATGCAACTATTGATAATAATGGGAATACTGCTTTAAATTTTGTTTGCTCACTTGGTTATATGGACGGTATAAACAATAAATTGGCTGAGTCATTGATAGATGCAGGTAGTAATATTAATCTGCCAACTCTAACAGGAAAAACTCCACTTATGACTTTTGCAGAGAAAGGTGATGAACCTAAACATAATATTGCCGAACTACTATTAGATAATGAAGCGGATACAACTCTTGTAGATAAGAACAGTTATACTGCTTTAATGTATGCCGTTGGAAATTCGAATAAAATGTCAGCAAAAAAAATAGCAGAATTAATACTGGATGCTGACAAAAGCACAATTGAGAACACCAATAACAATGGCGAAACAGCTCTGGATATAGCTGTAAAAGCAGAGAATGAAGCGGTAGTAAAACTTCTACTAAACAATATGTAAGTATATATTAAATACAACACACTATATGGACACCATGTTTTTAAATGCATGTAAAAATGCACAGAAAGGAATTATTCAAGCATTCTTAAAAAAAGGAACTATAAACCTCGATAAGAGAGACCCTATAGGTAATACACCTTTATATTATGTCTGTTTAAAAGGAGCCAAAGACATAGCAAAAATGCTTATTGACGAAGGAGCTGATGTATCTTTAGCAAACAATATAAGCGAAACTCCGTTGCACTGTGTTGCTAAGAATGGTAATAAGGACATAATTAAAATGCTAGTTGAACAAGGAGCAGATATAAATGCAACCAATAAAGACGGGCAAACACCACTCATTTATGCCGTAAAAAATAGTAAGACGGAGACTGGCTTATATCTAATTTCTTTAAACGCCGATGTAAATCTCAAAGACAACGAAGGTTTTAGCGCTTTAGACTATGCAACAGCAAATGGACTAAGAGATATAATCGAAGCTCTATCAGGAGGAAATGTAGCACAGAAAGACGCAAATGGAAATACACCTTTGCATCAAGCAGTTTACAACAATCAAAGTGAGGCACTATTAGCGTTACTCAGAGCTGATAATTCTAATGTAAATGAGCTAAATGATACAGGAGTAAGTTCACTTGTTCTGGCTACAAATAATTCGAACATTAATATTGTTGAACTACTTATAAAAAATGGAGCAGATGCAAACCTAAATTTATTAAATGGTAATGCAGCATTACACTATGCAGCTGAAATAGGAAATAAATTTATTGGAAAAATACTCCTTGATGCTAAAGCTGATATTAATGCTAAAAACTCTTATAGTGAAACACCATTGATTATTGCAGCAAAATGTGGCAATAATGATTTTACTGCTTTATTGATAGAGAATAATGTAGATGTAAATGCAGTTGATAATGATGCTAAAAGCGCTATGGCATATGCTAGCGAACGCGGATTTACTGAAATTGTAGAACAATTATTAATGGCAGGAGCTGAAAATTAAATTTACAACAACTTCATAGTAAAACTAAAAAAGGAGAACATTAAATGTTCTCCTTTTTTAGTTATCAATAAATGATGATTACTTAATAAACGTGACCGTCTTCTTTTAAATCTTCACCTTTAAATTTCTTTTTCTCAAGAGAACCCCATGCATATATAATATAAGCTAATACAAAAGGAACTAATATAGAAGCGTATGACATAGCTACCAAAGTAAATTCACTTGATGATGAATTCTGAATGGTAAGAGAACTTTGTAAATCGGCAGTTGATGGATAATAAGCAGTATTGTTATATCCAGCAAGTAGCAATAGAGTACATACAGTAACTACAGTACCCAAACCACTAAACCATATACCACTAGTATATGTGCTAGAAATTAATGAACGGATAATACCAAACAGCACCAATACTACACCCAGCAAAAAGAATATAGCTATAACAGGCATTTCTATTAGATTAAAGAAATACTTGTAATCTACTAAACTTACAATTTGAGTAGCAGGGTCTACTGCAAAACCTTTCGATAAGAATGTCCAGATAACAAAAGCTAAAAAGAACACAACAAAAGGAAGAGCATTGTATAATAAGAATTTGCGAGAACGAGCCACCAAATCCTGATCTGCCAGTCTATTAATAAAGAATAAACAAGCTAAAGTTCTTGCCAAGAAGAATACAGCAAGTCCTAAAGTCCAGTTTCTAAAATTAAGTAGAGCCTCAAGACCATGAAAAGGATTTTGCCATTGACTGATTACCAATCCCGTAGCAGTTTCGCCTCCCATAATTGTTATATTACCTTTATTCACAAGGAAGTCCGAACCTGTAAAGAATGTAGCAATTGCCACACCTAACAAGAAAGTTCCAAACAAACCATTAATAAAAAGGAATGACTGATAAGTAGTTCTTCCCCAAGTATTCCCCGGTTTCGATTGATACTCGTAAGACACTGCTTGAATTACAAAACAAAGCAATATCAACATCCAAACCCAATATGCTCCACCAAAGCTTGTTGAATAGAACAGAGGGAATGATGCGAAAAATGCACCTCCAAATGTTACCAATGTTGTAAAAGTATATTCCCATTTACGCCCTAACGCATTAACTAATAGGAAACGGTGTTGATCTGTCTTAGATAAGGAGAAAAACATCGATTGTCCACCTTGAACAAATAATAAGAATGCTAAAAGTCCCGCCAGTAAGCTTATGATAAACCACCAGTAATGTTGTAAAAATGAATAATCAATCATAGTGTTATATTTTATAAATTAAATAGAATCTCAGCTTAATCAGCTTTCGGTCCCTTTTTAATTTGATTCAACATGATACGAATTTCAGCAATCAATAGTGCTGTAAACAACACTGCGAATACTATAAAGGTAGTAATTACCGAGTTTACACTCAATGCCGATATGGCAGCTTGCACTGGCAATACATCTTGTATAGTCCAAGGTTGACGACCAACTTCAGCCACTATCCATCCTGCCTGAGTACATATATACGCTAATGGCACTGATAATATTGACAGCCATAATAACCATTTGGTATTTTCAAGTTTCTTTTTATAACTAAAAAACCAAAGTACAGCAAAAAATGCAACAAAGAATCCTCCAATATATACCATGATGTGGAATGCCCAAAACACCATCGGAATATTAGGTACTAATTGCTCTGGAGTATCTAAATAACCATAACCAAAATATGGATAATTTTCTTTCAATTTAGCTTTATACTCTTCTGCAGCTGTTTCGTTATTTTCTTTCTTAGCTGTTCTGTAATCAGCTAATGCTTGTATGGCTTGTTTTCCTCGCTCTTGTTTTTCTTCAAAAGATAACGCCACCTCACCAGTAGTAGTTGTGTAACCTCCTTCAATAATATCTTTTATACCTGGTACAAAAGCATCCATATCTCTATATCCTAATAGAGCCAAAGCGTTAGGTATTTCTACTTTAAAGATATAAGGATCTACATCATCCTTGTATGATTTCTTTTCAGGATTAAGTAATCCAACAGCAATAAGTCCTGCTCCGTTCTGACCTTCATAAAGACCTTCCATTGCAGCCAATTTCATAGGTTGTTTTTGAGCCACCTGATGAGCAGATCCGTCACCAGTCATAGCAGTCAATAAAACAGCTACTAAACCAAAGATTGAAGCAACCTTCATACTTTGTCTCGAAAACTCAGGCTCTCTATTCTTAAGCATGTACCAAGCTGCAACACCTGCAACAAATGCAGCACCCAAAATCCATGACGAAACTACAGTATGAAAGAATTTATTAATAGCTACAGGCGATAATGCCACAGCCCAAAAATCAGTCATTTCATTTCTTACAGTATCAGGATTAAACTCCATTCCTATGGGGTATTGCATCCATGCATTAGCCACCAGAATCCAAAGAGCAGATAAAGTTGCACCTAATACAACCAACCAAGTAGAAGCCAAGTGCATTTTCTTGCTAACCCTTGTCCAACCAAAAAACATAATAGAAATAAATGTAGCTTCCATAAAGAAAGCCAACATACCTTCTATTGCTAGGGGGGCACCAAAAATATCACCAACAAACCAACTGTAATTAGACCAGTTTGTTCCAAATTGAAATTCCATAATCAGACCTGTTGCAACACCAATTGCAAAGTTTACTCCGAAAATATTCATCCAAAATTTTGCTGTTTTCTTCCATTGCTCATTACCTGTACGTACATAGGCTGTTTCCATAATAGCCATTATTACACCAAGTCCTAATGTCAATGGAACAAACAACCAATGATACATAGCAGTCAGAGCAAACTGACCTCTAGACCAATCAACTAATGATGCGTTTAATAATTCCATAAGATAGACATATTTAGTTATTCATATTTTATTACTCTTTTATTCCCCTTAGAATCAATTATCCATGCATATAATCAGCTGTTAAATATCTATTACAAAACATACTAACTTTACATGAAAAATTGAGGCTCTGGCAATATAAGCTATAAGCAAATTTATTAACCAGAGCTACAGAACTTTTTATCTCTTTGATACATCAATAATCATACGAAGCGATATATAATCAGATCTAAGGACTCTCTTATAATTAAGCATCACCTCCGACGGGAGTAAAATCTCCTACCGGATTTTCAATGTCAATTGCTCCATGAAGCCTTTCGTATTGATTGATATTATCATTCAATGCTAACATAAGTCTTTTTGCATGTTCTGGTGCTAAGATTACTCTAGACTTAACTTTTGCTTTTGGAACACCGGGAACTATTCTAATAAAATCAAGAACAAATTCAGATGAAGAATGTGTTATTATAGCCAAGTTAGCATATGTACCTTGTGCTACATCTTCGGTCAATTCAATTTGTATTTGATTTTCTTGATTCATTTCTTTCATTTTTTGTTGTAGTGAATTTTTGTATTATGTTATAGTCTTGTTAACATACCTTACACAAAGAAAATTAAAACTAACATAACGGCAAAATTTTTAGAGGCATTTTACCATATATGATTATAAGTTATTTATATGATACATCAACAGAATCTATATCTTCTGAAGTTTCTATAACTTGTTGTATCTCTTGCAATTCTATCTTTGGTTTTCTTTTTCGTAAAGCAATCAGTTGAGCAACTGTACCTACAACACCCAATCCAAGCATTACATATCGCATTTTACTATCTGCATCGAACACTAAAAAAGCTGTTACACAGACCATACACCACATAAAACAAATAGAGAGAAGCCTTACTTTCCAACTCAAACCTGTTTCCATCCGTTTGAGATACTTACCTGTAAGTTTATTTTCCTCCAAACGTTTATATAATTGTGGGGAACTTTTGGCATACAAAGCTCCTGTTAACAATATGAATGGGGTTGTAGGCAAGCCGGGAGTAAACAACCCTAGTAAGCCTAGAATTAAGCTTATAGTACCTAGAGTAATAAATGTATACTTTTTCATTGCTGATTAACTATATTTTTATTGACCTTATAATTTAGAATCATAACTACCTTTACCTCTTGTATTTATTGAAGTAATCTAATAAACTGGAACTTAAGAAGCTATAGATTATTTATAATTTCCACATTAACTACAAAAATATCAATTCTTCTCTGCAATAGGCATCAGAACATGTTAAATCTTTTATGAACAAAAAAAACCTCTTCAGATATACTTCTAAAGAGGTTTTTATAAAAAACATTATTATATTATCTTACTCCATGCATCATTCGCAGAAGTATTTTATTCAGACATATCAATCCTGCACCACAAACAATAGCACCTATTGCTAATACCTGATAAACAGAGCCTGCACCCAAAGAGCTGGTTATGGACGAAATCCATCCTCCCATCAAGTTTCCGAAGAATGAAGATAGCAACCATACACCCATTAAAAGAGATGCTAGTTTTGGAGGTGCTAATTTTGTCACAGTCGATAAACCAACTGGAGATAAACACAACTCACCAATCGTATGCAATAAATATGTAAAGACAATCCACCACATGCTAGCTTTTACAGCAGTATCAGCAATATCGCCTCCTCGTTGATGCGTAGCTCCTACCATAAATAAGAAACCTATACCTAGAAGCATAAGCCCCGAACCCATTTTCACGGGAGTAGTTATCTTCTGACCGCTTTTCGAAGGCCAAAACATCGCAAACACAGGAGTTAACAATACTATAAATAAAGGATTTATAGATTGAAACCACTCGGTTGGTATCATAAAACCACCTACATTCCTATCCAAGAATTTTTCGGTATACAATGTAAATGAAGAACCTGCCTGCTCAAAGCCTGCAAAGAAAAATATAGCAAAAAAGAAATAAATAAATATGGCAATAGTTCTTTGCTTATCTTGAGGAGTAAGAGGAGCTGCTTTATGCTCAACAACCTGCTCCAACTCATTTATCGCTTCTTTTTCTAGCACATCACCCACAGGTTTTAAACCCAGATCTCCCAAATACCTTTTAGATAATGTATTGAACAAAAGTTGCCCTATAAGCATACCAATAGCAGCAGCTAAGAATCCGTAGCTATAACCATGGCTTATAATCTTACCTGTTGCCAAGTCTTTTACAGCAAACCAATCATTAGCCAGCAGACCAACTACAAGTGGTGCAAAAAAGGCACCGATATTAATACCCATATAGAAAATAGAAAATGCAGAGTCACGCTTTGCATCACCAGGTTTATACAAACCTCCTACTAATGTCGATATATTGGGTTTAAAGAAACCATTACCTATAATTAATAAAAGTAATCCCGAGAAAAGTCCAAATTTACTGTGGAGCAAAAATAGAACTAACTGACCAAGAAACATAGTAAAACCACCGATAGTAATAGCCTTTCTTTGTCCTAGATATTTATCGGCAAGCCACCCTCCTATCAAAGGCGTAAAATAGACTAATCCTGTAAATCCTCCATAAATCAGTCCGGCAAAAGATTCATCGAATCCGATACCTCCCTCTATGGCGGTTTTTGTAAGATACAGCATTAATATACCACGCATTCCATAATAAGAAAAACGCTCCCATAGTTCTGTAAAAAACAAGAGGTATAATCCTACAGGATGCCCAAATACGGTAGCATTAGAAGGTAACTTAGTTTCAGTCATAACTTAAAAATTCTCTTAATTTATAATATGTTCTTTTATTTCACTTCTTGCATTAACTTCCTGATAATCGGAGAAACAATCAAAACAATAATACCTACAATTACAGCATAAATTGCTAATTGTTGATATCCTCCGGTGTAAGAAAGTAGTTTTTCCATTAGCGAAGCATGTTCATTAGGATTAGATATTCCTGCACCTATAATACCTGCCAAATATTGTCCATAAGCACTAGCTAAGAACCATAAACCCATCATCATTCCTGATAGATGTTTAGGCGATAAGCTCGTTATCATAGATAAACCAATTGGAGACAAACACAATTCGGCTAATGTCATAACAAAATATGCACTTGCAAATATATTCAGAGATGTTTGCCCGCTTTCATCAGCAAACAGACGTGTGCCATATAATATAAAGAATGACCCTCCTAAAAGTAAAAAGCTTATTCCAAATTTAACTACTGTATTTGGCTCAATCTTTTTCTTATTCAGCCAGACCCACAATAAACCTAATAAAGGACTAAATAAAATAACGAAGAGTGCATTTGCACCATTATTTACAATATTGGGATCAATATGGAAAAAAGCTAGAGAAGTACGCAAATTTTCGTTTGCAAAAAGAGCTAAAGAACCTCCTGCTTGTTCGAAAAATGCAAAAAACACAATAGATAAAAGAATTAATATCAATGCTGCTATAAGCTTCTTTCGAGCTTCCTTTGTTGTTGTTTTAAACAGTTGATAGAAGAAATAAAATAAAGCTGCAGGACCTATTATATACATAAAAAGATCTGTATACTGAGTATCCTGAATCATTATATAAATCAACGGAATAGTTAGCAATGCTATAATATAAACATATAACTCTCTTAGTTTTCTTTTCCCAGGAGCTAAATCCAGTAATGGACTATCTCCAATAGGACCAAGATGCTTTTTAGTTAGCGTAAATGTGATCAATCCCAGAACCATTACAGCTCCCGCCGCCAAAAAGGCATAACTCCATGAATATCCTTTTCCTAACCAAACACAAATTGCTCCTCCAAAAAACGCACCTACATTTATACCAGAGTAGAACATACTGAATCCGGCTTCTTTCCTAACATCGCCGTCTTTATATAAGTAACCAACCATCGAAGATATATTCGGTTTAAAGAACCCTGTACCTACCACAGAAAGTGTAATACCTATATAAAAAAGATCGTGAGGTGCTATTGCTATTAATAGATTACCTACGATCATCATTATTGCTCCAAATGTCAACGATTTCTTAAAACCCAATATCTTATCGGCAAAAATACCTCCTAAAAAAGTAAAAGCATATACAAATGCCTGTATTGCTCCGTATTTAAGATTGGCTTCCTTAGCATGAAGTGCCAATTGATCGACCATGAAAATGGTAAGAATACCACGCATTCCATAGAAGCAGAAACGCTCCCACATCTCCACAGTAAATAAATACCACAGTTGTTTAGGATACTTACCCTCAAAATTTTGAATTTGCTCTAAGGTTAATGCTGCCGATTTTCCATCGGGATTAGAGTTGTTTGATAGCTCAGACCGACCGAGCTCTGGTTCAGATGATTTCATTATCTAATAATAAATGCTTATTTATATGACAAAAGTAAAAAAAATAATTGTATTCAGTCTCATTTTGACGGGTATTATACTATTTAACGATTTATAGTCAGGAAGCTAATACTTTGTATTTATGATTCATTCTTTTAATTTATTATAAACATATAGTATTCAAAAGAATTATATCTTTACCTTAGATTTAGAGCCATATATGAAGAATTACTTAAAAAAATCAAAATAAAAGCAGTTATCGGACAAATAAACTTTATGGCATCATTTTTGTTTGATAATAAAGGAAGTCAATACTACAAGCACTAGTTGAATACTAGTATAAAGTGTAGATAGTAGAAAACATCGAATAAAGGTAAAAAGATTATGGAAAATAATTTCTCACAAAGAGTTCGCAAGATCATGAACTATAGCCGTGAAGAAGCCGGACGTCTCCAAAACTCACATCTGGGACCTGAACATTTGATGCTTGGTATTCTTAGAAATGGGGAAGGATTGGCCATACAGGCATTAAGTGACTCAGGAATAGATTTGGATGATCTAAAAATAGATATCGACAGACATATATTAGAACAACAAGATATGTCTGCAAGTAATAACAGTGAAATTGTATTAACCAAAGGGACTGAAAAGGTACTTAAACTTAGTATACTAGAAGCTCGATTGACCAAGAGTAAAGAGACCGATTCGGAACATTTACTTCTTGCCATATTAAAAGACAGTGACAACATTGCTGCCAGAGTTTTAGAAAATCAGAACTTTAATTACGCAGGAGCATTTATGTATATAAAGAATTTAGACGGAAACTTAGATAATGATTTGTCTCCTAAAATGGGAGCAGATTTTACTGATGATGATGAAGACGAATCGGCAGAAGGAGCATCATATCAAAACGTAAATACACAACAACCACGTCAGTCTTCTGATACACCTGTATTAGATAACTTTGGTTCTGATATGACTAAAGCAGCTCTCGAAAACAAACTTGACCCTATTGTAGGTAGAGATAAAGAGATCGAAAGACTGGCTCAAATATTAAGTCGTCGTAAAAAAAACAATCCTATATTAATAGGAGAACCCGGTGTTGGTAAATCGGCAATAGTAGAAGGGTTAGCTTTGCGTATCACTCAGAAAAAAGTATCACGTGTATTATTCGACAAGCGAGTAATATCATTAGATATGGCTTCGGTGGTAGCAGGCACTAAATATAGAGGACAGTTCGAAGAGCGTATCAAAGCTATTTTGAACGAGCTTTCTAAAAATCCGAATATCATTCTGTTTATAGATGAAATTCATACTATTGTAGGAGCAGGAGGAGCTACAGGTTCGCTTGATGCTGCCAACATGTTGAAACCCGCTTTAGCTAGAGGTGAAATACAATGTATTGGTGCTACAACTTTGGATGAATACAGAAAGAACATCGAAAAAGATGGTGCTTTGGAAAGACGTTTCCAAAAAGTAATGGTAGAACCTACCACTGCCGAAGAAACTCTCCAAATCTTAAGAAACATCAAGGAAAAATACGAAGAACATCACAATGTAAAATATACAGATGAAGCTTTAGAAGCGTGCGTCAAATTGACAGACCGTTATATAACCGATCGTAACTTTCCTGATAAAGCGATTGACGCTTTAGATGAAGCAGGTTCGAGAATGCATTTAGCCAATATAAATGTACCTCCCGTTATTGAGGAAATCGAAAACGAACTGAAAGATGTGGTAGATCAAAAAACAAACGCAGTAAAAGCTCAAAAATATGAACTTGCTGCAAGTTTTAGAGACAAACAACGTCAATTGCTTCTTCAATTAGAACAAGAAGAGTCTAATTGGGAAAAGCAGCTGAAAGAACAACCACAAATTGTAGATGATGAGAAAGTAGCGGAAGTTGTTTCTATGATATCGGGAATACCTGTACAACGAATAGCCGAAGCTGAAGGTTTGAAGCTATTGGGAATGAAGGGAACACTTAAGTCTGTAGTTGTTGGGCAAGACAATGCTATTGATAAGATAGTAAAAGCCATACAACGTAACCGTGTAGGACTAAAAGACCCCAATAAACCAATTGGTACATTTATGTTCCTTGGACCAACAGGCGTAGGTAAAACTCACTTAGCTAAAAAAATAGCAGAACAACTATTCGATTCTGCCGATGCTTTGATACGTATAGATATGAGCGAATACATGGAGAAATTCAACGTATCTCGTTTAGTCGGAGCGCCTCCCGGATACGTAGGTTATGAAGAAGGTGGATTGATGACCGAAAAAGTTCGTCGCAAACCTTACTCTGTTATTCTTCTGGATGAAATCGAAAAAGCTCACCCTGATGTATTTAACCTATTGTTGCAAGTTCTTGACGAAGGTCACTTAACGGACAGTTTAGGCCACAAGGTAGACTTTAAGAATACTATTCTGATAATGACATCGAATGTGGGAACACGTCAACTAAAAGACTTTGGAAAAGGAGTTGGATTTAGTGCAGGAGCAGTTCAAGGTGATATAAATAACGAATACTCACGAGGCATTCTTCAAAAAGCTTTGAATAAATCGTTCTCACCTGAGTTTATCAATCGTATTGATGATATTGTGATATTCGACCAACTTAATAAAGAATCAATCAACAAGATTATCGATATTGATATGTCAGACTTCTATAAACGAATCTCTGCATTAGGATATACTCTTGAAGTAACAACTGAAGCTAAAGACTTTATTGCTGAAAAGGGATATGATGCACAATTTGGAGCTAGACCTCTTAAACGTGCCATCCAAACATACCTTGAAGACGAAATAGCCGAACTAATATTGTCAGGCGCACTTCAACAAGGAGATGTTATTGAGGCAATATTAGACAAAGAAGCCGAAAAGCTAAAAGTTGAACCGAAAAAGAAAGAAGTAACCGTATAATAATAAAGTTACAAAACATAACAAAAAAGGAGTTTCTGATATACAG
Organism: Dysgonomonas sp. GY617; assembly: GCF_015233815.1. Lineage (NCBI taxonomy): Bacteria > Pseudomonadati > Bacteroidota > Bacteroidia > Bacteroidales > Dysgonomonadaceae > Dysgonomonas > Dysgonomonas sp. GY617. Next base: position 121,976 of record NZ_JADCLR010000007.1, read on the forward strand.
AAGCTCCTTTTTTCATCAATCTCATACCCGTTTCAGCAAAAGTAAGACATCGATACCTGTTAAAACTTATTTACCATAAACAATACATCGTATCCGCTTGTTAATAATATCTACAAGAGTATCAAAGTACTTTTACTAGAATTTTCTATTTACCTTAATTTATTAAAATCTCCTCTAAGAATTATGTTGAAAATAGTATGGTTATCTTTCTTTTTCCTTTATAGAATAATTGCTTCTGGACAAGACTATTGCGAACAATCATTACCAGAAATTCTATCCTCAACCAAAAACAATATATGCATAGCTGTAGAAGGGTACTACGTGGATAATTCATCATTCATGGTGATCAATTCCTCAGATCCTCTTATTCGTATAAACACTCGATATCCTGTTTATGAATATAAATATCAGGAAAACCCTTATAGTAAAAATAGTACACACATGGCTGAGGTACCTATTTTTATAGAAGGAGACATGCAAGGAAAGGATCAACAAAGGATATTATTTCTGAATAAAAAACAGACAAACAAAAATCAATTGATTTTGAATGAAGGATTCATATTAGGAATAAAAATTGTAGAAGATAAGGTCGAGTATTTCCAATCTACGGAAAACAGGACATTCTATACATCCTTATACGCTTTACGAGATTATCTTTTCAATAGAGGCTCCATGCCACAAATAGATGAAGATACAGCATATTATAACCCTAAAAGAAAAAATTATATATCTCTGTAAATTTTATAAAAAACTCCCTTTTGAATAATATCAAAAGGGAGTTTTTTATAAAATAAGGTTCTGATAAATCATCGGTACTATCGATATTTTTTGTACTTTTGCGTTTTCGTATTAGGAACATTTTAAAACAATATACAGACGTGGCTGATACAAAGTATATTTTCGTAACGGGAGGAGTGATCTCCTCTTTAGGAAAAGGTATAATAGCATCTTCATTAGGTAAACTATTGCAGGCTAGAGGTTATAAGGTTACAATTCAAAAATTGGACCCCTATATTAATATTGATCCGGGGACACTGAATCCATACGAACATGGAGAGTGTTATGTGACTGTAGATGGGCATGAAGCCGATTTAGATCTAGGTCATTATGAACGTTTTTTGAATGAACCCACTCATAAAGACAATAATATAACTACGGGACGCATTTATCAAAATGTGATAAATAAAGAACGTAAAGGAGATTACTTAGGTAAAACGGTTCAGATTGTACCTCATATTACAGACGAAATACGTAGAAACATCAAGCTTCTCGGAGCTAAGTATGACTATGATTTTGTAATTACTGAAATAGGCGGAACAGTTGGAGACATAGAATCTCTACCATTCATAGAAAGTGTAAGACAATTAAGATGGGAATTAGGCAGTAAGCACTGTTGTTGCGTGCACCTTACTTACGTTCCTTATATAGCGGCCGCTGGTGAAGTTAAAACAAAACCAACCCAACATTCCGTTAAGAGCTTACAATCGTCGGGTGTACAACCTGACATGCTAGTATTACGTACAGAGCGTTCTCTAAGCAAAGACATCCTTAAGAAAGTTGCCTTGTTCTGCAATGTAGAGCCTGATGCAGTAATGCAATCTATTGACGTACCAACTATATACGAGGTTCCGATTAAAATGCAGGAACAAGGAATGGATGAAATCGTTCTTCGTAAGATGGGAATAGCAGTAGGTCCAAAACCAGAACTGAAACCATGGAGAGATTTTCTTGATAAAAAGAAAAATGCGAAGGAAACAATCAGAATTGGTATTGTAGGTAAATATGTAGAATTACATGATGCTTACAAATCGATCAATGAATCACTGTTACAAGCAGCCATATATAACGATCACAAACTCGATCTTCAATTTATACACTCTGACAAAATTACCGATGATAATGTGGCAGACAAACTAGCTGCGCTAGATGGCATCATTATTGCTCCTGGATTTGGGCAGAGAGGTATAGAAGGCAAATTTGTTGCTTTAAAATATGCTCGCGAAAACGATATGCCAACATTTGGTATATGTTTGGGTATGCAATGTATGGTAATTGAATATGCTCGTAATGTCTTAGGACTAGAGGATGCAAATTCAACAGAAATGAACACTCATACTCCTTATAAGGTAATTGACTTGATGGAAGAGCAAAAGAACATTACCAATATGGGTGGATCGATGAGATTAGGAGCATACAAATGCACCCTGAAGAAAGGTTCACTAGTGCACGAAGCATATGGCAAAACCCTTATACAAGAACGTCATCGTCATCGCTTCGAATTCAATAGTGAATATCGTAAGCAATTTGAAAATGCAGGCATGAAATGCACAGGAATAAATCCTGAGACTGACCTAGTTGAGGTTGTAGAAATACCTGGTCTAAAATGGTTCATTGGAGTACAATTCCATCCAGAATACAACAGTACGGTATTATCGCCCAATGCTTTATTTATGAGCTTTGTAAAAGCTGTAATTAAAAATAGAAAATAAGATCATTGATCTATTTTCCACTTGATAATATATTAGTAAAAGTTACTTATAGCTTAATAATATAACAGTAATGACTTACTGTGTTTAATAACAATTATTCTGCATAATAATTATATAAATCTACAGATTAATTAAGAATGGATAAAAATACAGGTATTGGCTTAGTTCTGATAGTTGCTATCGTCATGGGATTTACGTTCCTTACAAGGCCGAGTCAAGAAGAAATTGAAAGAGAAAACCGAAAAAAAGATTCGATCTCTAATGTTCAGAGAAGTCAGGTAGCTGAAGATATTGCCACAGCAGACGCACAACAACCTGCTAAAGAAAAACAATCTCCCGTAACAGATTTTTTTACCGCCGGTAATTCGGTAAAGCAAGATTCCTTAGTAAGTAACTCTGCGGATTCTTTAAACTCGCTACAACCTCAGATCACATCTGATCAGCCTAAAGAACAAATAATCTCTTTAGAAAATGAGATAATTAAGATAGATTTCACCACTAAGGGTGGACAAATGCTTAGTGCTCAACTAAAAGATTTCAAGAAATATAACGGAGATTCGCTTTACCTTTTTAATGCAGATGCAAATCTGTCTCTACAATTGGTAAATAAACAAGGAGTTGCGTTAAATACCGACAAAGCATTATTCACACCTATTAAAAGTTCTTCTGATGCTAATCAGACACTTGTAATGCGTATGAATTATACTGACACAGAGTATATTGATTTCATATATTCGCTTGCTGCTGACAGCTATATGATGAAATTTGACATTGCTGTTGTAGGTATGCAAAATATTCTAAGTGTAGATTGTCTTGAAAAGTTTAAACTTAATTGGACTCAAAAGTTGCACAGACAAGAGAAAAGCGAAAAGAACGAACAAAGATACACTCGTGTACACTATAAAGGAACTGATGGCAGCTTTGAAGAATTGAGCGAAAGCAGCAATGACAATAAAGAAATTCCAACAGGAGCCAGATGGGTTGCCTTTAAGAATCAATTTTTCGCAACTACTTTAATTGCTGACAACGAATTTACATCTCCCTCTTTACACTCTAAAGTACTTCAGTCGCCAGATTACCTGAAAGATGTAGAAGCAACTCTATACTTTAAGCCAGTAGTAGACAACACAGGTACACTTAGAGGTGGATTCAGATACTTCCTTGGACCATTAGATTATTACATGCTGAAAGGCTACGATGATGGTCAAAAAGATGCTTTACAACAATTAGATTTAGATAAATTAATCCCACTTGGATGGACTTTATTCCGTATTATTAATCAGTACTTTATAATTCCATTATTCAACCTGCTAGCTTCTACAGGAATGCAAATGGGATTAGTAATACTATTATTGACACTAATCGTTAAATTGATTATATCTCCATTGACATATAAATCGTTTATGTCTTCTGCCAAGATGAGAGTTCTAAAACCTCAGGTAGACGAATTAAACGAAAAATATCCAGGTCAAGAGAAAGCGATGGAGAGACAAAAAGCAGTAATGGCACTATATAGTCAGGCGGGAGTTAACCCGATGAGTGGTTGTATACCTATGCTTCTACAAATGCCTATATTATTGGCTCTCTTCTCATTCTTCCCATCATTAATAGAACTGCGTCAACAAAGTTTCCTATGGGCTGATGATCTTTCTACATATGATGCAATAATCGAATGGAATACAAACATCCCTTATATCTCATCTTGGCTAGGTAACCATATTAGTTTATTCTGTATTCTGATGACTGTTACTAATATTGTTTATACAAAATTCAATATGGATGCTACAAATACCGGACAACAACAAATGCCGGGTATGAAGTGGATGATGATGTTAATGCCTATTGTATTCTTCTTTGTATTGAATAACTATCCTTCAGGACTTACTTATTATTACTTCTTGTCAACATTGATGACAATATTAATAACATTAGCTTGTCGTTACTTCATCGATGAAGAAAAAGTATTAGCTAAACTAGAAGAGAATAAGAAGAAGCCTAAGAAAAAAGGATTTATGTCTCGTCTACAAGAGCAAGCTGAACAAGCTCAACGTGTACAACAGCAACAAGGTAAAGGACAAAACAAAAAGAAGAAAAAGTAATTCTTACTTTATATATACAAGAAAGCGAAGCTATAAATATAGCTTCGCTTTTTTTATCAGAATATCCTATTTAATAATAACTGGCTTTAAAATAAGACTCTTCATAAAAAAAGCGAGAATTATATGTATTATAATTCTCGCTTTTCGTATTTAGTATATTCTAATTCCTATTTTATTCATCCGAATCAAGATCCCATTCATCAAAGAATGAATCGTCAATGAAATCATCTAAATCACGACGGTCTTTTTTAGTTGGACGACCAGCACCTCTATCTCTATCTATGAATCCACTAACTTTGCTTAGCTCTAAAATTTCATATTCAGACTGAGGAGTAGCATCTTCCATAAATTGAGGTACAAGTTTTGCACCCATACGTTTTTCGCTTAAATCTAAAACTTTAAAAGAATAGGTTATAGGAGGTTTCTTTATTTGTACAACATCACCTACCCTAATCATTCTTGAAGGCTTTATATTGGTTCCCTGAATCATTATACGCCCTTTTTTACAGGCTTCAACAGCTAGGGTTCGTGTCTTAAAAAGACGAACAGCCCATAACCACTTATCAATTCTAACTTCAGTTTTTTCTTCTTTCATAACTCTAGCTATAAATGTAGTTCAGCGATACAAATAGAATACTTACTAATAATAAAACAGACCGATGATCTTATTTATTATTAAATTGATTCATCGTATTTTGTAATCCTGCCAAACAAAAACTTTTAATAATATCTTCACACATTTCGAAACGCTCGGGCAATACCTTTTCTTCTTCATCATCAAACTGACCTAGGACATAATCTACCTGTCCACCTTTAGGAAAATCATTCCCAATCCCAAAACGTAAACGTGCATAGTTTTGTGTACCAAGTATTGATTGAATGCTTTTTAAGCCATTATGACCTGCATCACTCCCCTTCCCTTTCAAACGAAGAGAACCGAAAGGTAAAGCTAAATCATCAACAATTACCAATAGATTTTCTACAGGTATTTTTTCGGCTTGCATCCAATAACGGATAGCATTACCGCTCAAATTCATATAAGTAGAAGGTTTCAGCAGTATAAGAGTTTTACCTTTGACTTTCAATTCCGAAGTTTCTCCGTATCGTCTATCCGTAAAAACAATATTGGACGCTTTAGCTAAAGCGTCCAATACTCTGAATCCTATATTGTGGCGGGTATAGTGGTATTCGCTACCAATATTACCCAAACCGGCAATCAAGTATTTCATTAAATAGATTATTTTATTATTTGCCTTTAGCAGCAAGACCTCTTGCAGCACGAGTCAATTGAACGCGACATACAACCGCATTCTTTGCATTTAATAATTCTAATCCGTCGAAGTTTAATTCTCCAACTTGTACTGATTTTCCTAAAGCTAAGTGCTCAATGTTTATGTGCAATTTCTCAGGAACTTGAGTGTAAAGAGCTTTTACTTTCAATTTACGGCTATCAAGTGACAACTTACCCCCAGCTTTCACACCTTCAGCCAAACCATCTAATACAACAGGAACGTCGATTACGATTGGTTGGTTTTCGAATACGTGAAGAAAGTCTAAGTGAAGAATTGCATCTGTCACTGGATGTACTTGGATGTCTTTAAGAATTGCTTTGTACGCTTTTCCGTCAAGAGAAAGGTCTACCAAGAAAATCTCAGGAGTGTAAATCAATTTACGTACATCGCTAACTTGTACACTAAAGTGAATTGCTTCAGTTGAATTCTCTCCACCATAGATTACTGCTGGTATAGCATCTTGTTTACGAAAAGCTTTAGTAGCTTTTTTTCCTAGATCAGTTCTTAGTGATCCTTTTAGTTCAAATGTTTTCATTTTTTAATTTTAAATTGTGTTACTCAAATTAAGGATTGCTTCCTTATCCCCATCACACGGGCTTTACAGAAAAGCGACTGCAAAGATAATTGATTATTTATTAAGAACAAATACAATAACCGCCTTATTTACAAATAAGAAGTATCATAAATGTACTTTGCTTTATTTTTCTTATAAACTACTATCATTTTTCAACGAATGGATAAAGCCTAAACCTTACCTGTTCATTTCACGTAGCTTTATTTTAGTTAGCACCTGCTTTGTATTCAACGGAAAATCAGCATCCATCATCCATGCATAAAAACTTGGTTCAGCTCTTAAAATTTCTGAAACAGGCTTTCCTTTATGCTTTCCGAAATTGAATACTTCTATTCCATTTTCATTTCTAATTATACGCCCAGCAAGATCAACATTATCATTAAAGAATGAATACTCTTCCGCCAATTTAGCAATATCATTAGGCAAATCGGGATAACGATCTAGCTGTGCTTTGAAAACTTCATAGGTAGCCAAAGTGTCAGCTTCTGCCGAATGGGCATCTTCTAAACTCTTATCACAGTAAAACTTATAAGCAGCCTCTAATGTACGTTGTTCTTTTTTATGGAAAATAATCTGCACATCAATAAACTTTCTCTTCGAAAAATCAATATCCACCCCTACCCTAAGAAATTCTTCCGAAAGTAATGGAATATCAAAGCGACTCGAATTAAAACCAGCCAAGTCACAGCCTTCGATCTGATCTGCCAAAGACTTAGCAATCTGACGAAAGGTAGGTGCATCTTTTACATCCTCATCTGTAATACCATGTATATCTGATGATTCTTTTGGAATTGGCATCTCCGGATTAATACGCTTTGTTTTTAGCTCTTCTTTACCATTTGGAAAAACTTTGAGATAAGAAATTTCGACAATTCTATCACGAGTTGTATTTGTACCTGTAGTTTCCAGATCAAAAAACACAATCGGATTTTTTAGATTTAGTTCCATAAAGTAAACTGTATTATTGAAGCAAAAACTTTACCACTCCTATAATCTTTAAAGAGTGATAAAGCTTATTATTTGCTTATTATATTATCAATATTAATCGAATAAAGGTCGTAACCCTTTTTATTGCTTTAGTTAGTAAATAACTATGAAATTGCAGCAATAGAAAAATTAATGATACTAAAATTCCGTTTATCATGAGAAAAACAGATCTAAACGAATTTAGTCGTTTAGCATCATCGGCATCAAAAGCATAAGAAGATCTTCGGTATCTCCTTTTTCAACAGGGAAAATAAGTCCTGCACGTGAAGGATCAGATAATTCAACGGAAACTTCGGTTGCTGGGATATTATTTAGTATCTCAATCAAGAAATTCGATTTAAATCCGATATTCATTGCAGTACCTTCGTATTGACAAGGAATAGTTTCTTCAGCAGCTGTTGAGAAATCAATATCTTGCGCCGAAACCAACAATTTATTATCAGACAATTGAAGTTTCACCAAACTACTTGCTGGATTAGAGAATACAGATACACGTTTCAGAGCATTCAAAAATGCCAATCTATCCAAAATAACTTTGTTCGGATTATTTTGAGGTATTACCGAATTGTAATTCGGATAGCGTCCTTCTATAAAACGACAAGTCATTGTATAACTCGACATGGTTATGTATGCATTGTTTTCATCAAACTTGATAGAAACAACTTCTGACTCCTTAGGTAAAATACTTTTCAGTAAGTTAGCAGGTTTCTTTGGCAAAATAAAAGATGCTCTTTCAGATCCTTGTACTGACAATGTTTTGCTACGAACGAGTTTATGACCATCAGAAGCTACAAATGTCAAATCCTCGGTAGTTATATCAAAGTAGATACCATTCATCACCGGACGAAGCTCATCGTCAGCACTTGCAAACAACGTTCTGTTGATAGCTGTACATAAAATCTGAGGGTCAATCGACAAGCTGATAGCTGTATCTTTTAATTCTTTTGGTTGTGGATATTCTTCCCCACTTTGTCCAATAAAATTATACTTTCCGTTGTGGAAATATATAAATATTTCAAGATTGTCATCATTTATCTCGAAAGTAAGTGGCTGATCGGGAAGCTCTTTCAATGGATCTAATAAATTACGAGCATTGATTGCTAATTTGCCCGCACCCTCAACCTCATTTACTTCTAATGAAGTTACAAGACGAGTTTCTGTATCTGCAGCTGTAAGCGTCAACGTGGAATCATTAAGCTCCAATAAGAAACAATCTAAAATAGGCAATGTATTTTTTGAATTGATCACCTTGCTAATTGACTGAAGATGACTCAGCAAAGCAGTACTAGATACAACAAATCTCATATAATGTTGGTTTTATTAAGTTACGTTTTATTACAAACAAAAGTAACGATATTTTTTATAAGAACAAAAAGTATGATTACAGACCCTTTTATTGTTTTTGAAAAACAATAAAACTAGCCATAAATACATTCCAAAATAATAAATATTTTAGAACTCTGTTTATTCCATACCGTTAAGACATTCTATTTTCGCCCCACAAGATACAAAAAGAGACCTATTTTTCAATAGATCTCTTCTCTTTATTTTATTTTTAGTGATGTAAATATTTATTTAAACGATTTCTCATTTAATACACTAAATTCTTTATCCTTATCAGCTCTCATAGATACAGAAATAACATCCCATTGAGTAGGCCAACCTCCGAAGATAGCTCCAAATCTTACAATCTTAATAGCATGAAGACCTTTTGCTAATGCGATAGATTTATCAGCACGCGAAAATCTACGAGCTGTATCTTTCCCATTATCGTTAGTTATCAATTGTTTTCCGTCAATCCACAACTCCGAATCTGTGCTGAAGTAATACACTCCATCCTCCGGAATATCCACATATCCTGTTAAAATAGTACTATAAAAATCATTAGGATATACTTCTACATAATCATTAACTCGATGTTTCGTTTTTTGTGGAGATGCAACATATTCAACCTCATCTGGAGTTTTGCCCTCTAAATCTGACATCTTACGTGCCACTCCTTTAAAATGTTCTGCTTTCAAGCCTGCTTTTTCGCCAGCAGCTTTTTGAACAGCAGGAGCAGGAGATTGTTTCTCAATAGTTATTGTTCTGGTTTCGCCCATTTTTTCCGATACTAATACTGTACGGATTTTCAAAGTTGTATTTTCTTTGAAAGTCAATGGTTTTTCATAAACAGCAGATGCCAAAGTAGGCTCTGTCCCATCCGTAGTATATACAAATTTTACAGGCATTGAGGTCTTAAATTCAAGAGTTGTAGAATCTAAAAACACAACAAAATTAGCAGAAGGCGTTGTTTGTTCAGGATTAGGAATAAAGTAATTAATACCATGGAAATCTAAACGTACCAACTGATTATTCATTCTACGTTCAAAATCTTTATAGTCTTTTTTATCCTTAGCTGACCAATTAACTTCTGCCACTGCAATAATACGTGGGAAAGTCATATTCTCCATACGATCAGTATCGTACATATATTCTGCCCAAACATTACCTTGAGCACCTAAGATATGATGTTTTTTATCGTCTGCGATTTTCTCTGGGATAGGCTCATAATCATAAGTCTTTTCTAAAGTAAGCAATCCGCCAATAGTAACAGGTAATATTTTAGAATCGCCTTGATATTTATCTAAATACAACCATCCACCAGGAGTCATAATCACATCATGTCCCATGTTAGCAGCAGCAATACCACCTTCTTCGCCTCTCCAGCTCATTACAGCAGCCGTTGGAGCCAATCCTCCTTCAAGAATTTCATCCCAACCTATCATTTTCTTATTATGCTTTAATAAGACTTTCTCCATGCGTTGTACGAAATAACTTTGCAGTCTTTCTTCAGCACTATGCTCTTTATCAGATTTCAAACCAAGTTCTTTAATACGAGCCTGACATTTTGGACATTTTTCCCATCTGATTTTAGGACACTCATCGCCTCCTATGTGGAAATAATCACTTTCGAATAATGGGATTACTTCTTCAATAACATCTGTAAGGAACTGAAATACTGAATCATTTCCTGCACAATACACATCATTTGCAACTCCCCAAATATTACGCACTTCGAAAGGACCTCCTGTACAAGACAACTCAGGATAAGCCGCCAATGCCGCAACACCATGCCCAGGAAGTTCTATTTCTGGAATTACCTCAATAAAACGTTCTTTTGCATAAGCCACTATTTCTTTAACTTGATCTTGAGTATAAAAATAAGGTCCATAAGTACTACCATCACCTTCTACACGTTTTGATCCTATTTCAGTTAATTTAGGATATTTCTTTATTTCGATACGCCATGCTTGATCTTCTGTCAAATGCCAGTGAAAAGTATTTATCTTGAACATTGCCAATACATCTAACTGTTTTTTCAGGAAGTCTACATCAGCAAAGTGACGACATACATCAAGATGCTGTCCACGATAAGGAAAACGAGGTTCATCTTTAATACTCACATTAGGCACTTTCCATGCTATGTATTTTATCAATGTCGGACTTTCAATTTCAGCAGGCAACAATTGCATTACTGTTTGCATAGCATAAAATACTCCTTGTGGAGTTTTAGCTTTTATATCTATACCTTTTTCTGTCACTTCTAACAAATAACCTTCGTCATTTACAGCTATATCTTTATCAAGATTAAGGCTGATGAAGTTAGAACTCGGAACTCCAGTTTTGATATCTAAATCATAACCTGTTGAATTCTTAATTTTAGCAGCAAAGTAAGACGCAACTTTATCTAAGGAAGGATCATTTACTGCAAATACCGCAGATTTTGTAAGCTCGAAGTTTCCTTCATTTTGTTTTAACTCCAGTGGTATTGGAGTAACGTTTATGCCCTCATTATAAGGCTTCTGAATAGGTGTTTCAGTACTACCACAAGATGACACTAACATGGCTAATGCCACAGTGCATACTGGTATAAGTTTTTTCAACATAGATAATATTTTTAGTTATTTAATCAAGGTTAACTACACGTATATGTTATTTAACAATCGATCAGAATGCTAAGATAATCAAAAATGGCATATAGCATTACCTACAAAAAGTCCTTTATGTTATATAACATAGGCAGAGGCTTTCTTAATCATTAAAACATGTATAATCTTCATAAAAAAAGAGGGAAATCTACTAAAAGACCTCCCCCCTTATTGTATAAATTAGATTATAACTTTCTATCGGCTTAGATAGCGTTAATTTCTTTCAATACATTATTAGTTTTGCGAACTGCTGCAGCAGATGCTTCGAATTTTTCTTTTTCTTCTGCTGTAAGTTTAAGGTCGATAATTTTCTCCCAACCGTTTTTACCTAATACAACAGGCACACCAATACAAATATCGTTTTGTCCATATTCACCTTCTAGGCTAACACAACATGGAACAACTTTCTTTTGATCGTGAATAATAGATTCTACAACTGCTGCTCCTGCTGCTCCTGGTGCATACCAAGCCGAAGTACCCAACAAACCTGTTAGAGTAGCTCCACCAACCATAGTATCAGCAACAACTTTATCTAAAGCTTCTTTTGATAAAAGATCTGATACTGGAATACCTTTATAAGTAGCTAAGCGAGCCACAGGAATCATTGTAGTATCACCATGTCCACCAATAACCATACCTTCTACTTCAGTAGGGTTAACACCCAAAGCTTCACTCAAATAATATTTGAAACGTGAACTATCTAAAGCTCCTCCCATACCTACAATACGGTGTTTTGGAAGACCAGTAACTTTAGAAGCTAAATAAGTCATTGTATCCATTGGATTGGAAATAATAACCAAAATAGCATTAGGTGAATATTTTAGAATATTTTCAGCAACACTCTTCACAATACCTGCATTTACACCGATCAACTCTTCGCGAGTCATACCTGGTTTGCGAGGAATACCTGATGTGATAACCACGACATCCGAATTAGCTGTTGCAGCATAATCATTAGTAACACCTTTGATTCTTGAACTGAACTCAAGCAATTGAGCTGTTTGGTTCATATCCATTGCTTTTCCTTCGGCCACACCTTCTTTTACATCAAGCATTATTACTTCGTCAGCAATTTTTTTAAATGCGAGTACATTTGCACAAGTGGCTCCGACATTACCGGCTCCCACAACTGTTACTTTAGACATGATAATTTTGTTTTATAGTTATAAATTAGATTACATGTAAATTATTCGAAATACTTTACCATTAAGTTTAAGTGATAAACAGCATCTATTTCGAATAGATAAACAAAAGTAATTTGTTATTTGCAATAAAGGAACTATTTCAGGGCTAAATTTCGATTCAATTATTAAAAAATATTGACAAGAAGTTTTCCCCTAGAAAACGTTTTTCTAACCACCAATCATTCCTTATATGCTTTTGTAACTTCCCTTGCAAACCAATTACTATTTCGATGTTTCCTTCGAATAATAATTTACTAATTGACAGCCATGCACTTCGCTAAAGGAAAGGCTAATTCGTGAAAAAATTTGTTCCAGCTAGGCTCTCTCACACATTTTATTAATATATTTGTATATAAAGTCTAACATATTAAAAGAAGTAAGAAAGTAAAGTTATATGGAACAGAATACAAAACCTTCGACAAGAAATACAAAGATATTAATTGCCATCATAGTGGGTTTAATTGTAGGAATGGGAGTTGCAGCATATTTTATATTCAAACAAAATACTCAGCTTGAAGAAATGCAACAAGTCAATGAAATCTCTAAACAAAAACTTGAAGATGAATACGAGAGCATTGACACTCAATATGAAGGATTCAAGATTTCTATAAAAAACGATTCTCTTTTCCAACAACTAAGCAATGAGCAAGCCAAGGTTCAACGATTGAGGGAAGAGCTTCGCACAGTAAAAGCTACTGATAAAGCTGAAATAGGTAGGTTGAATAACGAACTTAGCAGCTTAAGAAAAATTCTTAAGTCATATATTGTACAAATAGACTCTTTAAACAGAGCTAACGAGAGACTAGTACAACAGAATAAAGAAATAACGAACAAGTATCAAGAAACGAGCAAAACTCTAAATAAGGTTTCACAAGAAAGAGCTAACCTTACCGAAAAAGTAACACGGGCGGCCAAGCTTGACGCAACAGGCATAAGCGTAGCAGCAACCAACTCAAAAGGTAAAGTACAAAAGAAGATAAAGAGTGTAGAGCAACTAGTTGTCTCATTCACTATCACTAAGAACATTACAGCTGAACCAGGCGAAAGAACTATATATGTTCGAATAATGAAACCCGATGACGATATTCTTGTAAAAAACAGAGCCAATACCTTTCCTTTTGAAAACAGAGAAATTCAGTACTCTATCAAAAGAGTTATCGAATATGGAGGCGAAGAAGTACCCGTTACTTTATATTGGAAAGTAGAAGAGTATTTAATGCCTGGAACTTATCGAGTAGATTTGTTTGCTGATGGTAGCCTGATAGGTTCACGATCGTTTTCTCTTGAAAAATAAAGAGTAATTCTATCTTTCACAACTAATTAATCTAAAAGTATGATATTAGAATTTTTCAAATATATTAGAGAAGAAGGCAAACCTAATCAATGGGGCATTGAGGGGAAAGACGGCGATTTGGTGAGATTCGACAATATCAACCTTTTCGTTGGAAAAAATGCTGTAGGAAAAAGCAGGACACTATCCGCCCTATGCGAAATAGCGACCTTATTATCTCTAAAAAAACCGGTTTCTGATTTTAAATTTAAAGATTCCAAATATCATCTTATACTAAAAGAAGATAACATTACTTACGAATATACTATATCAATAGAAAATCGACTAATTACTGAAGAAATTCTACGAGTAAAGGGTGTCGAAAAATACAACCGAACAAAAAATATAATCTATTCACAAACTTCTCACAAGTTTGAGACATTAGATATTTCTGCCACAGAACCAATTACTTCCATTCAAGATAAAGATGATGAGTATCCTTATATACCTGAAATATTCGAATGGAGTAATGCTTTGAAGAATTATGCATTTACAAATCAGTATGAGAAGAACCATCTCATTAAAGATAAAGAGGACCTGGAAAGCTCTAAGATAATAGACGACTTTTCTCCAGATAATGTCATCAAACTTTTCTTCAAAGGCAAAAATCGCTTTGGGCAGTCTTTTATAGATACTATTATTTCGGATCTGCACGATATAGGTTATGATGTTACCAACATCGATCTACTAAAGAACAAACTAGGAATAGGTATATCCGTACAAGAGGAAGAACTATCCGAACCGACCCTTCAACTCGACATGTCTCAAGGGATGTTCAGAGCATTATCTTTTCTTATACAAATGGAGTTTGCTTTACTAAGCAAAATATCGGTATGCCTTCTTATTGATGATTTAGGAGAAGGCTTGGATTATGCCCGATCGAAGTCCCTTATTGATATTTTGATCTATAAAGTCAACAATTCAGATATACAGATATTTATAACTTCGAATGACCGCTATATAATGAATAAGATACCTTTAAGGTATTGGTCCGTAATAGAGCGAAAACAGAATATTTCGGTTTTTCACAACTATCATAATGCGAGAGAAATATTTGATGATTTTAAATACACAGGATTAAATAACTTTGATTTTTTAGCCACAGATTTTTATCTTCAAGGATTCAAAGACGAACAAGAGGAAGAGGAAGAGAAAGAAGAGGAAGAATAAAGCCGATATATGAAAAAGATTGCATTTTTTGTTGAAGGACAAACCGAGCAGGTCTTTATCAATAGGCTTGTAAAGGAGATTATTGGCTATGGAAACCTTACAGTTCTGCTAAAAAAAATATCGGGAGGAACGAATGCCCCGAAACGTGAATTTGTAAGAAATTACAGCATCTCCCTAAAATCAGAATACACTGCACTCATCTATGATTGTGGATCGGACAACCGTGTAAAATCAGAAATACTAGACAATATAAATAGCTTACGAGAGGCAGGTTACACATGCATAGTCGGCTTAAGAGATTTATATCCATTATCTATAGAAGAATTACCCCGCCTCGAACAAGGATTAAAATTTCTACCCTACCCTCTTAAGAAAAAAGATTGTCCTTTTGATATTGTGGTTGCAGTAAGAGAGGTCGAAACTTGGTTTCTAGCAGAAAGCAGCCATTTTTTGAAAGTAGATAGAAAACTTACAGGACGATTTATCGAAAAACATCTAGGATTCAATCCAGATACGGTAAACCCCATTTCTAGAGAACACCCATCGGAAGACATAAACAAGATATATAAATTGATAGGAAGATCCTACACCAAGAAATATTGGCAAGTAGAGAAATTGGTCAATCGACTCGATTTTAATAAAATAATAAAAGATATAAGATTCAGAACTCCTTCCTTAAATGAATTGATCCAGACCATAGAACAGTTTAAAAATGGAGAGTTACAAGAATCAGTCATTCTAAGAAAAGAAAAAAGCAGCTTGAAATAAATCAAACTGCTTTTCTTATTTTAAAGAATCTGCTATTAAGCTTCTGCTTCTGTTTTAGGAACTACAGATACAAATGATCTTTCGTTCTTTTTTCTACGGAATGCAACTACTCCATCAACAAGAGCAAATAATGTATGATCTTTACCGATACCTACATTTTCACCTGGATGATGTGTTGTTCCTCTTTGACGAACGATGATGTTTCCAGCTTTTACTACTTCACCACCAAATGCTTTAACGCCTAATCGTTTACTTTCCGATTCACGGCCATTCTTCGAACTACCTACACCTTTCTTGTGTGCCATTTTCTTCTAATTTTAACTGATTAAGCAATAATATCTTTTACTGTAACTTGTGTAAATTGTTGACGGTGACCGTTCAACTTACGATATCCTTTTCTTCTTTTCTTGTGGAAAATAAGAACTTTATCGCCTTTTACTTGATCTCCAACTGTAAGGATAACTTTCGCTCCGCTTACAAAAGGTGCGCCTACTGTTACAGCACCATCTTTATCAACTAATAACACTTTCTCAATTTCAAGATCAGCACCACTATCTGCTGTTACTCTGTGAACAAACAATTTCTGATCTTTCTCAACTTTGAATTGTTGTCCTTGAATTTCTACAATTGCGTACATCTGCAATATATTTTACAAGTTATGAGCCTGAGGCGAACTATTCTTTAATAGTTTCTTATCTGCCTATTAGCAATCGGGTGCCAAAATTACAAATATTCCATTTAATATCCAACTAAAAAACAAACAACATTACAGAAAAATGTAATACTTAAAGATTTCAAATGTACAAACAATCGAAAAAATACAATAACCGCACATACCACCCCTCGAAAAAAAGGAGAAAAACAAGAGAAAAATAATGAAATTTTTAACATCTAATCGCCCCTAATTGAGTTAAGATAATGTAAATAAATATACAATATTGAGTCAGAACAACACTTTAAAAGCACATTTTGAATAAAATAAGATATTAAAAAACACAAGTATACACGAATAAGAATAAAATACTATATATCAACCACATAACGCAAATGTTTTATAAAATAAATCTATAAAATACATATATATATATCAGACTTCTATATAATAAAATAGACTCAATATAGGCATTTATCATTGTGTTAAAAATGCACATTAGCTCTTTTTCCCTAATTCCTGAGAGTATATCTTTGCATTAGAGTTACACCAATCTATTAATTATAATTTATATCAAATGAACAAAAGATTTTTACAATTTCTATTAATCGCAATCACAACTGGAATCATTTTTTCGAGCTGTTCAAAAGATGAAGAATTAACAGGAACTGAATCTAATGAGCAAACTCAAATCCGTCTAACAAGTGCTATAAATCAATTAGCTACTCGTTCGACAGCCCAAAACACTCAAATTGAATCTGGTCAAGAAGTAGGTTTAGTAGTTGCTAACAACCCCTTCACCGCTGTATTATATGATAATATTAAACTTACAGCTGATGGTAGTGGAGGTTTCACTTATCCTTCTTCAATGTATTATCCTACTGATGGAGGAAAAGTTGACTTAATGGCTTATCACCCTTACAATGAATCTGTAACAGGTATTGGTTCTGCTTATACATTTGGTATTCAAGCTGATCAAACGTTAAAAGCTAATTACTTAAACTCAGACGTTCTTTTCGGATCTGTTGAACATGTTTCAAGAACAACTAGCGCAGTGCCTATTGAATTTAATCACTTATTCTCGAAACTTACATTTACTGTTAAAAAAGGAAATGGTGCAAGTTTAGAAGGATTAAGCTCTATTGAGGTGCTAGGATTAAGCAACGAAGCATTAGTCGACTTTGAAAAAAGAAGCGTTACAGCTGATGGTACCGCAACAACTATTAATGCATATAATGTACCAACTGGAACCGCAAGCGACCTCCAATTAACAGGTGCAGCTGCAATTGTAGTACCACAAACTGTGAAAGCAGGACAAACTCTACTAAGAGTTACAATTGGCGATGTTGTATATCTATACGCTCCAACAGCAGCACTAGAACTAGCAATGGGAACCGCTTATAACTACACCATTACAGTAAATATGGCTGGAATTACAGTTACATCTAGTATTGTAGATTGGCAAAATGGTGGCAACATAGACGGAGAAGGAGAAATAGCTTAAAATATACTGAATAAGAAAATAATAAAAAGGATATGGCAAATCTAGAACCATATCCTTTTTATCAACAATTGTATTTATCAGATTATGACAAAAAAACTCTACATATTATTAATAACAAGCATTTGCTTAATCTTTACATCATGCCTTAGTGATAGTGAATGCGGGAACAATGATACACTCAGAGTAAGTATTGTTGCAGACATTGCAAGCTCTAAATTGAAAACACGATCTTCAAAATCTGGATTTTCTGAAAATGACAATATTGGATTATATATGGTTGATTACGTAAATGGTATTCCGATGCCTGTTGGAACTATATCCAACTTCATGAATACTGAATATGTTTATGACGGAACTTATTGGAACAGTAAAGATACTGAAGAATTATATCTTACAACCGATCAAACCAAAGCTGATATATATGCATACTACCCATTTGATTATGAAATGAGCAGAACACCTGGAAAAGCAGATCTCAGATCCTACCCTTTCAGTGTGGAAAGCGACCAAAGCTTATCTTCTCAAAAGAGTGATTTCTTATGGGCTAAGTATAGTGAATTATCTAGTGCAAACACAATAGCAAAACTTACATTTAAACATATACTCTCTAAAATTGTCCTCAACGTAACGTATGGTAATTTAGGGAATGGTAACGAATCTGTTACAATTCATAACCTAACTCAGAATGCCCTGATCAATATGCGAACTGCAGATGTGTCTGAAGTAAAGCTCAACTCCAATAATGAGATTAAACCATATCTTCAAGATATTGCAAATGCAGGATTTGATAAAACATTTAGTGCAATCATTATTCCCCAATCTGTAGAAACTGGCACATCATTGTTTGCAATAACTTTAAATGACCAGATGTTTGCTTTCACCCTCGATAGTCCTATTAGTTTTGAGTCAGGTCTCTCTTATACTTTCAATTTAGTTATTGGAGAGGCAAATACAAGAAGCATTCAAAACACTAACATAGAACGAAAAATTTCATTAGTAGATAAGAGTTCTTTCTAATTTGATGAAAGAAAATTTGTTACACGATATATAATAACTTATATGAAAAGTTTACTAACTAAAACAATGTCACTACTTACTATTATGTTTGGTATTTTCACAATACTAAATATGACCTCGTGTGACAATATAAGTGACACCATAGATCTCGAAGAAGCTACCGAAAACACCATAACTTTATCACCCTACATAAATGAAGGGCTTACAACCAGAATGGCTGGATCTTCATTTCAGGAGAATGATGAGATTGGAGTATATGCTGTGGCCCATTTAAGCGACAATCAAATAACAGGAGATATACAAGATAGTTATGCTCCTAATATCAAACATATATATAATGGCACTACTTGGGCATTGCCTCAAGGAGCACATTTCCCTTGGGCTGGCGGTCAAACAAAAGTAGAGCTATATGCCTATTACCCATATAACCAAGCTGCGACAACCTCCAATGCGAAAAGTTATCCATTCTCGATAAAATTAGACCAAAGTACCTCGGAGTCTTATATGATAAGCGATTTCTTATGGGCGAAGTCTGAAGCTACTAGTCCTACAAAAAGTAAAATTCCTTTGTCTTTTACTCACCAAATGAGTAAGGTTATTATCAATATCAAATCAGAAAGAGATTTTACAGAAGAAGAGGTTCAAAACTTTAGTGCTAACTTTCTTAATTTGCACCTAGATGCAAAGGTTGACTTATCGTCAGGTACAGTATCAACAGCATCGGGCTCTCAAGCTAAGAATCTGATCCCACGCAAACGAAATAATCCGATAACCGGCTATGGCATCACATTTGAGGCTATAGTTCTTCCGCAAACAATTGCAGCTTCAGCAGAATTATTTGTGATAAGATCGGCTGAAGGCGCAACCCCATATACCTACAAATCAGCTAACGAGCTAATATTTAGTTCTCAAAAACAATACACATTTAATATAACAATTTCAAGAACAGGTATTTCGATAACTACTGATGATATACAAGATTGGACAACAACACCCGATATTGAAGGAAACATCAACAAGCCCGTAAAAAAAGCAATAGATATATCTAACATTAATTGGAATATTACCAGAGTATACAAGGTGATGGATAAAGGGATTCAAATTGCTGAAGTAAGCAAAGAGTACTTACTTAGCGGAACAGCAATAGATATACAAGCAATTGTTGTATATCCAATGGATGCAAACTCTAACGCCGATCTGACTAGAGGGTTTGTTGCACAAATAATGCAAACAACATTAAACGGAAATAACGAATACGATCCTAATACTGCAATAACAACCCATGGAGGCAGTGTTAGCTGGCACAAACCAACCAATCTGATGGCTTACACTGCAGGCAAGAGTAATATCATCAACAAAGTACAAATTGATAAAAGTGACGTTTCTGCAGCTGGTGCAGATGCCATATACTCGTTGACTTTAGAACCTGATATGGTCACTGATATTGACAAAAACAGCTATGGTGTTGTAAAAATAGGCACTCAATATTGGATGCGTGAAAATCTGAAAGTAGAACATTATAGAGATGGATCTGCTGCCGAAACCTATTATTTCAACAACAGCATTGCCAATAAAGATTTACTTGGAGGACTTTATACTTGGAATACTGTAAGCAACACCAGCAACTTGGCTCCTAAAGGATGGCATATCCCAACTCATGATGAATTTAAAGCCCTGTCAATTTATACATCAGGAACTGTTACAGCACCTTATTATAATGCAGGTAAGAAGCTGAAAGCAGTAAGAATGTGGAGCACCACAGTCAATAATAGCAACATTACTGGGTTTGAAGCCTTACCAGGAGGTAGAAGACTTGATAATGGTAGTTTCAACGAAATAAACCTTTATGGTCAATGGTGGAGTACTACTGAATATAATACAGCTTATGGAAAAAGAGTTTATATAGATTATGGTAACACTGGAGTCTGGGTAGAAGCGAACCTTCTTAAGACATATGCCGAATCGGTTAGATGTATTAGAAATTAATTCATCTCTACTCAGCAAAACAGAAGAGGTACTTATTTAATAGGTATCTCTTTTGTTTTGTTTTGCGTTATATAGAAAAGCCCCTGTTTTAGCAGAGGAAAGAACTAATAGGCTTCAAAAAATTTATAATTAAAAAAGAAAGAACTAATCAAGTCTGAATATTTTGTGTTATTTTTGCACAAAACATAAAGGACTGTGCAGTTTTATAGAATATGGCAATAACCAAAACAAGAAATATGTTGATTGATGTCGCCCGGCAATTATTTGCTAAGCTGGGTGTCGAAAATACAACTATGAATGACATTGCTGTTGCTTCGCACAAAGGTCGTCGCACTTTATATACTTATTTCAATAATAAAAATGAGGTATATAAGGCTGTCGTTGAGTCTGAACTCGATAAGATGATTAAAGCACTACAAGCTGTAGTCGAAAAAGATCTTCCCGCAGACGAAAAATTAATGCTGTTTTTTTATACCCGTCTCGATGCTGTAAAGAATGTTGTAGCACGTAACGGAAATCTTAGAGCCGATTTCTTCAGAGATATCTGGCGCGTGCAGAATGTACGCAAAACATTCGATAGAAAAGAAACCGAAATTCTCAAAGAGATACTACAAAAAGGAGTGGACGAAGGAACTCTCTCAATGCCCGATGTTGACTTCACGGCTGAGATAGTGCACAATGCACTTAGAGGATTAGAGGTTCCCTACATAAGAGGACTCATCAATCCCAAAGATTCAGATAATAAGAGACGCTACCTCAACATATCTCATCTTATTTTTCAAGGAATAAAAAAGAACAAGAACTAAATCAACAAAATAAATATTCACGAGTAATTTAATATTTGATTATGAAACTTTTAGAAGGAAAAACAGCGATCATAACTGGTGCAGCCAGAGGTATCGGAAAAGCAATAGCAATAAAATATGCACAAGAAGGTGCAAACATAGCATTCACCGATCTAGCTGTTGATGATAATGCGAAACAAACAGAAAAAGAAATAGCTGCTTTAGGCGTTAAAGTTAAAGCATATGCATCAAATGCTGCGGATTTTGACGATACACACAAAGTAGTAGATGCAATCGTTGCAGATTTCGGAAAAGTTGACATCTTAGTTAACAATGCCGGTATCACTCGCGATGGTCTTATGATGCGTATGACTGAACAACAATGGGATTTGGTTATTAATGTAAACCTAAAATCTGCATTTAACTTCATCCATGCTATTACACCTGTAATGATGAAACAAAAATCAGGAAGTATCATCAACATGAGTTCTGTTGTTGGTCTTTCAGGAAATGCTGGTCAAACTAATTACTCTGCATCAAAAGCAGGTATGATTGGTCTTGCTAAATCTATTGCAAAAGAAATAGGTTCAAGAGGAATACGTGCAAACTGTATTTGCCCAGGATTTATTATTACTGAAATGACAGGTGCATTATCTGACGATGTTAAAAAACAATGGGCAGAACAAATTCCACTTCGTCGCGGAGGTACTCCTGAAGATGTTGCTAATGTAGCAGTATTTTTAGGTTCTGATCTATCATCTTATGTTAGCGGACAAGCAATTCCTGTTTGTGGCGGTATGAATATGTAAGATCACAAACCAATTTTATTGCTTTAGCTTATAAGATTAGCTTATATCAGTTTTATTAAATATGGCAATAATATTCGAGAGATACATTTCACTCACATAATATAAAAGACGCAAAGATTTTAATTAACTTTGCGTCTTTATTTTTTGTCCCCAACATTATGACTGTACTATACGAAGATAATCATATCATTATTGTAAATAAAACTGTTTCGGAAATCGTACAAGGCGATAAAACAGGAGATAAGCCTCTTTCGGAAATAGTGAAAGAATGGCTTAAGGAAAAATATAACAAACCCGGGAATGTATTCTGTGGAGTAACGCATCGTTTGGATAGACCTGTTAGCGGAATCGTTGTATTTGCAAAAACAAGTAAAGCTCTTCCTCGTCTAAATAAAATGTTTCAGGATAAAGAAATAAAGAAAACTTATTGGGCTATTGTAAAAAACACTCCGAAAGAACCACAAGGGACATTAATCAATTATCTGGTTCGGAACGAGAAGCAAAATAAATCGTATGCTTACGATACAGAAAAGCCTAATTCTAAAAAAGCAATTCTACATTATAAGCTAATCTCTCAATCAGATAAATATAATCTACTTGAAGTTGATTTAGAAACAGGACGTCATCATCAAATACGTTGTCAATTAGCAAAAATGGGATGCACAATAAAAGGAGATTTAAAGTACGGAGCTGACCGATCAAATCCCGATGGAGGCATAAGTCTACACGCTCGTAACATAAGCTTTATCCACCCTGTATCTCTAGAGTTGATAGAAGTAACGGCACCCGTTCCCGAAGATAATCTATGGAAAGCTTTTGAAGCCCAATTATCCAAATAATTGACGAAATGCTTCTTCAACTTTTCTTACAGGAATAATTTCGATATTTACTTTCGCAGTAAATCCTTTCAAATTATTGTGAGGTATAAGAATCTTAGAGAAACCCAATTTTTCGGCCTCTAATATACGCTGTTCAATTCTATTGACTGGACGAATTTCACCCGACAAGCCAACTTCTCCCGACATGCAAACATGTCTTTCAACTGCAATATCAAGGCTCGAAGATAAAACTGCACTTATCACAGCCATATCTATCGCAGGATCGTTCACTTTCAATCCTCCTGCAATATTTAGGAATACATCTTTTTGTATCAATTTAAAACCTGCTCGTTTTTCAAGAACTGCAAGTAACATATTCATCCGTCGGCTATCAAAGCCCGTAGCAGACCTCTGAGGCGTTCCATAAGCAGCAGTACTTACCAATGCTTGAGTCTCAATCAAAAATGGACGTACACCTTCAATAGCAGCAGCAATAGACACACCACTCAAGCCTTCATGATTTTGAGTCAACAACAATTCCGATGGATTACTAACTTCTCTTAATCCATTCTGGCGCATTTCGTATATGCCTAATTCAGCAGTACTACCAAATCGGTTTTTAATACCTCTCAAGATACGATACATATAATGTTGATCGCCCTCGAATTGTAATACTGTATCAACAATATGCTCTAAGACTTTAGGACCAGCAATACTACCTTCTTTATTTATATGACCGATAAGTATTACAGGGGTACTTGTTTCTTTCGCAAACTTCAAAATAGCAGCGGAACATTCTCTTACTTGAGCTACACTTCCCGGAGAAGACTCAATTCCCTCCGTAAATATAGTTTGAATAGAATCTATTACAACCAATTCTGGTTTTGTGTTTTGTATATGAACAAAAATTTGTTGCAGATTCGTTTCACATACTATATAGCAATTCTGGCTCTTTTCGTTTATGCGGTCAGCTCTCAATTTAAGTTGACGTACACTCTCCTCCCCCGACACATATAATGTTTTCAGAGAATTTAGATTCAATACCGTTTGCAAAATTAAAGTTGACTTCCCTATGCCAGGTTCTCCTCCTAAGAGAATCAACGAACCAGGTACTAAACCACCTCCTAAAACACGATTAAGTTCACCATCGTTAAGATCTAAACGAGGCTCTTCACCCGTTTTTACATCTTGTAATAGCATAGGCTTAGCCTTTGGCGAATCGAATAAAGTATCAGTGCGCCTACTATTGCTTTCTTTAGCTATAAGCTCTTCTACATAGGTATTCCATTCTCCACAGATAGGGCATTTCCCTAACCACTTGGCTGAATCGTTACCACAATTACTACAAACATATACTGATTTGGTCTTAGCCATTATTTATAGATCGAATTAAGTAAAATGATAAGGAGACCTATTTTAAAGATCTCCTTTATTAAAACAAAAATAAGACAATTAATGCTTATTTCTTTATAAACTTACTAGACAATTTTTTAGATTCGGTTTGAACAAAAATTGAGTAAACTCCTTTTGACCATGAACTAACAGAAATTGTAGTTGTGGATGCATTATATCCTGATTTCGCATAGACTTGACGTCCATTCATATCATATACCCTAATAGTGCGAATGATTGAATTTGCATTAACGTTCACTTCATTATCTGCCAAAGTTGGGAAAATAACAAGTTCTTGAGTGCTATTCTCAATAACCGGTTCTTCTATTCCTAAAGGATTATTTGGATCATATCCTCTAAGGTATGGAGTGCCTTCGTTAATAGGATCTAAATATTTCTTCATTTGCATACTCACATCTGTCATATGATCAAAATGATATCCAAATTTACCGAAAAACTCTTGTGAATTACGAGTTAAACAATAATCAGTAGTCCTCACCCCACCCGTTAAAGTTCCAACAATCAAACCATTACTATTAAAGATAGAAGACCCTGAAGATCCTCCTTGCGTAGCACTACGCCCATCATAATAAACTCCCCAAAAACCATTTGTTATACCATTAAATCCGGGACCACCGTTATAGGTTTGTGTTGTAACAGGGTTTTTCAAACCTTCACGTGGCAAATAAGTTACTATTTTTTTCACATCTCCATTAGGATGGTGTATAACAACACCAGACGATGAAGCCACATCTCTCGTATCCCAGCCGTTAAAGAAAACTTTATATTCCAGAGGAATATTAGTTTTCAGTTTCAGCAAAGTACCATCAGACCCCTGTACAGCAACTCCCTCAGCTGTTACTCCTTGAAGAGGTATGTTAACAAGAAGATCGGTACCTACAAGAGTTTTGGTTGTTACCGGAAATGTATCTTCGTTTTCACAGCCAGGAAATTCATAGTGAAAATAAACAACAATAGTCTCATATTCCACTACACCATTGGCCCAAAAACAATGTGAAGCAGTTAGAAGATATGGAGTACCATCTCTTTTAGTATTATTAACCAGACTACCCGAACATATAGACCAGGCACCGCCACGTTTAACCTGATAAAATACTACACCTCGCTTTTGATCTTTCCAATTATCCCCATCCGGACAATTCACATTAATCATACAACTTTGAGATGAATTTATTTTAGGAGTAGGAGGTGACGATGCTCTTAATGCTCTATTATAGTTATCACCATATACATAGCCAATATCTTCAATTACAAGACGAGGAGCTTCATCTGAAATAGTTGAAGCAACATACTCTAATGTTATTTTATCTCCGGCTATAATTTCCGATGCAAATTTACCTCCCTGTGGATGCGTATTCTGTGTATATGCACCAAGTACTCGAGAATGATCTTCGTTATAGATATATAATTTTGCCCCTTTAGGAATATAAAAATCTTTATAACTTAATATCAATCCCTTAGCTCCTTCGGCATAGATTACTTGTTGCCATATCTTTACTGAATCGGAGAGCGAAGTCCAGTTACCAATACTATCAATATTAACGCTTAAAGGTATGACTTTAGCTATTCGAAGAGGAGCATCTCGACTCTCTTCAACTATTTCATCTTCCCACATTAGGCGATTTATATCAAGATTGACCGGAACATTAATGATAGAAG
This sequence comes from Dysgonomonas sp. GY617, assembly GCF_015233815.1. Classification (NCBI taxonomy): domain Bacteria; kingdom Pseudomonadati; phylum Bacteroidota; class Bacteroidia; order Bacteroidales; family Dysgonomonadaceae; genus Dysgonomonas; species Dysgonomonas sp. GY617. The sequence goes on from NZ_JADCLR010000007.1 coordinate 148,483, forward strand.
AAGAGATTGATCGTGTAGTATTCTGATATTTAAAACTTGGAGGAGTTCCACCTTCACTAATCTGACTAAAAGCAGATATGCTAGATACAAAAGATACTAACATTATTAGGAAATACTTATTAATCATCCTTTTAAAGTATTTGTGTATTACTTATTCTGTCAATCAAGAGAAGAACATATTTATCTACATCCTCCCTATTAACAAGTTCTTTTGCTTCGAAGATAATTTTAGCCCGACTGTAATAAGATTCTCTTCGATTTAAGTTCTCTTTAATAAACAACAAAAGCTCTTCTTTGTTTTTATCCTTTATCAAAGGTCTTTTTTCTTTACATAGGTCTAACCTTTCAGATAATAATTCGGGGCTTGCTTTGAGATAGACAGTAGTCCCTGCATTATTCATTATCTCCATGTTGTTATAAAAACAAGGAGCACCGCCCCCTGTCGAGATAACAACATTCTCGAAATCGGCAACCTCCTTTAATATTTTATTTTCTATTTCTCTAAAACCGTCTTCACCAAATTGCTCGAACAATTGGCTGATTGTTTTACTATATCTGGTCTGGATAAAATGGTCTAAATCTACAAATTCCAAGTCTAGAGACTTTGCTAACTCTCTGCCTGCTGTAGTTTTACCGACGCCCATATATCCTATTAAGAAAATACGTGTCATAAAATGCTTTTTACAAAAATAAGCAAATAATTATAGGATAGACTATCTCTAAACAAATATTAAGGTATCAAACCTTATTATGATCTAGATAAACGGTAGACACGAAGCCAATTAAATAGAGGATTGATAGAAATAAATAGTTGAAATTATTTAGAAAATAGAAGATATTTTCAGTTAGATTAGAAAAGTATTAAATAAATCTTATAGTTTTGTTAACTTCAAAGTAGTGCAAATCTTTAAGAAGACCTTAAATAAAAAATGTATCCATTTTTTTGAGTGTACAAAGTCTACTACGAAGCCATTTCTCGATAAATAATATAATCTATCAATCTCTTGATAAACCTGATCAGACAATTCTTCTTTAGCAACTTTTTGCTTCTCTTTTAAAATAGCTTTGCCTCCTATCGTACTACTCAGTCCATCAGTATTATAAATTGCAATATCAACATCAACATATTGCACCTTTTCGTGATTGATGCCTATGGCTATCAGAAAATGCTTCCAGTCAGACATTATACGAAGTGTTTCGTCATAATATCCATATTCTTCAAACATTTCCCTTTTCACGAAGAAAGCCTGATGACATAAAAACCCTGAATAGATATCGTACAAAGAAAATAACCAATCGCGATGCTTATAACTATCATCTTTTCGGAGCTTTCCTTTCTCGTCCCAGATTATATTACCACAAACAAAATTGTCCTCTAGATCGTGCCTGAAAACATCCTTCAAAACATCATCTGAGACAAAAACATCTCCCGAATTAAGAAAGTAACAATATTCTCCCTGAGCTGTATAAATACCCTTATTCATAGCATTATAAATGCCCGAATCGGGCTCACTCACCCAATAATGAATATTATCTTTGTGTTGTTCTATTACTTCGACACTACCATCAGTCGAATTACCATCAATTACAATAAACTCATAATCGGTAAAGGATTGAGACAAGACACTTTTTATGGTCTTTTCCAAGCCTACTTTATTGTTCCAATTTATGGTGATAATTGATACTTTCATTGATTGCCGAGTTTAAAGCATTGTTCGTGACGATCGAAAAATATAACCTCTGGATATCCAAAATTATCGAGCTTAAATTTATCAAGAATCAACTTAGCATTAAAGATTCTAAATCTTGACAGGAATAAGAATTGTTTTCTCCTCTTATTGTATCGCTTTAAAATAGATTTTTCCTCTTCAGTATATACTCTGGCAGCTAGCACAGATTTAATCTCGGCATCATAAGCATCTTTTTGTTTCATAGAAAGCTGTTCGCCATCCCTCATTCTAAAACCACTTAATATAGCAGTGGCCACATATAGTTTCTCATAAGTAAAGAACCTGAACCACAATTCAAAATCTCCTGCGTACTTTAGATTAGATTCTATTCTTGCACCAGCTTTTTCCCATAGAGAGCGACGCCAAAACACTGATTCCTGCTGTATCCATTGATATTGACCGATATATACATCATATTTAGACCATTGTCTTAATGTATGCGGACATTCAACAATACGTCCTAAGGCATCATATACAGAAGGAAACCCCAGTAACCAGTTAACTTGGCTATACTTACCAAATATTTCTGCTACCGTAAAAAAAGACTTGGATTGATACATATCATCAGAATTGATCCATGCCATAATTTCACCTGTCGATTTTTCGAACCCCTTACCTATAGCATCATACATCCCCTTATCAGGCACACTTTCCCAATAAGCCAATCGATCTACATACTTCTTGATTATTTCAACAGAACCATCAGTACTACCTCCATCTATTATTATGTATTCAAGATTAGGGTATCCTTGATTTAATACCGAAAGTATTGTTTCCTCAAGATACTTCTCCTGATTATAATTAGGTGTAACAATTGATATTTTAGGGTAGTTTTTCATGTACTATTTCGTATTGAATATTTTATATAAGGCTCTGAAGCAAAAATAGATCAATTTATTTGACTTTATAAACACTGGAATATAAGCTTCTTGCTCTAACGATCGTAGCCTTTCATAGTCCGTCAAGAGATTATGAGGCATCAATTCTTTTATAACCCGTTTGCGCTCTTCTAAATGACGTTCACCGTGCGCTTTATTGGTACTGATACCTTCCATTTCGAAAATAACGACATCCAAATCAAGAAAAACGGTTCTTTCTCCACCTAATATGGTTAGGAAGAAGAATTTCCAATCCGACACTATTTTAAGAGTTTCATCATAATTTCCATATTTATCAAACATATCACGTCTGATAAATGTAGCCTGATGCAACATCGTATTTACAAACATATCATATAGAGTAACTTCGCGGTTACCCAGATTCTCCCATTTTATTTGATGAGTACCATAATCGCATATTTGAATTCCTCTAAGTAGAGGTTCTCTATACTCTTTAAAAAACGTTTTTTTTAAGACATCTTCCGAAGCATAGCTATCACCCGAATTAAGAAAGTGAAGATATTCGCCTTTAGCGATTTCAATCCCCTTATTCATGGCGTTATATACACCTCCATCAGGTTCACTTACCCAATATGTTATTTTATCGGAAAAAGACTCTATTATTTTTTTACTCTCATCTGTAGAACCTCCATCTATAACAATATATTCGTAGTTGGTATAAGTTTGACTGACTACACTTTCAATAGTACGAAGTAATCCTTTCGCATTATTGTATGATATGGTTATTATGGATACTTTCTTCATCTAAGTATTTCTTTATAAATTTCGATGGTCTGCAAAGCACTCTTTTCCCAAGAGAAATTTTGTAAACGTTGCGTACCTTTATTTATCATCTCTTGCCTTAATTCCTTATTATTCAATAAGCTTAATACAGCAAATCTCAACTGTTCAGGCGATTTAGAATCAAAATACATACCTGCATCTCCCGCAACTTCAGGAAAACAGCTTCCATTACTTAAAACGACAGGGCATTGAGCTTGAAATGCTTCCAGAATCGGAATTCCAAAACCTTCGTAATAAGAAGGATATATAAACATTTCAGCAGATCTATATAATCCAAACATTTGCGTATCATTCACAAATATAATTTTCAGCTGATCTTGTATGCCTAATGCTTCAAAGTAATTATTTTCTTCTGTGGTAAAACGATCTCCTGTACAGACAATACATAATTCTTTATTTTCCAACAGAATTGGCTGTATAGCTGCAATAAAGAATTTGAAATTTTTATAGCCTAAACGCCTATCTCCTACATACAGCAAATATTTATTAGGTAAATTCTCCGGCTTACCTCCTCCATCCACTAAGGACGAAGCATGATAAGTCACTGATACCTTGTCAACAGAAGTTCCGAATACATTTACAATATCTCTCTTCGTATTTTCTGAGACAGCAATTATATGAGCAGCATTATCAACTAGCTTTTTCTTTCGTTTAATAAATCCCGGACTATTTATAAATTCGGGATATAGCTCAATAATCATGTCATGCACAGTTAGAACATAAGGCTTACCATTGAGATGATCAAGATAATAATCATCAAAGAAAGTAGGATGAAAAATATCAAAGTCTCCTTTTTCTAGTTTTTCAATTGTTCTAGTTTGATTGACTTTATAAAAATCAGGATATTTTTCAGGAAACAAATCTTTTAAAAAAGAATAAAGTCTTTTTTTACCTTTGAAATTTAGTTTAGGAAGAAAAGAATAATAAGAAATTAACTGATCTCTCCACTCGAAAGGGATATTCATATCCCTCAGATACTCGTTGAAAGTATATTGTATAGACACATCAGCTTCAACATCAGCAGGCAAGTGCCTGATAATCTCGGCAAAATAGCGAGCCACACCACCTATGCGTTGATGCTCAAATATCTGATGATCGTACAATACCTTCATAAAAAACAAGTTATTTCAACTATATATTGCTATGTTTATAGCTTTAACTAGCTTTATTTGTATAGCTGTCAAAGTAATAAAAAGGTCTGAGACCTTTAATCTTCCGGATGAACAATCTGACGTATATACTGCACATCCTGAGGAATCTTACTACCTAAATTTATAGCAGCAGGAGCATTGCTTTTACTTCTACCCAGTATACCAATCAAACGATCAGCTACTTTATCCCAGAAAGTTCTGGTATAATCCAACGGATTCTTCTTCAACGTCTTTTTAGTCAAGATATGAAGATCTTTTCCATTAGAATAAAAGTTACATGAAAATTTAGCCGCAATAACTTCAAAAGCCTGTTTAGTATAAAAACTAATATGTTGGCCTCCTTCAGGAGCAAAATACCACCAATCGTTAGTATTTGTTATTTCTTTATCTGGAACTAACTCTGTCGAAAAGATAATAGAATCAGAATAACCGAATAGTTTCTCTATTTCTTCAAGAGGATTAGCTAAGTGTTCAAAAATTTCGAAAGCAGTGACAGCCTCAAATTTGGTTGATGTCTCTAATTCCTCCAATGTAAAATGCTTAGCAAACAGATTGTCGCAATATTTATCATCCCAATAGAAATCAAAACCTTTATCACGCATCAAACGGACATACATTCCGTATCCACCTGCGTAATCAAGAAATTTACCTTTATAATCAAATGATGATTTTATTACATTCTCCACTGCTGACGAATATACCAGATTACGATATATCAAGCCAATATCCATAGAAGTAATAGCATCGCTATAAGCTTCGTCTAGCCAATACGCAGTATCGGACTGAATGAAACCACAGCAACTACATCTATGATAATCGACATCGTATTTATGCAACACTCTTGCCGAAAACAATTTTATGCTTTCGCCTCCACAAATAAGACATTTATTGTTATTCATTGGCTAAAATTTCTTTGTATAATTCTATATATCGATTGGCAATATCCTCTATTTTGAAGTTATCCAATACTTTTTTTCGAGCATTATAACTTAGACCGTTATCTTCGTTATGGCTAAGACAATATACAATACCAACGGTTAAATCGGATGTATCATAAGCCTTTGCCAAGTAACCATTATCTTGATGGTCAATCATATCAGGGTTGCCTCCTATATTAAATGCCACAACAGGAGTTCCACAGGATAAACTTTCAAGAATCGTATTCGGAAAATTCTCATGCGTAGATGGTACTATTGTAACATCGGCAGCATTATATGCCAAAGCCAAGTCAGCTTCCTCACTTACATATCCTAAAAACTTTGGAGGAAAGTTAAACTGATAATCATCCTGTTTTTCAGCCCCAAATATAAGGAGCTCTATTTCATCTTCGGAATACATTCCCGACAATAGCCTTAGACTCTCCATCAATAGCTCTCCTCCTTTACGCGGATCAGCTATAACCGATATTCCTCCAAAAAGAATGGTCTTCTTACTTGTGTCTAAAGATAGATTCTTTTTTGCTTCTTCCTTATTCATAGGGGCAAATACAGAAGTATCAATACCATTAGGAATAACTGTTACCGGATACTTGTTTAGCAACAAACTACCCATAGCGGCATCAGCAAGCCACTTACTTGGGCTGACAATATGAAAATTGAGTGAAGAATATCTCTTTTTCTTCATCTCAAACACTTTGTAACTCAAGTCTTTTTCTTTAGTAGACCCCAATTGAGGGCAAGCATTACAGTGTGTCTTATATTTGTCGCAATCTTCGAAATAGGAACATAATCCTGTAAACGAAAAGCAATCGTGTATTGTCCAGATTATGGGCTTCTCTACATTCGAGAATTCTGTAAAATCAACATAACTCTCCCCCACCCAATGCATATGAACTAAATCGAAATCGAGTTTATCCAAGGAGTTTTTTAATAGGGAAATCGCAATATCTGATAGCACTTTAGTTTGCATATTGGGATAACTACCCCAAATAATACGCCTTCTTTTTTCTTGTAGTTTAAGTTTGTATTTATTCAGTAAACTAGTGATACGATTCTGAGGATCATGATAATTCTCAGCTAAATGCACTGTTTTAGATGAAGTTCTTTTGCTATTAACCAAAAGAATATTTTCAATACCCTTTTTATTAATCTCTTCATGGAGACGAAATGCAACACGTGCAGCTCCTCCAAAAGAATCTTTAGTGCTTAGCGTTACAACCTTCATACTTATCTCTTCAAAAATTTCTTCACTTTTTCTTTCAGCGATTTGGGCATCAAACCTTGTATCTTTTCTTTACAAATCAAGAAAGTAGCCAAAATTTGCAGATCCCAAGACAATTTATTTTCTATTTGAATCCAGCTTTCAGGGATCATATCTTTTGTATCGTAGTTATCATATGACCTCCCAAACCAAGGATTAGGGCAAACAACCACATTATCCGAATTTGGATTTAACCAGGCTCCCCACCAACTAAAAGAACTATTACTTATAATATTATCAGAACAAAGCGTCTGAATATAAAGATCTATAATTGGTTCTTCGTCATCCACAAAGAAAAAATTATCTCCTTTGAAATGTCTCTTGCACCAATCTATATCATCGCTAATTATCAAATATTTCCGATCACGCCCTAAATAATCTATTGCCTTATTAAAGTAAGACATAGAACAAACAGCATACCGATGCGGTAACTTGCAGTAATCGCCTCGCCTCACATTTATAGAAGTTATACCCTCTTTAATCAGATCGCCAAACTTCGAATAAATATATTCTTTGATATCAATAGGAATTGAGAATAGATCTTTTACCAATTCCTTATCAAAGTATTTCTCAGATTGAAATGCTCCATAAAGCAGCATATCTCGCCCTTCGAAAGGTATTTCTTTATAAACATAGTCAATATCATAATAATAGAAACAATCCGAAGAAGGACGTCCAAGCTGAATTGGAACATTTCTAAGTATATTACTTCTGAACTGTTCTATATATTCTTTCACATAGCAATTATCAGGTGGTGCAAGCTTATAGCCATCGTGGCACACAGCTTTATAATCAACCCCATATTTCTTAGCAAGAGACGCTGCTGTTGCTACCTGAAAGAGATGATTACCTAACCTACCGTTTAATTCTATATATATCATTTTTTGAATATCTTACTTATATATCGGAATGGAGCTAAAACATATCCACCAATCCTATATTGTAATGAATTTTCTATTAATTTAAATTCCTTCAGCTCTCTAAATTGAGCAATCGGATTTATATATTGTAAATATAATTCTTGGTGATTTTTGAAAATTTGCAGCCTTAAATAATCCTCTTTTTCTTTCGTAATCAAAGTACGCATTGATACGTCTTTTGTTCTATAAAAGAAATGAATCTTATCTAATTTTACAACCTTATCATCTTTATTCAGTAGGCTAATCCAGAAATCATAATCCTCCCAACCATATATCATATTCACATTATACCCTACTGTTTTATTGTAATCCTCACGCTTATAAATTGCCGAGCAATAAATACAATTACGCACAAATAACAGGTTCTCATATGTATAGGGAAGAAGTTCCCACTCTTGATTATCTCCTCCGAATAATTGGGCTCTACAAAAAACGAGTTTTATAGCTGAATCTTTTTCTAAAACCTCAATGGCTTCTCTTGTATAATCCTTTGATATTTTATCATCAGAATCAAGAGGTAATATGTATTTTCCGAGTGAATGTTTTATACCATAATTTCGAGCATCGGATAATCCTCCATTTTCTTTTTTTAAATATTTGAATCGATCATCTTTTCCACACCATTCTAACGCAACCTCTTCCGTATTATCGGGAGATCCATCGTTTACAATAATACATTCCCAATTGGCATATGCCTGCTCCAAAACCGTTTGTAAAGTTTCGGGCAAATATTGAGCCTGATTATAACAGGGAACTATTATAGATATAGCGGGAGAGAGATCAGACATATAAACTATTTTTTAAGCAGCTTCTTTATATTTATTTTCAACATGGTCGAAATAAATTTAAAAGAAACGCCCGCAGTTAATACTTTAATAAAGTCTCCGAATGGAATATATTTATCAGGTATAATATTCCTATAAATAAGAATATTCATATACCGATCAAACCCCTTTGAATAAAAATATTGGTTCTTATTATTGATCTTGCTTAGTTTATCTAACAATATCACTTTTGTTGCTAAATCAACATCCTTATATTTATGTACAGATGCCAATTCATCCTGAGTCATTTCATTTCCAAAGAAATGAGATAGGTAAGCCAATCGTACAGGTTCTTTAGTCCTTTCTTGTAAATCATAATTTACGGAGCAAACCTGTTCTGGATGTGTTCTGTAATGATAAAAAACGTCATCAATATTCGCAAACCTAACACCCTTTATTACGGCTTCTAACCAAAACCTATAGTCCTCTATGTGTTTATATTCTTCTTCGTAGATAAGTTTCTTTGCAATAACAGTATCTCTACGCATCATAATAGTAGCATGAGCCACTGTAGAGTTATCAATTAAGCCGATCACAATATCATCATGTACCAAAGGATGATGTATCTCATATGGAGTATCTAGATACACTAAAGCTGTTCCCAGAATATCAATATTTGGATGAGCTTCCAAAAATCGAACCTGTGTTTCGAATCGTATATCAGTAGTTATATCATCAGCATCCATTCGGGCAATATATTTACCTTGTGCTAATTCTAAGCCTCTATTTAATGAATAAATAAGTCCTCTGTTCTTATCATTCGAAACCAATCTGATTCGAGAATCATTATAGCTTTCAATAACAGCAACTGTATTATCAGTTGAGCCATCATTGATTATTAGAAGCTGAAGATTAGTATAAGTTTGAGACAAAATACTATCTATCGCTTCTGCTATATAGAGTCCTGCATTGTAAGCAGGCATCAGAACTGTAACCAAAGGATTATTCATTGTAATTTACTTTCCCTTTTTTAAACTAAGTATAGGCTTCAATATCGCTTTAGCGAACTTATTTGTGGCCCCATAATACAATAATCTATCTCTAAACGACAAACAATGGTTTTCAGAAAGAAAGCGATATGCCTCTTTTGCAATATCTGGAAAATTATAATGAAACGAAAAACTCAAATCATTTTTTCTGAAATCAATTAATAATCCCATTATTATATCCATCTTATCATATTGCTTAGCAAACTTAATACGGATATTATGAATAAAGTTATCAAAATTTCGTTTCTTTACCACATCCCACGAATTGGAAGCACTTTCAGGTAAAGACCTGTAAACTCCTGTAAAATCTTCTAAATGATGAATCTTCGATTTAGTGGATACATATAACCAAAGAGGATAATCCATAGCCACAAAATTAGGTAATATAACCTCTTCCTCAATAGCAGACATAATCAATTCACGTCTCACTAAAACCGTTAGTGTTGATATTTTATTCCAAAACAACAACTCGTCAAGGATATAGCCTGATTTTACATCCTTTCTCATTTCGACATACTTATCTGCAGCCTGCCAATATTGCATGAGATTTGTATGCACTAATCCATAATCTGGATTTTTTCCTAAAAATTCTACTTGTTTTTGTAACTTATATGGGTCTGTCCAATAATCATCGCCTTCACAAATAGCAATATATTTGCCTCGGGCTTCCTGCAAAGTCCAGATCCAATTACAATATCCTATTGCAACCTTATTTTCATCATATATAAGTGACTCACTGCGATCTCTCAGATACAATCTGATTCTATCTGGATTTTCTTCTGCATATTTTTTACATATTTCAATTGTTCCATCTGTAGATCCATCTTCCCCAACTATAATTTCAACAGAGAAAGTTGTTTTCTGCATCAAAATACCATCTAACGTCTGAGCTATATAACCCACATGTTGGTAAGTAGCTACACAAACAGAAACCAAAGGAGTTATTTTATTTATAAGTTTCTCACTCCCTAAATATTCTTTCTGCTCTAGTAATCTTTCCTCTGATATACCTTTTAGCTGATTATTATCCATTAATCTAGTAAAATCTACAATTTTAATATTTAAACCTCTCGGGCGGGATTACCAAATACAGTTGTACCTGGCTTTACATTACGAATAACAATACTACCTGCTCCCACAACAGCCCCTTCTCCTACCTTTTTATGAGGTAATATTGTAGAACGCGTATGCAATGTAGCATTATCTGCAACCTGAGAATATCCACCCATGAATGTATATCCTTCTATAGTACAATTTTCCCCTACAATCACATCGTGTCCTAATGTAGTATATGAAAAGATAAAAGAGAAATCTCCAATTTCAACATTTGAAGAAATTGTACAATATTGACCAATGGAAGCACCTTTACCTATTTTTGCATCTGGATGTATTATTGCTGTAGGATGTACTAAAGAAAGAAATTCGCCTCCTTTATCTTTGATTATCTTTATATATTTCTCGCGCGCCTTATTATCACCTAATGCACAATAAAAAACATCACCATCTTCTATGTTATAATTCTCTACAGACGAAATTATGGGGGCATATCCTTCGAAACCATCAAGAGCATCAGATTTATCATCTAAGAAACCTTTGACTTGGATATATCCTGAATGAAAGATCATTATATCATTAAAGACCTCTCTCCCATACCCTCTAGCTCCAACGATCAGCAATTTTTTCATTTTCGACATTTAAGTACAGTTCCACCCCATGAGTAGCCCACTCCAAAGCCAGCGAGCACAATATTTCCAAAGAGCTTTTCTTCTTTATTAGCTTCACAAAGAGCGATTGGAATAGTTGATGACACTGTATTTCCTACATTCTCCATATAAATATAAAACTGCTCTGGGGCTATCTTAAGTTTTTTTCTGAGATGTTCAAGCATATATTTATTAGCCTGATGAAACACATATAAATCTATATCTTCGTTCTTCATCCCATTAACGGTTAATACATTATTTACTAATTCAGGAACTCTTTGTAGAGTAAAGGAAAATATTTCACTTCCTTCCATAAATAAATAATCCGAAGAATGGGGATCTTGATGCTCATCAATAAGTAAGTCTTCCGCTTTCTCTTTATTTTTTGCAGCACCTGTTTTTACTATTAAATTTTCGGCACCACTACCATCTGTACCTAAGTCAAAATTCAGTATCTCTGCAAAACCGTCGGTTGATATTAAACTCGCACTAGCCGCATCACCAAATATCGATCTGTTTCGTTTATCTTGAGGATGCAGGTATTTGCTATAGGTTTCGGATGTTACAAATAATATATTTCGAGCAACACCGCTCAAAATAAGGCCTTTGGCTAGAGCTAACCCATATACATATCCTGAACAACCCAAGTTAAAATCCAAAGCTCCACATTCTGTAGCCAAGCCTAATCTATCCTGTAAAATACAAGCCGAAGTAGGTAAAAAATAATCGGGGCTCTGGGTACAATATAAAATAAAATCAATACTGCTTTTCTCTATATTATTTTCTACAAATAACTTTTGAGCAGCACTCTCCGCCATGTCCAAAGCTGTTTGATTGGGAGAGGAAACAAATCTTTTAGAAATTCCCACCTTAGAAGAAATTTTTTCAACGTTCCACTCGGGAAATATATTACTCAAATCTTCATTGGTTAGTACTTCCTCCGGAAGAAAATACGATATGCCTTTTATATATGCTTTCATAAGAGAGTAAATCCTCCATCCATAATAAGTTCTGTACCTGTAATCCATTTAGAGGCATCTGATAGGAAAAATATTGATGCATTAGCAACATCAACAGGCTTACCATATCCTAATGGATACTTTGCTTTATCTACTTCAAAATCATGCTGAGATATTGAACCTAATCTATCTTCGATACCACTTTCAACCATTGCAGGAAGAATGCAATTTACTCGAATTTTTTGTGCTGATAATTCTAATGCCATTACTCTGGAGATAGAGTTTATAGCACCTTTTGTGGCTGCATATAAACCATTTCCATAATACGAGTGTTTCGAAGCTATCGATGATATAAAAACAATAGAGGCTCCTTTATTTATCTTTTTTGACGACACTAATTCTTTAGTGAATAAAATAGGAGAAAAGAAATTAGTTTTCATTATTTCCTCCATCTTCTCACTACTGGCAAACTTAAAAGGTAATGTTCCCATAATACCGGCAGCATGAAGAATACCGTCAATTTGGCTGATTTTATCTAAGATAAGAACCCTATCGTCACGACTATTAAGATCTGCAGAAACAAAAATATGGTTATCTCCGTCTAATCTATTATACGTTTCCTCTAACCGTTCTTTATTCCTTCCTGTAATAATTAGTGAGGCTCCCATCTTAGAGCATTGAATAGCCACTTCCTGTCCTATTCCAGACGAGGCTCCGGTTACCAATATCGTTTTACCTTCTAATAAAAACGGATTATTTATTTTATCCATACCTTTTATATTTCAACTAAATCAGAGCAAACAATTTTATCTGTCGGAAAATAAACTGTTGCCCATGATAACCCTACTCCAAAACCACATCCGAGATGAGTTAATTGCTTTTCTCTCAATTGCTCCTTTAATTCTGTAACCATAGTCAAAACTATACTTGCGGAACTTGTGTTCCCAAAATTTCTCAAAGAATAGGGCACCTTTTCTTCTGCCAATTTCAGTTTTTTACGAATTTTCTCGTTCATAAACATATTAGCTTGGTGAAATAAGAAATAGTTTATAGAGTCCAGATCTAATTCGTACTTCTCCTCTATTTTTTTTATTGATTGGGGTGGTTTAGTTATGCCAAAAGAAAAGACATTCATTCCGTCTAGTACCAGATCTGTTCTATTCCGAATAATATCTGACTCAACTTCAATATCAATAAGAGATTCTGCTGTAAATCTATTACGATTTCCTCCATCTGGAATAATTATAGCATCGTATCCACTACCATTTGTTGCCAGATGGAACTTAAAACCCTCTGCCCCTTCAACATATTCTAAAGCTGTTACTGTAGATGCATTTCCAAATAAAGGATAGGCACTCTTATCATTAAATCCGGTTTGGTTACTAACTGTATCACCGGCAACTAATAACATTTTTTTTAGTTTGCCTGAATTCCCTAATGAAGCAAGCGCACTTAAACCATATACCCATCCGGAACATCCTAACGAAATATCAAGAGCATAACACTCTTCATCTAAACCCAATCGATCTTGAAAGATACAGGATGTTGCAGGAATTAAATATTCAGGATTTTGAGTTACTAATATAACCGCCTCAACATCTGACTTTTTCCATTGAAGATCTTCCAATATCTTTTCAGCCGCAGCTAAAGATAAATCTAAAAAAGTATGAGTGTTATCAACATGACGACGCTCTATACCGGTAGATTTTATAAACTTATCTGCTTCATCTCCTTTAAATAAAGGATAGTCTTTATTCTCCTCTGTTCTTTTAGGAACAGCAGCAGACATCCCTCTTATTAAAATATTGTTTATCTCCAGAAAAGCCATTATATTTTATATTCTAGATTTTACAATCTTATATAAGTCTTCAATAGTTACAGCACCTTTTATATCATCGCCTTTCAACTTAGCCTCATATTCTTCATCCACCATAGCTATTATTGAAAGAGCGATCAGTGACGACCATTCTTCTAAGTTTTTAAATGCTGTATCTGATTTAAATTCACTTGCATCAGTATCATCAAACTGTGCTGCAAAATTTTCTATAAATTGATCTAGTTCCATACTATTTTACTTTTTAATTAAATTACAAATTGTTTCAATTTCGTTATTCGACAAATCGGGATAAATAGGTAAACAAAGCACCTCATCTGCCACTTTATTTGCTATAGGAAGATTGTCTTTAGATGCAGAAGCCAAGCCTCTATATGTAGGAAATTCACTTATTAATGGATAAAAATATCTTCTTCCATAAATGCTAGATTCTTTCAACTTCTCATACAAAGTATCCCTCGAAAGACCATATTCTTTTGTATTAATCAGTATAGGGTAATAAGGATGAGCATGATCCACATCTTTATCTATAGACATCAAAGTTATTCCTTTTGTTCCAGATAATAACTTATCATACAAGTCTGCTATTTCCTTTCTTCTCGAGATATATGAATCTACATGTTTGAGTTGCAATAAACCATACGCCGCTTGAACTTCATTCATTTTGGCATTTATACCAGGTTCTATTACGGTTACTTCGTCTTTGAATCCAAAATTTTTGAGTAAATCAATCCTTTGTTTCGTTTTTTCATCCTGACAAATAATCGCTCCCCCTTCAATTGTATTGAAAACTTTGGTTGCATGAAAACTCATAATGGAAAGATCTCCCCAATTGAGAATCGAATTCCCATCCTTCTTTACACCAAATGCATGCGCCGCATCATATATAACCCTCAAGCCATATGTATCTGCAATATCTTGTATCCTTTGTACATAACACGGATTACCATATACATGCACCGGCATTATAGCCGTAGTCTTAGGTGTTATTGCAGCCTCTATTTTATTAGGATCAATATTCAGATATTGAGACTCTATATCTACAAAAACAGGTTTTATATTATTCCACCACAAGGAGTGTGTGGTTGCTACAAAACTATAAGGAGTAGTAATAACCTCACCTGTAATCCTTAATGCTTGCAAAGCTGTAATAAGAGCCAAAGTTCCATTTGAAAATACAGATAGATATTTAACTCCTAAATATTTAGCTAATTCTTCTTCAAATTGTTGATGGAAAGGACCGTTATTAGTCAACCACTTATTATCCCATATATTTTGTAAATAAGGGATGAATTCCTCAAGTGGCGGAAGTGCCGGCTGAGTTACAAAAATATTTTTACTCATAATTATATCCTAGTCTTAAGTAGCTTCTAATACTATAATACTATCCATTCTTGTGGATAAAATTTACCTTCTGATGCTATATCTTTATTTTCTATGTAATAAGTATTATCCTCTTGATACCATTTTTGAGGTGCGATAATCATCTTATCGAGATTAGCATTCAAATATGCTGCCCACCAGCTAAAAGTGCTATTAGCAATTATATTATGCTGGCACTGACTCATCAAGTAAAGATCCATATAGCTATCAGAGCCATGATTAATATCTATAATCCTAACGTTTTCATTCTGAAATGACTTCTTTACAAAATCAATATCATCCGAAAATATATAAAAGACAGGGTTATCAGTACATTCTCTAACTTTCGAAATCGCCTCTAAATAATATGCTTGATCTAAAATACAAAAAAGGTTACTGGAGCTGTAATCCCCTCGTCTTATATGTACTGAAACCGAATTTGTATTTACAATTTCTTGTAAAACTAATTTATTTTCCGCATTTACTGTCTTTGGATGCATTTCCTCTCGAAGCTGATCTTTAATATCATCAAAATAGGAAAAGAAAGACCAATTACCAGAAAGCCATATATTACGATTTCTCAGATTCAACACCCCTTGATTATAAGAAAAAGGACTCTTTTCTGTTATATAGCAAGGTTTCCATAACTTGCTTAAAATACGAGGCTTCAGACTTCTTGTTCTTTTATACTTAATATTAAAGTATTCGAGATCAAATATCCGTTTAGTTGTGTTCTTGAAATCCTGATTAAACCAATCTAAACATAGATATAACTCAGCATTATTAAGCCTTGCCATGTTTTTGGCTGTCGCATATTGAAATAATTGATTTCCCAAACCTCCATAAAGTGAGACTTGAACCATTTTCAAATAATTTCCCATTTTAATAGTGGACGAATTCCCCCTCCAAACTTTTCAAAGTATGTACCTTCGCGACCTTTCTCATGCATTTCGAAAAATAAAGCATTATCTACTCGAGTCAAAACTTGAGATGAGTTTTTAACCAGAAGAAGAATTAGGCTATATAAATTAGTATTCAACAGATTAGCCGGAATATTACATTTAAAAAGCTTCTCTCCTCTTTCGCAGCTAACAACAGCTGTTGTAGTTACAAATACTGTAGCCCCAACTTCATCACAAAATGATAGACTAAGATTAAAATTATCAATTCTTTCCTTAAAATCTATTTTAAAACAACATTCAAAAGCTTCATCAATATATAACACCCCATGCTCATTATTTGTTGAAATATAAATTTCTTCAAGAACTAGATTGTCTTCTGATGTTTTAATATGTTGATTTACATTGTTTGTTATACGAAGGCTATCGCGAGTACCCGCTATATATCTATTTATTGTACTATCAATAGATCCTGAATAAGTCGATATTCCATTCTCAAGAAGTAAACCTTTCGTACATAAGCTTTTAACAGCTGTCATATTATGGCTTACAAAAAGCACAGTACGTCCGCCTCCTTGCGAAACATCTTTCATTTTACCTATTGCTTTCTTCTGGAATTCGGCATCCCCAACAGCTAAAACTTCATCAACAACCAATATTTCAGGCTCTAGATGCGCAGCCACAGCAAACCCTAGGCGAACTGTCATCCCTGAAGAATATCGCTTTACAGGTGTATCAATATATTTCTCTATTCCAGAGAAGTCTACTATTTCATCAAACTTACTAACGATTTCTCTTCTTGTCATTCCAAGAATAGCTCCGTTCATATAAATATTCTCTCTCCCAGTCAATTCACTATGAAATCCGGTACCAACTTCGAGTAAAGAAGCAATACGTCCTTTAGCTTTAATTGAACCTGTAGTTGGTGAAGTAACTCTCGAAAGTATCTTAAGAAGAGTCGATTTTCCGGCTCCATTCTTACCTATAATACCTAAGACTTCCCCTTGCTCAACACTGAATGAAATATCTTTTAATGCCCAAACATAATCACTAGTGGCTTTTATACTACGGTCATTAACTTCACCAACTTTTAAGTAGGGATCTTCTTTACCGCGCATCAAATGCCACCACCTGTTTAAGTCATGAGTTAAAGTTCCTGTACCGATTGTACCCAAACGATATTGTTTTGAGATATTCTCAAATTCGATTGATATATTTGACATATTAGAATGTTCTACGTTATTTTATTATACAATATCTACGAATCGACGTTCAACCTTATTAAAGGTAACAATCCCGATCAAGACAACTACAACAGTAAATATACTGCTATATAACAATCCTCCCCATGAAAGATTTCCTGTACCTAGCATTCCAAACCTAAAAGCCTCAAATATTGATGACAGAGGATTTAATTGAATAACCCATTTCAATGCTCCATATTTTGCAGGAATAGCAGACAATGGATAAATCACGGGAGTAATATACATCATTAGTCCGATAGCAAATGAAAACAATATATTCAAGTCACGGTATTTGATCGTTACTGATGAAATAATGATACCAATACCAAAACCAATACCTGCCATCATAGTTATCAGAAGAGGAAACAAGAGTACATAACTGTTTACTCCAATAGGAGAACCTTGAAATAAAAAATAGATATAAATGGAGAAAAATAACAACAATTGAATAAACATCTTCAGAACTGCAGAAACTAGTCCTGCAATAGGCACAACCAAACGGGGAAAATATACTTTGCTAAAAACTCCTGCATTTCCCATAAAGGTTCCAGAGCTACGACTCAAGCAATCAGTAAAATAGTTCCAACATAGAACACCTGCCATATAAAACAACATAGGTGGTAAACCATCTGTCGATATCTGAGCAATTCCACCAAATACTAAAGTAAATATAAGAGTAGAAAAAATAGGCTGAATAAAAAACCAAAGAGGCCCTAGTATTGTCTGTTTGTAAGTTGAAATAAAATCGCGTTTAACATACAGATATAATAAATCCTTGTATCTCCATACTTCTTTTAAGTGTAGATGAATTCCTTTTTCCTTAGGCTTAATAACGATATCCCAATCATCGTCTTTTGCTGTATTCATACAATAGTTAAGTAATTAAATGAATTAATATCAGACAGCAAAGATAACACTTTTATGGAAATTGAATCTATCATATTCCAATATATAGAAGCATTATGTTAATTTACAAGGATTCATTTATGTTAATTAACTACATTCAGTAGCATTATGTCTCATACAAATACCTCTTTATGCTTTTTTTAGGAGTCTTTTCGAACTCTGTAGGATAAATATGGATTGTAGAAATAGTTTCATAATTAGATACCGATTTATTCAGAACCTGTCTATTCTCCTCCATTACTATATCTAATGTACTAGAAGATAAACCTGTTGAATTCATCGCTTCATAATCGGGGTATACCAAAGCCACCAGCTTATTATTACGACTTACAACCAGTGATTCTGTAACGTAGGGCAAATTATTTAATTTGGCCTCTATCTCTTCAGGAAAGATATTCTGTCCACTAGCGCCTAATATCATTGTTTTACTTCTTCCTCTAAGGTAAATTCTATTATTTTCGTCGATAGTACCCAGATCTCCAGTCTTAAGCCATCCGTCAGTCGTAAAAGCAGCATTAGTAGCCTCTTCATTTTTATAATACCCCTTCATTACATTCTCTCCCCGAACTTGTATTTCTCCAAGAGTATTATAAGGATCAGGAGAATCTACACGTACTTCCATTATAGACAAAACTTTGCCACACGAAGTTGGAACAAAATCATAATGGTGATCATACGAGATCAAAGGACCACATTCCGTCATGCCATACCCTACTGTAAATGGAAATTTTATTTTATAAAGAAAACTTTCGACTTCTTTATTGAAGGCTGCTCCACCAATGATAACTTCTCTAAAAGAACCTCCAAGAGCATCTATCAATCCTTTTCTTATTTTTGCATATATCTGATCTTTAACAATAGGTATCTTCAGTGCCATCTTAATGCTTGATTTCTCTAGCTTAGGCAAAATAGCTTTCTTATATAGTTTTTCGATAACCAACGGAACGGTAACTATAAGATTGGGCTTTATCTCAGAAAATGCAGCAGCTAAAATCTTAGGAGAGGGTGCTTTTCCTAATAAGGTTACGTGAACACCTTCTGACAGTGCATATAAAAAATCAAACGCACAGCCATATGCATGTGCTAGAGGCAAGAAAGAAACAACCCTATCCCCTCTGAATAATAAATCTAATGTTTTAGCATAAGTTACATTTCCTGCCAGATTATTAGCTAACAGCATAACACCCTTACTAAACCCCGTAGTTCCCGATGTGTAATTAATTAGTACAACCTCTGAATTATCAACATCAGCATATAATATATCTTCTTTCGAAAACCCTTTTGGATATTTAACCTCCATATCATTATCGAGATTTCTAATAGCTGACTTTATATGCTTTTTACTGTTATCATATATACATGAGAAATCAGACAAGCTAAATATCCCCGTCAAATGAGACATTTGTCCTTCTTCCAGGCTTTCCCAAATAGAATCACTAACAAAAAGAAGTTCCGATTCAGAATGATTTACAATATGGTGAATATTATCAGGATGGAAGTCCTGTAATATCGGAACAACAACTGCTCCATATGTAATGGTAGCCATATAAACCATACACCATTGTTGTGTATTCTTACCAATCAGCGCAACCTTTGTACCTTTTTTTATTTCTAGTTTATCAAACAAAATATGCAAACGAGCAATTTCTTTTGCCAAATCTTTATAAAATAAGACATCTGTGTCTCCATAATCGGACAGTGCGGGTAAATCCCAGTTATATTTAAAACTATCCTCATATAATTTGATAAAATTTTCTTTAATCATAAAAATTGCTCATTTTTTCGTTATTTGTGCAAAAATAGATACAGAAATGGTATTTGCAAACTTTTTTAACTTCAATATTGATCCATTTTATGTATTTTTGCAAGTTATTTATAATGTATAATTATATTCTACTGAGTATCAATACATACTTGGTCACATTTGTTTAATAAATCAATGATAGATAATACTATATTCGAAAATAAGCTTGCCGCTTATCTTACTTTAGGCTGCAAGTTGAACTTTGCCGAAACTTCGGCAATAGGTAAACAATTATCAGAAGTAGGTGTACGCAAAGCCCGCGAAGGGGAAATTGCCAACATCTGTGTAATAAATACTTGTTCGGTTACTGAGTTTGCAGATAAAAAATGCAGACAAGCCGTAAGAAAGCTAATTAAAGAAAATCCCGGAGCCTATGTTATAGTAACCGGTTGCTATGCACAACTTAAACCCGATGATATAGCCTCCATAGAAGGTGTAGACATTGTGCTTGGTGCTGAACAAAAGCTAGATGTAATAGCTTATCTTGACGAACTTAAGAAAAAAGAAAAAGGAACCGTTTTTACCAGTAAAACTAATCATATAAAGACATTCGTCCCTTCATGCTCGAAGGATGACAGAACCAGATATTTCCTTAAAGTACAGGATGGTTGCGACTATTTCTGTTCTTTCTGTACCATCCCTTTTGCACGAGGAAGAAGCCGAAATGGAAGCGTTGCCGATTTAGTTAAGCAAGCCGAAGAAGTTGCAGCAAACGGAGGTAAAGAAATTGTATTGACAGGTGTAAACATTGGTGATTTTGGAAAAACCACAGGCGAAACATTCTTCGATCTAGTAAAAGCTCTGGATAATGTAGAAGGAATTGCACGTTACCGCATCTCGTCTATAGAGCCAAATCTGCTGACAGATGATATTATTGAATTTGTTGCGCGATCTAAACGTTTTGCTCCGCATTTTCATATTCCATTACAATCAGGTTCTGATACTGTATTGAAGCTGATGAAAAGAAAATATGATACAGCTTTATTCAGACATAAAGTAGAAAAAATAAAAACTGTTCTTCCTCATGCCTTTATTGGTGTAGACGTAATCGTCGGCACTAGAGGTGAAACAGATGAATATTTTGAAGAATGCAGACAATTTATTGAAAGTCTTGACATTTCTCAACTCCATGTATTTACATACTCTGAACGTCCAAATACACAAGCTCTAAAAATAGATTATGCAGTGGGCGTTAGAACTAAGCATGCCAGAAGCAAAGCATTACTTGACATCTCGGATAGAAAACTCAGAGATTTTTACCTTTCTCAACAAGGCTTATTAAGAAAAGCTCTGTTTGAACATTCTATTCATGACAATAAGATGTATGGTTTTACTGAAAACTATGTAAAAATAGAACGCGAATACGACGAGCGACTTGTAAACGTAGTAGGTGAAGTACATTTAGGAGGATTAAACATGGAAGGAACAGCAGTAGTTCTTCAATAAGACAAGAGGATGAATTATATAATATACAAAATAATATACGCTTTACTATACATACATGCTCTATTACCATTAAAAGTGCTGTATATACTATCCGATATATTATATATTCCTGTATATTATATTGTAAGATACAGGCGCAAAGTTGTAAGAACCAATTTAAAGAATTCTTTTCCTGAAAAGAATAAAAAAGAATTACTCGAAATAGAACACCAGTTCTATCATCATTTTTGTGATTACTTTGTTGAAACCATCAAACTACTTCACATTACAGACGAAGAAATAAAGGAGCGCATCAACTTTAAGAATATTGAATTGGTTGACGATCTTATGAAGGATGGAAATTCGGCTATCATGTATTTAGGTCATTATGGCAATTGGGAGTGGGTACCATCAATCACTCTTCATGTTAATAAAGACACCTTGCTAGGTCAGATATATCGCCCTCTCAAGAATAGAGCTTTCGATAATATATTCCTAAAAATAAGAAGTAGATTTGGTAGTGTCAGCATTTCCAAAAACAATACATTGAGATCTATTATTCAATACAAGCAATCGGGTCAAAAGGTTCTTATCGGATTTATGTCCGATCAGACCCCAGCTTGGAATAATATACATTATTGGACTACATTCATGAATCAGGACACTCCTGTATTCACAGGTGTAGAGCGAATATCTAAACAAACAGGTTTCTCAATAACTTATCTCGATATAAAAAAAGTTGCAAGAGGTAAATACGATTGCGAAGTGAAGCTAATCTCAGCAAACCCTAAGGAAGAGCCTGAATTTACAATCACTGAAAGATATATTAGAGAGATGGAAAAAACCATCTTACATAATCCCGCTTATTGGCTATGGACACACAAACGTTGGAAACATAAGAAAGAAGATTTCGAAAAGAGATGAAAAAAGTATCTGTTGTTATACTTAATTGGAATGGAAAACATCTTCTTGAACAATTTCTTCCATCTGTAGTAAAATATACAGACAGCAATATTGCTGACATTATTGTTGCAGATAATGCCTCCTCAGACGACTCTATCTCCTTTATTCAAGAAAACTACCCTACTCTATCTATTATTCGATTATCTGAAAACTTTGGATATGCTGAAGGATATAATCAAGCACTAAAACAAATAGAGACCGAATACTCTATCCTTCTCAATTCGGATGTAGAAGCAACTGCCAATTGGTTAGCACCAATGATCAACTTTCTGGATGCACATCCTAATATCGTTGCAGTTCAACCTAAAATACTTGCCCAACAAAATAAAAACTATTTTGAATATGCAGGAGCCTCAGGAGGCTTTATTGACAAATATGGATACCCTTTTTGTCGCGGACGCATATTTGACTCATTAGAGGAAGATGAAAATCAATACGACCAGCCTATTGATATATTTTGGGCTTCGGGAGCATGTTTAGTTATTCGCACAAAAGAATATCTAAAAGCAGGTGGACTAGATGCATCTTTTTTTGCTCACATGGAAGAAATAGACCTTTGCTGGAGACTTAATGCCCGGGGACTTAAAGTAGTATGTATTCCACAATCGGTAGTTTATCATGTAGGTGGAGCAACCTTAGCTGGTGAGAACCCCAAAAAGACCTTTCTTAATTTTAGGAATAACTTAGTTATGCTCTACAAAAATCTAGATGATAAAGCCTTTAGAAAAATTTATAAAGTGCGATTCTTTTTAGATTATTTAGCTGCATTACAAATGATACTAAAAGGTAAAACTAGTAGTGCAAAAGCAACACATCAGGCACATATTGAATTCAAAAAAATAAAAAAGAATTATAATAGCCTCAGAGATGAAAATCTAAACAAACAAACCTCTGAGAATATAAAAACAATTTACCCTAATAGTTTACTTTGGCAATTTTATGTAAAAGGACATAAAACATTCAAACTTCTTTCTTGGAATATTCAAAAATAACTGCCTCTCAACTCCTTCTGTATAATATATTTATGTAACTCTCTTAATCTTTATTTAATACTCGCTTCTCAGACAGAGAAAACCTGCCTATAAGAGCATTAAAACACTCATTATTAACTGTATTCTCACAGAAAAACCGAAATAGATATTTATACTTGAGAAAACTAATAGCAAGTTTTGGCTCAAAATAAACAGCACAACATTTTCCATTCTTTTTCTAACATAATTCTCTTCTAAAATTACACACTTCAAAGACTATCTATATCTAACAAAAAAGAATAGACTTCAATTATCAGTTTACATACAACATCAATATATACAACTATAACTAGAGAATAAATTTAACATCTTCAACCGCTACTATAATAGTTTAAAAACCTATATATCTTCACTATAACAAAACTATCGATATACACTAATGGAATAATCGCCTTATCAAGTACACCAATAGGATTTAAATACGCAAAAAGAATAAAAGAAAACTGAAATATAGAAATATACATTTTTTATCAATAAAAAATAAGATACTAAAATAAGATGATTCAAGTAAGTAATCACAACTACTATAAAATAAAATGAAAGATTATCCCAATTAAGTTCTTCTTTTACATAGGTAATAAAGGCTTAAATAAAGGAACACTATAAAAAAGCTCTTTGACTAAAATTCAAATTATATTCAGAAAATACAACAAATAGTAATATAGAATAGTATAAATACTCGAAACTACTTAACATTTTAGACCAACCAACCAATATCATAATCACTTAATAGATAGACAATAAAAAACTCCACCAATATACATTGATAGAGTTTCTATTTATATAAGATATTAAATATCTATATCACATAACTTTTTCTATAATCTTTTGAAGTGCTATATTTTGAGAAGTATCGGACAAATTTATCCAAGTAATATCAGTGTCTCTTTTAAACCATGTCATCTGTTTGCGAGAATATATACGTGAATTTTGTTTTATCTTCTCTACTGCAAAATCTAAAGTCCATTCACCATCTAAATACTTAAATAATTCTTTATAACCCACCGTATTTAGTGAGTTATTCATTCGTAGAGGATAAAACTTTTCAGCTTCTGCTAATAAGCCATCTTTCATCATTTCATCCACACGTATATTTATTCTTTGATAAAGCTCTTCCCTATCCCTCATCAATCCAATTTTGATGATTTCAAAAGGACGCTGCTTCACTGTATTAGTCCGAAAAGAAGAATAAGGTTTACCCGACATTAGGCAGACCTCTAAAGCATGAATCACTCTTTTATAATTTTTCAGATCTACTTGATCGTAAAAAACAGGATCTAATATCTTTAATTGTGAACGAATAGGCTCTAACCCCTCTTTTTCAAAACGATCATAAAGCTCTTTGCGGAGAGCATCGTCAATGGTAGGAACTTCGTCAATCCCTTTACATAATGCATCGATGTACATCATTGATCCTCCCGTCACAATAAGCACATCTAAAGTTTCGTGTAACTGCGATATTATTTTTAATGCTTCGCTTTCAAACTCACTTGCACTATAATAATCTTCAACACTAAGAGTGCCGACCATATAATGAGGAACTCGAGATAATTGATTCTCGGTAGGAGCGGCAGTACCTATCGAAAGACCTTTATATAATTGACGTGAGTCTGCTGATATTATCGGACAATTCCAATATTCAGCAAGACTCACGCTTAATTCCGTTTTACCAACTCCGGTTGGACCTAGCAGTACAAGAAGTTTCTTCATCAAAAATTTTCACCATCTGACGGAGGCAGAGCATCGTCTAAACCATCAAAACCTTCTGCATCTAATTCATCCAAATCATATCCTTCATCTCCGTAAAAATTCTCACCAGTATCTATAACCGTACTTTTTACTTCGAAATCATTGAAATCTACAAATTGAGCCGGTGCATCACCTATCGATTTTGTACAAATGGCTTCATCCAAGTCTTTTCCTGTAATAATCTCTCTTAGTTCAATAAAGAAAGATCGTTCAGTCATATAGTCAAAAACATACATAAGTTTTTGCTTTTCGTCTTCAAGGAAATCATTCAATACAGAATCTTCCATTATATAGGAGTCTTCTTCCGAACTTGTATCCATTTCGGTCAAAGTTATTTCACGCTCTTTTTCCCAGTTATCACTACAAATAAAGAACGAAGACATTTCACCCTCTTTGTAATCTACTGATGAAAGAATAGCATTGTGTAAATCCAGAAAAGTTGCATCAGCATCTATCTGAATTTCTCTTTTGAAATCCTCCACTTCATCTGACAACATTAAAAACCTAAATACCATGAGTCTAGCTAATTATTTTCTTTATTAATTAATATGTTCAACTATCTATTTCCTGAATGTTTAATTATAATTACCATAACTTATGATATTTATCTAAGAAACAAATAGGGTTTGCGTTCTTATTTATTTTTCAAAGTTATACAAAAGAATTATATCTAAATTACTGTATCGTTATCTTTTTCGTATTTTTATTGTAAATAGGTAGAACGTGTGTTGTATCTGATTGCAGACAAAAATCGGCAACATCCAAAAGCCCATGTGCTTCCAACCGTTTCATATGCTCGCCTCTCTTTATATATGCGAGAATATCAGGCTTTGCCTCTTTCCACATAGATAAAGCTACACCCGCAGCATCAAAGCCTGCATTATATCCTCCTTTGTCAACTAATATCTCAGCCAAAGCACCGCCAAACAAGCTATCTTCCAGATTAAATTTATCTTTCCATCCCGCACATAGTACCAAAACATCTTTCTTTTGAGAAAGACAGAAATCAGCTATTGTCGAAATATTAGAAAAAGACCCAATTATCAGACAAGAGCAATCTTCCGCCATATCTATGGCATGAGTACCATTAGTTGTAGAAATAACAACATCTTTTCCCTCTACTTTTTCGCGAGTATATTCAGATGGAGTATTACCAAAATCACCAAATTCGAATTTCACTACATTTCTTTCTCCTCCTACTAAATACCCTTTGTCTTTGTACGCCTTAGCCTCTTCTACCGTTGCTACGGGCATAATACTCGCAGCTCCATTGTTAAGAGCCATACACATGGTAGTAGTAGCACGGAAAATATCTACTACAACTACAATAGTATCATTATTTTCTACATAATAAGGATATAAAATCGGGGAAAAACAAACGTCTATTTTCATCTTTAACTATTCTTTTATGCTCTAAAATCGTCCCACTTCTTTAGTAAACATTAATCAACAATAAATTATCTGCATAAATATTGTATAAATGAGCATGTGACTTATATAAACAAAGCTACAAAAAAATAATAGGCTATAAAAGCTATAGACAGTACTTATTCCGATTTAGTAAACTTATATAAAATCACTATCTTTACACGCTCAACTAAAAAATCAAGCCTATTTATTGCTTTTACAAAAAACTGACTCATATAAAGCAACGGGCATTTACTTTATACAAAGAATAGAATGATACAAATAGATGATGCCATAGTAGCATTAGATGTTATAGAAGAAAATTTTATCTGCGATCTTTCAGCCTGCCAAGGAGAATGCTGTGTAGAAGGTGAATCGGGAGCCCCTCTCGAGAATGAAGAGGTCGAAATTATCGAAAAGCTATTACCCGCAATATGGGACGATCTATCACCCAAAGCTCAAGAAGTTATCAATGCACAAGGTGTTGCATACAAAGATAGAGATGGCGACATGGTTACTTCCATCGTGAATGGAAAAGACTGTGTATTTACATACTATGATGAGAAAGGAATATGTAAATGTGCTATCGAAAAAGCACACAAAGAAGGCAAGACCGATTTTTACAAACCTATTTCTTGTCACTTATACCCTATAAGATTAGAAAAATTCAGAGAGTTTACAGCAGTAAATTATCACAGATGGCGTATATGCAAAGCAGCAGTGTTATTAGGCAATAAAGAAGGATTACGAATCTATCAGTTTCTGAAAGAACCTCTTATCCGTAAGTTCGGCAATGCTTGGTATAACGAATTATGTATTGCGGCAGATGAATATAAAGAAATGAAAAAGAATGGGTTGACTAAATAAAGTCAACCTTTTTTATTCTGAGGATTTATTTAATAAAATTCTCGAATAGACTATTTATATAGGGACGTTCAAAATCTTCGACTTTAATAATATTCCCATTCACAACAAGCAGATCAACATCTATCTTAATAATACCTCTCGATTTTTCTTCTGCGTGTCGCCCGATTTCTGATTCTATCATCTTTAATCTTTCAGTAATTGCTAAGTCATCATCATCTGAGTTAATCAATGCCAATTGATTAAAGAAATCACTCTGATAATTATCACCAAAAGGCTCGGTGTTAATCATTTCTGAAAACATTACATCGGGATAATACTTACTAAGCAGGTAACGGCAACGAGACATATTTTCTGTCCTGTTTTCGTTCGAGCCCATGCTTATAATAAATGTATTCATAATCGGATACAAATATACATTCATTTTATTAAAAAGTTACAGATTGATTATTTTGAATTATCTTTGTTTAAGGTCATATACCCTAAAGAAACAAGGCCTATGATCTTTTTATTTAGCAAATAAATAGAATATAGAAAATTACTTACACTTATAAGACATAGCATAAACAGTTGAAATTACTTATATGAAAAAAACACTTACTCTTCTTTTTTTAATTCTTGTGGGATGTATTCAGCTTATAGCCGATAACAATACGCCTCTTATATACAAAATCAATATAAAACAAGAGATAGGGCCAGTTACATGGCAATATCTTCAAAACGGATTACACCTTGCCGAAAAAGAAAAAGCGGATTATATACTTATTGAAATGAATACCTATGGAGGAAATGTAGTAGAAGCCGACTCGATGCGAACAGCTATTCTCAACAGTAAAATCCCTGTATATGTATTTATTAACAACAATGCTGCATCGGCCGGAGCTTTAATTGCTATTGCTTGTGACAAAATTTTCATGCGAAACAGTGCCAATATAGGAGCAGCAACAGTAGTTGATGCTCTAGGAGAAAAAGCCCCCGATAAGTATCAATCCTATATGCGGTCACTGATCAGATCTACTGCCGAAAGTCATGGCAAAGACACTCTTATATCTCAGAGTAACGACACCATACTTAAATGGAAGCGAGATCCCAGAATAGCGGAAGCAATGGTAGATGAACGAGTAGTAATACCAATACTAACCGATACAACCAAGGTTTTGACTTTAACAGCTAATGAAGCCGTTAGTGTGGGATATTGTGATGGAATTGCTGAAAACATTTCCGAAGTTATAGTAAAACATATGAATATTGAGGATTATGAAATTCATACCTACAATCCTACAATTTTCGATTACATAAAAAACATTCTCACCAACGGAATAGTCCAAAGTATCCTCATTATGATTATTGTAGGAGGAATATACATAGAGCTGAAAACACCAGGGATAGGTCTTCCTATTGCAATGGCTATAACTGCTGCCTTGTTGTATTTTACACCTTTATATATGGATGGCTATGCTCAAAACTGGGAAATCATCGTATTTGTTATTGGTCTTATTTTAATAGCCTTCGAGATATTCGTCATACCCGGATTTGGCGTTGCAGGTATCAGTGGTATCGTACTTACCATTGCCGGATTATTCCTCAGTTTAGTAGGTAATGTTGATTTTGACTTTACAGGAGTATCATCCGATCAAACACTCAAATCATTAGTAACTGTTATTGTGGGAGTCTTTATGTCGTTTATTCTCATTATTACTCTCATTAGTAGGATTGGGAAGGAAGGAAGCTTATTCAGGAATATTGCACTCACTAGCGATCAGGAAGGATTTATCTCTGTACCCGAAGAACAAAAACTAATGATTGGAAAAATCGGGCATGCCGCCACCGTATTAAGACCATCGGGAAAAGTAATTATAGATGGAGAATATTACGATGCAGTTGCCAATCAAGGTTTTATAGAAAGTGGTAAAAACATTAAGGTCATTAAATACGAAAGCTCTCAATTGTATGTTGTCGAAATAAAGGTCTAAGACGTATTTTTCTTTAGATAAATATAGTAATAAAAGACAGTATAAAGATTAGATAGTGATATAACAAAGAAATATGAAATTTATAGCAATTATACCAGCCAGATACGGATCGTCTCGTTTTCCCGGAAAACCTTTAGCAAATATGGCAGGAAAACCCATGATACAACGAGTTTACGAACAAGTAAAGAAAGCTCTGGATGAAGTTTGGGTAGCTACTGACGATGAACGAATAATAAAAGCAGTAGAAACTTTTGGAGGAAAAGCGGTATTAACTTCACCCGATCATAAAAGCGGTACAGACAGATGTAATGAAGCTTATACTAAAATAGGACTTGGATTTGATGTTATAATCAATATACAAGGTGACGAACCTTTTATTCAACCTCAGCAGATAGAGACGCTAAAGGCTTGTTTCGATACGAAAGAAACTGAATTGGCAACTTTAGTAAAACCATTCAAAAAAGAAGATGGCTTTGAGGTATTATTTAATCCGAACTCTCCTAAAGTTATATTGAATAAGAATAGTGAAGCTATCTACTTTAGTCGTTCTATTATTCCATATATAAGAGATGTACATCATCAAGAATGGCTCAATAAGCATACTTTTTATAAGCATATAGGTATGTATGCATATAGAGCAGATATTTTAAGAGAGATAACTCTTTTATCACAATCTACACTAGAACTTGCCGAATCTTTAGAGCAACTACGATGGATAGAAAATGGTTATAAAATAAAAGTAGGACTTACTGATATAGAAACTATTGGTATAGATACTCCCGAAGATATGGAAAAAGCTATCAAGCTACTAAACTTCTAGAACTAAGTGATATTAGTACAATTGTAGCTTTAGACCTGAATTTTTATTTTTAGCAACTAAACACTTGTTTAGTTGCTATTTTTTTTATTAATTTGCATAATTAAACAAGTGTTTAAAACAGAACACTATTTATTACTCCCGATATGATCAGCGACAAAGACCCTCACGAAGTAAAAAAACGCATACTGAAAGAGGCTAAAACTCTCTTTATCAAAAATGGATATAATGGAACCAGTATCAGAGATATTGCCAAAGTATCAGAAACAAATGTTGCGATGGTTAATTATTATTTTCAATCGAAATATAATTTGTTTGAAATAATATTTGAAGAGGCTATAGATATACTCACTCAAAAAATTTTCCTCACACTAGGCTCAGATGTCCCATTTTTTGAACTCATAGAAACATGGATAAATACCTATTACGAGATTCTTTTTGAATATCCACAAATACCTATGTTTATTTTAAATGAGGTAAGTCGGAATCCTGAAAAATTAACGACCAGAATAAAAAGTAAGAATCCATTACAGGCATTTGAAACAATAGCGAAACGCATCGAAGATGAATCTGCAAAAGGAACTATAAAAGAAACTCCATCTGCCGATTTTCTACTGAATGTACTTTCTCTATCTCTATTTCCTTTTATGTTTGGCGAATTAGCTATGGCACTGATGGATGTATCGAGAGAAAAGTACAGCGAACTAATCGCCAATCATAAAAAATATGTTGTAGAGTTTACTATTAATGCTTTACAACCCAATACCACGTCTTAAATATTTGCTAAACATGCACACAAAACTTCAATATAAGATGGGTGTTGACGTTGGGTCAACAACTATCAAGATCGTAATTATAGACGCCGATTTTCAAATTATTTATAAAACTTATAGAAGACATCAGGCTAACATTCAGCAATCGTTTGCTGAAGAATTAAATAAGGTAACAACACAATTTCCTGATAGCGAATTCTGTATAAACATTACAGGATCAGCAGGCATGGGTATTGGCGAACGTATTGGCGTCACTTTTGTACAAGAAGTAGTAGCAGCAGTAGAGGTGGTAAATAAAATATATCCAGATACACACACTCTCATCGATTTAGGCGGAGAAGATGCCAAAATGGTATTCTTTAAAGAAGGTAAACACCCTGATATACGCATGAATGGCAGTTGTGCCGGTGGTACAGGTGCTTTCATCGATCAGATGGCAAATCTAATGAATATTTCGACAGAAGAACTAGGTAACCAAGCTCTTAAATTTGATAAAATTTACCCGATAGCTTCTCGTTGTGGCGTATTCGCTAAGACAGATGTTCAAAACCTGATAAGTAGAAATATACCAGTATCTGATATATCGGGTTCTATCCTTCACGCAGTTGCCCTTCAAAGTGTAACAACTCTTGCCAGAGGCTGCGATATTACACCTAAAATACTATGTATTGGCGGTCCTCTTACTTTTATTCCTGCTTTACGAAACTCATTCAGAGAAGTTTTAAAGATAGAAGATAATGATTTTATACTACCCGAAAACGGAGAATACTTTCCGGCTTGGGGTGCTGCATTATATCAGGAAAAGAATGTAACTCATCACAATCTGAATGATTTAATTGCTAAATCTGAAGACAACACAACAGCTCAGAAAGATTATTTACCTGCTTTGTTTAAAGATGAAGAGGAATATCTGGAATGGAAGAAAAACAGAAAGATAAAGCCTCTCAAATTCCAAGAACTGGGTAGTAAAAAAGAAATAGAATGCTTTCTTGGTATAGACTCGGGCTCTACTACAACCAAAATTGTAGTAATGGATGCCAATGCCAATATAATATATCGTTTCTATGGTAGTAATGAGGGAAACCCTCTAAAGAAAGTCATTGAAGGACTCTCTAAATTCTACAAAAAAGCAGAAGAAAGAGGCGTATTATACAAGTTTTTATCCTCAACAGCTACAGGCTATGGAGAAGACCTGATAAAATCGGCTTTAGGGCTCGATTACGGAATTGTAGAAACGATGGCTCACCTCTCTGGAGCACAATATGTAGATCCTAAAGTTTCTTTTATTCTCGATATTGGAGGTCAGGATATTAAATCGATATTCACCGAA
The DNA here is from genome assembly GCF_015233815.1 of Dysgonomonas sp. GY617. NCBI lineage: Bacteria > Pseudomonadati > Bacteroidota > Bacteroidia > Bacteroidales > Dysgonomonadaceae > Dysgonomonas > Dysgonomonas sp. GY617. Next base: position 181,021 of record NZ_JADCLR010000007.1, read on the forward strand.
AATGGAGTAATCTCCAATATTGAACTCAATGAAGCCTGTTCTGCCGGATGCGGCTCGTTTTTGCAGAACTTTGCATCAACAATGAACATGACTTTAGGCGAATTCTCACACGCTGCATGTATAGCACAATATCCATCTGATTTAGGTTCTCGTTGTACTGTTTTTATGAATTCGAAAGTAAAACAGTCGCTTCGTGAAAATGCAGGAATGGATGATATTGCAGCCGGTCTTGCTTATTCTGTTGTAAAGAACTGCTTATATAAGGTTCTTAAAATATCGAATCTAAAGCAATTGGGCGATCATATTGTTGTTCAAGGAGGTACATTTCGTAATGATGCAGTATATCGCACATTGGAATTGCTTTCGGGCAAATCTATCAGCTCCACAGATCACCCCGAATTAATGGGAGCCCTAGGTGCTGCCCTTTATTCTCAAAGGTTATGGAAGAAAAAACAGACCTCAATTCCTAACACCAAAGCAATATCTTTACCGAATATAGAGGCCATTGACACTAGGGAACTTCAATGTAAAGGCTGTAACAATAACTGCTCAGTATTACGATTCAAGTTCGAGAACGGCAATCTATGCTATGCAGGTAATAAGTGCGAAAAGATATTTTACAGCAAAAGCTCTATACAAAAAGGAGGCTATAACGGTTTTGATGAAAAGAATGAGATATTATTCAGCCGAGGGGTAAATGCCGACAATATCCAACAAGGAAAAACAATCGGGATACCTCGTGTTTTGAATATGTTCGATAATTATCCTTTCTGGCATACACTTCTATCAGAATGCGGATTCAATGTAAGATTATCACCTGAATCTACATTTCCCCTCTATCAAAAAGGTGTGGGTGGTGTAATGTCCGATAATATATGCTTTCCTGCCAAACTGGTACATGGACATGTATTGTCTCTCATTGAACAGAAAGTCGATCGCATCTTCTACCCTATTATACCAAAGGAAGAAAAAGAATTTGGCAGTTCGTCCAACTCTTTTAACTGTCCTGTTGTCAGTGGCTATCCCGAAGTTATCAGAAGTTCAGTAGAACCCGATGAGAAATACGGTATTGCATTCGATAAACCTGTCATAACTTTCAGTAGCGATAAGGCTTTAGAAAAAGGCTGTTATGACTATTTATTATCATTAGGTGTTTCAAAATCTGTTCTCAGCAAAGCGTTTGAGAAAGCGATGAAGGTAAAAACGGATATAAAAATACAGCTAAGAGAAAGCCAAAAAGATTTGCTCAACGAGGCTATTGAAAATAACGAGACTGCTTTTGTTGTTGCAGGCAGACCTTATCATGCCGATCCGCTTATCCATCAAAAAGTCGGACAAATATTGTCAGATCTTGGTGTTACAGTATTTACTGATGATGTTTTCCGTAAAGAAGAAAGCTCAGGATTCGGACGTTTGAACATTGTATCTCAATGGTCATACCCAAATCGTGTAGTGCAAGCAGCTATGGAGGTTGCAAAATTACCTCAGAATATACAATTGATTCAGTTGAATTCTTTCGGATGTGGCCCTGACTCCTTTTTCATGGATGAGACACAAGATATATTAAAAGCAGCAGGTAAGAACCTTACTGTTCTGCGTATTGACGAGATAGCCAGTCCGGGATCTATCCGATTACGTTTACGTTCATTAGTTGAGTCTTTAAAAACAATCAATACTTTAGAACAAAGAACTCCTCAACCTGCATACGAAGGTTATCGAACACCTTATACTAAAGAGGACCGAAAGAAAACAATACTTATCCCTTGGTTTACTGATTTTCTATCTCCTTTTGCTCCTGCTTTAGGTGAGTTGGTTGGATATAAAATACAGAACCTCCCTAAATCAAATAAAGTATCGGCCGATTTAGGTTTGATGTATGGTAATAACGAAGTTTGTTACCCTTCAACTCTTATATTGGGAGATATTATAAATACTCTACAATCGGGTGATTACGATGTGCAAGATGTTGTTCTAGCAATTACTCAAACAGGTGGACAATGTCGTGCAACCAATTATCTGGCTCAAATAAAGAGCGGATTACAAAATGCTGGATTCAGAGACATTCCGGTTATAGCCCTTTCGTCTGGAGACTCATATCAAAATGAGGAAAGTGAATTCAATATCGACTGGAAAAAACTAGCTAAAATAGCTGTTGATCTTGTTCTTTATTCGGATGCTCTACAGCAGATGCATAGCGCTATAACAGTACGTGAAAAGACAAAAGGTGCATCGCAACAGGTATTTGATTTCTATATAGAAAGAGGTATAGACGGAGTAAGAGCAAATTCGCCCAAAACACTACGCCGATTATTAAAAGAGGCTGTTGCCGATTTCAATAATGTTCCTATTTTCAAGAAACAATATACTAAAGTGGGTCTTATAGGTGAAATTTTCCTTAAATACAATAATTATGCTCAGGCAAATATAACTGAATGGCTGAGATCGAAAGAAGTAGAGGTTTCGTGCCCTCCACTCTTAGATTTCTTGATACAGTTCTTTGTAAACAATAAGGAAGATGTAAGAAACGGTCTGAAAGAAGAAACAATTTTCGAAAAAGCGATGCAACCTCTTATCTGGACTTGGATCAATAGCAAGATTAAGAAGTTCGAAAAGATAATGACCAATTTCAAATTCTACGAAGTATCCGAGTCTATTTTTGCTAAAGCTGAAGCGGCCTCCGAAGTATTAAGCCTCTCTAATCAATATGGTGAAGGATGGCTTATTGCAGGGGAAATAGCTCACTACGCACGCAAGGGAGTTAATAAAGTCGTCTGTATTCAACCGTTCGGATGTATAGCTAATCACATTGTAGCTAAAGGAATTGAGAAGCGATTGAAAACTCTATATCCTGATATGAACATCCTATATCTTGATATCGATGGAGGTATTGCTGAAGTAAATCTACAAAATCGTCTACATTTTATGATCTCATAAATTAAAGTCTTATACTTTAATTACCGCTTTGACAAGTATAGTATTAAATACATTTAAATACTTAAATAAAAAGGAGAGTGATTCAAACTCTCCTTTTTATTATTCTACAACTATCTCATCAATCATTATATACGCCTTAGCCCCTGCTTTTTCATGCCATGATGGTAATTCTTTAATAGCCTCTAGAGTTACTCTGATATAGTTAGTTTTTATAGTATCAAAACTTGCTTCTACATCAAACACCTGAGGTTTAATATGCTCATTAAGAATAGGCAACGTTTTATGATGCACTTGGCTAAAAGTTTTTCCATCATCTGAAACTTCAATAGTTATTGATCTGGCAAATAAAAGCCCACCACGACTATTTATGAATTGATTTAATTTCACCGAGGAAATTGAAACTTGCTCACCTAATTTTATCGTCGCTATCATATCCGTTCCTAAAAAACCAAGCCACGAGCCTGTACGATAAGTATTCTTATATCCTTTTTCTCCATCTACCAATGTTATCGGAGAATTGAAAGTATATTTATTATCCGGCTGATTTTTTAATTCAATAGGCTTCACTGTAGCTTTGTTAAAAGAAAATTCCTTTGAATACATTTCACTTTGCTTACCCTCTCTGACCACAACAGCTTTTAAGCCTGTCGACTTAGCAATAACAATAGGTTGTGAATATTTAAGGCTCTTTTCTGTCGGTTCAGTTCCATCCAAAGTATAGTAAATGGGAGCATTATCAAATGTTGACAATATTATCTTTATCTCACTCTTTACCGTATCATAATCATATTTAGCTTGTACCCCATAAGCCTGCTTATTGTTTGCATAACCTAGTTTATCCAACAATAGAGATTGACGATACATTCTTTCAACAAAGTCATTATAATTCTTTTCTTGAGGATATGACCATAACGTTTCAGCCAATGCAGCCATACGAGGTAATAACATATATTCTACACTTTTGCTCGTAGGTATATATTCTACCCAAACATTTACTTGCCCTCCTAAAATATGCTTTCGTTTGTCTTTTGGTAATTCAGTTGGAATAGGATCAAAACTATATACCTTTTCCAAATTGGTTAACCAACCAAAAGTATAAGGTTCACTATCAACATTTGACGATTGATAATAATCCAGATAAACATGTGATTCGGGAGTCATTATAACATCATGCCCTTTATTAGCTGCGTAAGTTCCACCTTCGGTTCCTCTCCACGACATAATTGTAGCATTAGGCGCAATACCTCCTTCTAATATTTCATCCCAACCGATTATAGATTTACCTTTCTTATTTATTATTTCCTCCACCCGATGGATAAAATAACTTTGCAGCTGTTCTCCTGCTGAATGCTCTTTTGTCTCTCTAATTCCTAAAGTTTTTATCCTTGCTTGACATTTAGGACAAGCCATCCACCTATTTTTAAGACACTCATCACCTCCAATATGAATATATTTAGCAGGAAATAAGTCTGCTACTTCAGTAAATACATCATCAAGAAATGTAAATACGCTATCATTTCCTGCACAAAGAACATCCTCAAATATCCCCCAACCTCGCCCTACTTGGTAAGGTCCTCCGGTACATCCTAATTCGGGATAAGATGTAAGAACAGCTAATGTATGTCCGGGAATATCTATTTCGGGGATAACTGTTATATAGCGTTGACGTGCATATTCTATAACTTCTTTTATTTCGTCTTGAGTATAAAAACCACCATAAGGTGTATTATCATATTCTTCAGAATGGCGATCGATAGCCGTTTCTGATCTTTGCGAACCTATTTTAGTAAGATTGGGATATTTCTTTATTTCGATTCTCCACCCTTGATCATCAGTCAGATGCCAATGAAAGACATTCATATTGAACAATGCCAACACATCTATATACTTCTTAATAAAATCAGCAGAATAAAAATGACGTGAAACATCTAATAATGCTCCTCGATGCGAAAACTGAGGATAATCTTCAATTTCGACAGCAGACAAAGACACCTTGTTCGTTTTATCTGCGGGTAGTGATTTACGCAAGGTCTGAATACCATAAAATACACCTGATGCACTAGCTCCATGTATTATTATATTATTTGCTGTTACAGATAATTTATAATAATCAGGGTTTAGATTAAGTGTACTATCTACTTCAAATTTTATAATATCCTTAGATTCATCTTTATTAGTCAGTTGAAGTTCAACACCTACTGATTCTTTTATATATGCAGATAGAAAAGAAGCCAATTGATGTGATTCATTATCATGTTCTACATAATATACTTTAGTCGATTTATTTAAAATAAAAGGTTCACTTTCAGCGTGAAGAACTATTTTTCGAGGTAAAGGAACTATGCTATAATTTGCTTCTTTGATCGTATTATCATCTTTACATGCAGATAATAAAAACAATAGAGAAAAAATTGTGATTATGGATAGTCTTAAGGTTACATTTTTTTTTAGCGTATGGAAATGTGTCATGGTTAAATTGGTTATAACTGAGAATTAAAGACAATAAATATACAAATAAATTACATAGTGAAAAAATTCTAAATTTTATAAACTTTTCGCCACCTTCTGTGTTATCAAAAGATACACAAACGAGTTCTGATAAAACCATATACTGGAAAAATATATCAATCTCATATAATACTAAACTAATTACAACTATGAAAGAAGAAGAAAAAAAGAAAACCTTAACTACTAATCAAGGTGCCCCTGTTGACAATGATCAGGCTTCGATTACAACTCAAAATCCTACAATGACTTTACTTTCGGACACCCACTTGATCGAAAAACTAGCACATTTCGATAGAGAACGTATTCCCGAAAGAGTTGTACATGCTAAAGGCTCTGGAGCTTTTGGTTATTTTGAAGTTACAAATGATGTTACAAAATATACTTGTGCCGATTTTCTTTCTCAGATCGGAAAAAAGACAGATATATTAATCAGATTTTCAACAGTAGGTGGTGAAAAAGGATCTGCTGATACAGCACGAGATCCTCGTGGATTTGCTCTGAAATTTTATACTGATCAAGGAAACTACGATATGGTAGGTAATAATACTCCCGTATTTTTCATTAGAGATGGTATTAAATTTCCGGATTTTATTCATACTCAAAAAAGAAATCCAATATCAAATCTACCCGACCCTGATGCATTCTGGGATTTTCTTTCTCTCACACCAGAGAGCATTCATCAGATAACTATTCTTTTCTCGGATAGAGGTACTCCCGATGGTTTTCGTCACATGCATGGTTTCTCAAGTCATACTTTTATGTGGTATAATGCCAAAGGCGAACATGTTTGGATAAAATGGCATTTCAAAACAGCACAAGGTGTGAAAAATCTTACTAATGAACAAGCAACCGAATTAGCAGGAACAGATCCCAACTATGCAACCCGCGATCTTTATGAAAGTATAGAGAAAGGCGATTATCCTGCATGGAATGCCTATGTTCAGATAATGACACCCGAAGAAGCTGACAATTATAAATTTGACCCCTTTGATATTACCAAAGTATGGTATCAAGGCGAATATCCATTGATTCCCGTAGGTCGGTTTGTATTAAACCGAAATCCTGATAATCATTTCAATGAAATTGAACAAGCCGCTTTCTCTCCCGGTAATTTCGTTCCCGGTATAGCTGCTTCACCCGATAAGATGCTGCAAGTACGTCTTTTTAGTTATCCCGATACACATAGACATAGATTAGGCGCAAACTTCGACCAATTGCCTGTAAATGCACCAAAATGTCCGATGCATAATTATCAACGAGATAGCTATATGAATACTCGTAACGATGCACCTTCACCCAATTACTATCCTAATTCGTTCGAAGGTCCTGCACCCGATGCAAAGTTTACACCTCCTGCATTGGATGTACAAGGACTAGCTGCACGACATGAATATCCTTTAGGTGATATCGATTTTGTACAGACTGGAGAATTATATGGTCGTGTACTAAGTGAGTATGACAAAACCAACCTAATTAATAATATTGTAGGACATATAAAAAATGCACAACAACGCATTCAATTACGCCAAACGGCATTGTTCTACAAAGCTCACCCCGAATACGGAACACGTATTGCACAAGGCTTAGGGTTAAGTGTTGACAGAGTAAGACAGTTAGCTGAAATGAGTCAAGAAGATAGAGTAAGAGCTACTGCACAGTAATTACAATTTGTAGTATATAATAAAAGCCCCATAGTAAAAAACTATCGGGCTTTTATTATTTCTTTCTTCAATTTCATTTTATCGTTTTGAAAAACAAAATCTACTTATTATATATAGTATATAAGCAAAAATCAGATACCTCACCAAATCATAATGATGAAGATATACTAAAGCAAAAGTTGCGACAACAATTGCGATAGTTAGTAAAACAACACTACCTACTCTAGGCAATATAGCCACCTTTTCTCCCCATACATTAGTTTTAAATATCCAATTAATAGGAATCACAAAACCATTAACCAGTAAGATAGAATACGACATATATTCGTATTTTACATCATTTAATAAACATAGCATGGCTACCAGACCAATCATAGCACCATAATATAACTTACCCATCTTAGTAGATGCACTTGATGGCATATCAGTAGCCATAAATAAGGTTCCTAATAATATTCCTCCTAAAGAAAACTTTATGTCTTTAAATGCAAATATTTGTAGTAAGATGAAAAAAGTAACCAACAATCCGAATGGTATATGCCACGAAATACGTCTACGCAAAAGAAGATATAATCCACCCAAGACTAATAGTATAACCGAATATTCGCCTATTGCACCCGATGGTTTAAAGAATATAGAATTGAGGTATTCAGTAAAACCTCCGTTTCCTAAGAAATTGAAGATATTTAGATCCTGAAAATTGACATAATCTTTATTATACCAAATAGTTCGAGAGGTCATTACAAGAGGAAAGAATACGGTCATAAACTCACGTCCAACCAAAGCTGGATTAAACATATTCCGTCCTAATCCTCCCCATAATATTTTACCGAAAATTACAGCCATAGCCGAACCAAAAGCGACCACATACCATGGTGTAAAGGGAGCTAAGGTAAAAGCCAACAAAATAGCCGTTACTATTGCCGAACCATCAAGCAGTGTATCCCATTTTTTAAGAAATATTCCTGCAAATATAAATTCGCCAATCATAGCACTTATTACAGCAACGAACATGACGAATAGAGGAGCTTCTCCATAAGCGAAGTACGAAATAGCTGCGCAGGGAACAAGTGCCAGTAAAACATCCGACATTACTTCCCAAACACTATCTTTAGCTCTTACAAAGGGGGTATATATAGTTTTACTATCAGTTTGCATGAGTCAACAACGCTTTAAGTTTAATTTTTCCTTCTTTAATACTTTCCATCAATGGAACATCTGTCGGACAAATATATTCGCAAGCAGCACATTCTATACAAGAATTTAAACTGTATTTTTCGAGTGCCACAATCTTTCCAGTTCTATACTTTTCTGCAAAAACAAGAGGCATTAATTTCATAGGACATACATCAACACAATATCCACACGAAATACAATTATTTCTCTTGATCTCCTTCTTTTTGAAAAATAGAACTCCCGATGCACCTTTCACTATTGGTGCAGAAGTATTAGTGATATTCTTCCCCATCATAGGGCCACCTAGTACCAATTGTTTATCATCCAAAGTATTTGTTAAACTCTGATGCTCTAAAATGTGACTTATCGGCGTACCTATCTTAACCAAATAGTTTCCTGATTTTTTAGATTGTTCTCCCGAAATCGTAATTATACGCTCTGTTAAAGGCTTTTGCTCTACAAGAGCATTATACACTGCATGAATTGTACCTACATTACTAACCATCAGACCTTCATCTTTGGGTAAAACTCCACGAGGTAGTTCTTTTCCTGTAATAGATTTTATAAGCTGTAATTCTCCACCTTGAGGGTACTGATTGGGTAATATGGCAACTCTTATATTTTTATATTCGGGTTGAGATAGAAACGGACGAAAAACATCCAGTAATTCCTTATTTTGTTTTTCAATTGACAAAACTATTTCATGCGCTTGCAGTACTTTATTAATCAATAAGATGCCACGAAAAAGCTCTTCTGTTTTATCCCTCATCAAAGCATAATCTACTGTAAGATAAGGTTCACACTCAGTTCCGTTTACTATAAAAGTATTGATTTTTTTACCCAATAGATTGTATTTTACAAAGGTAGGAAACTGAGCACCTCCTTCTCCTACTATACCTGCACCTTTTATTATTGTTAATATTTCCTCTGCAGTTAAGTTATCAGCCTCTAATATTGGTCTTTCGATCTCTTTATTTTGAAAATCATTTTGAAGAACAATAGTTTCAACTAAAGTTCCGTCAGCCAAAGGATGCAATTCTATTGCCTTGATAGTTCCCGAAACGGGAGCATGAATATTAGCTGATAGATTACGTGTTTCTTCCGCAATGATCTGATATTTAAAAATATACTCGCCCACCTCTACAATAGGCATTGCCGCTTGTCCTATATGTTGTAATAAAGGCAAATACAAGACAGGAGCATCAGGAATATCCGATATACTCATCTGCTTGGTTTTGCTCTTCATCGAAAAAATATGCATCATAATTTTATGCTTTGTTAAGGTTTCTTCTTTATAGGTCTTAAGACCTTTTATTGTTGCACTCTATTGTATAATATACTTTTCGAAACCATCCGAAAAACGAATGCTATTATTTTTATCCATTAAAAAGCCCTCAACATCAAACTGACTTGATAATAGCTTCATTTTCTCCGTGAAACCATCTAATGTCTGATTGTATAAACCTGTTGATATAATATCGCCCACAAAACAATTGGTTGATATAATGCCAATTTGCTTATTCTCGGAAGGATAACCCGTTATTGGATTAATGATATGCCCATATCTTTTACCACCGATCTCTACAAAAGTCTTTGTTTGTGCCGAAGTCGAAAAACAAGCATTAGAAACCTTCAGCTTAAATAAGCTATCATCTGTTTTCAATGAGTTCTCTACATTTACAACCCAGTAAGGATGTACCGAGTTATTTAGTGTTTTGATCGTACTACCTCCTGCGTTAATAATGGCATCGGTAATGCCTTCTTTTCTCATTTTCTGAACCAGTTTATCCACTGCATAAGACTTCATAAACGAGCCTGTAATTATCTCCTGTCCTTCTGCAATCCGAACCTTAGAGCCTTCTATTTCTATTTTCTTATAGTTGACTAACTTCTTGGTAGCCTTAATTTCTTCTTTCAATGGTAAACGAGGGGCTTCATCTTTATAAAAACCCCATAAGCGAACCAAAGGCATTACGGTGATATCATAGCCACCATCAAACAAGTCCGAAAAGTATATAAGCTGTCTCAATAAACTTATAGTCTCCTCATCTACTTCTACAAAATGCCCGGCATTCTTATTTATTAAATCAAAAAAAGAACCTTCGCTATATGAATTATAATGTTTGTCAACATCTTCTAATATAGCAAATAGTTCATCAAACAGGCTTTCATCACAGAAAACCGGTATTTTTATCTTAATATGTGCATGGAATAACCATCGCACCTGAGCTTTATATAAAAGTCCGTCATTCACTTGCAGCAGCAGATTCTTCTTGTACTGGTTCTATCTTTGTTTGAGCAGCAGCCTCTTTTACTTTTGGCGTTTCTTTCTTTTCAGCAACCTTAGCAGATTGCTCTTTTACGCTATTATCTTTAGGTTTAGGCTCAGAAGCCTTGGATATCTCTTTCTTTGAGACTTCCGAAACCTTTATTTCCTCCTCTTTAGGTGAAGAGCTATCATTATTAGGAGTTATAACCTCTGTCTCTTTTGTATCTACTTCCTCTGTGATTACAGGATTCTTATTTGCAATCTCTTTTTCTTCTGAATCAGGGGCTTTTAAGCCATCATTATCCTTAAATATAGTATCTATTGCAGCCTTGTTTCCAAAGACTATCAAAACAATACCAAACAGAAAAAGAATAATCTTCTTTACAGTTGTCATTTTATCTAGACATTAAGTTATTTTACTTACAAAAATACTCAATACGTAGTCGTATTGAGTATTAATTAACTATTTATAATAAAAAAAGAATCTTATTTAATAACAAATAAGATTCTTCAACTTATAGATATAGTCAATTATTCTTCAGGCATCATATTATGAAATACATTCTGAACATCTTCATCATCTTCAAACTTATCCAAAAGCTTATTTATTTGGGCTCTTTGCTCTTCAGTAACCTCTTTTAGCTCATGTGGAATTCTTTCAAACTCAGCACTATGAATTTCAAATCCGTTTTCCTCCAAATATTTTTGAATATCCGAGTAAGATTTAAATTCACCATATAAAAGTATATCTTCTTCGTCTTGCTCTATTTCATCTACACCATAGTCGATAAGTTCAAGTTCAAGATCTTCTAGAGAAACACCCTCTTTAGGTGATATTTTAAATACACATTTATGGTCGAATAGAAACTCTAAACTACCTGTTGTTCCTAATGATCCATTATTTTTATTGAAATAACTACGCACATTAGCAACTGTACGAGTGGGATTGTCTGTTGCCGTTTCTACTACAATTGCAATACCAAAGGGACCATATCCCTCGTAAGTAACTTCTTTATAGTCCGATTCGTCCTTAGAGATAGCTTTCTTAATTGCACGTTCAACGTTTTCTTTTGGCATATTCTCTTTCTTCGATTGCTGTATCAATACACGCAAACGAGGATTTGTATCAGCCTCAGGTCCTCCCTCTCTAACTGCAATAGTTATTTGTTTTCCTAATTTAGTAAATACACGAGCCATATTGCCCCAACGTTTCATCTTCGTTGCTTTTCGGTATTCAAATGCTCTTCCCATATCTATTATTATATTTCATTAATTTCTTTTCTGGCTACAAAAGTATAAAAAATAGCATACAGAAGAAACTATTAAGAGTAAGACCTTTTGATAACTACAAAAAAATATTTCCTCGAAGATCTTTTTATCCAAAACTAAATGCAAAAGCATTTCTATTAAGCTCATCGCCTCACTAATTATAATGATTTCGAGCTACTAATTTCACCATTATAGGTGATTGTATTGCTAGGACTATTTATATTACTTCACACGATTTTTATATAAAAAATAAACTCTAAAAAAATGAAATTTTATCTAATCTTAATGTGCTTATTTTTAAGTATATCCATTGCAACAGCAAAAGATATACAAGGTTTAATAAAAAACAGTGACGGCGAAGCTCTCGAATATGCAACCATCAGGCTAGATGGAACTAATTGGGGAACGACAACTAAATCAGACGGTACATTTTACTTCAAAAACATACCTGCCGGACAATATACACTAGTTGCTACACTTATCAATTATAATACCAAAACAGTAGAAATAGATGTCCTATCGAACTCTACAACTGATGTTGGAGAAATTACGATGGAACAAACAAGTCAAGCCCTTCACGAAGTTGTGGTTTCGACCTCCATGGATAGATATGTATCAAGACAGCCATCAAATTCAATCCGATTGGATCAACCCTTAGTGAAAATTCCTCAAAACATACAGATTGTAAACTCATCTATGATCGCTGATCAACAGATACTCAGCATGAGCGACGGAATTGTTCGCAATGTAAGTGGAGCTACACGTCAGGAACATTGGGGCGATTTATACACCCGTGTTAATATGAGAGGTGGACGTGCTGCCGCTTTTAGAGAAGGGATGAATATTACATCAGATTGGGGACCATTAACGGAAGATATGAGTTTTGTTGAATCTATTGAGTTCGTAAAAGGTCCTGCCGGATTTATGATGTCGAACGGCGACCCCAGTGGGATTTACAATGTAGTTATGAAGAAGCCAACTGGACAAACGAAACATCAGGCATCACTTACATTAGGTAGTTATGATCTTTATAGAGCAAGTATAGACCTTGATGGAAAACTAGATCAATCGGGAAAACTATTGTATCGCCTAAATTTAATGGGACAACTTAAAAACTCGTTCCGTAATAACGAATTCAATAATAGATACAGTATTGCTCCTGTTATTTCTTATATTATTGATAACAACACAAAACTTACTGCAGAATATACATTACAGCATGTAGAGATGTCAAATATAAGCTCATATTATAGCTTCTCGACACAAGGTTACGGAACATTACCTCGAAATTTCACGATGTTATCAGGAGGAATGGAGCCTACTAAAATAAATGACCATAGTATAATTTTGAACCTTCAACACAATTTCGATCCCAACTGGAAGCTAACAGCACAAGCAGCTTATTTCAATTACAATCAAGTAGGTAGCTCCATGTGGCCAGATTCTATTAATAGTGAAGGATATATGAGACGTAGAGCAAGTGTATGGGATGCTATTTCTCAGATGAAATTTGGACAAGCTTATGTGAATGGCAAAGCCAAGACGGGAAGTGTTGTACATCGTATATTAGGAGGTTTAGATATGGGAAATAAGGAATATTGGGCAGATTGGATGCAATCTTTTGTTCTTGACACTATCGGCTCATTCAATATTTACAATCCTAATAATGGAGCGCCAGCTTTAGGTTATCCTGTATTCGACCGAAGTAAAAGTGTGAAAGAACGTGCAGGAGGTCCTCAAGTTACACAAACATATACAGGACTTTATTTGCAAGACGAGCTTTCTTTTTTTGACGAAAGTTTACGCTTAACATTAGCAGGTCGATATACTTATGTAAAAAGTAATTCTTATGGAACTTCGGTTGAAGAACGCAAATTCACTCCACGCTTAGGTCTTAGTTATTCCATAAACGAAAACACCTCATTATATGCTCTATATGACCAAACATTCTTACCTCAAAGTGGTTTGCGTCGCGATGGAAAAGGCATTAGATCAATCACAGGTAATAATATGGAGATTGGAGCCAAAAAACTTTGGTTTGGAGGAAAATGGAATAGTACATTATCACTATATCGCATCATTAAAAATAATCTTTTAGCTGCCGATCCTAATAATGCTTCAGGAGAAATATATGTTCTGGAAATAGGACAAAGTAGAGATCAAGGTATTGAGTTTGATCTACAAGGAGAAATACTTAAAGGTTTAAATATTGTTGCAAACTATGCCTTTACTGAATCTGAAGTGACCAAAAGCTCTTCCGAATATCCTAAGGGAACTCAACTACCGGGAGTAGCTAAACATACAATTAATGCCAATCTGAAATATAAATTCACGGAAGGTGTTTTGAGTGGCTTTAATATTCAGGCAGGATGTACATCTCTTATCGATAGATCTTCATGGTGGTCTGATAATACAGTAAAGGCAGAAGAACTACCTAACTATTTTCGTTTAGACGCCGGAGCGGGTTGGTCAAATGGAATATTAGCTATTAATTTAATGGTTAATAATGTACTTGACAGTTATTTATATTCGGGTAGTTTCAATAAAATAAATCACACGCCAGCCTATTATTGGCAAACTGAAGCTCCTGTAAACTATCGACTAAATATTACTTATAATTTCTAAGGTTATAGACCTATTTATTACTTTTGTAAACGTTTAAAAAACAACAGAATTTATCTTTAATGAAGAAACTATCATTCAAGCGAATAAGTTATCTATTGCATCTCTGGTTAGGAATGATTTCGGGTATTGTTGTATTCATTGTAGCAATTACGGGATGTATATATATTTTTCAGACAGAACTGCGTGATATATTTCAGCCCTACCAATACGTAGAAGTAGAAAACAAGCCATTTCTTTCTCCTTTGGAGCTTAAAGAAAAGTCAAAGCAATACATATACGCGTCTCCAGCTGATACCAGTAACACCATTTATGGTATTACTTATGGCAGACAAAACAAAGCAGCCACAGTAGCCTACGATCATCACGAAGATGGATATACCCTTTTGGTGCTAAACCCTTATTCAGGTGATTACATTAATAAGCAAGTCTTGAAAAATGATTTTTTCAGATTTATACTGTCAGGACATCGCAATCTATGGCTACCTTATTCTATTGGACATCAAATTGTGGGATGGGCTGTTTTGATCTTCGTTATTGTACTCATTACAGGTATCATTTTATGGATTCCTAAAAGATGGAATAAAAAATCCTTAAAACCTCGACTTACAATTAAAAAGAATGCAGGATTCTTTAGACTCAATTATGATCTCCACAATGTATTAGGTATCTATGCTGCACTTATTGCTTTGGTGATTGCATTAACTGGTCTTACTTGGAGTTTCGAATGGTATGCCAACTCATATTACAAAGTAATTTCGGGAGGTAAAGAGCCTAAAGAATGGCAGGTAGCACAATCTGATACTACAGCCATATCTAGCCTCGAAAATACGGCAGATATACTGTGGTCAAGAGTAAAAGCTGAATACCCTATTGGAATAGAGGGTTCATTTATTTTCGACTTTCCTGATAAGAAAGCTGATGCATATCGTATTTGCTTTAACTCCGTTAACAACGATACATATTATAAAAGGCATTTTCGCTTCTTTGATCAGTATACGCTTAAAGAATTAGAAGGTGGTGGTATGTATGGCATAAAATACGAAGATTCGTCTGCGGGTGATAAGTTCTATAGAATGACCTACGATATACACGTGGGAGCCATAGGTGGCTTTGCGGGTAAATTGCTGGTTTTCTTAGCTAGTTTGATTACAGCTAGTCTTCCTATCACAGGTTTTATACTTTGGTGGAAAAAAAGAAGTAAACAGAAGAAGTAATAAATTCATTAATACTAAAAAAGGATTCTGAATAACAGAATCCTTTTTTAGTATATAAAATAGATGTATAATACTATCTCAATTGAGCATTTAATTCCTGCTCTAGCGATTTTTGAATCTTTTGCATAATAGCATCAATCTGCTTATCAGTCAATGTTTTTTCATCATCTTGAATAACAAAGTTCACCGCATATGATTTTTTACCTTCAGGCAGGTTCTTACCCTCATATACATCGAATAAACTTACGTCCTTCAATAGTTTCTTTTCCGATTTATAAGCTATTTTTTCTATCTGTTCGAATAAAATATTTTTATCTAACAACAACGCTAAATCTCTTCTTACTTGAGGATATTTAGATATCTCTGTAAATGTAACTTTATGCTTTTTAGTTTCTTTCATCAAAGCATCCCAGTTCAATTCAGCAAAATACACCTCTGTATTTATATCCGCTTGCTTCAATATTTTTTTAGCCACAATACCTGCAGTACCTATAATTCTGCTACGAGTTTTAATAGTTAAAGCTACACTATAAATGTCATTCGAGAACTGCTCGTATTCGTATTGACCTTGAGACATTCCCAAACGAGACAATATATTCTCAACATATGCTTTCAATTGATACACTGATGATTTTTCGGTTGTAGTAGCCCAACTATTGCTGTTTGTATCACCACATAACCAAAGTCCCAGATGAAATTCTTCTGAATATTCTCTCAATGGTTTATCAGCCTCTTTTTTGTCTGCATCAAAATAATAACAATTACCAAATTCGTAGAATTTAAGATCGTTACTTCTTCTATTTCTATTGTATGCAATACTTTCTAAACCTCCGAAAAGTAAGGTTTGACGCATCACATTCAAGTCAGTGCTCAATGGATTCAGTAAACGAACACATTTCGAATCTGGATACGTTTCCAAGCCTGTATAATAAGCCTCTTTAGTCAAAGAGTTATTCATTATCTCATAAAAACCATCACCCGTAAGCTGCTCCGAAATCAGATTTTGTAAATCATAGCCTTTATCGGTAGGTGTTTGATAAGATAGATTAGATTTTAGAGACTCTCCTATTTCTATATTATTATATCCGTAAATACGAAGAATATCTTCAATAACATCTACGTCGCGCAGTACATCAACACGATAAGTAGGTATGCTTAATGTTAATTTATCATCAGATTCTCCTTTAATCTCTATCTCGAGACTAGCTAGAATAGATTTTACAGTTCCTTTATCCAGATCTTTACCAATTAGTGAATTTACTTTGGCATAAGAAAGTTCAACTATCGGATTCTCTATTCGAGTAGGATAAATGTCTTGAATTTCTCCCACAAAATTACCTCCTGCAACTTCCTTGATCAGCAAAGCTGCACGTTTCAAAACATATAATGTATCATTAGGATCAACACCACGTTCGAAACGAAATGATGAGTCGGTACTCAATCCATGACGGCGTGCTGTTTTACGTACCCATGTAGGATTAAAATAAGCACATTCTAAGAATACATCCGTAGTACTTTCTGTCACTCCCGATTTTAAACCGCCAAAGACTCCACCAATACACATACCCTCTTTGTCGTTACAGATCATCAGATCCTTATCACTTAACGTATGATCTTGCTCATCCAAAGTTACAAACTCAGTACCCTCAGCTAGCGTCTTCACATAAACAGTACCTCCTGAAATTTCTTTCATATCGAAAGCATGCAAAGGATGCCCCATCTCGTGAAGTACATAATTGGTAATATCTACAATATTATTTATAGGGCGTAAACCAATTATATTAAGGCGATCTTTCAACCAATCAGGACTTTCTTTAACTGTAACTCCTTTTATTGTAATACCCGCATAACGAGGACAAGCTTCCTCATTCTCAACTATTACATTTATTCCTTTTTCTGTTGCATCAACAGTAAAAGCATCTACCGAAGGTCGATTTAAATCGGTTGCTTTTCCATTTTGTTTCAAATAAGCAGCAAAATCACGAGCTACCCCAAAGTGAGAAGCAGCATCTACCCTATTAGGAGTAATATCAACCTCTAACAAAAAATCACTTTTGATATTATAATAATCTTTGGCAAGTGTACCAACTTTTGCATCGGCAGGTAGAACAATAATACCATCATGGCTTGTTCCAAGACCGATTTCATCTTCGGCACAAATCATACCAAAAGATTCTTCGCCTCTTATTTTTGATTTCTTAATTGTAAAAGACTCTTCTCCCGAATAAAGCTTAGTGCCAACCAAAGCTACTATAACCTTTTGTCCGGCAGCAACATTAGCTGCTCCACATACTATTTGCAAAGGCTCTTCTTGACCTACATTTACGCTAGTAACATGTAAATGATCTGAATTGGGGTGATCTACACAAGTAAGCACCTCACCCACAACTAAACCTTCGAGTCCCCCTTTTACAGTTTGGATCTCTTCTACCCCTTCGGCTTCAAGCCCTATTGAAGTAAGAGCAGCAGCCACCTCATCGGGCGACAAATCGAAATTAATGTAGTCTTTTAACCAATTGTATGAAATATTCATATTCCAAATTGTTTCTTAGCTAACTTATTAGCTGTTTATATTTTATATAATACTATTTCTTTTAAAGCCAGAGTAAACATCCCATGAGTATATTCTCAGAATATAGCTTTCTACAACAGTTTTATCTATAAATAAAAGTGGTAAAAAAACATGAGACTTTTAGTTCGCCAAAATTACAAAATTTTCTTTGTCTACCCTAAAAAAAGAGGCTATCCATGCACTTTGCTGTAAAAAAAACCGAATATCGGTTACTTTATTATTAGATAAAATCTATATTGGCTGAAAACCTTTTGCACAAAACATTGTTATAAATCCGATATCTAGAATAAAGATAGCCCATTTTGATTTTGGAGTAAAGTGCCGTATCTTTGTGCCACTTTATTAAAAAGTATACTGATTCTAAGCGTAGAATCGGCCATTCCGAGAATCGGAAAGGCCTTATTCCGAGGGTGATCCTATGAATAAGGTCGTAGTTCTAACCAAAATATTATTTTATGAAGTATTTGAAGTATTTCTTGCTTGTAGCGATAGTGCTAATAACATCATCTTACACGCCAAGGACTTCGAGGATTTCGGAAGGTATTTACCCGGGAGACCTTATGCCTGAGCTGAAAATCAATAATGATTCAGGCACGAAGCTCGATTTAGAGCATCTGAAAGGAGTTAAAGTATTGGTAAGTTTTTGGGCTGCATACGATGCAGAATCCCACATGAAAAATGTTCTTTTATGGAATACCTTACAAAAAGAGAAGCACCCATTAGTTATGGTGTCTGTCTCATTTGACAAAAGTAAAGCGGTATTCGAAAAAACATTAAGTATTGACGGAATAAACGACAGGTATCAGTTTTTAGATACAAAGGGGTCGAATTCTGAAATTTATCAAAAGTATCAACTGGAGAAAGGATTTCAAAATTACCTGATTGACGAAAATGGCGTCATCATGGCAATTAATCTGACTCCTAAAGATTTGAACAGAATATTAGAAAAAAAGACATTGTAAATAAAAGAGCTATTCATTATTGAATAGCTCTTTTTTATTTTATCCGTCTTTTAAAACATCTTGCTTATCGGGTCCCCAAGGTTCAGGTGTAGAATTTTTATCAAAGAGATTAAAATATTTGATATTGAATTTATCTAAATACTTGAGAAATATTTTTACACGACTCTCAAAACCAACGTAATTTCTATTGCTCACACTATTATCATACCAAGCATTTTCAGCAAGAGCCAATAAGCGAGGATATGTCATAAAATCGAGCCTTGCTTTATCCTTAATACGCTCTGTCCATACATTGGCTTGCATTCCCAATATTTGCTTAGGATGGCTAGCAATTAATTTAGATATACTTCCTGAGAAATCGTATACAGTTTCCAATTCATTAAAATCACCAGCCCAACGTCGTCCTATTTGATGACTATCATCTTGTACAAAGTCAAAATAGCAAGGTATGCGAGGAGTTAGAATAATATCAAACCCATTATCCAAAGCTTGAGTTAACAACTCTGGTTTATCATGCCTCCACCACATTATTATAGCTTTATCTGGTGATACACCGGTATTTATAATCTCGTCCCACCCAATCATCTTACGACCTTTCGCATTTACAATATCACAAGCTCTACGCACAAAATAATGCTCCAGACCTATTTCGTCCTTCAGATTATTATCTTTGATAAATTTCTGCATCAAAGGATCAGTAAACCATGATTGATTTCCAAAGTGAACCTCATCTGCTCCAATATGAATGTATGGTGCAGGAAATAGCTGTACTATTTCATCAAAAACATTACTGATAAATTCATAGGTAGCCTCTTTTGCCGGATGAAAGGTAAAATCTTTCCAACGACCTTCACCACCTCCCGATACTTCGGGATACGAACGCCCTACTGCCGTAGCATGCCCTGGCATATCTATTTCGGGCACTACCATAATATGACGTTGAGCGGCATATTCAACTATCTCTTTTATCTCATCTTGTGTATAAAATGCGCTTGGGGCATCAATATCACTCCAACTACCTATTGAGCCTTCTTGAGTTAACAGAGGATATCTTTTTATTTCGATTCTCCATCCTTGTTCATCTGTTAAATGCCAATGAAAGACATTTAGCTTCAAACGAGCCATTATGTCCAGATATTGTTTTACAGCCTCTTTTCCCATGAAGTGGCGCGATTCGTCAAGCATGTACCCTCGCCATCCATATACGGGAGCATCTTCAATTGATACAACGGGGACAATCTGCTTACCATTCTCTATTTTTATCAATTGTGTTAAACTCTGAAGTGCATAGAACAAACCAACCTCAGTGGATGCTTTACAGAGTACCCTATCAGCCTGAACGTCGAGTGCATATGCTTCTTTTCCTAATTTAGAATCAAGTTGAAGCACTATAGAGTTTGCCACAGCTTTTCCATTTACATTTAGCTTAGGAGATGTATTAATAGAAAATTCATTTTCTAAAGTCCTTTGAAATGTTCCTGCGATGACTTTTAGATCATTACTAGCATAGAGTAAGCTTGTTTTCGGATTAAAAGTAAAAAAGCCTTCTCCCAAAGATACTTTTTGAGGTTTAGGAATTACATTTACATCTGAGTTTGCATAGGTATTTACCGATAATGCAAAAAACGAGAAAATGAGAATGATAACAGTAGATAATCGTGTTTTTCGAGTATTCATAGTAATAAATGCTATTATAAGGTTTCTATATTCAAATTTAAGATTTAATTATATTCTTTCCAACCCAAGTAGATCAATTATAAATAATACATTTGCAAATTAACATTTTAAGGTCTTAGTCTTATTTATTACTTCGGTATGCACAACAGAAATAACTTGTAATAATAAGGAAGTAGTGCCATCAAAGATTTCAGTTAATCATTTTCAGTAAAAAAAAGAAATATGCAAAAGGTAGTGATAAACAATAAAGAATATAATTACATCACTAATTATAAAGATAACGAAGTCTTGAGAAACAGCCTTTACGTTCAAACCCAGAAGATTTGGAAATTTGACTTCGAAAAATGGTATAAAAGTGGTCATTGGGAGGATAATTGCCTATTGTATTCTTTATTTGACGACAACAAAATAGTTTCCCATATTACAGTAAGTGTAATAGACTTTATTGTTCTTGGCAAGAAAAAACGATTCGTACAATTGGGTACAGTATGTACTGATGAAGAATATAGAAAACAGGGACTAAACAGATTCCTCTTAGAAAAAGTAATAGAGGAATGGAAAGAGAAGTCCGATCTAATTTATCTCTATGCCAATGATAGTGTTTTAGATTATTATCCTCTCTTTGGTTTTACTCCTGTTAATGAGTATCAAGCCATTAAGAAACTAGAGTATAAAGAAACTTCTCACATTGTCCGAAAGATGAACATAGACAATGCTAATGATTATAAACTACTATACGACAAGGCAAAGAATGCTGTTCCATTATTCAAAGTTTCTATGGTTGATAACGCAGGGCAAATAATGCTCTACTGCAACTACTTTGACAAATTCAGCTTCAAAGACAATCTATTTTACATTGAATCGATAGATGCAGTCATTATTGCTGAGTATAACGAGAGTGACCTTATTCTATATGATATTCTATCAACAAAAGATCAGGATATAGATACTGTTATCAGTGCAATGATTACCGATCAAATACAAAATGTAATTATGCACTTCATGCCTATTGATAGTGAAAAATATGAAATAAAGCTCTTAAAGGAAGAAGACACTACCCTATTTATGATGGGTAATAGTAAAGAGCTGTTTGAGAAGAATAAACTTATCTTTCCGATCTTGTCTCACACTTAACAATAAAAAAGAAGAGAATTATCCTTAAATGGAATAATTCTCTTCTACTATTTTATAGAGATTTCTATTTTAGAAACCCCATGCAAAACCAAATAAGAAATTTACTTGCGCAAACCAGAAGTGCTGAGAAGCTTTATCGCGACTTGACGATGTTGTACGAATACTAGGCATATTAATATACCCTTGTTTACCTTCGCATCTTAGGAAGAATAAATCCCAAAGCAATACATCGGCAGCAATTTTACCACTCAAACCAAATCCAGCCACATGAAAATCGTCATGTCTCTCTTCATCAAACAATTTTACATTACTCTTAGGTAATAGAAAACCTGCTCCCACGCCTCCTATTCCATTTATTTTAAGAATACCATGTTTATAGAAGTTATGATAATATTCAAATTCTGAATTTATATAGTTCAATCCATCTGTATGTTCGAAAGTTAGAAAATCATCCGTCAATCTCACAGTTCCCTCAGGCGTTACGTGATCTTCAAAGCCAGGTCTTACCTTTCCTGAAATATTAACAGTCTGATTCTGATCCATTACATACTTCATGTGATCCACCCCTATATTTACAGCCATATTATCCTTAAAGAAATATCCGATCTTGAAATTTGTTTGAGGTATCGTTACACGATTAGGCTGTAAATAATTATGATAGTTTATTGCACTCAATTTGTCATGAGCAACAACACGATGCAAAGTAAAATCGTAATCGTCTCCGGTAAAATGTATTGTTGAGTTTGTGTAATGTGCCCTGTTCCATCCCCAAAAGGCATAAAATTTACCTTTTTTATAAGCTGGTTCAGTTTGTGCCATAGCTCCAATACTTGTAAGTAAAACAAGCGTTAATAATAAAAACTTTTTCATTTTCTTAATTTATATTAATTCCGAACTGTAAAGATACCTTATTTAATTTACACGAAAAACATTTTCCTTATAATTAATGCATATCTCGTCCTACTGCCACTAACGTAACCGGTTTATATTTAAAGAAATACAGCAATATAATAACCAATAGTATAATACCCATTATTAACATATATCCGAGTATTTCTTTTATACTGATAGTAAGTGCTTGTATCTGTACTTTCGAATAAAGGGCATTTGTAGCCATACGCTGAGCATCTTCTATACTCAACCCCTTAAGTAAAGAGCTTGCATAGGTTTGTGAATACAAACTATTTGCTAATGGATTAAGTTGGTCTACGCTTTCAGACAGATGTACTGTGTTTTCTTGTTGCAATCGGTACAACCAGTTAGTAAGAATACTGGAACCTATTGCAGGTGCAAGCACGGAACGGCATCCTATTAGAAAGAATGCATTATATATAAGTTGTTCTGGTTGTAGGCCCTGAATAGCATAAACTGCTAACGCCACAAACAAGATAAGCATGCCAAGACCTTTCAAAAACATAGGAATATAGAGATCTTCGTATAAGCCCATTGGCTCAACATTAAAATAAAGTAAACCTATAGCCAATGTAAAACATGAAAAGCCGATAAATATAAGCCAAGCCATTCTTATAGCTTTCTTAAAGAAATAATAGCATATAAATCCACCTAAAATGATTCCGGGAATCATGAATAGATACAACTCATTAGATCTTGTAGTATCTAATCGTAGTACAGAGTTCACATAAGAGGCTGTAAGAATAGTAAAGGATGCAAAAAACATCATTATAAACGAAAAAAGGTACACAACAACCGAATTTCGATTTTTCATTACACTCAGATCAACAAAAGGTCTACCATCCGTTATTAACTGTCGCCGTATAAACATCCATCCAACAATAGGTATTAAGACCGCTGCCATCACTATATTATTTGAAGCAAACCAATCATTTGTTTTCCCATAAGTAACTACATACAGTATACACATAAAAAGCAGTGAACATTGGAAGAAGCTATACCAATCTATTTCTTTATATGGAATACGAATCAATTTACGTCCGAATGCCATAAATATTACCACCAATGCCATAGCAAATAAAAGCAAGGCTATCAAGAAATAGTACATATGCTGCCATTGATAGCGATAGGCAAATTCTGCGGTAAGCACAAGAGACAACTGCCCCAGTGTTAAAGTGATCGGATAGAATTTAGAATAAAACTCATTACGGGTATTACTCGGACTAAAAATCGGCATTATTATCGCAATAATTTCCAGTAGAGTAAATGCTTTAAAGTAACCTATAAAAAAGCTGCAAATAGTTATCACCTCCATAGAGGTGGTTATTGCACAAATCCAACTCAATATAAACTGACAAAAGAGAACTACAAGAATAATAGTTTTAGAAGTTGCAACGGGTTTTATGAGAGGAATAATAGGATATGCTATGGCCATACCAGCCGAAGCTGCATAATATGCCATATTTATATCTTCGGACAACACACCTAAAGCTCCAGAAATATCAATACTACTACCAGTATAAGCCCCATTGATAAGCATTACGGGAATCAACACAAGTAAAGCCACCACACAAACTAACCATTGTGGCACCCAACTTCTAAAATGTTGACTATTGTTATTAACCGCCATTACTTCTCTTTCTTTCTTAAAATCTTATATCTGCCTATTATTTGGTCATGTATAAATGAAACAAGTAAGTATCATTCAAAGAATATCTAACCCCTATTTTGATTTTATAGCCTCTGTTTCAACCATCATCCCCGCTCTTAGTTTTTCCATATCCTCATCCGAAATATCCACAAAATCAATTCTTACAGGAATACGTTGTTGTATTTTCACGAAGTTTCCTGCCGAATTATCTGTGGGCAATAGAGAGTACTTAGAACCTGTAGCTAAAGAAATAGAAGTTACCTTTCCTTTAAATACCTTATCGGCGATGGCATCTACTTTAATGTTTATTTCCTGACCGATGTAAATATTCTCAATTTGCTTCTCTTTATAATTTGCAATAACCCATTTACCTTCGTCTCTTACAATATTCGTCACCGTTTGACCTGCTTGTACCAATTGACCTTCTTCTAACGTACGACGTCCTAAATATCCTGAATACGGTGCAGTAATTACGGTATAAGACAAATTCAACTTAGCTAGAGCTAAATCGGCTTCTTTTCTAAGAATATTAGCATCTGTGTTGTTTCTTTTTTTTTGAGTTTCGGTCGACATAGATCGTAACGATTCTTGTTGCATCATCAAAGAGTTGTAATGAGCCTTCATGGCTTCATATTCTGTCTTTGCCTGATCGTATTGTTGATGTGAAACAGCATCTGCTTCCAGTAAGTTAGTATATCTCTTATAGTCCTGCTCAGACTTCCACAAGCGGGCTTTGGCTTCTTCAATATTAGCTTGCGATACAGCAACGTTACTTGTGGTAGTGCTAATACTTGATGTCAACACTTCTGCAGATGCTTCTGCATCTTTTAGTGCAGCTTCTGCATCCATAAGTTTCAGACGGTATTCTCGGTCATCAATAATCAAAAGTGTATCGCCCTCATGTACCATTTGATGATCAGTAAAATATATTTTACTGATATATCCTGTCACACGTGTATTAATAGGCGAAATATATTGCTCTATGGTTGCATCGTTTGTAATTTCATATCTATAATAATTAATGAAAAAATTACACGCCCATACAATACCTGCAATAGCTAAAAGGATAGTTATTCCATTTAAGACAAAGTTTCGACGTCTTTTGTTTCTTAGTTTCAGATATATTCGTCGGAGCTCCTTTTTCGCTTCAATTTCCGATTGGTCTATGTCCATAAATATTAATTACTGCTTTTTATTATAAGTTAGCCTATTTGTATCTTCAATCTTATAGTCTGCCACACACATTTAGTAACTGGTAGTATGTGTATACAGCATTCGTACGAGCTGCCGTTAGTTGCAATTCGGCATCAAGTTGTATTGCATTTGCATCCAAAAGATCCGTTAATATAGATAGCTGATTAAAATATTTTTTATTTACAATTCGGTAATTCTCATTTGCTTGCTCTACCGATGTTTCAAGTGCTTTTATACGCATCAAAGCTTCTTTATGTTTCAAGTAAGCAGATTTTACGATACCTCTTATATTTTGCTTCTGCTGCTCTTCTTCCAATTGCTGCAAGCTTATCTGGGTCTTTGCTGCCGAAAGAGAATGTTTCCTATCAAACAAAGAGGATATCTTATAGGATAAATTTAAAGTTACCCCCCATGAGTCAATAAACAAATCCTGAACGGGCGAAGTATTTGGTAATGGTCTTTGAAAAGTATTCCCGAATTGCAATGATAAGCTCGGGCGAAAATCAGCTTTCGTAATATCAAGATTGTTTTTTGCCAAAGCAATATTTGTTTTAGCAATACGCATTTCAGGATAATCATGATAAGCTGTCTGAATATAATTATCGATGCCTTCGTCAATATTCATCTTTAAATTCAAAAAAGCCGAGTCAGGCTCATAAAGCAAATCCTCATCCATACCCAATGCTATTGCCAATTGCTGACAAACAAGTGTGATACCATTAGTCGTTTCCTGATACGATAAATCAAAGTTGGTTAGCTCTATTTCACTTCGTAAAACATCGTTCGAAGTAATCATTCCCTCTTCACGCATCTTACGAATATCTTGTAGCCTACGCTTAGCTTCATCGATATTTATAGAATATATTGCTCTTTGTCTGTAAAGATTATAAAGATCGAGATATTTACCTACTAACCATATTTTCAGATTAGCCTTGTCTTGTGTTAATGACAACTGAGCTAGTTCCTGCTCCAACTCCGACCTCTTTATATTGTTACTTATACGACCACCTTCGTACAAAGGTTGCACGGCACTCAATTGGTAGTTTTGTCTCCAATCGGGGGCTGATGTATGTTTTACAAACGATAAGTCTTTATCGAAGATAGTAGATGTGCCCACATAGCCAAATTGGCCAGTAACTGCAACATCAGGCAAGCGTTTGTTTTTTGCTAATGAATTTTTATCATTAGCAATCTCAACCTTTAAGTATGTAGATTGAATTACGATACTATGCTCTACTCCTTTTTCGAATAGCTCTTCTACTGAAAGTTTATACTGAGCTTTCGCTTCTGAAGATATAAGAATTATAAGAAGGAGAAGCGATAATGAAATTATTTTATTTGATATTTTAATCATTGCTTATTATCCCACTTAATTCTTTCATATAATCGACACAAAAATGCAGTTTATTTTTGTCTGTCGTTTCTTCTACTTTATGGTATACAGTTTCAACTATAATTTTAATCTGTTGGTGTAAAGCTTGTCCCTCTTCTGTAAGAACTATTAACTTACTCCTTTTATCTTGATGACTTTCGGTACGAGCTATCAAGTTTCTCTTTTCCATATTATTTAATAAATACGAAAGACTCGATTTGTCTTTATGAGTTTGATTAGCCAAGTCCTGTTGATTCACGGCATCTTTTCGGTACAAACACCTCATTACCTGAATCATTTCAAAAGTTAAATCAATACCCTGTTCTTTAATCCTTTTTTGTATAGCTTGTCTGTAGGAAGCCTGCACCATTAGTAGTGCATATACAAATTCTTGCATTTTAACAATCTTTTCTATTTGACGTACAAATATACAACAAAATAAAACATTAGTTGAATATTCAACTAATAAATTCCATAGAAATAATACTTCATAATACAGAAAGAACCTGCATAATAAATAATATATGCAGGTTCTTTAATTTTTTAATCGAGAATATAAGTAAGAACTTAGTTATTCATTCTTCCATTCTTCATATCCTCCATCTATACTATAAACAGTATCAAAGCCCTGCGCCGTTAAATATTGGGCTAAAGATTGACTGCTATTACCATGGTAACACATAACCAAAACTGGAATCTGCTTCTCTGTACCAACTATGAAGTCTGATAGATTTTCTTGAGTCAGATGTAATGCGCTCTCATCATGCCCCTCATTATAACTCTGAGAGTCTCTCATATCAATCAATATGGCTTTTTTATTTACTGCTAGTACCTCTTTTGCTACTTCCTTACTTATTCTCTGAAACATATCTAAATTCTTTTCTTTATTTTAAATTATAAACACTTATATATAACCCCTATTTCGATTTATTGTTCTATTAATCTAAACTAAACGTCATTTCATACAAGCCTAAAAAATAGGAAAAACCAATATCTGGCAATATTTTAATTAGGCTAATGCTTTCATCCAGAGTTACAAGCTTTATTACATCACTTTCGGTTTTATCTTTCAACTCACTTACAATAAGTTGTTCTAGTTTTTTATTCTCCCAACCCTTCAAAACTCTCAATTGAGGAATATCGCCTCGTTTTTTGTGAATAAAACCAAACCCTATTACTTCTCCATCAATAGATACTGAGCAATACTCATAATTATCAATATTATTGAGAATGGATATTCTTTGATTTTGCCATGATGGCATAAATGGATGAAAGTTTGCCTCATCAATATCCACATAGTTCGTCTTATCATATCCTACAGTATAGTCATTCGCCAAAACACCCAAAACATCCTCTTTATTTATTTTAAAAGACTTGAAACGACGTTGAACTCCAAATCCATTTTTACGATAAAGATCTATCGCAGGCGTATTATTTTCTAACACTTCTAATAGAAAGATATCAACATTATCCTTCTTCAATAAGTCGACCAATTTGATAAAAAGATCATTCGCAATAGCTTTACGCCTAAAGCTCGGTATTACACCAGTTCCTCCATTGTAGCAATATTTCTTACCATCTATTTCTCGATAACCACATAATATAAATCCGACTAACTTTCCATCACTAAAACATCCGACCGAATAACCAAAGTCAATATCCCTAGTTATAATCATCTCTTCAAATTGGTCGATAGGCATTTCCATAGGAATCTCATAGTCCGAAAAAGATTCCATAAATGCTTCATATACTTGTTTTAAAGATATATTTTCAAGTGAACAAATTTCCAAATTTCCCATTAACTCAACATTTTTTATTGAACAATATAGATTAACAATTACAAAAGATTACAAAAAAGCAGAATCAGCTTTCACTGATTCTGCTTTTTTGTAATAATTTCTCAAAATATTACTTCTTATCTTCAGTCTCTTTATACCATTTATTTAGGTGATTATCAACAAAAACAAAGAAGAAATGATTTTTATACATATCCTTATATTCCAATGTCTCTTGTTGTTTACCCTGCACCTCATTTATACCAGATGTCGTATATTTATCACCCATAAGCGATACAACTTCTTGCTTTGTCATACCTAACTCTATTTGCTTTAGAGCCGAATTATAAACTTTCATAGAACCACAAGCTGAAAGAACTGTAGCAATAAATGCTATAAAAAGTATCTTTTTCATACGATAATCGTTTTTATTTATCAAATAAACGCTTTACTAGACCGATAAGTTCGAAATATTCGGACTTCTAAAACAAAAATACTCTATAAAAACAAAAGAATCAATATTTGGCGACTATAAATTACCCGACTTTCTAACTATATTTAAACAACCAAGAATAAATATCTATGAAACGACTATTAACTGCCTTATTGATACTTTCAATACATCTTACCTTAAATGCTCAAATCTACAATACAGCAATGAGGATAGAGTACGATGTCTACTATATAAAAAGTAATGACACAATTAAAAGTACGTTATATCTTGAATGTACAGGAAATAAATGGAGTTTTCAAAATAAATATATAGATGATAGTTGGACAATTCGTTGGATTCAACAAGACTCAAAAACAGGGGAAGATTATATTACAGAAACTGGAATAAAAGAAACATCCGACAAGCTATTTCTGCACCCTCCTCGCTCCAAAGAATACGCAATTCTGGAGTTTTGCCCATTTCCTTTAATTCACTACCCTCTAGAAATAGGCAATAACTGGGAATGGGAACTGGAAAATATCCCAGAAATCTATTACAGAGCCCTCAATAATCCAACTAAACAGAAAATCTATGTAAGAAACAAATACAAGATCACTAAAAAGATTTCATGGTTTTACAAAAAAGCAAATAAATATATAGAGTGTTTTAAAGTGGAATCTATCGGTGAAACTTCTATAGGAACGACAAAACTAACTTTTTATTTCTCGCCTCAATATGGTTTCATTTACCTAAACTTTGAAACACTTAATAAGGATAGATTTATATTAAAGTTCAAAGAACAAACCGTAAGTTTTAAATTTCAGAATAAATCAAATAGATTAATTAATCCCTTTAATTAAGATTATCCTACTATTCCACACTCACGATATTTTACTTTTTTATTTTCAGGGGAGCAAAAAGAGTCATTATACATTTTGTATATTTGAGTTTATTAATCTATCTAAAACTATAAAGGATGAAAACTCTTATAATTTTATCATTCGCCACACTCCTACTTAACCTTTCATCTTGCGGAACAGGTGAACCGCTTGTTCGAACCAAAGCACAAAACAACAGCACTTATAAGGTAGATTATCTATTTGAACATGATGGATGCAAAGTTTATCGTTTTGAAGATGATGGTAAATATGTATATTTCACCAATTGCATTGGGGATGTAAGTGTTTTAAAAAGCGACTCAACCCGCACACAGATACAAACTGTAGGAAGACATAACTGAAAGTATTCGTTCTAAAAATATAATCTCTTTAATGTAATAATAACAAAGATATAATATAAAAAGAAGAGAGAGAATATAATTCCCTCTCTTCAAGTGAAACTATCACTTTATTTTTATATCTAGTCAAAAGTTACATACATATTCTGGAACATATGTTCGACTAGACACTATCTCTTGTCCTGTCGCTTTCACTTTCATCGTTACAGTAACATTCACTGCATAATTACCTGGATATATAGAAGGCTTACCATTAATTGTACAATTGCTTAATATTAGAGGAAGTTTACTCAACATCACTCGACTAACACCATTACAATTAGAAAAACCTTGACTTGTATAATCGGTGTAATTAGAAGCATAGGATGAAGCTGGAACGACATAATCCCCCCAACTACCTAATCCTAATGCATATGCTGCTCCCGGACGAAGAATCGTTTTATTTTCACCTTTCTCATCATGATATAATTCAGGATGAATAGCTCCTGCATAATAAGTCTTGGAACCATATTGAACTTCTCTGTAATTTTGGCCCGTGTATTTACGAGTAGAATATTGCTCAAAAATCTCATTCCACTTAGGACCAACATATTCCACTATTTTTGTATCAACCTTACATTCAACCTCACTTGATATTAATGGATTTACAACTAAATCTATTGATGGATAGAAAGCAACTTGATAATACTCAAAAGCTTTTAAAGTACCAGAACGAGGTTGCCCTACAAAATGCTCTGCTGAAGCTGTCAACTTTGGAGCAGTCCTTAAATTCCAAGCTCCCATAATTGAAGCATCTATGTTTGTTAGAGGTTTAACAATTCCAACTAGATCTCCTGTAATTGTTCCAGTTGTTGTTATTTGTCCAGAGGTAGTTAACTCGACAGTCTGTATCACCGGTTGGGATACAGTCTTGCTACCCAAAAACGAACCAAATAGAGCATTAAGTCCAGAGCTGATTAATGAGGTCACACCGCCACTTGCCAATGATGCAACAACATTAGGAATCCCCTTAAAAATCCCCTCTTTAGGTATATCTTTTGATTTAGTAGCCACTTTTTTCAGCCAACTTTCGGCTGCATCTCCACCTGCTTTTGCGATAGATGCTCCTTCTTTAGCATATTTTCCTTCAGTTGTAGAAGAATGATCAGTTACAATTGTCCCCTTAGTAGTTTCAGTATAATTACCAGTTAATTCAACCTTACTTATATTAAGACTCTTTGAATACACATTTAACTTGCCTTTTAATGGTGTATAGGTTACAGGCAATTCAAAACAGTTCCACCCTTGTTGTAAACCATTAGTTCCACCAGCTTCCAGCGCTGCCACCCCAATAAATTGTTGTCTAACATCAGACATTGGAGTGGTAAAATATGGACCTTGATTAAAGTATCCACATTTATTTTCATCAAGTAACTGCCAAATAACATTATTATTCAGAACTTTACTTACTGAATAATAGAAAATTTTTAAAACTCCGGTATATTTATTGTAAAATATTAAATAATCTGTCCCTTCTTCTTTACTTGCTGTACTCAAAAAGTTCCATCCATCTTGCTTCTTTATATCAGTTCTCTTATCAAGAGGTATAGCCGTTGGTGCACTAGGCACCCATGGCAAATCAACAGGAGTGGGTAATTGAGTTATTTTGATTTGAGTTTGAGTTTCCCAATTATTTTCAAAACCAGAGGGATGCAGAGACCTTAAGGCTGGCTCATCTGATACTTGAGAAGTAATAATTTCTTCATTTTCACAGGAAGTAAAAAAAAGGCTGACAGAGAGCCAGACTAAAGCTAATAAATGTCTTTTTTTCATAATTTGTTTAGATAAAATTTGTTTGTTGTTTATGTTTAAGGAAGGTTCAAGGTTTAAGAGATCTAACAGTAAAATATTTGTGTCGTTTTCATTTATAAAAAATTCTTATAAGGTTAATCATAGCCTTATGTACATTCTGAAAAAGTTTGATTAGAACAAATATATATATTTTTCCGATTCAACCTCCAATTCACAGAAAAAAGATTACAACAAAAGAGAAAGCATCTAATTTCTTAGATGCTTTCTCTTTTGTTGCGGGGACCGGACTCGAACCGATGACCTTTGGGTTATGAGCCCAACGAGCTACCAACTGCTCCACCCCGCGATATTTCGAGTACAAAGATACGTCTTTTTCAATACAGTCCAAACATTTCGCTCATTATTTTTATATTATTTTGTCATATTTTTCTTATTCAACTAAGCATCAAACGAATGCATTCCTTACCATTTGTAATTTAATCCAAAGCTTACAAGTTGGTTAACCTGAAAGTACCCCAATTGTCCACCTTTCGGTACATTGTCATCGAACCTTGTATTCAAAGAAACAGTAGTAGAGAGCAAACGAGTAAACAACATCGTAAATACATTTTCGAACTCAACTTCCACTCTTTCGTAGTTTGTGAAGTATTTAAAGCGTGATGTCCATGTTAGATATCGACTAATCCTAAAATCTAAATTAGAACTAACCAGAGAACCAAATTCAGCTAGCGTTTTCTCTCCCTCCTCTAATCCAAATCGTTTTTCATCTACGAATTTATCCCTTACATAAATATAATTGAGAGACAATGGAGATAAATTGAAAGTTAGATTCAACGTCTTCCTCTTATCACTCTCAAATTTTTTATCAAGTTTATATCCCATACCAATACTTATATTCGCCATAAAAGGAGCTAAAAAAGAAGAAGTCTTATCCTTCGAATTTAACGGATAACTTTGAAAGAACGGTGTCTTTGTCTCTAATCGAGCAGAGTATGACCAATTATTGTACGCTTTATAGCCTAATATATTCTCTAAACGAAATAAATCCTCACTTATATTTACATCATGAAGTTCATCAGAGGGAGTAGCCTGTAAGTTCAATCTCCACTCCAAAATATTATTAAATGTAATCTTATCTTTAGCATAGTTTACAGTTATCCTATGATCATTGCGAATAAAGAAACTACTATTTCCTCCCCTACTCCAGTTATGTGTAATATAGTTTTGAGCTACTTGAAGCGCATGATTTCCAGTTTTAACCCAATAGATAAAACCCGGATCAATCTTTTCCATTTCTATAGGAGTAACCTTTATAGCCTCATCTGTAGCTATAAGGTCGTGAAGAAAATTTCGTTTTGTTGCATCTTCCTCTTTTAGTTTCGGTATACTTTTCAGTACAGACGCATTATATCGAACATCTCCAATATTACTCATATCCATATAGAAATTCCGACGTCTGGCTTGCACCTCTTCTGCCCTCTTTATTAAAGGTGCAAATGTATTCTCTTCTGGTATTAGACGAAACTGCGGACGCTCCATCGATTTTTTTTTGGGTATAAAGTCCAAGCGTGGAGGTAAGATCTTACCATCAAATACAACAGGAAGAAAAAGTCGGTCATATATTACTGTGTCCCGAAAGCTAACATCATAGGGAAAAGGATCCCAATCTACAGGCGGAACAATAATTAAGCCATTAGTACCTCTGGTATATACAAGAGCCGAATCATTCTGTAGGATAGATTTTTGAGCTATATTTAGCGCAAATCTATCATCCTCCGAAAGCTTATATGCAGGGATAACTTTTTCATTATAACTTAAATTTAAAGCTTCGGCGCGAGAAGCCAAAGTACAAAGTGACATCATAAATGATGCTAAAATATAAAATAAAGAATTTTTCATCTTGATTAGATTGCTTTCCTCTTAACTATTTAGCCAATAAACGAGACATAATACTCAAATATTGCAAATATAATAATAAAAGCTTCTCACAGCTTCATTTTTCAGACTTGTAAATAATATTTAAGATCGTAAAATTATTTATTTTTAGCAAAAATTCATTAGTAAGACCTGTAAGCTAGCAGAGTAAAAGAATTACGATATTGAATCTAAAAAAATAAGAGGAAGAGCATTCAACTCTTCCTCTATCAATTTTAAGAATTCATTCTCAACAATTTATTCTATAGAGGCAAACTTTACACAAACTGGCATATCCAGCTTTATATCGTGCCCTGTATCTTCTAATAATCCCGTATTCTCATCAATCTTAAAGACCTGAATAACATCATTGTCACGACAAGCTACTAATAATAATTTACCATTAGGAGTAATTGCAAAATTACGCGGATGAACTCCGGTTGTACGATATCCGACCTTTGTTAATTTACCATCTGCTTCATTTATTGAAAAGATTGCTAAGCCATCATTTTTCAATCTATTAGAAGCATATAAGAACTTGCCATTAGGAGTTATACCAATATCACCACTACCTTTAGCATTAACTGTATCTGCTTTTATGGTTTGTATTTCCTTTAGATTACCATCATTATAATCGAAAGCAATTACATCCCCCGACAATTCTGTTATCACATATGCAAACTTATTGTTTGGATGAAACTTAAGATGACGAGGTCCTGATCCTCCTTTAACTGTAAATGCAGCAGGATTACCTACTGATAAGAAATTATCTCCTGATTCATTTACATTAAATTTATGGATCTTATCGGTTCCTAGATCATTTGCAAATAAGAATTTTCCATCAGGAGTAAACTGCACACAGTGAATATGCGACTGTTTCTGACGCTCAGTATCTGCTCCTTTTCCTGCAAAACTAATAACCTGAGATGCTGTTTCTAAACCACCTTTTTCGTTTACAGAAAAATATGTAAGACTACCCCCCGAATAATTAGCTGTTACAACATGTTTCCCTTCCGAATCTATATTTATGTAACAAG
The DNA here is from genome assembly GCF_015233815.1 of Dysgonomonas sp. GY617. Classification (NCBI taxonomy): domain Bacteria; kingdom Pseudomonadati; phylum Bacteroidota; class Bacteroidia; order Bacteroidales; family Dysgonomonadaceae; genus Dysgonomonas; species Dysgonomonas sp. GY617. The sequence goes on from NZ_JADCLR010000007.1 coordinate 216,338, forward strand.
GAGCACCTCCACCAGTTAATTGCTTATTGATAAAGGTAAGCTTACCATCTTGCTTATCAAAAGAAAAAGCATTAGCAGCAGATGTTTCAACACCATCATCTTCGGTTACCGAATAGACAAACTTCTCAGATGGATCTAAGACTAAATACGAGGGGTTATCAACCTTTACTTCACTTATATATTTAGACGTTCCTGTTACAGTATCTAATTTATAGACATAAATACCTTTACTTTCGCCTGAAGTATATGTACCAACTAACATATACATTTCCGTATCACTTTTTTCAACTTGATCCATAGACTGATTTTCAGTATTATTGTTTGCATTTTTATTTCCGCATCCCATTATTAGAAACACAGACGAAAATACTGCTACAACTTTCTTTAGCATAGTTTTATATATTTGTTTATACAATTAAATTCGAGCACCTTTCTTAAAGAACATACAAAGGCTATAACCTTAATTTTGAACTCTAAAAATAGAATAAACAAATTTAATGAATAAAAATATGTGACCAACTCCTTTTTAATAAGAAAATTCGATCAGTAATATTTTTTTATTCTTTAAAAAAGTCTATCTTTGCAGACCGAAAAGAGAACAATTAAAAAAATAATAATATAAGCAATGAAAAAAGGAATTCATCCAGAAAACTACCGTCCAGTTGTTTTCAAAGATATGTCAAACGATGAAATCATAATTTCTCGTTCAACAATCAATGCAAAAGAAACCATTGAAGTAGACGGAGTTACTTATCCTCTAATCAAATTAGAGATCACTAGTTCTTCTCACCCTTTCTACACAGGAAAACAAAAACTTGTGGATACTGCAGGACGTGTTGATAAGTTCATGAATCGTTACGCAAAACGCACACAAGTTAAAAAGTAATTTTACTTGTAGATAATGATACATTAAAGCATTCCGAATTTTCGGAGTGCTTTTTTATTTTCATCAAAAACTAGTACGTATCAATAATAGAGAAACAAATAGTATAGTATTTCATTTCAACTTGCAGGAAACGAGTAACAATAGAATGTATTACACGAACTTTTTTTTCTAACAATCTTATATAGTCATATCTGAGATCTTTCCTCCATAAACAAACAAGAGAAATCACCGCACATACTTTCTATTTGTAGAGAATCTACTAAATTAAAAGAGTATTTTAAATATTATATAAAATAGGATTAGCCTTTTAGCCAAGAATCGAGCTCCTCGAAGGATGAGAGAGCTTCTGTTTGATTATTCCGAACTACTGATATCTGAGTAGGTGATAACAATTTTAATGAAAGTTCGCTTGTAGGATTATCTGTCAGACAATACCCCTTTCTTGATAAAAAATTCTTTGTCCAATAATACAGTTCCCCTTGGGCGTCTAAATACATTGATTGATTGATAGTTTGATCAGAAATAAATCGTCCCGTTTGTTGATCAAAAATAATGGTACTATTTCCAATATAATCATTTATGGCATTAGATAATACTATATCTTCCGTCACCCCACATTTCAAACCCTTATCCCTTGCCAACAGCCACAAACGGTCTGCCAGAGTAAGAGCCAGCTCTATATCATGAGTTGATAATAAAATAGTCTTGTTTTGTTTTATTGCTATCAGATGCAACAAGTTCATAATCTCAATTCGGTTAACTATATCAAGAAAGGCAGTAGGCTCGTCTAATATAATAATAGGACACTCTTGCGCTAAAGCTTTTGCTATCATAACCTTTTGACGCTCCCCATCTGATAATTCAGCAACGTATGAATCCTTTTTATGTAGAATACAAACATCATTCATTGCTTTTTCTACAATCTGATGATCCTCTTTAGTTAATCGTCCGAAGAAGCCTGTATAAGGGTACCTACCTAGTGCAACAAGTTCTGAAACAGTTAATCCCCCAACAACAGTTTTATCCGTCAATACAAGCCCTAACAATGTAGATAACTGCTGTTCTGAATACTTTGAGATAGCTTTATTCTGTAAATTAACTTCACCTCTCAATGAGGGTTGAAGCCCCGTAAGCGTACGCAATAATGTTGACTTACCAGCTCCATTAGAACCCAATAAACAGGTTAACTCTCCTGCATAAAGATTGAATGACATATCTTCATACAATACAGACGTATTCCTGTTACGAGATTTAGGATACCCGATACTAAGATTTTGAGCTGATATAATAGGTTCTTTATTCACAGATATATTTACTTCAAATTATATTTTTTGCTTACTAGCTAGTAGCTATTTAAATAAATGAAAGTATCTAATTATAACAGACTATCACTGTTGGGCTTACTAAAGCAACAAAAAAAGTCTGAAACCTTAATTGAAATACTGAATTTTCTTTTGATTTACAATAACATATATAATTACAGGAGCTCCAAAAATAGGAGTAATTGCGTTCAATGGAATTAATCCTGCTGAACCTGGAATTACACTAATCAGATTACATAGCAAAGCCATAAATGTCCCTATAAGAATAGTCATGGGTAATAACGATTTATGATTGGATGTTCCCAGCATAAGCCGAGCGATATGAGGTACAGCCAGCCCTATAAAAGAGATAGGACCACAATAAGCAGTAGTTACAGCAGTCAATATACCAGCACATAGTAATAAGAGAAAGCGTACTTTCTTTATATTAACCCCCAAATTAGCAGCATATCTATCACCTAGCAACAAAGCATTTAGCGGCTTCACCAATACTACAGCTAATATTAATCCGATTGATACCGTTATACAATAAAAGGGAAGTTGTTCCATAGATACTCCTGAGAAATCCCCCATCCCCCAGATCATATATGAGAATACCTGCTCACTCGTACTCCAGTATTTTAGTAAAGAAATAACCGAAGATGTTAGGTAGCCAACCATGATACCAATGATTAACAACATTATATTATTCTTTACGATGGAAGCAAAACCAATAATAATAAGCAGGATAAGAGCTGCACCCACAAATGCACCTGCAACAACAGTCATCGATATAGAAAGATCAAAGCCTACATTATTACCTATTATACCTCCAAACAGAAGTATAACAATAGCAACACCAAGCCCTGCACCTGCACTGATACCCAGAATACCTGCATCGGCTAGAGGGTTACGAAATGCAGTTTGTAGCAATAAACCTGCAACAGCTATTCCTCCTCCCGTAAATAAAGCCGTTATAGCCTGAGGCAGCCGCACTTCGAGAATAATATGTTCCCAAGATTTTTTTACAGCTTCACCACCTGTCAAAATATCTACAATTGCCTGAAATGGAATCTTTACAGATCCTACAAACAGATTTGCAAAGAATAAAATGACAATTGCAACTATAAGTAGCAGTATATAACTTACGAGATGGTTATTTTTCAATTTCAACAGTTCTATTTATATCCAAAGGTAAATCAAAACCTTTTGCTTAAACAAATATAGTAATACTCTTTTAAAGTAAAGTCTCAGACCTATCTATTGTCTACCTTAGGAAAACACCCAATCGTTATGATTTCTCAAAGAAGACATCTAACACTTACTCTTACAAATTCACTCTTTCATCTTACTATAATAGCGAGGAGTGTAGTCCGGAAAAAGATCCGGATGGAAAATATACGCAAAGTCTTGCAAAATATAATCAGGATGTATTGGAAGATCCTCATAATAAGATTTTTCTGCCGCATTACACCCGTAAATATTACGATTTTTAAATGCTGAGAAGTACGAATATGGCTTGTATTCTTTTTCTAACGAAGTATACGTTAAATCAGTCGGATGATTATACTTTATCAGCCAAAATTGAGCATCTCCTGCTTTATCCAAAATCTCCTCGAAAGCTAAAGGCGTTGAAGCAACTTTATCGTTATCCGACCACACATAGTTAGCCCCTGCATCACTTAGCATTCTCGATATGAAACTACCTCCTCCTGATATATACCATACATTACCATACATTAAATCAATAAATACAGACGGCTTTTCTTTAACCGATACCATCTTTTCTTTAATTGTATTGTAATTATTCACCGTTATATTGAACAGAGAGTCAGCTTGCGATTCGTTATCAAAAAATAAAGAGTAGAATCTAATCCATTCAGCACGCCCCAATGGCAAAGGCTCCATATAATCGGGGGTTTCTATTACAGGTATACCTGCTTTATCAATACTCCCATAGGTACGCCCTTGTATTGGTGTAGCGAAAATAGCTTCGGGATCAACATCTACTATTTTCTCGATTATTGGATTTGCAGCCTGACCTAAATCGGCGATAGTTCCATTTTTTACACCTTCTTGAATATAGTCAATATCAATATAACTTGGCTCACAAACACCTTTTACGGTAGCTAGAACACCTAATTCGTTAAGTGTTGCACAATGAATTGTTGAATAAGCAACTATGCTTTTCAATGGAGTTCTTATAAGTGTACCTTTAGGTAAGTTAGCAGGCAAGCTTTTGGTTTTATCTACCAAAATATATCGTTGCAAAATTTTTGTAGAATCCCAAGGATCTACAACTGTTACCTCTTTATAATCAGCATATTTTTTCACAGTAAAACCTTTGGCATATTGTACTATATAAACTGTATCTATAACATTCCCCTCAACCTCAGCCGATTGTTTATTTCCTGAACAAGAAGTGATAAGAAATACCAGAAGTAAAAACAAATAATTTTTTCTCATTACCTTTAAAGTAAATTAAGGTCGTTATATATTCTATAACGACCTTTTGTATTTAACACAATACTCTTATTTAATAAAAAAGGCACCAGCAGGATTAAGACCACCTGTGTTGAAATGGCTAACTAATTTACCTGTGGTCGAAATTATGTACATTTCAGCATTAGTTCTATAATCAGAAGTTCCGATATAGATTTCTTTTGTTGCAGGATCAAAATCCAAAGTAGATGGACTCGCTGAGAATTTAACATCACTGTTTACAAAGCTTCCATCCACATATTTTTGATCATAAATATGATATACTTTATAATCTACTGTTGGAGCTCCGTATTGGGCATAAATAGTATATAATCTATCTCCAGTTGGGTTGATTTTCATCAACGTTGCGTTTCCTAACGAATCAACTGAATAATTAGGATTAATACGTTGAAGAGTATTAGGTACATCACCATAATTACCCATAGAGATAACATATACATTTCCTCTTCTGTCAATCTCAAGTGTAGTAGGGTTTAAAACAACCTCAATATCTTTAACCTTCGAAAAAGTAGCGATATCGATAACTGATACAGTTTTATCATAATTAGGATAGTTCATTCCTCCCGAATTTGCTACATAAATTTTATTATTGGCAATCTTTAGATTTTCCGGATTATTACCAACTTTAACCTGAGTTGCATCTACCAATAATGTTTTACGTTCAATACGAGCAACATAACCATCGAAATAAGTAACATATACATACTTGTTATCAGAAGCAAAATTTCTTGGTTTTTGAGCCTTACCATCTCTTTCTGAAACAATCTTTTTCACTAATTTACCTTGTATATTGGTCACATAAATAAGCCCCGAACCATACATTGCAATATAAATAGAATCTCCAGAAACAATAAGATCTTGTGCAGTATCGCCCAATTCAAGACCATTGTTTAATGACTGGAATACTGTTGGATTACATTTTTTTGTCTCTTTATCATAAAATGCTAGAGACGCATTATTAGAGCCTTGATTACCGCTATTCAAAATAAATGCACCCTGAGTAGAAGATAAAGGTGGAGTCCACACATCATAATCAACTTCATCATCACTAGAACAAGAAGCAAGAAACAATGTAGACAATGTTAGAAGCATGCTTCTAAACAAAAGATTTTTATAATTCATAATTATATATTTAGTTTAAAATGAGTACTCTCTAATAATTTTTATAATGTAAATGCCGCCAATATTCTAAAAGACCTACCCGGCATAGGATATCCCTGTATTATTTCATAATTTTTATTTGATAGATTCAATGCTTCAGCCTGTAACCTTAGCTTGGTCTGTTTTAATAAAAAAGTCTTATTTACTGATACCGAATGATCGCTATAAGCATCTATTCGCGTTGATTTTGTATGATCCAGTTTAGAATAGACTTTACCACTGGCAACAAAACTATAAGTAATATTTACCCAAGGATTTTCGAAACTTATCGACCCCGACCCACTATGCTCGGGTGTATAAGGAATTTGCTTTTTAGTATCATCATTTTCACTCGATTGATAACTATATGCACCAATAGCTATTAACTTTAATGAAGATGACAAGTCAATCTCCGATGTTGTAGAAACATCAACCCCATATATAGTTACATTATCGAGATTCGTCATTTTCAGAACCTGAGGAGCTGCCGCAAATATTACAATCTTATCTCTTACTTTATTTAAATAGGCATCAACCGAAATATTAAGCAAACTATACTTTTCGCTCACAGATCGATAGAATGTACTACCTATATTATATTGTTTTGAAATCTCAGGACGTAATGCTGTATTTCCCATACGGAAATAATACATTTCATTAAATGTTGGGGCACGGTATATATCCTTATAAGAAGCTCTGAATCTCAAACCTATGTCAAAAGGATTATACAATAGACTGAATGCCGGCGACAATCGCGTTTTATCTTTAGGGCGGTCTCCCTGCTTCACGTTCTCGCCAATGTATGTTCCTAATATACCGGCAGTAGCAGTCAATCGGTTGGTCTTAACCTGTGCATTCAAAGCCGTTAATGAAGTTCCTCGCGATGGATATTGTTGTTTTACAAAATTGGAGGTTAGTTTATTATAAGCATAGTCTTGCGCCAATGATACAGAAAAAATATCAGTAGGCTGATACAATGCCGATGCAGAACCATAGTATTCAACCTGAGTATATTTATCAATAATAAATCCGTTATCATATATAGCATCAACATCCAAATATTTACTATACAATCTGGAATACTTTCCTAATCCTTGTAGCGAAAATTTCGAGTTGATTTTTTTCTCGTAATTTACTTGTGTAAAGAAATCTTTATTCCACAGTCTTTCATTGGCTTCTATATTACCAGATATCACAGCTCCGGGAATTCCTCTTTCCGAATCAAGATAGAATGCTTTCAGTTGAAGCGTCCCACCACTTTTCAGATCACCGTATACATTTAATTCGCCTTGCCAGATATCAACATCTGAGTTATTCCGATTACGACGTTCTGTTTTTTCTCCAGTGTTAAACTTAAAAGGATAATTTCCATCAGCTCTTTGCCAACTTCCATTAAATGTAGTAGCCCATGCGGACGATATTTTGTAAGATTGAACGATTGCCGGACTAAACATACCCCATGATCCTCCATGAAGAAGAACCTGCCCTTTATACTTTTTATCCCCAAATTGAGGTTTTGCCGTTTTAATATTCAGAGTTCCCGCAGAAGCAAAAGCCTTTGCCGATTGAAATATATCGTCAGCCTGTCCAATATTGAGTGATATAAAAGATATATTTTCAAAAGAGAAACGCCCTATATCAGTTGCCCCTGATTGAGAATTGCTAAAAGCTATTCCGTCATATAATACAGCAGTATGCTGATCACCTAAACCCCTTACTGAAACAGTTTTCAAACCACCTATTCCACCATAATCCTTCACCATTACTCCCGCAAATCGTCTTACAGCATCAGAGATTGATTGCACACCAATACGCTCTAAATCGGCAAAAGTCATAACTTGAAGAGGCGAGGCAGCACGCGAAACCGAAGGTAATACCTGTGCAGTTACAGTTACCTCATTGATATGCTGAATTTTTATGGAATCTTTATTCTGAGCATCTACTTCGAAGAAGCAGAACTGAGAAATAAGAAATATAAGGAGAAAACAAGAATACTTCATATACTGAAAGCCTATAAATCAATAATAGATTTAGCTTTCGGACAAAATATTGTGAAGAAATTACATTGGAAATATTCTAAAGAAGAATGAATCGACAGTTTTTGATCTTCAGCTCTATTTCTCGAAAGCTGTTTAGTATCACTTTTTGTCGTCTTGCAGGTTTTCTGACTTACATTCTATTCATTTACAAATAGAATGCTTACAGTAGCGAGTCTGTCCAGGTCTTTCACCTGATTACCCTTTTTGCATCCTTCTTAAATATTTATTACAGGAGCAAAACAACGGTGCAAAGATATGTTATAAAACCTAATTCATCCAAACAAAATTGTTAAAATTGGAAGTAGATGAATGGTTGCGTTCCACTAGACGCAGTTGCATATACCAACCAGAATACGCCACCTACAATAATAGCACGTCCAATATACGGTAACTTAAGGAAGCCCATTTCAACCATATCACTCACACGCTTAGGTGTGAAATGTAAAATGAAACCTATAAATATAAGTATAAATACATTTCGGTATCCTTGGATTACCATGAGCCATGCCTCGGGATTATATTCGAGTCGGCTAATATTACTTATAACCGCTGTGGCAACTTCAAAATCGTTGGCTTTAAAGAATATCCAACAAAATGCTACAAAATGGAAAGTGATAATTCCGCAAATCAGATTAACAAATATATTCTTTTCGGGAAGTTTTACAAACTGCCTGAATAAACGCTCAACAGCAAGTGCTCCGCCATGTAATGCACCCCATGCAATATATTTCCATGCCGCACCATGCCAAAGACCTCCAATAAGCATCGTTAAAAATAGATTGAAATATGTGCGGAATCGTCCTTTTCTGTTTCCTCCTAATGGAATATACAAATAATCTCTCAACCAAGACGACAAAGAAATATGCCATCTACGCCAGAACTCAGTCACCGAAACCGATTTATAAGGTGTACGAAAGTTCTCAGGAAGTTTAAATCCCATTAATAATGCTATACCGATAGCCATATCAGAGTAACCCGAAAAATCACAATAGATCTGTAAAGCATAACCATAAGTAGCCATTAATGTTTCGAATGGTGTATAACTTAAAGGACTATCAAAAATACGGTCTACAAAATTCAGAGATATATAATCGGATATAACAGACTTTTTAATCAAACCCGTAATAATCAAAAATAAAGCTAGACCTGCTTCTTTCTTCGACAAATTTATCTCACGATACATCTGCGGAAGAAATTCCTTAGCTCTCACAATAGGTCCAGCAACCAATTGAGGAAAGAAAGAGAGATAAAAAGCAAAATCCAGAACATTCTTAGCCGGCTTAAGTTCCCTCCGATACAAATCAACAGAGTAGCTTATTGCCTGAAATGTAAAGAATGATATACCAACAGGTAGAATGATATGTTGAAGTTGAAAATTCTCGTGAAATAGGCTGTTTAAATTCCCAATAAAGAAATTCATGTATTTGAAATACGCCAACACTAACAGATTGAGAACTATTGTAACTGTAAGCACTGTTTTTCGGACTGACTTCTTTGTAGATAAGTCCATTACTTCAGACAGTATATAATTAATGAGAGCCGACAGTATCAATAATATGAAATACTCGCCTCCTGCCTTATAGTAGAAAAACATCGAAAAGAGTAAAACATATACTGTCCGAAAATGTGCGTATTTCCGAGTCAATATATATACTAAATAAAAAGCCAAAAAGAATCCAAGAAACAAACTCGAGCTAAATAAAAGCGGGTTGCTTGGGTCATACTCAAACCAAGATCGTATTTGATCTGTAGTTATAGAGAAATAAGATTCTAAGTTAGTTAACACAGTTTTCAATTAGTTCTACTTTTTACATAGTTATCATAAGCAGTCAAAAAGTCAGTAGTGAAAAGCACTCCCTGCTTTTCATATCCTTCTCTTGTATAGTGCACTTTATCTTTAGCCATCAATGGAGCAAAATCTTTATTAAGAGGAGCTTGTACGCCGCCCAACTTATTCAACAAATCCCATACTACACAGCCTTTCAATCCTTTCATAGCCTCTCCATATCCTTCTACAAAAGTATTAGGAGTTCTTCTTTTAAACAATGAAGGCGGAGGCGTCATTAATAAGATTATAGACTTTGGATTATTTTTCTTTATCTTATCTATAAACTCTTGCATTTGTGAAACATAATAGGGCGTTGTCCATTTATTAAAAGCCTCATTTGTTCCTAAAGAAATGACTATTAAATCTGCTCCTAAAGAAGGTAGTTGCTCAAAAAACAATGGATATTTATTGTAATCTGAAACCTTTGTTCCATTTACTCCTATGGTATGATATATAACACCTGGTCTCTCGTTTTCTACCACTATCCCACTTAAATTATATTCGGACTGCTTATTACATGGTAAAATAGTCACCTGATTAGATGACATAGGCAGAATAAATTCCGATTCGTAAGGTTTTTCTTTAGAAAGAATAATCTTTGGTTCATTCTCGCTTTTCTCCTCCTCTTTTACAACTTTGGGGATCATAGCCACTTTAGGCTCAGGCTCTGCCAACTCCTGCTTATTGGGTATTTTTAAGTCCATTCCCACACGAATCGTATTTGAGCCCAAATTGTTTATTTCCTTTAATTTCTCCACCGAAATACCATAGTTTTGAGATATTCTATACAAAGTCTCTTTACTTTCTACTTTATGTAGAGTATAGTTTACTTTTGACCCCTCAGCCTTTTTGCTTTCTATTTGGGGCTTAACAACAACCTCTTCCGATACAGTTTTATAGTCACTATTGGGCAAAACGATTTTAAAACAAGATGTTTTAGTTGGATACAATAGCTTTATCTTATTGAATGTATATAAAGGGTTAGCATCTATATTTATTTCAAAATCAGAACTATTCGCATAGAGTCCTATTCCACTTAAACCTACTGAAACATCTGTCACCGGATATATATTACGACGACTCTCCCATAAAGTATTGGAAGTATATTTTATATAACTTGTACCATTTGTTTTAGCCAAACTATAAGGAAAGGAAAATCCATATCCCCCATTGCCAAACTTAGTTTGTAAAATTTGACGAATTACGTTTGTAAACATATCAGCCTGCACATGCGAATCGCCAATATGTACAATATTCACTTTACCCTTTTGATTCTTCTCCAATTGATATAACTTATCAAATAAAGGTTCCAACAACTTCACATTCTTGAAATCTGAAGATACAACGTCCTTACTATCTTTCGAATATATAGCGGAAGACATTAAACACAGAAAAAATAAGAATGTTATTGTTTTTTTATAAATCATCAGTATGTTTAGTTCGGGCTGCAATTTGCCCTGATTCTCTTAATCTTTTATATTGAATATACCCTTTATCCAGTTCATTATAAATAAGTCCACCTATTTTTTTTGCTCCCTTTTGATTGAAGTGAGTATAATCTTTATTAGCCAAAGAAGGACTTTCTTGTACCCATTTTATCATAGAGCCATATCCACCCATCAATGTATATAGATTTATAAAGCCCGAATGAGTACTCTCGGCATACAATCTCTGATGTTTTACCAAAGGTTCTACCGCCTTATCGGTTTTCATTTCCATATCTGTTTTCACAGCTCTGTCTCCTGTCGATATTATTAAAATACTTGCATTCGGAAAGCATTGCTGCAAGTGATTAACCACACCTGCCATTTTAGATTCGTACCAACTATAATCGGTAGTACCATATCCTAAAACATTTGTACCGTATTGTAGAACTATCAGATCATAATTTAGAACCTTATCCAATGCGTTCATCAAATCTCTATTAAATAGAGACAGTGGTAACCCTGAATTTCCTCGTAAAGAAAAATTATCTACATGAACGCCTATCCCATCGTCAAAATTAACTCCATAAAAAGGTATAGAATCAGTCTTTTCGAAAGTAGCTTTCAGCGTTTTAGAAGTAGACGAGAGTTTAAGAGTATTCAATAATCTGTCGGCAACCAATTCGTGACGTATAGACGAATCCTTACCCAAAGCAACATTAACAGAAGCATTATGATTGGAAGAGCTTCCATAAAACAAAGTTGGATTATAAAGTAAAGTTGAGTTTGCCACATCATTGGCAGCATATCTGACCCATGTTTGAGAACCTCTAGGTGCAAAAGAGACTTGCCCATCTACCCCAAATGCTCTCTTCGGCTTCTTTACATTTAAGAACGATTGAGTCTCCCAATTATTTGAATATTGATGTGTAACTGAGTATCTGGCTGAAGCCGAAAGAGAGGTTACCCCTACAAAGCCAACACCTTTACCTCCATAAGCATTTTGATATGAGCTACGTATATCCTGCACAATCAAGTCACCATCATTCATTGAGTCTCCGAAGTAAGCTATACGAACTTTACCTTTACCCGAGTTTTCTAGTTCATATAATTTCTCATAGAAGTTTATGAGATTACCAATGCCTTCGCTATTTTCCGAAGCATCTATATCAATTCTATTAATTAACGTATCATTCGCCAGAGAGTCAACATCTGCTATTAATATCGAATCATTAGACATAGCATCTAAAGCCAAACTATCAATAACTATTCCCGGTGTTGTACCTGTACTTTCAGGGAATAATCTGGCAGGAAGAACTTGCTTCAACCCCCAAAATACCCCTATAGCAATAACTATAGTCAAAAACGACTTGAAAAAATAATTTTTAGCTTTATCCTCCATACCCTAATTTAGGTCGAAAATCCGTTTATTGCTTAGTAAACCACATAATCAGTGGTTATTATAATCAGGCATTTTATAAAAAATTAGCCCAAAATTTCTAGTCTATTAACCAGAAACCGAGAACCTAATACGTCAATATTACGGTGTGTTTAAAAATGCGCTGCAAAGCTAGTTACTTTATTGAAACTTCAGATACTATATATAACAAAAAAACTGCCTTGCGGCAGTTTTTTATCACGTAATTTGTCAAATATATTTATTAGAATGAGAAGTCAACTCCCGCTCCAAAAACTTTATTAGTTCTTGAGAATACATCCTTAGATGTACCTCCTCCTGGTACTTTTGTATAATCTGAATAAGTTGTCCAGAAATAACCTACATTTATTCTCACTGATGGAGAAACATTCACAGCACCTCCTAGACCTAAAGAGTATGAATCGCAAGAGAAGCTTAAGTCTCTTTGGAAAACATCACCCACACCATAGCGTGTGATTTGTCCACCGGCACTAACAAGAAACATTCTATCAATTTGATATTCTACACCTGCTAAATATTCATTAGTTGCACCTGCGTCTTTTTGCTTATCTCCATCCATTTTGGCATCAGAGTCAAAGAATCTATGATAACCAACACTAGCCATTAGTTTTTCGGTAACTTTATAAGAAGCTCCGATAGTCAACAAGGCAGGAATATCGTGAGCTGTATTTACTCCATCTCCAAACATACCTGTATCGTCTCTTTTTGTATTATTTTCTACATCAAGTGAAGTCTTAAATTCGTACTTAACACCAATGTTTAATCTATCTTGGTAATTAAAATTGAAACCGATAATAGGAGCTACTCCCCAACCGCTTTGCGAACTTTCTAACATAGCACCTTCGCTGCTAGAAGCTTTAGCCATTAAAAGTATTTGTTGTTGTTTAGCTGGGTCAGCAGCTGCACCCGCAGCTATTTGCTCCAAAAGTGGAGCAGCATACACCATATTCTGAGAATAATCGGAACCCACTTGAGTTAGGTTTAATTTTAATCCTCTCAAATATCCCTCATACGAATTTCTTACAACATTCAATCTGAAACCTGCGTAAGCAGAAAACATTTCGTTGATCTCGTAAGTTCCACCCAATTGACCCCCAATAATCATATTAGAACCCTTCATGTGTTGGTTTACCTCATATCTGTTGGCAGTATATCCTGTAAGAGCTTGAGTCTGATTTACTAATGCAGCACTAGTTCCTGCAAGAGCTTCGAAAGAAGGTAGCCCATTATTAAAAGTAGCTTTACCTCCACCACCTGATATAGCGACAGACCCAGATAAAACCCATTTACCTTTTTTATAAGCACCTTGTAAGCTTGGAATAAATGGTACTGAAGCCTTACCTTCAAAGGTTTTTGTATCTAATCCACCATTCATCAAGAATATAGGAGAAGTAGAAGTTATAGTTCGTGTTTGAAATGCACTCTGATTTGTAAAAGAAAAATGGAATCCATCAGTAAGTTTTACTAAACCTGCCGGATTCGTGTAAACAGCATCAATCTCGGTAGAAGCATCACGCGCCGGATTTCTAAGAAAATGCACACTTTGATTGGTATTAGTAAGTAAACCTCCTGCAAACAATGCAGAAGAAGACATACAAAGGGCAGCAATGGCTACCAATTTTGATTTATTCATGAATTCTTTAAAATTGAAATTGGGCAGCAAATGTATTAATATTAATTTTAGTTTCAAAAGAAACTATAACAATTTAACCACCTGATAATCAATATTATTATTGCATACACAACTATTGCAGTGCGTCCAATTGTTTCAACCAGATAACACCTGAAGCATCACTTGCCATACGCCAATCGCCACGAGGTGAAAGATTTATAGAACCGACTTTTGGTCCATCGGGAATACATGAACGCTTAAATTGCTGTGAAAAGAATCTGCGGTAAAACACTTTAAGCCATTTAAGAATCTCTTCTTTCTCATAATCCTCCTTAAATGCCTTCTGTGCTAAAAAGTATATTTTGCGTGGTTCATAGCCAAATCGAAGCATATTATATAAGAAAAAATCATGCAATACATAAGGTCCTACTGTATCTTCTGTTATTTGTGATATTTTACCGTCCTTTCCTGCCGGTAACAATTCAGGACTAACAGGCGTATCCAAAATATCTAAAAGTATGTGTTGAGAACCAGAATCTAATTGTGTATCCGAAATCCATCGTACAAGAGTTTTCACCAACGTTTTAGGAATACCCGTATTAACGGCATACATCGACATATGGTCTCCATTGTAAGTACACCACCCCAATGCCAATTCCGAAAGATCTCCCGTACCTATTACCAAGCCATTTACCTTATTGGCATAATCCATTAATATTTGTGTACGCTCGCGAGCTTGCGAATTTTCATAAGTTATATCGTGAACATTTTCATCATGATCTATATCTTTAAAATGCTGAATCACTGCATCCTTTATTGGTATTTCTTTAATCGTCACACCTAACGATTTCATTAAGTCTAGGGCATTATTATAGGTACGATCAGTAGTACCAAAACCGGGCATTGTAATGCCATATATGTTTTTACGCGAAATATTCAGTTTATCAAAAGCCTTCACCATAACCAATAAAGCCAATGTTGAGTCGAGTCCACCTGACACCCCTACTACCATAGTTTGGCAATTGGTATGTAGCAAACGCTTAGCCAGCCCACCGACTTGTATAGCAAAAATCTCAGAACATCGGTCATCAAGATTCAATGGTGATGGCACAAATGGAGTTTTATTAATCAATCTTGTCAGTGAAAATTCAGAATCAATTTTAGAAGTACCGACCTTAACGATTCGATATTTTACCTCATCCAGATTTTTATATTCTGATATTGAGAATGATTTATTTTTTAAACGGTCATTTCTTAAACGGTCAACATCTATTTCTGTTACACAAAATTCGCTATCAAATGAGAATCGTTGTGTCTCCGCCAAAATTGAGCCATTTTCGGCAATCATACTACTACCAGCAAACACAATATCCGTTGTAGACTCTCCGTTTCCAGCAGCCGCATACACATATCCTACAATACAACGGGCTGATTGTTGACTTATAAGTGATTTACGATAAGAGTGCTTACCGATTGTTTCATTACTAGCCGAGAGATTAAATATTATTTCAGCTCCATATAAGGTATGTACACTTGATGGAGGAAGAGGTGTCCAAAGATCTTCACATATTTCAATTGCAAAACTAAAATCCGAGGTACGAAATATCAGATCAGTGCCTACTGGAATATTTTGCCCACACAATTCAATATTACTTTGAGTTAGTTCACGGGGAGAAGAAAACCAACGCTTATCGTAAAACTCATTATAATTAGGCAGAAAAGTTTTAGGTACAACACCTAAAATACTCCCCCCATTGATAACAACTCCTACATTATATAATCTATTGCAAATTTGAAGAGGCATTCCTACAATGATAATTATAGAAGACTGTTCACTTACTAAACGAATTTTTTCCAGAGAATTTATAGCCTCATCTAGAAGTAAACTTTGATTTAATAAATCCTGAGCAGTATAAGAGGTTATACACATTTCGGGAAATACAATAGCAGAAATGCCTTGCTTTTCAGCATCAGCCACAACCTTTAATATTTCCTCTGTATTAAAATCACAATCTGCAACCTTCAATCGAGGTGAAGCTGCGGCCACTCTTACAAACCCATAATTATTCATCATTGCCAATTAAGTTTAAGACAAAATTACGAAACAAAATTCAAATCTTTGTTATTCAACAAATAACTTATAGAAAAGTTACAAAGGAGAGATAAGTAGCGTTTTTCTTGTTTTTGCAACCACTCTTTATATCATAGATCAAAGTAATCTTATTCATTATCAATATAAATCAAAAAACAATATCTTCAAAAACAACAAAGCCACAACAATTAGATTGCTGTGGCTTTGTTATTTATATCAGTTATTTCTTAGTGGCTATGCGATAAATAGTCAGAAATACCTTCTTGAGTAGCTTTCAAACCTTCTTTTCCTTTTTTCCAGTTTGCAGGACATACTTCACCAAACTCTTCTGTAAATTGTAAAGCATCCACCAAACGAAGAGTTTCTTCAACGCTACGTCCCAGAGGCATATCATTTACAACTTGATGACGTACAATACCTTCTTTATCAATTAAGAAAAGACCACGATAAGCTTGAGGAACTCCTACGAAAACCTCTTCTCCAAAATCGTTATAATCTGTATCACCGGCTAAAACATCATAGTTTTTAGAAACCATTAATGTTTGGTCAGAAATAATCGGATATTTAACGCCCTGAATACCACCTTGATTTTGTGGAGTTTGCAGCCATTTCCAATGAGAAAATGCAGAGTCTGTTGATGCACCTACTACAGCTACATTGCGAGATTCAAATTCTGCGATTTGATCTTGGAATGCAATCAATTCAGTGGGACATACAAAAGTGAAATCTGCCGGATAAAAGAAGAATACCACATACTTCTTTCCAATAAATTGTTCTAACGAAAAATTTTCAACAATTTCATTACCATTTACTACTGCACTAACATTAAATACAGGGGCTTTTTTACCTACTAATACTGCCATGATTTTAATTAATTTAGTTATTTTTTCTTATAAACAAAGTAACAAATTTCACACCAACAAATCAAATAGATAATCACTATACAGCTATAGATAGAAACAATCAGAAATCGTTATGTAGAAACACTTTTCATGGAAGTTTAACATCAACTAACACAGGTCTATGATCTGACGCTTCAGGCTCATCCACAACAAAACTATTTCTAAACAATCGACTTTTATAAGTTCTTTTATCTAATGCGATATAATCAATGCATTCTGAAGGTTTATCTGCCGGAAATGTATTATCTGAAGAACTCAAGACTTTAAAACTTTTCTTTAACTGTCCAATTACCTCAGAATAGGGATGGGCATTAAAATCGCCGGCAACAAATACAGGTTTCTTTAGTTTTGCAAGCTCTTGCTTAATCATTTCAATAGACTTTATCTGATCTTCTTCGGTTAGAGAAAGGTGAACTCCTAAAAACACGAACTTATCAAATTCTGCAATAAGCAACACTCTTTGCTCTTCTCTACCCGGTAGTGCCATGTAGCTCGTGTGTATAGGCTTTTCTTTAGACAATAACCCTGTTCCATATTTTCCTCCATCATAATCTATAGCAGGAGCATAATAGTAGTACATGCCCGTTAATTCACTAAGCTCTCCTAACACAAAACGTTTATTACTTCGGTTAGTTACACTATCAACCTCCTGAACAGCTACAATATCGGGATGGTACTTATTTATTACATTTGCTGTACGTTTATAATCGGATTTCATGTCCATTCCTATTCCATTACGGATATTATAAGTCATAATGCGGAGATCGTTTTGAGAACTAATACTCAAAGAAGTAAAAAGTAAGACACTAGTCAAAAATGTAATTAATCGTGCTTTCATATTTTTATAAATTAAGGCATAAGTAAACCCAGTTATATAACTGTTGTAGACAAATACAAATATACCAATTGAAAATGAAATATTGTCTTATTTAAGATTCAGTAAAAGGAAGAATTATAACAGAAAGGTATTTACACAGAATTTGAAGGTTCGAACAAAATCTATCGGAAATAGGTTATAAAATATAGGTACACAAATGTATAAGAGTACATTTTATTCAAAGAAGAACTTATAATTTTAATCTGCCTAAATAATTATGAAATCAGAAATAGACACTCCAAAACCCACTACTGTTGATGAATATATTGCAGCTGCATCTCCACTTGTAAAGGAATATTTGGTACAACTAAGAAGTATCATCAAACAAACAGTTCCACAAGCTGAAGAATGCATCAGTTATGAGATGCCAGCCTATAAGTTAAATGGTATTCTAATTTATTTCGATGGCTTTGCAAAACATGTAAGTTTGTTTCCCGGTGCAGAGGCTATTGAAGCTTTTAAAGATGAGTTAGTTGACTATAAAACCTCTAAAGGAACTATTCGATTTTCTCTTGACAAACCTCTTCCTATAACATTAATAAAGAAAATTATAAAATATCGAGAGAAAGAGAATCTAGTAAAACTAAATAGAAAGACAAAAAAAGCTTCTTAACTACAATTATTTAGGAAATCAAAACCGAGCAACTAGTCCTCTCCCTTGAGAATAGGTAGCCTCCAATGATATTTAGTTGCCAAAATTCGTATTACAAATACACATACAGCAGTTGATATTTGAACAATAGGCATTCCCACTCCTAAATAGTTTAGCAAACAGAATAAGAGCCCTCCTATTATACAAGCAACAGCATAGAGTTCTTGAGTGAAAATTATAGGGATTTCATTGATCAGAATATCACGAATAATCCCCCCCACAACACCGGTTATAGTACCCATTATCACAATTACCCAAGAAGCATACCCCAAGGCTAGTGCTTTCTCTGCACCTACTACAACAAAGAGTCCTAAACCAATACTATCGAACCAGAAGAATGTATTGTTGAGACGAACTAAGATTTTGCGATACACAATCACACAAAACAAGGCAAAAACAGTACACCACAGATATACACTCGAAAGCATCCAGAAAGGAGTAAGTCCCAAAAGAAGATCCCTCAATGTTCCCCCTCCTATGGCTGTGACTAGCCCTACAACTAATGCTCCGAACCAATCGAACCTCTTAGCAGATGCTAACCGAATACCACTAATAGCAAAAGCAAAGGTTCCCAGAAATTCAATTATATCAACAAATTGGATATTATTCCAAAAGTCAGGTAGCTGATTCATATTACAAACATCAAATAATGCAAAGTATTATATATTTTAGAAGAACAGCCAATTGTTGCTGTTGCATTTGTTAGAGCAAATAAATAAGTTTATAACCTTAATCAGCCTGTTCGTCTGCAATTACACCACTTCCCAAACACAATTTTGATTCTTTGTCATAAACAACACCAAACTGTCCGGAAGCAATACCTTGTATTCTTTCATCTGATTGAATACGATATATATCACCTATTTTCTCGATAGTTCCCGTTGTGAATTCAGGAGTATGACGCACTTTAAAAGTAATATCTTTTTTACCCTCAAAATCGCCCCAAACATCTTCTGTGATAAACGAAAAACCTCCTAGGTTTACCGTTTTGCCATATTGAGTTTCGGGGTCGTAACCATTCGATACATATATAATATTTCGCTTAACATCTTTCTTTATTACAAACCAAGGTCCACCACCCAGTCCTAAACCTTTACGTTGACCAATGGTATGAAACCAATATCCATTATGTTTACCTAAAACTTTTCCCGTTTCAAGTTCCACAATCTTCCCGGGACGTTCACCCAAATATCTACCTATGAAATCATTATAATTGACCTTACCTAAAAAGCAAATACCTTGGCTATCCTTTCTCATGGCAGAAGGTAAACCTTCTTGAGCTGCAATAGCACGAACTTCGCTTTTCAATAGATTACCTATCGGAAACATCAATTTAGAAGCTTGCATATAATCTATCTGTCCTAAGAAATATGTTTGATCTTTAACATGGTCTTTTGCAGTAGATAACCATGTTTTCCCATTCAATTCGGTAGTAGTTGCATAATGACCTGTAGCTATCTTATCGAACTCATGTCCCCACTTTTGTTCGAAACAGCCAAATTTAATCATCTTATTACACATAATATCAGGATTGGGAGTTAAGCCTCTTTTTACAGCTTCGATTGTGTAACTCACAACATTTTCCCAATACTCTTCATGGAGAGATACTATCTCCATTTTACAACCATATTTTTTAGCAATATAAGTTGTTATTTCTATATCTTCTTCGGCAGGGCAATCAATATAACCATCTTTATCTTCCATACCAATACGTATGTAAAAAATGGTTGGGTCATAACCTTGTTCTTTCAATTGGTGAACAACTACCGAACTATCAACGCCTCCCGATACAAGAGCTGCTATTTTCATTTTCTAAAGCGACCTCCTTTGGTCATTTATTAAGGTCTCAGACCTATTTATTAATCTATATCGCACTAAATCTCCATCTCCCGACTAAGGTATTAGTGTTCTACAAAAGTTTCACATTACTAAATACGATTACCAGATTTGAGTTTTAGCAAACATTTTTAATACTCCTAAACCAATCCCAACACCGGCTCTTGCAAAAAACTGATTTCGTCCATTACTTACATCAAAGTCGTATCCGGCTTTCACAAAGAAGAACTTATAATCAACATAAACATTAGGAGTCAGTACAATTCCATTTTTTTGTCCTCGTCTGAAATCAAATAGATAACCACCATCAACACCAACTAGTATAGTAAATGGATTATTGTTGAACAGGTCTTCACTCAAAAAGGATTTGATCTGAATGGGTTTTAAATTTAAACCACTCATCTCAGCACCACCCGAAGTTGTTATTTCCAGTCCACTAGAAACAAAAGTATTCAATTTGTTCTTCTCATGAAGAGTAGGAAAAGCCATACTGGCAAAAAACTGTCCATTAGCTCCATTCGAATATTGCCCACCAAACCCTATCAACTGGCCATAGCAAAGTACAGGTAAAAGGAGTAACAATAATAATATCTTTGATTTCTTCATCCTAGTTATGTTAAGTGAAAAATTAGTACTATAATCTAATAATACATTCCCTATAAACAACTTTCTCCAATGCTGGTTTACAGTAGTTATTTATTATCTTACAAAAATAATGCTTTCTTTTAATATCAAAGCCTTTTTCCAATATACATTATCTATATGAAAAACAAAAGCCTCTATACAAAAGTTAGTATAAAGACCTCTATTCGTTATATAATCATTCAATTAGGCATCTACAACCCTCTTTCCAAAGGGAAACAATGCTAATTTGATAAATTTAAAATGCTGCAATCCAAAAGGTATACCAATGATAGTTATACAAAGCAGAGCTCCAAAAAACACATGAGTCAGAGCAATCCAAAAACCACCTATAATAATCCAGATAACATTCATTATTGTATTGAGACATCCAGATGACTCTTCAACAGTAACTACCTTACTGCCAAAAGGCCATACTGCCAGCACCCCCAATTTGATAGATTGTAACCCAAAAGGAATGCCAATGATGGTTACCATCATAGCGATACTTGCAATAAAGTATTCGAGAGCAATTGCCCATCCACCAAACACAAGCCAGATAAGATTACCTATAAAGTTTCTCATTTTTTGTAATATTTTTTACTACATGTCACATCAATAGCCTAGTTATTGTAATTTTACTTACAAAAGCAATAGAAAATGGCTGTGACCTTATCGAACAGCAATTACTTCAATTTCTACCAAAGCCGCCTTAGGCAGATCTCTTACAGCAAAAGCTGAACGAGCCGGAAAAGTGCCCTCGAATTGAGTTGCATAGACTTCATTCATTGCTGCAAAATTAGCTATATCAGAAAGCAAGACTGTTGTCTTTACTATATTGCTAGTTGTAAGACCTGCTTCTGCCAAGATAGCTTTAATATTTTTGAATACCTGCTCAGTTTGTTCTTTAATGCCTCCATCTACAAAATCGCCAGTAGCTGGGTCAATAGGAATCTGTCCCGATGCATAAAGTGTTCCGTTTACTTCTATTGCTTGACTATATGGACCTATTGCTGCAGGAGCATTATTAGTTGATATTATCTTTTTCATTTTCTACTTTGTATAAATATTGTCAATATTATGCGTTCAATCCTTTTTGTCTGATAGATTCGTAAATCAATACTCCGGCAGCTACCGAAACATTCAGCGAACCAATAGTTCCGAACTGTGGAATTTTCACTAAATCATCACAAATACGAAGATTGTCATTAGACACACCTACATCTTCTGCACCCATTACAATAGCCACAGGACCGGTATAATCAACCTCAGTATATAATTGAGCTGCGCGTTCTGTTGCAGCTACTACTTTTACTCCACTATTTTTAAGAAACTGAATAGCTTCTGTCAAGCTGTTTTCTTTACATACCGGAATCTTCATCAATGCTCCTGCCGAAGTTTTTACAGCATCTGCATTTACTGTAACGCTTCCACGAGCAGGTATTACAATAGCATCAACTCCTGCAACCTCGCAAGTACGAGCAATTGCCCCGAAGTTACGAACATCAGTCAGCCCATCTAAAACCAAGATGAAAGGGCTTTTTCCTTGTTCATATAAAAAAGGAATAATATCTTCAATCTTTTCATAAGTAACCGCCGATAAAAAAGCAATTACACCTTGGTGATTTTTACGTGTATATCTGTCGATACGTTCCACCGGAACTCTTTGAACAGGTATATCGTGTGATTGTAAAGCAGCCGTAAGCTCTCTAAAAAGATCGCCTTGAAGTTCTCTCTTTACAATTATTTTATCTATTTCTTTTCCTGCTTCTATAGCTTCTATAACGGCACGTATGCCAAAAATCATTTCTTTTTCTTTCATTAAACGTGTTTTATATCGTAGGGACGTATTACATACGCCCATTTATTTTATTTCTCTATTTACTAATGGATGTATATAACACCCCTACCTTTTAGTCTAGTTTTTGAAAACCAAACTTATTTTTGAAATCAGACAAATCATAGTCTTTTCTTGTGCTCAGGTATATCAAATCATCTACATCTGTATCCAAATCTTGAACAGAATAATAGAGCAATAATCCATATTTACACCAATGAATAACTAGTCCATTACCATCGACTACCTTTTCCCATTTCTCAGCTAGCTCTTTTTCGAATTTGCCCCATATTTCAGCACTCTCCAGATCGCTCTTGTAACCAATATAGCTTAAAGAGTATCCTCCCGCTGTTTTTGCTTGTATGTCGGTATCAGCACTAGCTGCCTGATAAAACATAATCAACACCAAGAATTCAGGTAAAGGTAAAGCTTCAGCATACCAGATTACTTCGCCTTCGGGGTCTCCTATATTTGGCGAATGATATACAGGAACTACGTCTTTTCCTAGATCTTCTAAATCGATCCCCCAAGAAAGGACAGCCTGATTTTCTTCCAAAAAGACTAATTTGTTGCTCTTTATATATATTTGTTTAGGCTTTGCGAAAAACTCGAAGGCATCGGTAAACAAACTTATACGACCAACATTTAAATAAAAATCTTTTAAAGTTTGCGGAAATTTCACATTAAGTTTTTTCTCTGCTACTTCTAAAGATTGAATATCTACTCCCTCCGACGCTTCTAATTTACGTCCGAGTATTTTTTCTGCGGTTTCTTTTATTTTATTCATTTCTTTCCTAACATCACTTTAGCATTCTCTATTGCAGCATCCGTTATATGTGACCCGCTCAACATCTGTGCCAATTCTTTAATACGCTCATCCTCTGTAAGCTTTCGCAAGTTGGTAGTAGTACTATCCCCTTCGTGCGATTTATATACAAAATAATGAGCTTTTCCTTTTGCAGCAATCTGCGGTAAATGTGTAATAGCCAAAACTTGCATCTGACCACCAAACTCCTGCATAATATGCCCCATTTTATCAGCCACCTCACCAGAAACACCTGTATCTACTTCATCAAAAACAATTGTAGGAAGAGCTGTTGCCCCTGCAATCATCGATTTCAAACAAAGCATTACTCGCGAAATTTCACCTCCTGAAGCAACTTCTGCTACCGGTTGTAAGGGTACGTTTTTATTTGCTGAGAACATAAACTGCAAATCATCTATACCCGAAGCATCCGGATAGTTTCGTGCAGTTATCTCACACTCAAATCGAACATTAGGTATTCCTAAATAGGCTACCTTTTCGATGAGTTGTTTCTCTATATTTTTAGTTGCTGACTTACGTTTCTTACTTAGCTTTTCAGCTAGGACTAACATTTTCTCTTGTTTCTGAATCAACTCCTTTTGAAGCTCTTCTATCTGCTGATCATACGAATCGATACTCGTAAGCTTCTGTGCTAAATCGTTATATATAGCAATCAATTCAGCAACCGACGATACTCTATGCTTCTGTTGTAAAGTATAAATCTGATCTAAACGCTCTTCGAGAAACGATGCACGCTCGGGACTAAATTCCACATCACCTGCATAACGCTCACTTTCAGTGCTCAAATCTTTCAGATCAATATATGCTGTCTCCAAACGTTGTACAATAGATTCGGCATGCACATAAATCCCTGATAAGCTTCGGGCAGCGGTTAATCCCTCTTTTAGAGAAGAAACAACCCCTTTATCATCATCCGAAAGCAAAGTATATACTTTATACAAAGCTAATTTTATGTCTTCGGCATGATTCAGTGTCTCCTGCTCTTGTTCCAGTTCTTCAAGTTCACCCTCTATTAGATTAGCTTCCGCCAGAGCCTCAAATTGAAAACGAAGATAATCTTCATCCTCTTTGCTTCTTGCTGCTAAATCTTTTAGATTAGATAGTGCTGTATCAGCATTCTTATAAAATTTAAATGCTTCACGATACTCTTTCAATAAACTACCCGTACCCGCAAGTAAATCTACAATCTGCATTTGGAAGCGACTATCCCCTAGCATCAAATTTTGGTGCTGAGAATGTATATCTATCAATTGACTACCTAAATCTTTTAAGTCATTCAACGATACGGGTGTATCATTGATAAATGCTCTTGATTTACCTGTTGACAATATTTCCCTACGCAATATATAGGTATCGGGGTCATAGTCAATACCAGCTTCTTCACAAAAACTCTTGAGGTCGTATGCCGAGACATCAAAAGTACCCTCTATTATACATTTAGTTTCACCTTGCTTAATCGTTTTAAGATCAGCCCGCTGTCCTAAAATAAGCCCTAAAGCTCCTAGTATAATTGATTTACCGGCACCAGTCTCACCTGTGATGACAGAAAATCCTGATTCGAAGTCTATTTCGAGACTGTCGATCAAAGCATAATTTTTTATATATAATGACTTAAGCATATATCTTGACTAAAAAATAAGGGTTATACCCATTAAGACCTTAGGCCCATCCAATATTTTTTGTAAGCATAATATCTACAACCTCCTATAAATCTAAGCTATAGCATTAATATTTACACTTACTTACAAAAAACAAAGGTAATGAAATTTCATCATCTAGAAACACCTTTGTATCTTCGCATTTTAGATAATAATGCATTAAATATTAATTACAACATCTTAATAGTTGTAGCTATACTTAGTTCTTACACTCATCAAAGAAACAAAAAGGTCTTAGACCTTAAAGCATATGGATTACAAAATAAAAGTAAAAGCGCTTAGAGAAATAATGCCTATACCAATGGCAGAAGCAATAAAGCTCCTAAAAGAAAACAATGGTGATATTAAAGTCTGTGCCGATATATTTAAATCGAAGTCGATCGAACACATATGTAAAGAAACAGGTTGTAGTAAAGAGATGGCAGTACAATTCTATGAAAAAGAGAAATTTGACTTGAACAGAACTATCTCATTTATCAAAGAAGAATTATTTGATCAGAACTATAAACCTATAAATAATATAACGTTGGATAATCTCAACAAGACACGATTGTGGATTGCCATAGTGCAGGAAAAGGACTTTGCAACATCGCTCGATTATAATAAACTATCATCGGTTATACAAACATTAGCGGCAATACCTTCTTTACAGAGTATGGCTTTGACACTAAAACAGGCCAAGAAAATTAAAGATTCCATCTTCAAAGGATATAGCGATGATCTTAGTATCGATGAGTTTGTACGTCGTAATGTTCAATTAGATGATAATCCCGATTTTCAGAAAGCATACCAAAGAATAAGTTTAAGCACAACTATTGTTATCGATGAGATTAACCGACACCGCCGAAATTTACAAACTAGCCTTTAATAAACACGATAAGTTTATTAAAGGCTAGCCCGTTTAGAATATATAGTAATAACTTCCTAAATTATAGAAATTTCTTTCGAAGCCATTCTCTAACTGGCAGATCATAAAACTTCATTGTTATATATGCCACTATAATAGAAGTAACAGCCGCCAACAGTCCATAAGGCCATGCTTCTTCCAATGTATAGCCATTATTGGCAACCCAAGCCATATATACATATACAATAGGATAGTGTGTTATATAAACCGGATAAGATATATCTCCTAGAAATTTACAGAATTTTGAAGCCTTTTTACCTTTTACTTTACCTCCTGCTCCCAGCCAAATGATAAAAGGAAACAATATCATTATACAGAAACACTCATACAAGCCATTCATCCATAAGCTATCAGCATCTCCCACACGAGGCATAGCTAATAGTACAACCAATAATAAACCTGCTGATAAAAAAGCATTTTTAGTATAACGCAACTTACTTATCCTGGCTAGTAATAAACCCGCTAAAAAAGGAAAAGCCAAACGTGTAAAACCAATTCTTAATTGGGTAAGATCATCAATAGTCCAACCACCAATAATATCGCCGTTAGGATTAGTTACAGCATACTGAAGTGTGAATCCCGCAGCAATTACGACAAGAATACCTAATGTTATTTTTGAAACACGACGCAAAACAAGTGCATAAGCAATATTAGCTATATACTCAAAAAATAGAGACCATGCAGGACCATTTAAAGGATGCATCTCATTCCATCCCCTTATATCTAACCCTTTACCTACAGGTATTAAGGTAAACCCGATTACCATAACTAATAGCATCTTCCAAACAGGAACTTCATTTATTCCGCTCCAACCTAAATCAGGAGAATACTGAAAGTAGAATAATAGCCCCCCGATTAAAGAACCCACAATAATCATTGGTTGCAGACGAACAATACGGCGTTTAAAAAAGTCTTTAAGTGTCATTTTACCCCAACGGTCATCATAGGCATATGCAAGTACAAAACCTGAAAGCAAGAAGAAAAAATCGACTGCTAAATAACCATGATTAATAATTTGCTTCGAATGATCACCACCTGAGTGAGTCTCAAAAACATGAAAAAAGACAACTAATACAGCGGCAATACCCCGCAAACCATCGAGAATTTCGTAATGTGGTTTTGAACTTTTAAGATCTGCTTTTCCTTCCATTATTTTATATTATATTAAATCTATCAAACTTTATTGGCTAACTAAGCTGGATAATGATACAAATTTATAGTTTTTAATAGTATCGACCCTTATTTTCCCCTCAAGCATCAGGAAACACAAAAATAAAATAAATAGAATGATTTCAATTGTCTTATATTTAATTATAGTTGTCTTATATTTGAATGATAAAGAAAAATATGATATAAAATGTTCGAAAAATCAAAATATACTTACGTTCCCGAATTACAGAAGCATTCTTTCTTCTTTGACCATGTAAAAATATACTGGAATGAACAAATAACATTTCATAAACAAAAAACATGGGAACTCTCCTATGTTATTACAGGAAGTGGGACTAGAATTATTGGCGATACAATAGAGCCTTTTTCGAGAAATGAAATTATACTAATTCCACCTGATATACCCCACTGCTGGTCGTTTAATGAATTTGATGCAGATGAAACTGGAAGAATAGAGAACATAACACTTACTTTTTCCGACCTGTTTCTCGAAAAATGTATAGCTGCTTTTCCTGAAATGGATAAGTATATAAAAAGAATGCAACATAATACAGAAGCAATTTCTTTTAAAGGGAATACATTAATACAATTGCAGAATCTCATGCTTTCTATGATAAAGCAAACAGAAATTGAAAGGATATCTTCGCTAATTAAACTTTTAGTCCTGATTTCTTCACCTGAGGATAGTAATGCCGTAGGAAAACCTATAATTGAGGATAAAAAAACGATTAGGATGCAAAAAATTCAATTATACATTATGAATAACTATCAGAACAATATAAACTTAGACGAAATGGCTAAACTTATAGAGTTAGATAAATCATCATTTTGTATCTTCTTCAAGAAGATGACAGGCAAAACCTTCTTCTCCTATTTAACAGAATATAGAATTGAATCTTCATGCCAGATGCTTATCCAGACAAATTTATCAATTGCTGAAATCTGCTTTATATCTGGATTTAAAGATATTCCGTATTACAATCGTGTATTCAAGAGAATAAAGAATAAAACTCCAACTGAATATAGAAAAACAGCATCTTAACAATGTCCCCATCCTCCTAGTTTAAAAGAAAAAAGCATATACTCAAATTGAGCATATGCTTTTTTTATCAAATATTGAAAGGGTAATTATTTAACACCACCTCCTAGTGCTCTATACAAGTCAACTGTAGCTTGTAACTGCTCTAGTTTATCACTAACTTGTCCTAATTGAGCTTGTAATAAGTTTTGTTCTGCGATCAATACCTCAGTATAATCAGACTCGCCTGCTTTTAAAAGCTCTTGAGTAAAATAAACTGCTGTACCCAAAGACTCTACTTGCTTAGCTCGTGGAGCATTCTTAGTTAAAGATGCCTCATAAGTATACATAATGTCTGAGACTTCTTTTCCTGCAGTCAAAACAGCTTTTTGGAATGAAAGTAAGCTCTCTTCTTGTTGAGCTTTACGAATTCTCAATTGACCGATCAATTGCTTTTGAGCAAAGATAGGTTGAGTAAGACTCGCCAAGATATTTGCTATAATATTCTCTGGTTTGAAGTTTTCTACAAAACCAATCAAAGAACCACTATTTAAAGTCAACGATGGGTAAAAACTAGCCTGAGCTGCATTAGTCAATTCAAATGCACTTCTAAAAGCAAGTTCTGCTTGTTGCACATCCGGACGTTTTGCTAACATCTGAACTGGGACACCAAAAGATAGTTCTTCGGGTACATCCTGATTCTCGATTGAAGCACGCATCACCGAACCCGGTTTACGAGCCAACAATAAACAAAGACTATTTTCTAATGTTCTAATTTGAATTTCCAAACTAGGGATACTTACTGCAGTACCATACATTAAACCTTTACTTTGCTCTACAGCAGCACCATTCAACATACCCGCATCTTTCAATGCCTGCATTGTTTCGCTACTTTGTCTCAATAATTCAACAGTCTCTTTAGTAACTCTCAATTGCTCATCCAATGCCATCAAAGAATAGTATGATGTAGCAATATTAGATATAAGAGATGTTTGTATTAAATCGCGATATGCATGAGTTGATAGCATTTGAGCAAACGAAGCACGAGCTTGTCTATTCAACTTACCCCAAAGGTCAGCTTCCCATGTTACAGCTATACCTAAACCATATTGAGTAGAGCTATATCCCAAAACATCTTTAACACCAGCATCATTAATACTAGTTCTTGATTGATTAAATTGACCAACCAATGCTACATTAGGAAAGTAAGCAGCACGTGCCATACTCAAACTAGCCTCAGCTTGTTGAATACGAGTCATTGCTATTTGCATATCAAAATTTTGCTCTAAGCCTTCCTCAATCAAAGCCTGAAGAATAGGATCTTTGAAGTACTCTCTCCACGAAAGGTCCGCAATAGATGTAGTATCAGTCGGATTTTCATCTCTGAATAACTCCTCTGAATCAACCTCAGGAGTTTTATATTTATTGACAACCTGACAGGAACTGAATCCTATTGAGGCGGTTAGCCCCAATAGAATAATTCCTTTGATATATTTCTTGTTCATATTTAATTTCTATTTACTTGCTTGCTATTGTCTTATCCTCAGAATTCAACACTCCAGATTTACTAAATTTTTCCTGTATATTCTGGAAAATGATATATAGGGACGGAATCACCAATACTCCAATCATAGTACCAATAAACATACCTCCAATGGCACTAATACCAATAGATCTGTTACCAATAGCACCTGCACCTGATGCAAACATCAAAGGCATAAGACCGAAGATAAAGGCGAAAGATGTCATCAAGATAGGACGCAAACGTGCTACTGCACCATTGATAGCTGCATCAACAATACTCATTCCTTGTTGACGACGCTGTATAGCATATTCTACAATCAAAATTGCATTCTTAGCCAATAGACCAATCAACATGACTAAGGATATCTGGACGTAAATGTTATTTACAATACCACTACCTCCTATCATGGCTACAAAGATAAAGATGAATACACCTGCAAGACCAACTGGTAATGATATAATTACCGCCAATGGAAGGATATAACTTTCATATAGAGCAGCTAACAGAAGATAAACGAAGATCAAACAAAGACCAAAGATCATTACCGTTTGGCTTCCACTACCAACCTCTTCACGAGTCATGCCTGAATACTCATATCCAAAACCTTGAGGAAGTGCTGTTTTACTAACCTCGTCAACCAATTGAATAACGTCTCCCGAACTATATCCTTTGTAAAAGTTAGGAATGATAGTTACATCCATTGATGAGAACATATTGAAACGAGTCAAAGCCTGTGGCCCTGTAACATCTGTAATATTCAAGAACTCTGTTATAGGTGCCATTTCTCCACTTGAAGTACGGATAAATATCTTACCTAAATCTTCAATGCTAGATCTGTATTCGGGCGAAGCTTGTACCACTACCCTAAATTGTTTACCATATAAGTTAAAGTTCGACACATACATACTACCGATATAAGCCTGCATGGTTGTCATTACATCAGAAAGACCTAAACCTGCATCTTTTATCTTTGCCATATTCGCCTCAATTTGTTTTTGAGGGAAATTTGGGTTAAAGGTTGTCATCGCCATCATTACTTTATCGCTAGCTTTCACCTCATCCAAAAACTTGTTAGTTATATCATAGAATTTATGAATATCTCCACCTGTTTTATCCTGAAGTTTCATTTCAACCCCTGTACTCAAACCAAACCCTTGTAGTGTTGGCATACCAAAAAACATAAATGTTGCATCTTGTATATGAGCTGTATTTTGCGTCAAAATACTAGCTACTTCGTTTGTATTTATTTTACGATCTCCCCATGGCACCATTTTTACAATCATTGATGCATAAGAGCTACCCAATCCACTCATAAAACTTACACCCGAGATACTGGTTACAATGTCTACACCCTCTATATCTTTTGCTATTTTAGTTACTTCTGTAACCAAAGAGTCTGTTCTTTCAAGAGACGCTCCCGGAGGTAAAGTAATCATACCCATAACGCCTCCACCATCTTCTTGAGGAACGAATCCTGTAGGAATCATACTCATCAAATAGAACAGAATACCTGAACTTACAGCAATAATAGCTACTGTAATCCAACGGTGACCTTTTCGTCCTAAGAAGTGAAGACTTGTTTTATATTTTTGAGTTGCAGCATTAAACGCAATATTAAAACTGTAATAAAAACGCTTGATTAAGCTTTTTTTCTCAACATGCCCTTCTTCGTGAGGCTTCAAGAACAGAGCACATAAAGCGGGACTCAATGTTAATGCATTAACAGCTGAAATAACAATCGCAATTGCCAGAGTTAATCCAAATTGTTTATAGAATATACCGCTTGTTCCTCCAATAAAACTTACAGGAATAAATACCGCAGCCATTACTAATGTAATAGAAACAATTGCAGGAGCAATTTCTTTCATCGCAGCCATTGTTGCCACCTTAGGATCTTTAACTCCTGAGTCTAACTGAGCATGCACCGCCTCGACGACGACTATCGCATCATCGACGACAATACCGATCGCCAGAACCAAAGCAAATAAAGTCAACAAGTTGATTGAGAATCCGAACATCTGCAAAAAGAAGAATGTACCTATAATTGCAACTGGAACCGCAATAGCAGGAATCAGTGTAGAACGAAAATCCTGAAGGAACACGAATACCACAATAAACACAAGAATGAAAGCCTCAATCAGAGTGTGAATTACTTTTTCGATAGATGCCGATAAAAATTCATTAGCATTCATCAAATAACTCACTTTCATACCTGGAGGAAATGAAACTGAAGCCTCGTCTAAAGTCTGCTGAATATTATTAATTACTTCCTGAGCATTCGACCCTGCAGTCTGGCTAATAGAAATAACAACTGATTCTGCACCATTTGTTAAAGAATGTACTGTATAATTCAACGATCCTAATTCAACATCAGCAACGTCTCTAACTCTTAAAACCTGTCCATTTTGAGAACGAACAATTATATCTCCAAATTGCTCAGCAGATTTTAATCGTCCAGTATACTTTAATGTATATTGAAATGACTGATTACTGTTTTGTCCCAACTCACCTGGAGCAGCCTCAATATTCTGATCTGTTAACGCAGCAATAACTTCCGTTGGCGAAATTTGATAAGTAGTCATCAAATCAGGCTTAAGCCAGATACGCATCGAGTAGTCTTTCGCTCCATATACCATAGCATCTCCTACCCCATATACACGTTTGATCTGAGGTAAGATATTGATATTTGCATAGTTCTGTATAAACTGCCCGTCATAGTCTGAATTATCACTAGATAAAGCTAAGAACAAAATAGTACTACTTTGTTGCTTTCTTACAGTAACCCCTACTTTAACAACTTCTGCGGGCAACAATGGAGTTGCACGGGCAACCATGTTTTGAACGTTTACCGCCGCAATATCAGGATTGATACCTTGTTTGAAGTATACAGTAATAGTTGCTTGACCATTATTTGAAGCAGAAGATGTCATATATGTCATACCTTCTACACCATTCACTTGCTCTTCAATAGGAACTACAACGCTATTCATCACCACGTCAGCGTTGGCTCCATCGTACATCGTACTAATTTGGACGGTAGGAGGGGCAATATCTGGATATTGCTCCACTGGCAGAGTCACCAGTCCTATAATACCCAATACCACTATAATAACCGAGATTACAGTAGATAATACAGGTCTCTCTATAAAAGTTTTTAACATTGTATTTTATAGTTTATATTTTTATGTATCGTATTTCGCTATTGCCGTCCACTCTTATTTAACTGCAAGAAATGAGGCAATAACAGGTCTATGACCTTAATATGGAAAACTAAAATTATTGAACTTTAATTTTCTTTCCGTTGGTTAATGTTGCAACTCCATCTGCTACAATTCTATCTCCAGCAGAAAGTCCAGCTGTTACAGCATATTCTTGACCTCCGGGTGTTTGTAATACAGTAATAGGTGTTTGAACCACTGAATCTCCTTGAACCTTATATACTAACACTTTGTCTTGTTGTGCAAACGTTGCTTTTTGAGGAACAAGCAGAACATTTTCCAAATGTCTTGGTATACTTATTTTACCACTAGTACCACTTCTCAATAATCCATGAGGGTTAGGGAAATCAGCTCTAAAGTTAACTGATCCGGTAGTAGTATTTACTAATCCCGAAATAGTTGATATCTTTCCTTTCTCAGGATATACAGTTCCATCTGCTAAAATAAGAGATAATTCAGGCATATTTTTGATTTTCTCTGCTTGAGTTTTTCCTGGAGCCTTTTGTAAAAAGTCCATTAAATCCTTTTCATTCAAAGAAAAATAAACATATACATTATTTGTATTTGCCACTGTAGTCAATACATAAGATTTATCTACAAGACTACCTTGACGATAAGGAATTGAACCTACGATTCCATCAACAGGACTAGTTACACTCGTCCAACCCATTGTTGCTTTAGCATTAGACAATGTAGCTTGAGCTTGTGCGAAAGCTGCTTTCGATGATTCATAAGCGTTTTCAGTAGTTTCTAACTGAACATTACTTACAATACCTTTTTGAGCAAGAGGACGTATGCGTTCAACGTTCAACTGAGCTGTATTTAAAGCCGCTTGTGCACTATTTACTGCTGCTTGAGCAGATAATAAAGCTTGCTCTGATTGTGGCGAGTTTATCTTGAATAATGCCTGTCCTTTTCTAACAAGAGCTCCCTCATCAACGTAGATTGCATCGATAAAACCGTCAATACGTGGTCTTATCTCAATATCTTCCTGTCCTTTTATTGTTGCAGGATATACAGTTTCCAAAACTGTATTCTGTTCACTCAGCACAGTGGTAGGATATACCGGTGCTTCCTGCTTTGGCGCTTCCTGCTTGCTGTTTCCACATGAAACAAGTAACAAGGCCACTAATACCCCAACATTTAACCTATTCAAAAACATACCTAATATTATTTAATTGTTTAACTTGTTTAATACTTCCAATAAAGATCGTAACTGTGCTTTTAAGGCATCACCATCCATATGTTCCAAAAGAGCATCTGTAGAAAGACGTACTTTGGTTATCGCTTTTAGAAAAAGGTCTGTACCATCATCTGTTATTTCTACCACACGTGCTCTTGTATCTATTTTACTAGCTTTTCTGTCGATCAATTTTTTCTTGTGCAGATTTCGAAGAATTGTGGATGTTGTCATTGGATCAACATTTGTTACATTCGAAATTGCGATTTGTGTCACTTCCTGCTCTGTTTGTCCCAAATGATATACAGCTGACAATACCTCCATCTGCGAACCAGTAAGCCCAAACTCATCTAATAGTTTATGCTTACCTCGTTGCCATGTTTTCATTATCTGCCAAATAAGAAAACCTAAATCATTGTATGGATCACCTATTTTACAATCTTTATTCATCTTTACCCATTATCCATTATATTTTGTGGGTGCAAATATAGTAAGTGTACTTATAATAAGCGCACCTACTATCAATAAAAATTGAACAAATTAACTTTTTTTACTTATATAATATAAAATCAAAGGTGCATAATACTGTGCCTAATGTACAAAAAAAGGATAGTGCTCCAAAAGCAGCTATCCTTTTTTTTATAGAATTTAACGTTAGCTTCAGTCTTTCAGATTTACAACTAGCTGTAATTCTTTCAATTGCTCATCATCTATTACAGATGGAGCATCAATCATAACATCACGTCCTGAGTTATTTTTTGGAAATGCAATACAATCACGTATAGAATCAAGCCCTGCAAATAGAGACACTAATCGGTCTAAACCAAAAGCCAACCCTGCATGGGGAGGTGCTCCATATTTAAAAGCATCCATAAGAAAACCAAATTGAGCTTGAGCTTTTTCTTTAGTGAATCCTAAAACTTCAAACATCTTCTCTTGTAATTCACTATTGTGAATTCTCACAGAACCTCCTCCAACTTCAACACCATTGATAACCATATCATAAGCACTGGCTCTAACAGTTGCCGGATCTGAATCCAATAATGGAATATCCTCTTTATGAGGACTCGTAAATGGATGATGTTTTGCAAAGAATCTATTCAACTCTTCATCTTTTTCCAATAAAGGAAAATCAATTACCCACAAACAGTTGAATTTGTTCTTATCACAAAGCCCTAAACGCTCTCCCACCTCTAGGCGAAGTTCGCTTAACTGTTTCTGAGCTTTTTCAGTTTCTCCACAGATAATAAGGATCAAGTCTCCCGCCTCTGCGTTACACCGTTTCGCCCATGTAGCAAGTTCTTCTTGCCCATAAAATTTATCAACAGATGATTTAAATGTTCCATCCGCTTCACATTTTACATATACAAGACCTTTAGCTCCAATTTGTGGACGTTTTACGAAGTTTGTCAATTCATCTAACTGCTTACGTGTATATTCGGCGCATCCTTTAGCGCAAATAGCTCCTACGTATTCGGTACTATCAAACACAACGAAATCTTTACCTGTTGTCAAATCTTTCAATTCAACAAATTTCATCTCAAAGCGAGTATCAGGTTTGTCCGATCCATAATATTTCATAGCATCAGCGTATGTTATACGAGGAAAATCTGGTACATCAATACCTTTTACAACTTTAAATAAATGCTTAGTCAATCCCTCAAACATTTGAAGCACATCTTCCTGCTCTACAAACGACATTTCGCAATCTATTTGAGTAAACTCAGGCTGACGATCTGCACGCAAATCTTCGTCTCTAAAACATTTCACTATTTGGAAATAACGATCGAAGCCCGATACCATCAATAATTGTTTAAACAATTGAGGCGATTGAGGTAAAGCATAAAACTCTCCTGGATTCATTCTCGAAGGAACGACAAAATCTCTCGCA
This sequence comes from Dysgonomonas sp. GY617, assembly GCF_015233815.1. Lineage (NCBI taxonomy): Bacteria > Pseudomonadati > Bacteroidota > Bacteroidia > Bacteroidales > Dysgonomonadaceae > Dysgonomonas > Dysgonomonas sp. GY617. Next base: position 252,718 of record NZ_JADCLR010000007.1, read on the forward strand.
CCTTCAGGAGTAGACCCAATCAGAACAGGAGTTTCAACCTCCATAAAATTTAACTTATCCAAATAAGCGCGAGTTTCGAATGCTATTTTATGACGAAGCTCTAAATTCTTGCGAACAGAATTACGTCTCAAATCTAAATAACGATATTTCATTCTGATATCATCTCCCCCGTCTGTCTCATCCTCTATCGTAAAGGGTGGGGTTTCTGATGAATTCAATACTGTAACTTTGCTTGGAGCTATTTCAATATCTCCTGTTGGAATATTCTTATTCTTACTTGAGCGTTCCTGAACGGTTCCTACAACTTGTAGAACCCACTCACGTCCAAACTTATTAGCTTCTTCATAAAGATCTTCGTTTACATCTTTGTAAAAAGCTAATTGAGTAATACCATAACGGTCGCGAAGATCAACAAATGTGATACCACCTCCCAATTTACGCACTTTTTGCACCCATCCTGACAGGATAACTTCCTTATTTTCATCTGCTAGCCTAAGCTCTCCGCATGTATGATTTCTATACATAGTAAAATAATTGACTAATATGGATTCTGTTTCTTGAGTTACAAAAATAGCTATTTTATTGGGCTGATCTCATTTTTTCAAAAAAAAATCTCTAAATATTTTGTTATTAAAAAATATGTCATACCTTTGCATCGCATTTGGGAAATCAAATACGGGATGTAGCGCAGTCCGGTTAGCGCACCTGCTTTGGGAGCAGGGGGTCGTGGGTTCGAATCCCGCTATCCCGACACAATAGAAGAGAGTTAGATTAAAATCTAACTCTCTTCTATTTTTTTAATGTATACCTAATTCGTATGCAACTATTAGAATTAGGTGAACTGATAATAAGAACAAATATGGATACCTGTACTCTAAAAGTGACATTTTATATTACTCCTTCTTTCTTACACTGCAATTACCTCTCATAAAATATGATTAACAATACCTCATTTACTTAGTACCTATTCAGAAAAAGGAAGAACTAGAAATAAAAAAAAGTGATTATTAATTGAACAAATATTATCTTTATCGGATAAATTAAAAACACATTGATTATGCCTGACCAAGCAAAGTATGACAAAATATTTGAATCTAACAGAAAATGGATAGAGAAGAATAAAGTAGAAAATCCTGGATTATTCGAATTATTAGCAGCAGATCAACATCCCGATTTTCTATACATTGGTTGTTCAGACAGTAGAGTACACCCTAATCAGGTTATGGGGTTAAAACCGGGAGAAGTTTTCATCCATCGTAATATTGCAAACATGGTTATAGCCACTGATTTGAATGCTCTTTCAGTCATCAACTATGGAGTAGAATACCTCGACGTTAAATACATTATTGTTTGTGGTCACTATGGTTGTGGTGGTATACAAGCTGCTATGAAAAATTTAGACTATGGAATACTTAATCCTTGGCTGCGAAGCATACGCGATGTTTATCACCTACATAAAAAAGAACTAGATGCGATTGGTGACACAGAAGCCAGACATCGACGCCTTGTTGAACTTAACACGTATGAGCAATGTCGCAACGTTATAAAAATGGGAGAAGTGCAAAAATCTTATTATCAAAAAGGCTATCCTAAAGTTGCTGGCTGGGTATTCGATATTAAAGATGCACGACTTCACGACTTAAACTTTGATTTAGAAGGAGAGCTTGATAAAATTAAAGATATTTACGACATTACTGGCAAAGCGCAATAGCTCAAATAATATTTACCAATAATTAAATTACTCCTTCACTAATTGAACAGATTAATACTTAAAAAAAGTAATAATCTATAGACTTACACAACAAAATCTGCTTCTTTGTGTTTAATATGTTTATACGTTCACTATAATTATTTTTAAGCTAGTTTTACATATGTATTGTTCGAAACGAATTTATTTAATGCTACTGCCTCTGGCTATTTTGCTTTGTTTCACTTGTCCCATCAAACAAGAGATAAAGCAATCATTAAATATACCGATCAATACACAAATCAATATTGAGAAAAAGAATGATCTCAAATCGTGCATAACTACTGTTACTCAAAGCGATTTATCTCAAAAAATTAAGAAGAAAACTGAAGGTAAGAGTTTACTCTTTTTCACAGAAAATAAATTTAAAGAACTACGAGATACAACCTCCAGAATATCTCAAAACTTTGATAGACAAAAAGATCCAGATTCGGTTTCATTGTTTATTCTTCATCGGCGACTAATTATTTAAATTACAATTAAGTTCAATTTTATCAATATAGATTAACATTTTTAGTTAATCTGCAATAATGCTGTTTATATAAAACTTAATAATTTAAATAATTATGACACAAAATAATAATAAAGGGATGCTACAAGCATACTCTTTAGCAGGTAGCTTTGCTTTAGCCTTACGATTAGTAGTTGGATGGACATACTTTTCTGCTTTCTGGAGAAGATTAATCCTTGAAAATAAATTAAATCCAGAAGAAGCTGGATATATAGGAGAGAAATTCAATCACTTTCTACCAAACGCTTTAGGAATAAAGCCAATGATTGAATATTTAGTTTCCAATCCCGAATCCCTTTGGTGGGCTATGGCTGCCTTTACAATAATAGAAGGAATAGTTGGCTTACTTATAATGTTAGGCATATTCACCCGATTAATGAGTGTAGGTGTACTTGCATTAGCTACCGGAATATTACTTGGATCGGGTTGGTTAGGTACAACTTGTTTAGATGAATGGCAGATAGGCATACTTGGCATGGCTACAGGATTCACACTACTTCTTACTGGTGGAGGAAAATATTCTCTAGATAATTATCTTCTCAAAAAACATAAAATCAGTAACACCAAATGGTTTCCATGGGTAGCTTCCGGAATATTACCTATTCGCGAGAAGCTATTGAATAAAGTAATTATTGGAGGATCTGCTATTATTTTATTTATGACTCTCTTTACGAACCAATACTTTCACAATGGTGTTTGGGGACCATTACATAACAAATCGGTAAAGCCTATCGTTGAAATATCGGATGCAAGCCTCAATAATGAAGGATTGACGTTTACGGTATTCAGGACAGAAGGGGCTGATGTTTATGGTTCATTCTTGATAGGCATCACACTAAAGGATGTGAACGGAAATATTATATTAAATCAAGAAGGTAAAGAATTATCTCAATTCCCTACAACAGATATAGAGAACAGATATGTGGCAAAGGTAAAACCCGGCAAACACAGCTTAATTATACCTCTAGGTAGTAAAGCTGAATTGACAATAAAGGACGAGAATATTCAGAACCTAAGTAAGGGTGAATACAATCTAATATTGACTGATATAAGTGGAATAACCTGGACTAAGACTATTATCTTTTAAGAAAAAAAGCAGAGGTAGAAAATAATTTTCTACCTCTGCTTTTTTATATCTGTAATCTACCAGTTCATTAAGAAAATAATTTTTCTGGATATACCTTATTTTTAACAAGGTCTTTGATCTTCAAAATAGCTTCCGGACGATCTTTTGCATATGTAATTCCAAACCATTTTGATGGTGTATTAAATAACTTCACTTCAATCAATTTCTGTTCGATAAGGGTATTTATTAAAGTCGGAATAAGAAATTCAGCCTTAACCTTATCTTTATTCTCTTTCAAGAATTCTACAAAATACTTTTCCGAAAGATCGAAATAGTCTGGAGTAAATCCCCACATATTCATCGAAACAGGAGTTGTATCGGTTAAATTCTTCCAAGTGCCGTCCTCATCTTTAAATTGAGGAGTACCCTCAGTACGTTTTACCTCAGTACGCTCTACTATTTTCAGAAGAAGATTATCTTTATCTACTTCGCAAACACCTCTGGCCACTGAACCACTATCAGATAATGTATTACCTAGCATATAGCCCATCATGCAATAATGACCGGTTTTGCCTTCCATATTCCTAAGTTGTCCCGCTAAAAGCTGGAAACTTTCTCTACCATAAAAGTCATCAGAATTTATTATTCCAAATGGTTCATTTATGACAGTCTTACCCATTAGCAGAGCATGGTTTGTACCCCATGGTTTTTCTCTCTCCGGGTTTGGTGAAAACCCTTTAGGAAGATCATTTAACTCCTGAAACACTACTTCTACAGGTACTGATTTTTCGTATTTAGAAAGAATCTTTTTTCTGAATTCTTCTTCAAAAGCTTTTCTTATAACAAATACAATTTTACCAAAACCCGACTGTAACGCATCGTATATGGAATAATCCATTATTGTTTCGCCATTGGGACCCAAACCATCTAATTGTTTTAGTCCGCCATATCGGCTACCCATTCCGGCTGCCAGTACAAATAATGTAGGTTTCATAGTTCTTTTCTCTATTTGATGTTAATAATAATCTCTGCTGAGTTTAGCCAAGGAGAGGTAAACCTCACTTTAGCAGTACCCTGCTGTCCCGTTGCCTGAATGTAAGCCAATATACGCCCATGATAAACACGATGTACATTATCTGTGTAATCGCTCATGTCTTCATTATTGCTGGCTTCTAATCCTAGCAGACGAGCAGGACCATCGATAATACAGGTCACTTCTTCATCCGATAGTAAAACAGGTATGCCATTTTCATCAACAACCTGTATAACCACCTTAGACAAACCTCTATCCTTACTGATAATGGTTTCTCCCGCTTGAATAGTCAACGCATACGATCGTTTTGATGACTCAATAGCAAAGGTACTAATTTCTTTTTCATCTTTATCCATACCTACTACCTCAAGTTTACCTTCGGTATATGGTATATCCCAATAAATGATACCTGTATTGTCATCATACCTTTTAACATCTCCTATTGTCTTATTGTTCAATAATAATTTAGCCTGTGCCGCATTTGTATAGCATACAACTCTTATGGATTGTCCTTTTTCGTAATTCCAGATAGGCCATGCATCCATCGAAGGAGTCTTTTCCTGATAATTTCCGCCTTCATTTTCAGCATCGAATTGCGACCATACATCTTTCATCTGACTTCTAGTGCCTTTGCCCGGAGTTGGATATGTACCTAAGTATGCCATCGGCTTATCGCTCCATAAAGATTGTCGGAAGTATCCTCTTGGTTTAATAAATCCGCCAAAATCAAGTAACCCCGAATAGAATCCTCTAGAAGGCCATTTATTAGATTCACCCAAATAATCTATACCTGTCCATAAAAACTGCCCAAAAATATGGTCGTTATCTCTTACTGCTTTCCATGCAGACAATTCGTGCCGATTTTCGCTTCCAAATATTATTCGAGTAGGGTATTTCTTGTGATCTGTTTCATAACGACCTTCTGTATAATTGTATCCTGCAATATCTAAAGCTCCGGGATACTCTGTTTCATTCGACATAGCAACTCCTGCTAATCCCGCGGTAACCGGACGCGATCTATCATGCTCTCTAACAACTGCTGCTAAACGTTTGGCAATAATCCCCAAACGCATAGCATCGGGTGCATCTTTCTTATAACCTCCAAATATCGGTTGGGTAAATCCTTCAACATTAGATCCGTTCAGCACAGGGTGCGAGTAAGGATCGTTCGGATAATCAACTTCGTTTCCAATACTCCAAGCAAATATAGAGGTATGGTTACGATCGCGACGTACTATATCTGCTAAGTCTCTTTCGCCCCATTCTTCAAAAAAGTCGAATGTTCCTTGAAAACCGGGTGTTCCTTGATTCCATCCCGTTAGCCATTTGCGTTTAGGAAATTCCCATTCGTCGTATGCTTCATTCATTACCAGCATGCCTAGTTCATCACACAGTTGATATAAATCGGGTGCTTGCGGATTATGACTTGTTCTGATAGCATTACATCCAATGCTCTTAAGAGTTTCTAACCTTCGTTTCCAAACTTCACGAGGAACGGCTGCACCGAGTACTCCTGCATCATGGTGAATACATACACCTTTTACCTTCATCCACTCTCCATTGAGAGCAAAGCCTTTATTCGGGTCAAAAGTATATGTGCGAAAACCTGTATTAGTAGAGGTCTGATCTATTATTTTTCCGTCCTTTAAAACTGTTGTTTTTAATTGATATAAATATGGATTCTCTAAATCCCACAATTGGGTATTGCTGACTTTCAGCTCCTGAGATATTTTAGCTTTCGTTGAAGAGGAAACCGCTAGTTTTTGTGCCCCTTTAGCTACAACTGTTCCATCTGCTAATAAAAGCTCGTTTTGAATAACTAACTCAGCATTTGCATCTGAACCATTTTGCACTTCTACTTCTACACTTAATATCGATTGTTTTTTATTAGATATTTTGGGATAAGTGTATACTCCCCACTGGGCTATGTGGATGGGGTTGGCGTATATTAACCATACATTTCGATAGATACCTGAACCTGTATACCATCTGGAATCTGCCGATTGACTATGGTCTACTCGAACTGCTATTATGTTGTCTTTTCCATATTCTATATAAGGAGTTGCATCATACATAAATGAAATATATCCGTTAGGGCGTTTTCCTAAAGAGTGACCATTTACAAATACTTCGCTTCTATTATATACACCCTCAAAGTAAAGATATACCTTCTCTCCTTTTTTATCGGATGGAATGTTTAAAGCTTTGCGATACCATCCGATACCTCCCGGAAGATACCCTGTAGCACTTGCCAACGTTGGACTCAACTGTCCTTTTATACTCCAGTCATGAGGGAGATCTACCTGTTGCCATTTGGCATCTTTGAAGTCTACAACTTCGGCTTTTTGAGGATCATCTAATGTAAACCTCCAATTATCATTAATCTTTGCCGGCTCTCCGAATGAGACTTGACTAAAAGAATTAATTGACAAGGAAGTCAATAAAAATAGTAGCAAGATTTTTCTTTTCATAATTCTATATGTTTTGTTCTGTGATTTTGAGGTATCAACCCTTTTTAATATTTTGACAAGTATAAAACAATAGCCTGTTATCATTCCAGCAGACAGCCATCATTAGATACTGTTTATTTAAATTATTTAGTTGAAAATTTATAGATCGTATTCTGAATATACACTTGTCCTGGGTCTAAACGTGTAGAAGGAAAGTGAGGTTGGTTGGGACTATCCGGAAATTTCTGCGTTTCGAGTGCTATTGATTCTCTGTAATTATGCGGTTTATTGTATTTACCAATATCAGTACCCTTTGCAAAATTGCTAGTATAAATCTGGATTCCTGATTGATCTGTCCATATTTGCATTTGTCTGCCTGAGGTGGGTTCGTATAAAGTGACTGCCCATTCTACATCAGATTCTGTTTTTCGATTCAATACCCAATTATGATCATAACCTGCTCCATTTTTCAATTGCTCATTGATCCCATTTATTCTTTTTCCGATTACCGAAGAAGTCCTAAAATCGAAAGGTGTATTTTCTACTGCTAAATACTCTCCCGTAGGAATAGAAAATTCATTGATGGGAGTTATAGAATCTGCATTGATGGTTAATTCATGATCTAAGATTGTACCATTCCCCTCCCCTTTTAGATTAAAATACGAATGATTAGAAAGATTCACATGAGTAGACTTATCTGTTGTTGCTGTATATTTAATCTTAAATTCATTTTCGGGAGTAAGAGTATATACCATCTTTACATTCAGATTGCCGGGAAAACCATTATCTCCATCAGGAGAGAAGTATGATAAATGAATTTCGTTGTTACTGACACTATCAACATTCCAGACTACTACATCAAAACCAAAAGTTCCTCCATGCAAGCAGTTTGTTCCACTATTTTGAGGAAGTTGATATTTTACTCCATCTATTTCAAATGCTCCATTTGCAATACGATTGGCGTAGCGACCCAATACTGAGCCTAAAAATCTACTGTTAGAGTTCTTTATATATTCCTCTATATTATTATATCCGAGTACAATATCTTCGTACTTATTATTTCTATCAGGAGTCCAAAGTGAGACTATTCTACCTCCGAGATTGGTTACTTGCATTATAATGCCATTACCCGAATCAAGAGCATAAATACCTACCTTTTTATTATTGACTGTTGTAGAAAAATCTTTGTCTGCAAGTAGTCTAATATCTGCATTTTGGATCGTCTTATTCTTACACCCTATTAGACAAAAGACTGAAAAACCAATATATAAAAGTTTGTGTGTTTTCATTTTAATAATTGTTTCTGTGTTTTGGAATCAATTTCTAGAACTTGCACTTTCTGAGGTTCAATATCCGCTTTTCCTTCTCCATCCACCTGATCTACTTTTTGAACAAATATGTGCAGGAGTCCTCTATCTCTCCACAATTCCGTATCAAAACTGGGCTCCCACGAACCAACTGAGAAATCAGTCAGATCACGAATTTTCCAATCACTAACATTAATGTCTTTACCAACTGCTATAGACACTTTTTCTCCCCGCTCTTCGTCTCTAAATAATAAAAATAGATTTGTGTCTTTGCCTTTCGAATCAACTATCAACTGAGGTCGGGCAATAGGTATACGTTTTGTTCCTCCTCCTTTCAATGAGAAAGGTGTATTCCGAAAATTAAGGTTCAGAACTTTCCACTCTATTCCATTATTATAAACGATGTGATATTGAGGGATATCCGAGTCAGGTTCTCGCCAATAGGAGGCAATATATGGACGACCTTGACTATCTGTTGTCATTGCTGTCTGATTGATCAGTTCGCTATTTTGAGGAATTAAGGCTATATATTCTGATGTTTCGGCAATAATGGGTAGTGTATATTTTTTATTTTGTGAATTGAGCCATGTTATACCTCCATCTAACGATTTAGCATAACAGAGATCGTGATTTGTTTCTACATCAGGCGTCTCACGCCATACCCACGAAATATGTATAATTCCTTTATCATCTACACACGATTGTGCATAGCCATTACGTTTACCTTCTCCATCAATCAAATTTCGTTGTATTTGACTCCATTTTCTAGATTTCACATCGTATCTATTAAGGACTAAATTTCCCTTTCCCGATTGACCATCACGATATATAAAAATCAAGTCGCCATTTGGCATTTTATAAAATTCGGGATAGGTAACATTTTCTTCCAATTCACCTGTCATAGATTCCTTTTCACCAAGTTCCAGAGACAGAGGTTCTACACTTTTAGCATAGCGTAAAGGATGTCCATGATGATCCCACGAAACATGCAAATAGCCATCTCCATCAACCATGATACTGATTACATTATGAGCATCCTTAACATGCCCTGTATATTCCGTTTTATGTATATTCCATTCTCCTGCAGGTAATTTTCTCTTTCCTAAGGTGAGAAATCCCTCATTATCATAATAGGCTATAAACTGGGTGTCTTTGTATGTTACCAAAGAATTCTTTCGAAATACAGTAACATTCACCGAATTGTTTGCCCATCCATCGCCAACGGCTATCAATTGTTGGGAGTAAATAAACTGGGACAACAACAAAGAGATAAGTATAATAAGGTTTCTCATAATGATTGAAGTAAATAAAAGTATTAAAAAAGGTCTTAGACCTTCATTTCTTAAAGATATCTAAAGTCCAGCTATCTAACCACTTTAATACTGGCATATTATTTTCAAATTGAATAGGAAGCCATACATATCTACCATCAATGGGATCCTTTGGAGTCCATCGATCAGCCATAAAAATAAAAGCATCCTTCTTTCCTTCAACAGGCAAAATATATGTACTTTGTGAGTGGAATGTTAACTCGGAATCTTTCCCAATGCATGGATTCGGATATAATTTCCAATGTCCCCAAATGTTGTCTGCAACAAGTAAACGAGCGGCATTAGGAGCCCATCCTGTACATCCCGAAGTAATCATAAAATAGTGTCCGTCTTTCTTGAAAATTGCAGGAGCTTCATTATGACCTGCGGGTTCCACTCGTGTATATTTTCCGGTGTGGCTTAAATAGTCATCTGATAATTCGGCAATCTGTAATGTTAGGTTTTCTTCTGATGAGTATATATGATATGCTTTACCATCGTCATCTACATAGACTGTCATATCACGTGACATTTGCCCTCCTTGAAAATCGCGACGAACAAATAACCCATCTTTTACAGCAGCAGTCCATTCTTTAGTCCACCATTTAGGGAAATTATCAGGTGTTACTTTCTGATTTTTCTGTTTCTCCGACATATCTATGGGATAATATCCGGCATTAGGACGATATGATTTTACGAATAGAAAAGGACCTGTCGGCTTATCGCTTGTTGCAATTCCGACATGAGCACTTTCATATCCTTTACCCTTTAGTTCTAAATGGAAAAACATGACAAACTGTTTCGTTTTTTCATTATAAACAACTTTAGGACGTTCTATAATACAACCTTTAGCAATAGGGCTTTTTTCATCATTCTCAACAACAGAAAGTGCTACACCTTCGTTTGTCCAATTGTACAGATCGTCTGACGAATAACACATTACTCCCACCAAAGCATTATTACTATCCTTACCTTTATGTTCTCCAAACCAATAGTATTTACTATTGTGATAAAGTATTCCTCCCCCATGTGCATTGATATGTACCCCATCTGTATCTGTCCATATTTTACCGGGTTCGAAAACTTTGTGTTTTTTTATGTCTGAACTCTTATTCAATGACTTTAATTCAAAAATCATCTGATTTATATCTTTTGCTTGAAGCACCCTTTGCACTTCTTCCACTTTTGTAGAAGAACGTTGTGTATCTTTTGGCTTATTCTCTATATCACCGATATAAGTATTCCCTTGAAACAAGGTTTGCGTATCTCCTCCAAATTTAAATATCGTTTGAGCATCGTCTTCTACATAAAATATATTGTTGTAAAATTGGGTATTATGTGCCCATTTTTTACCCCAATCATCCATTTTCAAAATAGATTTATCAATTTCAGGACTTCCTTTTTTCTTCACAACAATAAGGTTGCCATAAAATTGAGTATTGGTTACAGGTCCTGTTATATGGATAACAGGCGAAAACCATCCCACTTGTTTAGTTGGATAAGCACGCAACCCATCGTTTACGCTTACATTGTATCTCACGATTGTATTATCTGTGCCAATGTTCCAGTTTTTACCTAACGAGTCGCCATCATTACATACAAGCAGAAAACCTCCTGCATTGTTGTGGCTATAATTATATTGTATGATTGTATTTCTACAATTATAGTCCGAGTCGAAACCTTGCCCATCCCATTTTGCATTGTGTCCGCTTACTTCATTGTATTGGATAATTGTATTATCGCAACTCCAAGGCCATATACCTGCGGCTGCCTCATCCGCAGATAAAATATCTGGACAATCTTTCATCACATTATATTCAATAACAGCACCATCGCATCCGATAGGGACTATACCATCACCGGGAACGCCTTCCAATAAATTACCTTTTATAAGTACTCCCAAACTAGGATACCAATTGTCGCGACCAGAGTATCCACCTGAATATATGCCATTACGTCCGCAATCTTTTACATGACAATCAAGAATTTTCAAATCAATGAACCGGGTCTTTATACTGTCTCCTTTGTTGTCCCAATATATGCCTCCTCCCGAACCGTCTTTCTTTACTAGGCTTCCATTCACATTCTTTACTGTTAGATTCTGAATCGTAATCTGATGCCTGTCTCCACTATTCTCAGCTAAAATTAAAACCCCTACCCTACGATTCTTTCTTTCGCCTCCTATATTTGTTATTTCCAAGTCTTGAACAACGCAATAAGCCGAATTTTCGAGAAGCAAAGTATATTGTTTTTCTCCCTCCCCATTTAGTTGAGGTTTATTGCCTTTGCCATAAGCTCCTACTACAATTAAGTTTTGATTTGTTCCTTCAAGCCTCAACTCCAATTGTCCCGAAAAAACAGAATTCCTTTTGAACAAAATAGTATCACCAGGCATAAATTTGCTAGAATTTACTTTACCTAAACTCTTCCAAGCCAAAGCCAAGCTCTTTCCCGAATTACGATCGTTTCCCAATTGAGAATCTATATAATAAGTCGTGGAAAATATAACTGGTACTTGAAGGCTAAATAAAATGTACAGAAGTATTGGTTTTAACTTTATCATCTTGATTATTATCTATGTGAGTTATACATGATATTATGGTCATCTATCTTTTAGTATGGGATTCCTCTTTCCAATGCAAGAGAAATCCCTGTACTATTTCTAATTATTATTAATTACATTACAAGCATTAATCATATCCCGGATTTTGCTCTAATACTGCATCTTTATTCAATTGAATTTCAGTCAAAGGTATTGGCAGCAAAAGATGTGTCTTGGTTAAACCTATTATGGGCTGATATTTGGTTGTATTTAATTTAGCACGCTCAACCAAGGTTCCGGTACGCATCAATGTCATACGTCTGTTTTCTTCTCCGATCAATTCTCTGGCTCGTTCGTCAAGGATAAAATCTAATGTTATATCTGATGCTGAGACTTTACCTTTAGTCGGATAATCGGGAAATGCTCTTTGCCTAAGAACGTTTATTGTATTAGCTGCCTCACCTGTTTTACCTTGCTTAAACTGCGCCTCTGCAAGCAATAAGTAAGTTTCTCCCAAACGCATCAAAATCCAATCTTTAACAGTAGAATATCCAAAAGTATCATTCGGATCAAAAGCACCCCACTTGGTTGTATGTGGGCATAAATTGTAGATCGTGTCTGTTCCTACATAAGGTACTTGTTTACCATAGTTGACATGAGCAGGGTCGTTAATAAAGATTTTTCGTCTAATACTATATTCAGAATTACGTATATCGCCATCTTTATAAAGTCTGTAATTAGTCCAATCGCTTAAACGTAATCTGGCTAAGCCTCTACCTCCCAACGAATCGCACAAAATCATTCCGCTAATATTGTAATATGCAGAAGTCCAGACACGTCTTTGCTGAGGACTTCCTGAATATCCTCCGGGAACAGTATTTGTGTTTTCGAGTTCGAATGTCCATATTGTCTCAGTATTTCCTTGCGATCTACGTTCATTTCCATATAAAAACATATCGCTATAATAATCTCCGGCAAGGTCTGTTTTTGCACCATACCGTTTATCTATTAACCTAAATCTACCACTCGAAATTATAGATTGAAGCTGAGGTTCTGCCAATTCGGGTTTCCCGGCTCGTATATATGCTTCGCCAAGTAATTGCATAGCCATAAATTTATTCGCTCTACCATATTGCTTTCCTCCCGAATTTGTTGGTACAGATTCAATATCGGGAAGATATTGTGCGCTAAACGTTAAATCAGAAATAATAAGATTATTAATATCATCTAATGAAGCTCTTACATAATCCGTTTTGGGACCTGATGTTGGTTCTGTCACTAATGGGACTCCACCAAAAAGTGTTGCAAGCATATTATAGGCATAACCTCTAAAAAATTTAGCTTCTGCACTTGCCCGTTTTTTTCCATTTTCACTAAGCCCTTTTACGGTAGAAGATGCACTCTCCATATCGCTAATAATACTATTGGCATTATTGATTAGAACGTAACATCTTTCCCATATAAAAGAGGATGCTCTGTCTGACGATGTCAGCTTTGTATAATCATAATAAGGAATTTCTACACCTTGTTGCTGAGCCGCACTGGCAACATCGGTACCTACCTGCCATACACACAGCCAACCTTGTTGATCGCTCCAAGTCCAGATTGTACCATAAGAATAATGTAAACCTTTGAGTGAGGCTTCAACCCCTAATGAATCCTTTAAAGTTTCGGGGGTATATGATGAATATGGTTTTTCCTCTAAGTAACTATCGCTACACGAATAGGTGAGTAATAGTATGGATATGATTAATATTATACCTTTTTTCATGATTGTTGTTTTTTAGATTACTTAAGTGTGATATTTAAACCAAAGACAATAGTACGCACTACCGGATAGTTATCTTCCCAGCTTCTATATTCGTTCAAATTACTATCCCAGCTTTGAGAACCTCTGGTAATTTATCTAGATTCAGGATCCCATCCAATCCAATTGGTAAATGTGTGAAGATTGCGTCCACTGGCATAAACAGTTAGTCCTCCAATACCTATTTTATCTAATTTTCCGGGGTCAAATGCATAACTCAGCGTAATATCTTTAATACGTATATAGTCTGCATCCGAAGCGTATCCATAGCCTCTTGTGTTGTAGTATGAAAGAGCTGGTCTTGTATTATTTCTATTTTCAGATGTCCAATATCCAACCTCACGAGGTGTATTTCTTTTTCCCGTTTCATCCACGTAATTTAAATCAGGATTATTTTTAGTCATGCCTTGGGCTGTTTGAAGAAAAATGCTCAGATTCCAGTTCTTATAACGGAATGTATTAGTAAGACCTGCTGTCCATTTGGGGCTGGTTTGTCCTAATATAACTCTATCCTCAGCAGTAATCTGTCCGTCTCCATTTACATCTTCAAATTTTAAATCACCCGCTTTTGCTGTTGGATCTTGAGTCTTATGAAGACCTGCACTAATTTCATCTTCTTGCCATATTCCCTGCATTTTATAATCATAAACTACATTTATCGGATGACCAATAAACCATCTATTACCCAAATCGTCTTTTTTATCACCATATAAGTCTACAATCTTATTTTTATTGGCTGCAAAAACGAGTGTACTTTCCCATCCGAAGTTTTTAGTTTCAATATTACGTGTAGTTAATGTAAGCTCAATCCCTTTATTGGCTGTTTCGCCTAGATTATCATAAACTTGTGAATAACCCGTTACCAAAGGAATAGAACGTAATAATAAAAGGTCAGTAGTTTTACTGCTATACATATCAATAGTTCCCGATATACGGCTTCTTAGAAAAGCAAAGTCAATACCAATATTTGCACTGGTTGTTTTCTCCCATTCCAGATCGGAGTTGCCAAGGTTACTCAAAAGCATACCGGTTTCACCAACACCATTGGAAGGTATTTTATTATTTGAGGATGTTGATATTGTTCTGTAAACTGGTATTGCCTCATTACCCGATTTTCCATAAGAAAGTCTGAGTTTTAAGTTATCAATTGCATCAACCGATTTCATGAAATCTTCATTGTTTATATTCCACCCTAGAGCTACCGAAGGGAATGTTCCGTATTTAGAAGTATTACGTCCAAAAACTGAAGAGCCATCGCGACGAGCTGTTAGTGTAAATAAATACTTACTATCATAAGAATAATTGATACGTCCCATGGAAGAATTTGCAGAATATTTGTCGGCATAGGATGCACTTGTTTGTGTTGCTCCGGCTCCAAGATTATTAAACGATAATAAATCATTCACAAAACCAGTAGCTCCGGCAGTCGATTCGTTAAATTTGCGCTGTTGTGCACTATATAAGCCTGTAAAATCGAAGTGATGTTTATTCCAATCGCGAGTATACATTACAATATTTTCTATCGTATAACTATTTGTCTCTGTATTTCTGATGCTACCGTTACCCAGCATATTATTTGCTTCGCGTCCCGTATAGCTAGATGTACGTGTAGGCAAATAAGTATATCCGACATTTAATTTATATCTCAATCCTTGTAGAAAGCCAGAGAATCTCACCTCTGCATACCCGTTCATATTTACATTAAACGATCGGCGTTCTCTATCCGTTGTCAACCCTAATAATGGATTAGAGAATAATTGCTCCGGCTCCATCGGATATATTTTATAACTACCATCGGAATTGTAAATTTGTCCGAAAGGACTCATAGCTGAGGCATTCAGCAGATTTACTCTTCCTCCGTCTCTATTGTGACTGGTTAGGAAAAGAGAAGTACCTATTGTTAAATATTTAGTTACGTCAGCATCCAAATTAGATCGAAGACTAACTCACTTGTAATTATATCCTTGTAATACTCCTTTCTGATCCATATAGCCTCCCGACAAGAAGTATTTCATATCTGATGTTCCTCCTGATATACTTACATTATGATCTTGTATAATACCTGTCTGTGAGACAAGATCTATCCAATCGGTAGTTATACCTGCTTCGTAATTTGCCAACTCTCCATAATTAGGTACAGGGCTAGTTTGCTCACGCCCCATCTGCTTCATCCAATCCGCAAATTTTTGCAAATATTCTTCCCCATTCCGAGGTTCTAAAATATGAGCCATACTTTCAACACCCACATGGCCATTATATCGTATAACTGGTTTACCCGTAGTTCCGCGTTTTGTTGTAATCAGAATAACCCCGTTAGCACCATTAGTTCCATAAATAGCAACAGCCGAAGCATCTTTCAATATCTCCATAGAGGCAATATCAGCAGGGTTAATATCATTTAGAGTACCTCCCGATTTAGTCATCGGAATACCATCAACAACAATATAAGGACCCGAGTTTGCATTAATAGAATTCTGTCCTCTAACCAAAGCCGAAGGGGCATCACCCGGAACTGATGACTGTTGTGTTATAATTACTCCGGCAGCGGCTCCCTGAACAGCTTGTAAGACATTTGTCACCGGTATTTTAGCCAATCGGTCTTTAGATACTGATGTTACAGAACCCGTTACATCCGATTTTTTTTGCACACCATATCCCACTACTACAACATCTTCGAGAAGTTGACTGTCTTCTTTCAGCTGAATGTTTAGAGGTGTTCGATTTGCAATAGGAATCTCTTGTTTTTCGAAACCTATATATGTAATAACCAGAGTAGAGCCAATAGGTGCAGCAATCGAAAACTTGCCATCAATATCGGTAAGTATTCCGGTTGTTGTTCCTTTTACAATGACCGAAACACCAACAAGAGGTTCTTTGTTGGTAGCATCCGATATTTGCCCCGAAATAGAATTTTGCTGCCCTTGTGCGTTTAAGGGTATAGATAAGAGAATAGCCAAGAGCATCAGACATAAGAAAAAGACCCTTGAAGCACTAGATACGAGAGTCTTGTCCTTGCTTTTTGAAGAGGTTAGTTTTTTCATGATATTAAAAGTAAAGGATGAATATTAAGTAACTGCTAAAATTGACATTTAGGTTAAAAATGGATATTGACGCGATATACTAGTTGCCCGATAAGTGAAAAATGACACCTAGATATATGAAAGGAAAAAGCTAATTAGCAAAGTGTTTTCATTAAGTTATTTAAGGTTTCTTTTCCTCAAAACTATACATTTGATATTGTAACAACAGGTGAAATTCAGATCAAAGGAGTTGAATAATAATTCAACTCCTTCTTTTTATATTTATTAAAATCCGATTGCATGATCTCTCGGAAAATCTTCTCCCGACCATGCTTTCTGTGCTGTCCATTCTTTGGCCGGAGTTGTCCAAAACGAGTGGTTAGCGGGTAAGCCTAACGGAAGAAAAGTAAGAGACGTAAGATATAAGCTTCCATTATTGGTGTACCAATCAGCAAGATTAGGTTGATGACCAGCAAAGCCCAATTGAAGAAATCCTTTCTCATTGAAGTTACCCTTTACTTCAAACATTCTTTTCATTACACTTGTCAAAGCATTCCTAACCTGACCTTCGCTTAATTCTTCAGGCAATTGTTGGTTCAATGACAATAGAGCCAAAGGTTGAAACACTCCCATACGGTAAGTCATCGATCTTCCAAATACGGGAAATGTAGCTTCAGGTGATATAAATCTTTCCAGAATAATTCCGTATCGTTGCATACGTTTACGGGCTATGTCTAAAGTCTCAGGTTTTACCATTCTATTTTTGGCTACAAGTACCTCCAATACTTCTACATACATGGGTTGTATAACGTAACTGTTGTAATAATCAAATGCAAAATGCTCCCCATCGGCATACCATCCATCACCCACATACCATTCTTCTATTTTGCGAATAGCACTATGAATACGATACGCATCATATTGCTCGTCGATTGACATGAGGAATGTTTCTATCATTGCCGAAAACAGTAACCAATTGGTATAGGGAGGATCTACCCAACGCAGTTTCTTAAACTCCTCAACGTAGCGTTTTTTTGTCACTTCATCTAAAGGTTCCCATAGTTGTTTAGGTGCTCTCAAAAAACTATTGGCAACATAGGCTGCATCTACAAGTGCCTGCCCTTCTTTATCCCATTGTAAATAATCGGGACTATTAGGATCTACTGCATAAGCATAACTTTTTAAAGCCCATTCCGTTAATTGTTTTCTTTGTTTACCTTCGGGTGTATTATCTTCCGGCAGATTCAGCCAAGGAGCCAAACCAGCCATCAAGCGTCCGAAAGCTTCCATATAGGTAACTCTGGTACGACGACCATCCCAAGTGGGACTCACTTCTACCTGCATATTCTTTACAAGTTCGCCACGACTCATATTGCTCAATACCGGCTCTGAAATTTTATAAAGTAAATTCGTCCAATAAGTACGATCGGAGTCTTTTTCTGCTGCTTTTACTTGATAAGAGCAGTAATTACACACTAAGAGTATTAAAATAAAAGTTCTTTTCATGGCAATAAGGTTTTGAGGATTCTTGTTAGATATTTAGGTATTATATTTTATTTCTTATCTACATACTTCACCATCTCAGAGGCTGCCAGAAGAAATGCTCCGACACCAAAATCGGCAGTAGAATTTACATCAACCACTTGCCCCGCTATGGCTTTCTCTCCAATAGGTTGTACATAGCCTACTCTACCATCGGGTTGAAGTGCCGTTTCAGCCAAATATTTCCAACTATTGTTTACAACAGGGGCATAAGTGGCTTCGTCTAAGATTCCATTATTTATCCCCCATAGGAAACCGTAGGTAAAGAAAGCCGTCCCACTGGTTTCGGGACCTGGTGCATGTTGAGGATCTAGCATAGATCGTGTCCACGATCCATCCGTTTGTTGGCTGGCAGCAATAGCTTCTGCCATTTCTTTGTAAATCTTTATGTATTCAGCTCTATGCGTATTTGTTTCGGGTAGATCCTCTAACACTTTAGGCAGAGCAGCAAAAACCCATCCATTACCTCTCGCCCAAAAATCTTTCAAACCATTATCAGTTTTATGCTTTGGGTAAATGTATTTAGCATCCCTATAAAATAATTTGCTTTCTGAATCATACATCAAATCCTGAGCGAACGAAAAATATTCATATAATTTATCTAAGTACAATTCATTGTTTGTAACCTTATAAAGTTTTGTCATTACGGGCATTGCCATATACAAGCCATCTGCCCACCACCAATAATCGTTATTGGGAGTCGACATCTGATATTCCATTACTTGTTTGGCTCTGGCTATTTTCTTTTCATCAGGATTCAAATTATACAAATCAATATATACTTGAAAGCAGGTCTGAAAATCGCCAAAGAGAACATACTCGTCGCTTTCACCGTAACTGTATTTCCATTTGGTGCTATCATCCGATTGAGCACCCATCCATAAATTATGTTCAGCCCATGCCTCAGAATAAGCCTTATAATCGTCTATATTGGTAACCTCATAAGCTGCTATATTACCGGTATGATAAGCTGCACGATGCCAAAACGAATTTTCGTGATTGGGGTGAGTTGCCTGCCAATTTCCATTTACTTTTTTAATGATCTCAATAACCTCTGCTTTTGATGGAAATTCTGATTCTGGCTGTTTATTAGTTTTACCCGCACACCCTATATAAGAGAGACTAATGAGAGGGATTAGGAATAAAAGAATTGTCTTGATTTTTTTCATACTATCTATTTGTTAAGGTCATAGACCTTTTTTATTACTAATTTTAGAAAAGCCATAACCGAACAAATATTTCAATATCCGATTACTCTTTTAGTGATAGCAAAGATGTAAAAGACATCAAGAACAGATAGTGCATGAATAATTCAAAAGAGGAGTATTATTAGATCACAGGCATAAATCCTCGTTATTTTATAAACAAGAAGCCCCGCTAAATAATAGCGGGGCTTTTTAGTAAAAAAATTGCTGATAAATATAAGTTTAAGGTCTCAGACCTTTTTTTTATAATAGATCCACTTATTTCAAAAAGCTAATCGTATAGCTATATTGGTATTCTTTATCTCTGAATCGATATTCATCCAAAGGTTTTGCTCCCCATGAATTCAAACCCGCAACTCCTCGCTGGAATAGATCAACACAAAGAACAACTTCTTCACGAGGTAAAATGTCTGAAGCATGCTGTTGCTTTTTAGTCATTCCCGGATCAAGATCTTCAGGACGATTATTGGTTGCACTCACCGATAAAGGTTGTGCACCCTTAACGAGGATACCTTTGCCCGATTTGTCTTTCAAAGTCAACCAACGAACATCTGTTTTATTGCCTCCTTCTTGTGGACGGATATAAGGGTAATACTGATCTTCTACAGCACCATTCCAAATTCCAATAAATGTATCTGCATTTCTGTCCACATAATTCTCCCAAGGACCACGTCCATACCAAGTAAAGTCATTAAACTCTTTAGGAAGGCTCATAAGCATACCAAAACGCATCATTTCGGGAAGCTCATCCGATAATGCTTTGTAACGTGCATTTGTAGTTAAACTTCCATCTGTATTTACTGTATATACAATGTCAACTGTAGCTTCAATACCTCTAAGTTTCGCTTGATAATTAAAGGATATAGCTCCTCCATTTTCCTGATAATTTTTATATGTATAGATAACATTATCTCCGGCAGCATCCCATACACGTAGTGCATATTGTTCCCATGATCCGAAATCGTTATCAAGAGGAGCACGCCAGAAGTTTAAGCGAGGAAGTTCACGAAATACTCTTTTTCCGTCATTTTGTACTGCTAGAAGAGTTTTCCCGTCTTTAGTAGAAAATTCATAACTAACCGATCCTGATTTTACTGTAATCTTATCTTCACCCTTATCAATATTCAATGTTCCCGAATAGTTCGCAGCTGTAAAATAGTTATTAGAGTTGAAAGCAAATTCTTCTTTAGCAACTTCAAATCCAGCAGGAGTAAATGGTGTTTTCTCTTTATTATAAGCAAATACTTGCAAATAATATTCAGCACCTGCTTCAGGACTAATCGCTGGAATATTCAGTTTCACATCTTTTTGTGTATCAGCAGGCACTATTGCTTCAAAAGTACCTTCTTTATATAGTTCTCCATTTTTAAGAAGCACCCATTTGTAGGTGTAGTTTTTATTCGTAAGATCTGTAAATTTGAAATCATTAATTACAGTGATAATACCATTGTTCAGATCTTTTGCTTTGAATAGAATATTCTGATATACTTTCTTTACAATATGTGTATGAGGCAGATAATTCTGATCAGGACTAATAACTCCATCTATACAGAAGTTGCCGTCATTCATTTTATTATATCCCTTAAGATCGCCACCATAAGCCCAATAAGGACGCCCTTGTTCATCTTGAGTTTTGAATCCATGATTGTACCATTCCCAAATAAAACCTCCCTGCATGTTTTTACTTGTGCGCATCAAATCCCAATATTCTTGAAAGTTACCCATACTATTACCCATAGCGTGAGCATATTCACACATAATATAAGGGCGACCCAAATCTTTAGCAGCATCTCTTTTCATTGATTCCCAAGATGGATACATAGGACAAAGAATGTCAGTATTAGGGTCTTTTTGATGAGCTTGCTCATACTGAACAGGGCGACTTTGGTCTCTTTCTTTTGCCCATTTATACATATCGAAGAAAGCTTTGCCATTACTAGCTTCATTTCCTAATGACCAGAATATAACTGATGGATGATTTTTGTCTCTTTCAACTGCACGAATAATTCTATCCATGTGTGCTCCTTTCCATTCCGGAAAGTTAGATACATTATCAGGACCATAACCCAAACCGTGAGATTCTAAATTGGCTTCATCCACTAAATATATACCATATTCATCGCACAATTGATACCAAAGTGGTGGCTGTGGATAGTGAGATGTACGGACAGCATTAATATTAAGTTCTTTCATCAACTGAATATTACGCATCATAACTTCACGAGTTACAACTTGCCCCGTCTGAGTATTAAATTCGTGCAAGTTTACTCCTTTGAAATAAACCTTTTTACCATTCACGAATACTTGTCCGTCTGTGATTTCAATTTTACGGAATCCTATTTTATTAGAAGTAGACTCTATGACTTTGCCTTTATTATCTTTTAGTGTTATCAGCAAAGTATATAAATTGGGAGTTTCGGCAGTCCATTTAAGAGGAGACGATACTGTGCCTTTTATAATAGTTTCAAATATATTATCGGCTGGAATATTTACTTTCTGAGTGTTGTTGAATACCTTTTTACCATTCTTGTCAAGAATAGCAACTTCAACTGTTTGATCAGCTGCCGAATTAGTATAGTTCTTTAACACCAAGTCTAAACTAAACAATCCGTTCTTATATGATTTATCTAAGTCGGGGTGAGCAAAAAAGTCTAGAATACGGGTTTGATCCGTAGAATATAGATATACACTTCTGTTGATACCACCTAAACGCCACATGTCCTGATCTTCCAGATACGAACCATCACTATATTTGTGCACCTCACATGCCAATGTGTTTTTTCCTTTGCGAATATATTTAGTGATATCAAACTCAGCAGGGCTTTTTGCATTTTCAGTATAACCCACTTTCTCGCCATTTACCCATACATACATAGAGTTTGTACCCCCTTCGAAATGGATAAATACTCTACGTCCATCCCAATTTTCAGGGATATTAAACTCTCTTCGGTATGCACCAGTCGGAGAATCTTCTCTGTCTATATGAGGAGGCTTTGCTTTAAAACCAAAACCTACATTTACATACATGGGTATGCCATATCCATTAAATTCCCAGTTAGCAGGCACTTTCATATCTGCCCATTTAGAGACATCATAATTTTCCTTATAGAAATTAGCAGGTACTTCGCTTATTTTAGGTACCCAATAGAATTTCCATACACCATCTAGCAATTGATAGTAAGGCGAAGTTTGATATTCGTTTTTCAGAGCCGAAGTTTCATCCGCAAACGGGAGGGATGTAGCTCTTGTGTTTTCCTTATTTATGGCGAATACCTCCGGGTTTTCCCAGTCGGGTATAGTATTCTGGGCAAATATATTGCCACAGACCACCGCAAATAACAGCAGATAAATGTTTTTTTTCATAGTTTAATAATTTGTTAGTATATAAAATGTCGATTATGTTCTAGTAACTAAAGTTTGTATTACATATCTTTTTTATTTCGAACACACTCCAATAACAAAAATACTACCTAAGTTGAGAATTAAGGTCGAAAAATCATTCACTTAAAGTAGGACAAATCATTCAAATTAGACTTTCAGCCTACAAAGGTCTCTTTTTTTTGATACTCTATGAATCTTTTAATAAATTTATTTATAATATTGTATTAATCCTTATCTAAAATACCCTTAAAAATGCTTGCCATAAATAGATATTCTTATATCTCTATACTCCTATGCTTTCTGTTTGTAACAAATTTGGCTATATGTTCAAACCCCATATCAATCAATCCTATCCCCGTTATAGCACAATTCCCTTCAAATTCGGTACAACGGATTTTTCAGGATAGGGATGGATACATGTGGTTTGGTACTTTAGATGGTTTATGCCGATATGACGCATACCGACTACTGACATTCAGATCTAACTTAAACAACCCTACTCTACTCACCAACAATGAAATTACATGTATTTCTGAAGATAAAAAAAACAATCTCTGGATAGGTACAAGAGAAGGTCTGAATATATTGAATAGAGAAACTTTTAAGATTACACATTTTGACGATCCCAATGTAAGAAAACAGCACATAAAATCGATACTAACGGCTACTGATAATACGATATGGCTTGGTCTAGGAAATGGTATTTACAGATACAATTCAGACTTTAAACTGCTGAAAGCTTACCCTACAGGAACACCAATGGGTTCTTTACCCAATAATGGAATAAATTCGATAAGTGAAGATTCAGAAGGTAACATATGGGTACTCTTATGGAGAGGCGGGCTACACAAGTACAATAAAGCAGACGATACATTTATTCACTATCCATCTATTGGCTCTATTAATAACCCATTCAGAATATTTCAGGATAGTCATAAACAATACTGGATTTGTACTTGGGGTGACGGTATTTTCAAGTTCGATCCCACCAAAGCCGGACAAAGTATGTATAGCTATCAAGAGATATATAATAAAGAACGTCAACAACCCGAAGATACTTTTTTCAGTATCGTTCAAGACGATTCAAAAGGCTATATCTGGGCAATGTCCTTTTCGGGTTTATATGCTCTCGAATATGCTAATGATGGATCGGTTAAACAAGCTGATATATCTTATCTATTTAAAGAAACTAATAATATATTCAGTGAGATAATAAAAGACCGAAGCGGTAACCTTTGGATAGGAGCATTTAGCGAAGGAGCACTTACTATAAACTTTAATAAACCTGAGATTCAGAATTATCCGTTAAAAGCCATTACCAACAAAGTTAGAGTAGTCCCCAACATAACATGTATTTATGAAGATAAAGACGGTGTGATGTGGTTAAACCAGAATCGTTTGGGACTTAATCTTTATTATCCTCAACAAGGAGACGTAAAACTATCCAGTGATTTTCCTCCTTTACGAGATATTCAAGGACTTCGGAATACTGCTTGCATAAAAGGATTCAGCTTTACCGATAATGTTTGGATAGGCTTAGAAAACGAGCCTACTATATATATACTAAACAGAAAAGGAGAATCAATATCCATAGTTGATCAGATAGACCTTACTTCGTATCAATCAAATCCAGGTACTCCCCGCATTTTTTTTGAGGACAGTGCAAAGAATATCTGGATTGTTACAACAAGTGGTATTTTTATCAAATCGTATAATGAGACAGATATCAGGCATATAAATAGTTCATTAGGAAGCATTACTGCTATAACAGAAGATAAGGACGGCTCTATCTGGATAAGCAGCGAAAATAGTGGTATTTATGAAATTACCTCTAACAATAGCGATAATTATAACAAATATGATATAAAGAGCTACACTAATAAAAAAAACAATCTGATTAGCAATAATATTCAGTCCATATCTGCTGATAGATATAATAGAATATGGATTGGGACAAAGGAAGGTAATATCATTGTATATGATAAAACTCAGGGCAAATTTCAAGACTATACCGAATCTTGTGGAATGTTTGGCGAAGCAATCCTAGATGTGGTAACAGACAACTTCAACCGCACTTGGATTTCAACGAATAAACGTATAATAGAATACAACCCCGAAAATGGGGCTTCGAGAGATTATACCGCTTCGGATGGATTACTCGTTAATTCTTTTTTAAAGGGGTCTTACTTTAAGAGTAGCTCCAACAAGATATACTTTGGAGGTAATAGAGGTATCAATTCTTTTACCTCATCAGAAAAACTCTCGGGTAACCCAAAACCATCTAAAGTTTTAATTACCGATGTTAAGATTCAGAATCAATCTATTCTTCAAGGATTTTCTGGTTCTCGTTTTAATGCAGCCTCTCAAACTTTAACTATACATCCTGACGATAGAAATATAGAAATTGATTTTTCGTCCCTCAACTATACATTTCCCGGAAAAATACAATATGCCTATAAGCTTGAAGGTGTTGATGACAATTGGGTATATACAGGAAACAATCGTCAATTTGCCACCTACAACCAATTGGCTAAAGGCTCTTATACATTTTTGGTAAAAGCTACGGATGAAAACAGATTGTGGAGCAGCGAAGTCACCCAATTTAAAATACAAAAGCTCCCTGCGTTTTACGAAACATGGTGGGCATATCTTATTTATAGTCTACTTGTTTTTATTGGTCTATATTGGGCATTATGCATTGTGCAGAATCGTTTACAACTTCGTAATGAATTAAAAATAGCTCAGATAGACAAAGAAAAATCTGAAGAACTAACGCAAACCAAACTACGCTATTTCACCAATATTTCACACGATTTTCTCACTCCTCTAACTATTATATCATGTCTGATTGATGATATAGAAACCTCATCGAAAAAGCAACTCCCTCAATACGGAATTATGAGATCGAATGTAAACCGTTTGAAACGGCTGCTTCAACAAGTACTCGATTTCAGAAAGGTAGAAAGTGGAAATATGAAACTTAAGATAACCAATGGAGAGATAGTCGCATTCGTTAGGGATGTTTGTTACACACATTTCTCTCCACTTATTCAGAAAAAGAAAATCGATTTTACATTTACTGCTGACCCAAATCAGATACAGGCTTATTTTGATGCAGATAAAATAGATAAGGTGGTATTTAATTTACTCTCGAATGCATTTAAATATACTCCCGAAGCTGGAAGCATAAAAATACATCTTCAATCTTATGAAAAAGATAATCATATTTATTTAACTATCAAGATAAGTGATACAGGCGTGGGCATAGCACCCGAAGATTTAAGCAGCGTTTTCACACGGTTTTATTACAATAGCAAAACCGATGCCAGCGAAACCAACGGAATAGGACTTTCGCTCACAAAGGATTTAATAGAACTGCATCATGGAACTATTACTGCTGAAAGTAAGTTGAATGTAGGAACATGCTTTATCATTACCATTCCAATAGATAAGGATAGCTTCATCGATTCAGAATTAGTTAAATCTACTCAAATACTGATTAATGAAGAAAATATTACCGATGCTTCGATTGATGAGGAAGAGTGGATAGAATCAAATACTAAGAATGAAAAAGTTAATGTAAATATTCTACTTGTAGAGGATAACGAGGAGCTACTTCACACCATGCAGAAAATACTATCGAGTCGTTATAATGTCCTCAGCTCATCTAATGGAATAGAGGCTATGGAGATTCTAAAAACGGCAAATATAGACATTATTATAAGTGATGTAATGATGCCCGAAATGGATGGTCTGGAGCTTTGTAGAACACTGAAAAACAATATTGAGACAAGTCATATTTCAATCATTCTGCTTACCGCAAAAAACAGTGTCGATGATCGGATAGAGTGTTATAATGCAGGAGCCGACGGGTATATATCGAAACCGTTTGATCTGAAAGTACTAGAGGCACGTATAAACAACTTTATAACTAATAAGAAAGACAAGCAACAAGAATTTAAATCGAATGTAGAGATCAATATTTCAACTCTCGAGTACCCATCTATTGATGAGCAATTTCTAAATAATGCGATTGTAATTATCGAAAAGTATCTTGCTGAAACAGAATTCGATATTAATACATTTGCAGAGCATCTAAATATGTCGAAGTCATCTTTGTATCGAAAAATAAAGACCATGACCGGATTATCTCCCATTGAGTTCATCCGAAATATTCGCTTGAAACATGCCTGCCAAATGCTAAAAGATAAATCGATCTCTATATCAGAAGTCGCTTATTCAGTAGGCTTCTCCGATCCCAAATATTTTACATCTTGCTTCAAAACCGAATTTAATATTACACCCAGTGAATATCAAAAAGGATAAAATGAAAGGGCTATTCTCTCAGCAGAATAACCCTTTCTAAATAAAATCTATAATCCGAAAAACACACCTATAAAGTTGGAACTACAGGTTTAATACTTCCATCTTCGTTAAATTCTATTTTATCAATACATACTTCTCTATGATAGCCTGCCGCATCTCCCATCTTAATTCCGTCAGGACGGCTAAACCTATGATAAACAATGCGCCACTCATCCTTATCGGGCATTTGTAATACTGAGTTATGCCCCGTTCCGTATATCCCTAGTTCAGGTTCTTTTGCCAAAATCAAGTTATTCTCAGGTATAGTTATAGTACCTGTGGGCGATTGAGAAGTACCATAACGTACTCTATAATTCTCACTTCGGGTATCATCTTCAGACCAAAGGAAATAATACGTTCCTTTTCTATAAAAGACATAAATACCTTCTCTAAAAGTATTATCCGGCGTAATTATTTTCTGAGTTTCGGGTCTGAGAGATACCATATCCTCATTAAGCTCTGCAACTGCCAAATACCCGTTTCCCCAATACAAGTAATCTTTTTTACTCACCGAATCATAAAACACATCAGGGTCTATCTCCTGCCCTCGGGTTATACCTTCGGGTTTCTGAGCAATTAATGGTTTCCCCGAATCAACAAAAGGGCCTGTCGGATTATCTGCAATGGCAACCCCTATCTTTTGAGCGGCTGTAAAATAATAGTAGTATTTATAATCGTTTCCAATCTTTTTTTCAATAATGCAAGGAGCCCAAGCATTACGATTTGCCCATGATACGTCTCTCTTTAAATCAAGAATTACCCCTTCA
Source organism: Dysgonomonas sp. GY617 (assembly GCF_015233815.1). Lineage (NCBI taxonomy): Bacteria > Pseudomonadati > Bacteroidota > Bacteroidia > Bacteroidales > Dysgonomonadaceae > Dysgonomonas > Dysgonomonas sp. GY617. The sequence continues at coordinate 280,771 of NZ_JADCLR010000007.1, forward strand.
TCCTTCCAGTCAATCAAATTATCAGATGAGAATGTCTTAAAGTAACTACCTCCCCAATTAGCAAAACCATCACTGGTGGGGTATATATAATATTTCTTGGTTTTATAAGAATAGAGAATATCAGGATCAGCATAATACCCATCCAAAACCGGATTGTTGGCAGTAGGCATCACAAACCTATCGGGCTTGCCCCATTTATTAACCAATGCTCTCACTTCTTTCCGAGTAATAGGTATTATAGAACCGTGACGAGGGTGAAAATCCATAGAAATTTCATGGTCAATAACCGTAAAATTTTCTAAATCGGTACTTTCTGTAAATTGGTATTTTCCTTTCATATATACATCGTACATCAATATATATGTGTCTGAATTTATAAGTTTAAAAACACTCGATCCTTCCACGGCATCCGTAGTTTGTTGTTTGTATCCTTCTTTCTCGTTCCAGTTACCCGAAGTTAATGATTGAGTTGTAGCTAGTTTTAAACCATTGCCATCACCTTCTGTTTTATAGAATAAATAAAATAGACCATCTTTATATATGATGTCTCCATCGATACACGACTTTCTCGATTTAGGCAGAAAAAGTGGTTTCGGCTCTCCCTCCAAATCGGTAAAATCGGTGTTAGCATAAGCATAATAAATTATATCTGGTCCGTTTCCATGTTTCATTGACCAATACACCATATACTTATCAGCCTCATGATCATAAATTGTTTGAGGAGCCCATACTCTTTTCAGATCATCATTATTAGGATATCGCTCTTGAATATTGATAATACTCGATGTCCAGTTCACAAGATCGGTGGATTTCAATAAAATCATTGCCCTATTAGAATCCCATCCTTTAGAAGATGTCATGTCTGTAACCACCATATAGAATGTTTTACCATCTTCGCATCGGAGTATATGAGGATCACGTACACCTCTTGTAGAACTGATACTTTTAGAATCTATTATCGGATTATTTCCATTCAAAGCATAATAGTTATATCCATCATTACTTAAAGCAAAATGAATGGATTCTTCTTCTACCTTATTTCCTGTAAAATAGGCAAAAAGATAAGCAACATAATCTTTCTCGGTCTTAGAGGGCCGATTACTTTGAGCCTTCGCCGTATAAAAATGGGTTGACAGAAAGAGAAGGGATACACCCAAATATAATCTCCAGTTTTGTTTCATAGTATTCACTTTTAAATTAAGATATTAAATCAGCCTGTTCCTTTAATTAGTCTAAATATCATACAGCTTTGATTACATATATTATTCCTACAATTCATAAATGATAAAGGAAATATAAAATCAAGAGGCATAGGGCGAATTTTAATTCTAAGAGGAGGAGGATTTTACAAATCGACAATTTATTGTTGTATTTTATATACACTAAAAGACTCTGGTTTAACTGAAGCAACAAGTATGTTACCCTCTATTTTTGCAGTAGCTTTCTGCGGAATTATATTCATTGGAGATTCCAGTGTATTAACTATATTCAAATTATTAGCTTTCAATTCGAAGCTCTCACCTAATGACAAGCTACTATTTTTCTTTAAGCCTGTTAAAGTGATATTGATCTCTTTCGAACTTTTGCCCGTATTAGCTATTTTTACAATGTAGCAGTTCTCGTCTTTATCATACACGGCGGACGCATATAAGTCATCTTCTCCTGAGATTGAAGTATTATTTCGAGTTACAGACATTACATGAGTTCCCTTGTTTTTCGCATAAAGTTGCTGCACATAATAATTAGGCGTTTTTACGGATGTTAGATTATCAAACCAAATCATATCAGGTTTCCATTGCCATGCATCTACATGAGCAAGCAAAGGAGCATAAGTACACATATGTACAATATCTGCATTGCGTTCCAATCCCGTCATAAAAGCCGCTTCATAAAGTGCTGACTCAAAATTATTGTCTCTGTTAGGCACATGGCAAGCATATTCGCCGGCGAATACAGCAGGACCTTTTCTATCATAATTATCGTATCGCTTAGCACTGTTCAGAAACCATTTAGGATCTTTGTAATAGTGCTCGTCTACTAAATCAACTTTTAGCCTTTTCATTTCTGGCCATAGGTAGTCAAATTTATCTCCATCTGCCGAAGGACCCGAGCTTCCTATAATTTTAATATCAGGATATTTTGCTCTGATTTCTTTTACAAATGGCTCTAGACGTACTATATACTCCTCTCCCCACTGTTCGTTCCCTATACCTATATATTTAAGGTTGAAAGGTGCAGGATGCCCCATATCCGCACGCACTTTTCCCCATGTAGAGGTTGGCAATCCATTAGCAAATTCTATTAAATCTAAAGCATCTTGAATGTATGATCCTAAATCTTTTACGGGCACATGGCATTCTTCTTTTTCATTCTGATATTGGCATGACAGTCCACAACTCAGTACAGGTAAAGGTTCTGCACCCATATCTTCCGATAAGAGAAAATATTCATAAAAACCTAAGCCATAGCTCTGATAATAATCGGGAAAGAAACGATGAGGAAATGTGTAATGCCATCTGTTTTCATTTACAGGTCTGTTTTCGACTGCTCCGACCGTTTTTTTCCAATCATAGCGGGTGTCAAGATCAGTACCTTCTACAATACATCCACCCGGAAAGCGGAATACTCCCGGTTTAATATCCGCTAATGCTTGTGCTAAATCTGCTCTTAATCCGTTTTCACGCCCTTTCCAAGTATTGACAGGGAAAAGAGAAACATGTTCCAAAGCCACTGAACCCTTGGAGTCTAAAAATATGCGTAACCGACCTTTAGGTTCTGTTGCTTTGGGTGTTAGATTAACTTCATATTTTCTCCAATCACTTGAATTTATTTCTAAGTACTGAGTTACAAGAATATCATTTTTTGCATCAAGCAAATCTATCCGAATTTTTTGAGGTTCGTTTGAGTTCTCGGTTTTCGCCCATACAGAAAAACGATATGCTTCATTTTGCTTGAATCCCATACCTCTGAATCCTTCATTTTCTATACCAGTTCGTTTGTGTGGATGTTCCGGATTAGAAAGTACTATATATGTAGGATTCTGATCGAATAAAGGATTATCTTTTCTGACTTCTACTTTTCCAAACGTATTCCACCCCATTAGATTTTGAGGAAAATCAAAAGAGCGATTTTTTACTAATTCGGCATATAAGCCTCCATCAGCTGCAAAGTTTATGTCTTCAAAGAAGAGTCCATACATGGTTGATTTAATAGGCGCTCCCACCTTTTTAGTATCCAAAGAAAATTCGTATGCCTGCTGCTGAGAATATGCCGATAGGGAAAGACTCAGTAAACACGATATACTTAAAACTTTACATATGTTTTTCATTTCTCTAATAAATATTATGCATTGATTAATTTTTCAAATAAATTCAACCATCTATTTCTATACATGATCTTATTTACTGTTTATTTTATATAATCCACAACTGTGTGGAGATAGTCTACGTGAAAACGAATCTGTAAACACTCCTAATTTTTCACCACTCCACATATCTTCAATAGATGAGTTATTCTTTATCCCTACATCAGCAAATGAAACGCCTACAGTATCCGATTTACTATCTTGAATATTGAATAATGCCAAATAAATATCGCCCGTTTTAGGATTACGTGATGTTATCGCTAGTTTCCCTTTCGTTTGATATATCTGACGTACATCTGTACTTTCGCGATGCATTTTCAAAACCTCCTCGTTGGTTAATAAAGACAATGTAAAAGCATCGTTACTTGGCATATCTCCACCAAACATTAAAGGAGATCGTAGGATAGTAAAAAATGTCATTAACGAGTATTGTTCATCCTTTGTTAAGCGTGTCATACGATCTTCACCACGCTCGCCACGTACAGAAATTCGACCTAAAGGAATCATATCGCAATCGGGCCATGTTCCAGGTGATATATACGAATACCAACCTTGAGCCACTTGCATCAAATGAGTTAAATGTCCCCATGTATCCCATACATCATCAACCATACGCCACATATTAGCATGCTCTTTTACATGATAACCCTTATTTAGAGGTGTTTCACCTGGTGATGTACTCAAAACCATTGGCCGTTTGGTTTGATCAATTGCTTTTCGGATCAGCTCTATTTCTGCTTGATGGTAAGGACGCGAAAGATCATCAATCTTTATAAAATCAACTCCCCACGAAGCATATAAATCCATTATTGAATTGTAATATTCCTGTGCACCCGGTTTATTCGCTACAATAGTGTAGTTATCTCGCAACCACTCGCATTGCAATTCGGTAGAGTATATTTGATCGGCAGTAATACCATTTGTTCCTTCTATTGGCAATTTTCGGGCTACCGCTTCTTTAGGTACGCCACGCATAATATGTATTCCAAACTTTAGCCCTTGTGAATGAATATAATCCGCCAGTTTTTTAAACCCTGCTCCATTAGCAGCCGAAGGAAATCTATTTACAGCAGGAAGATAACGTCCATATTCATCCAATACATAAATAGGATCGGTTTGATTATAACCTCCTGCTTTATCGTTTTCTACAAACCACCGAATATCAACTACAATATATTCCCAGCCATACTTCTTGAGATTCTTCGCCATATAATCAGAATTAGCTTTCACTTCATGCTCTTCAACAGTAGGACCATAACAATCCCAACTATTCCATCCCATTGGAGGAGTAAGTGCCCATTCTTTAAAATTATCTTTTTCGCTATTTTCAGACGACAATGAATATTTTGTCGATGCAAATACGTTACTGCCTAGTATGGCTAACATTATTAATAAGGTTTTGATTATTTGTTTCATAAATGTATCATTAAGGTATCTTGTTTTGTGAAGTCAAACTTCAATTTTAGCTGAATAATATCTCAATTTAGTTCAACTGTCATTAATGATTTTGAAGGCATTTTCAAGGTTAATACTCCGTTTTTATAAGTAGCTCCTTTATAATCTTCAATATGAACTATATTTGGATTGTCGAATGTATTATGACTGTCGGTATTAGTAGCTGTTATTATATTTACACTAGTCAGTTTGCCCCCTATCAATCCTCTAATATTACAATCAATATCTATGGAATTAACCGGATCAATGTTTACAAACGAGACATGTACTTTTCCATTTTTATCTTTAGATGCAGATACCGATATAGCATCTAATTTTTTATTAAGTCTGCTATACGTCCCACATTTTACAACAGTAGGCAACATAGTTGCATCTTGATGTACTTTGTACATATCGAATACATGATAAGTAGGTGTCAATAACATTTTCTCACCCTCTGTAAGAAATAATGCTTGAAGTACATTTACCAATTGTGCAATATTTGCCATTTTTACCCTATCAGCATGTTTGTGGAAAGTATTTAAAACCAGACCTGCAAGAATAGCATCTCTCAGTGTATTTTGCTGAAAAAGAAATCCCGGATTAGTATTCTTCTCTACATTGTACCATGCTCCCCATTCATCAACAATCAAGCCTATTTTCTTTGCTGGATCATACAGATCCATTATTGCAGAGTGCCGTATTATAAGATTATCCATTAGCGAACCATGTTCTAATAAAGAAAAATAATCATCTTCAGAAAAGCCTGTAGCATCACCTTTGTCTTCCCATCTGCGAGTAAAAGCATAATTATGTAGAGAAACACCTTTCATCATTCTGTGAGGTATGTTCTTCATCATAGTAGACATCCAATGATAATCATCAACATTGGGCCCTCCTGCTATTTTATATAATTGGTTATCACCATAATCTCTGGTATAGGTAGCATAGCGTCTATAATTTTCCGCATATCCCTCCGCCGTCATGTTCCCACCACAACCCCAGTTTTCGTTCCCCACACCCCAGAACTGTACTTTCCAAGGTTTTTCGCGACCATTTTTTTTCCGAAGGTTTGCCATCGGACTTTCACCATCGAAAGTGATATATTCAACCCATTTCGACATTTCTTCTACCGTTCCGCTTCCCATGTTTCCACAGATATAAGGCTCTGTACCCAATGCTTCGCAAAGATTAAGAAACTCATGAGTACCGAAGCTATTATCTTCTACTACTCCACCCCAATGAGTATTAACCATCTTGGGTCTGTTTTCTCTGGCTCCAATACCATCCATCCAATGATACTCGTCAGCAAAGCATCCTCCGGGCCATCTTAGGTTAGGTATTTTGATGTGCTTCAAGGCATCTATAATATCTTTGCGAACTCCGTTTATATTGGGTATTGACGAGTTTTCGCCCACCCAAAGACCATCATATATACAACGACCCAAATGTTCGGAAAAATGCCCATAAATATGTTTGTCTATATTATATTGTCCTAAATCGGCATTCACTATAACTTCTGCTTTCTGCTGCGAAAAAGTAGTTACTGAAATAAGGAAAAATGAATAAATGAATAGTGCTTTTTTCATAGTAATGTAAATATTTAATGCCACATTTCTTAAATACAAGCTGAGATTTAAAAATGGTGTTCCGTTAATTTTTAGCAACTCCTTCCGAAGTCATTTGTATTCTCTTTATAGTTCCATCAGCATTATAGTATAATCTGTCGATGCATACCGAACGGCGGAAACTTCCACCCTGAGTAGGGATAGCTCCATTGTGGTAAATGAAGTACCATTTGCCTTTAAATTCGATAATGGATTGGTGGTTAGTATTTGAATTTCCCGCAATCTCATTTAAAATTCCTTTGTATTCCCAAGGACCTTCTATACTACAACTCATAGAATAGCCTATCTTTTCGGGAAAGAATTGTGCATATGATAAATAATACCAATCCTTATATTTATGAACCCATGGAGCTTCAGTAAAATTAGGAAGATGAACGGGCACAATAGGTCCGTCCAATTCTATCATATTTTCTTTTAATTTGGCATAATAACATTGTGTATTGCCCCAAAACAAATACGCTTGTCCATTATCATCAATCCAAACCGTAGGATCTATATCTTCCCACGATATTTGGGTATATTCTGTGGTCATATCATTGGTTATGATTGCCGACCCTCTTGCATCAACAAATGGTCCTAAAGGATTGTCAGCAACAGCTACTCCAATAGATTTACCATGTATCGACTCATGTTGGACGGTTACGTACCAATAGAATTTGCCATTGCGTTCAATAACCTGCGAAGCCCAAGCTTCACCTTTTGCCCATTTAAAATCGGTAGGTTTAAGAGGTACGGGATGTTCTGTCCAATTTTCCATGTCTTGGGATGAAAACACAAGCCATTCATTCATTACATATCTATTTTCGGGAGGAGGACATTCATCATGCCCTGCATATATATAAACCTTATCCTTATAAACCAAGGCGGCTGGATCAGCTGTATATTTGTGTTTAAATATAGGATTGCTATCTGCTCTGAATGTTGTGTCTTGAATTACTCCCAACAGATTATGAGCTATTAATAATAGTAAAACTGATAATGACGATTTTAAGGTTCTCATGTTGTTGTATTTTTATTAGTATTCTATTACAAGAGATATAGTTATATAGAAAATAGGCTACTTCCGTTGAAGCATTACTACACTAAGCTTTAGTACTTACAAAAAAAACAATTTATAAGGATAGAGAGGTCGAGATTTAGACTTTAAAGGTAGACATTTCTTTCTTTAAGTGTAAAAAATACATTATTTAATATCGGACAATATCATGGATTATTGTACAGATAACATTGGAAATCCTATTTTATTCAGCTACCAAACCATTCTACAAAATTGCAAGAATAGAAATAAGTAATCTGCGAAGGAGATAATTTCAAAAAGCTAGATTGAGGTTAATTACACACAGATATTAGGATGATAGGCAAATGCTCGTCTCATCAAACTTTATAATTAATAACGACATAAGTATACTAACCTATTAGTGGAAGAAAACCAATAGATTTTAGGTAAAATTTAAATTACTAAATTGAATTGCTAAAGAATAAGAGCAGATTAATATTCGGATCTTAAACCTCCGTAAACTTTAGATATGAATATGGAGTAATATGAGATATGTACAGTTATTCTCACTCAAGACCTACCCACCATTGGCGAAATACCTGAGTAGTATCTTTAAGATGGACAATTTCTCCTATCATGGGAGTAATTACATCCTGTTCTTTATTTTTATTAGCCTCTATAATTCTTATCAAAGGTTCGTCCCATGCATGTTTAGACAAGGCAAATTTAGAAGAGTGTACAGGTAATAAACGTTTTGCCTTTAAATCTTTGGAGGCCTGCAAAACTTGCTCAGGCATCATATGAATGTATTTCCAATCATTGTCGTATTGTCCATTTTCAAGAATCGCTAAATCAATACCCTCAAAATCTTTACCTATTGAGGCAAAATGAGAATCATAGCCACTGTCTCCCCCCAGATATATTTTAAAAGTTGGTGTTTGCAAAAGAAAAGACGACCAAAGTGATTGCTTAGGAGAAAGTCCTCTTCCCGAAAAATGTCGAGCAGGCAAGCAAAATGCTGTAAAACCAGAATTAAGAACAGTATTCTCGTTCCAATCCATTTCAACTATTTTGTTGATATCATAACCCCAATACTCGAAATGCTCACCTACACCTAAACTGCAAATTACTTTTCCAACTTTAGGTTTCAACTTTTCTATCGTTTCATAGTCAAGATGATCCCAGTGATCATGAGAGATAAATAGGTAGTCAATATTAGGCATATCATCAGCCTTGTAGTTATCGGCTCCTTTAAAAGCCTTAGTAGTAAACGAAACAGGCGAAGCAGAACCGCTAAAAACAGGGTCTACCAAAATACGCTTACCGTCTATCTGAATAAAATATGAGGAATGACCAAACCAAACCAAAATATCTTCACTTGCATCAAGATTCAACAAATCGGTCTTTATAGATGGGATCTCATCTACAGGAGTAACTCTCTTTCTACTACCGAAAAGAAAATCAAACATTACTTTAACAGATCCCTTATCTCCTGTCAACTGAGGAGTAAGACTCTGATTCTGAAAATTCTTATCTTTATAATGTGTTGAATTCTGAACTCTTGCCAATCGTTCTCTCGTAGGAGTTCTTCCAAATTGGGCTTGTTGAAGAAATATAAATACGATAATAGCAAAAACTCCTATAATAGACAGGGTTACCCACATAATTTTCTTAGCTCGTTTCTTTCTCAATTTTCTTTGTTCTAAATAATAAACAAAACTATTAAAAATAAAGGAAAGAGGGCTTATTGCATTATCAATTTTACTTTTTCATAACTATTCTTGACCACTAAATATATATTTGCAGAATCACTTAAAATACGTCAAAAAAATAAAAAGCTCCATCACCTAATAAGGTAATAGTGCTTTTGTAAGTATATAGATTGATTTAAATATTGTAATTTTGAATTTAAGTCTATAAAATTTAGACTATCGAAATAAACATCCAATAATATCAGAATTAAGTAATGACCAATAAACAATATTCAGAAAAAGAAGAACTTCTTAATGCCTCGACTCATGGATTAGGAATTATATTTGGCATTGTAGCCGGATTCTTTCTTGTAAAACAGGCAATACAAACCGGAAGTTCGTGGGCTATTGCAAGTGTTTGTATCTATATTGTTTGTATGCTAATGTCTTATGTTACTTCAACAGTTTATCATTCTTGTACACATCCAACAAGAAGAGTTCTTTGCCGAAAGTTTGATCATGCTGCAATCTATTTCCACATCGCAGGTACATATACGCCATTTACTTTAATAGTGTTACGCGAAGTTGGCATCTGGGGATGGCTAGTGTTTACCATCGTTTGGCTAGTTGCCATAGTAGGTACTGGATTAAGTTTTGCCCATTACAAAACAGGTAGCAAATTAGAAACCATTTGTTACGTACTCATGGGATCTATCATTCTTATAGCATTTAAACCTCTTGTGGATACATTATTATCAACAACAGGATCTTTAGACTCTGTTTACTGGCTCTTAGGAGGAGGTATATCTTATATAATCGGAGCTATATTCTATTCATTCAAAAAAATCAGATATATGCATTCGGTATTTCATTTATTCGTTTTAGGAGGAAGTATATGTCATGTTATAGCAATTTGGGACATACTCCACTAACCGATATCGTAAAAAATAATTCATCAGATTCTTGTAACTTCACAATATAATAATAATGCAGAAAATAGCAATCATTAGTGACATTCATGGAAATTTACCTGCTTTAAAAGCAACAATAAAAGACATAAGAGACAACTACAAAGCCGATCGGATATATTGCCTAGGAGATCTTACTGATGGCGCTCCATGGCACAACGAAGTCATAGACTTGATTAAAAGCCTAGAAATTCCGACAATAATGGGAAATCATGATGAGCGAATAGCTTTCGATTATGAGGTACATGCTTTAAGTAAACATACTCTTGAAGAACAAGAAGCACGCTTAAAGACCATAAACCACACAAAAGAAACTATTACTGATAGTAACAAACAATATCTATCGGAATTGGTGCCAGACATTCGCTTAGATTATGATAACCTATCATGTCTGCTTGTACATGGCAGCACAAGAAGTAATGAAGAGTACATATATGAAAATCATGATGAAAAACTATTGATAGATATGTTGGAAGAAACAAAATCAGACATCATAATCACAGGGCATACACATCTCTCTTATATTAGACATATTAAAACATCTAATAAGGAAGGGAAGCTATTCATCAATATCGGCTCAGTAGGAAGAACTAAAGAAAAGAATGGCGGAAAAGCTGTTTATCTATGGCTAACAATTGACGAAAGCAAAGAAGATAATAACATCCTAAATAAAGTAACTCCTAGCATTCGCAAAATAGAGTATGACATCAATGAAACTATTGTAGGAATAAAAGAAAGCGATGTTCCCGATTTTTATGCTCATTTTCTGGAAAAGCATTTACAATATTCTCTATAAAGATCAGTAAAACTTCTATTTTGTTACTTGATTCTCTTATTGATTCTTATTACTTTAGTAAATTAATAACCTAACCATCTAATATTTATGCAAAACTTGAAAAGAATAAGCTTAATAATCTTACCTGCAACTATTCTAATTCCATATAGTTATGGGCAAGTGAAACAAAATAAGAGTAATAAATCTCGTCCCAATATTATACATATAATGACGGACGATCATTCGTTTCAAACAATAAGTGCCTATGGACATGCTCTTTCAAAATTAGCACCCACACCTAATTTAGATCGCTTAGCTAATGAAGGCATGCTATTTCAACAAGCCTTTGTCGAAAACTCATTGTCAACACCCAGTAGAGCATGTTTGATGACAGGCTTATACAGCCATCAAAATGGGCAACGACAACTAGGAGCGGGTATTGATTCAACCAAAACTTTCTTTTCTGAATTGTTGGAACAAGCAGGCTATCAAACCGCAGTAGTAGGTAAATGGCATATGCAGTGTGAGCCAAAAGGTTTCGACTATTATTCAGTTTTGAATGATCAAGGAGATTATTATAATCCTAGTTTTAAAACAAAAGACTCTCACGGAAAATATATTAGAGAAGAAGGTTATGCCACAAATTTAATTACAACTCATTCCATCGATTTTCTGGAAAATAGAGATAAAAACAAACCATTCTGTTTGTTAGTACATCATAAAGCACCTCATAGAAATTGGATGCCCGAGGCAAAATACTATGATCTATATGAAAATGTAGAATTTCCCAAACCATCAACATTCTATGATGATTACGAGAGCAGATGTTCGGCTGCCAGCACACAAGATATGACCATCGACAAAACAATGACATTCATTTATGACCTTAAACTAAATGAATTGAAAGATACTCCTCCCTATAATCAAGGATGGAGCGATGGTGGCTTACAACAAGCCATGAATCAGATGACGCCAAAACAACGAGAAGTGTGGGATAAATCTTACCACGCTCGAAATATGGAGTTTATCAACAAAATGGATCAACTCTCTGAAGATGAAATATTAGATTGGAAATTTCAGAGATACCTAAAAGATTATCTTAGATGTATCAAATCAATAGATGACGAGGTAGGTCGCCTTTTGGATTATCTTGAAAAAGAAAACTTGCTGGACAATACTATTATTGTTTATACTTCCGATCAAGGGTTCTATATGGGAGAACACGGATGGTTTGACAAAAGATTCATGTACGAAGAATCATTCAGAACACCTCTTATTATTCGCTATCCCAAAGAAATAAAACCCAGTATAACAACAGAAGCTTTAGTCCAAAATATAGATTTTGCCCCCACTTATCTTGCATTAGCAGGAGTAGAGAAACCTAAAGAAATGAGTGGAACTTCACTTGAGCCTTTATTTAATGGTAGCACCCCTAAAAACTGGAGAAAAGATTTATATTATCACTATTACGACTATCCTGCAGTTCATAACGTTCGCCGTCATGATGGAGTGAGAACTGACAGATACAAGCTTATTCACTTTTATGGAAAAGGCTTGATGGGAGAAGATCAGGATATCAATTGCAATGAATTGTTCGACCTCAAAGAAGACCCTACTGAATTGAATAATTTATATGGAAAAGAAGGATACGAAAATATAACAAAACAATTACAAACAACTTTAGATAATTATAGAAAGAATCTTAAAGTTGACGAATTCTAAGGTCAGAGATTCTCTTCTGGATGTTTATTCAACTAAAATACTCACAAATAAAAGTATCAGCTAAATGCCATCAAAAACATATGCTCCTTTTGCAAAGCCTTTATATGTAATGCTCAAATCAATAGGTGCTACTTGCAACTTAGGATGTACTTATTGCTACTATCTGGAGAAAAAAGAGCTATATCCTGAAAAAGGTAAGACATTAATGAGTGATGAACTTCTAGAGAGGTTCATCATTCAATATATTGAGGCGCAAACTATGCAGCCCATATTATTTACATGGCATGGAGGTGAACCTTTGATGCGTGATATTTCATTCTACAAAAAAGCTCTTGAATTGCAACGAAAATATGCCAGAGGCAAGCAAGTAACCAATACCTTGCAAACAAATGGCACTCTCCTTAATGATAAATGGTGTGAGTTCTTCAGAGAAAATAATTTTTTAATTGGTATCTCTATAGATGGCGCAAAACCTTTTCATGACAAATATAGAACAACTAAAGATTTACGTCCGACATTCGATCATGTAATGAGAGGCATTAATCTTCTCAAAAAACATAATGTAGAATATAATATAATGGGAGTAGTTAATGATTTTAATATTGATTATCCCCTTGAATTTTATCAGTTCTTTAAAGACATAGATTCTCACTACATTCAATTCGCTCCGATTGTGGAGAGAGACAGTGAAGGAAAGGTTACCGAGTGGAGTGTTTCTCCTGAAAAATGGGGTGACTTCTTAATTGCCATCTTTGACGAATGGGTTAAGAAAGATGTGGGAACATATTTTGTTCAGTATTTTGATTCAGCTTTAGCTAATTGGGTAGGCGTAAATCCAGGAGTATGCATTTTTGCCAAAAATTGCGGTCATGCAGGTGTTATGGAATTTAATGGTGATGTTTATTCCTGCGACCACTTTGTTTACCCTCAATATAAGCTTGGTAATATAAAGACCAAGACTTTAACCGAAATGATGTATTCTAAGCAGCAAATAGATTTTGGATTGGCGAAATCAGAGTCTCTGTCATCAAAATGCAAACAATGTAAGTACTTATTTGCTTGTCATGGAGAATGTCCTAAAAATAGGATTTCAAAGACTCAATCAGGTGAAGAAATAAACTATCTATGCTCAGGATACTATAAATTCTTCAAACATATAGATCCTTATATGTCCTTTATGAAAAAGGAGCTGGAAGCTCAACGCCCTCCAAGTAATATAATGGACACATTTAAATAATTTCAGGAATGAAACTCTTATCTATTATTTTAGCACTATTGTTCTTTATTACAACAATATCGGCACAAGAGTACCCAAAACAAATACAGAACTTGATAAGTGCATATCCTAACTTTGATATACAGTATGATGGGAAATATATTATATTAAAAGAGCGTCAAAAGTTCATATATGATGATAGAATTAAGAAATCAGGTGAATTACTTTTAAATAAGCCATCGATATCAGACATGCTTCAGTCCGAGTATCCCAAAAACCTGAATAATTATATTCCTTCTAAAGATAGTGATCCTGGAAGAATTAGGAATGAAGATTTTATGAAAGCTATGTATGGATCTAATTCACTAGACGTACTAAAGAATCTAGTTACAATAGTATGGTGTCCCAAATTAGTTGGTTCTAAGATCAGAATTACGAAGATCAATAATGTACATCTACAATTACAAAAAATATCAGAGGAACTAGATAAACATCCCGAATTACAAAAATATCTGCAAGGAGCTACCACTTTCAACTGGCGCATTATAAAAGGTACAAACAGATTAAGTACTCACAGCTTTGCAACATCAATAGATTTAAACGTGAAATTTTCGAACTACTGGCAATGGGATTGCAAATGCACCAATGAAGAAATCGATTTAAAGTATAAAAATCAAATACCTAAACTTATCGTTGAGATATTCGAAAAGCATGGATTTATTTGGGGTGGAAAATGGTACCACTATGATACCATGCACTTCGAATATAGACCCGAGTTATTAAATTAGAATTAATTACTGATTGGTCATTGCGTTATAAATAGCCTTCCTTAAAGTTCCGTCAGTATCATCACAATTATATTCCCAATACATCACCCCTAACATTCCTCTATCCAAAAGGTATTTACATTTTATTTCTAAAGATTTAGGATTATCAAATGAACAAACAAAGTCGCCATCTGTATCAACTAAATAAGGAACTTGTGCTTTAGAATCCCATTTTTCAGTATACTCATGTTTTAAGTTTACTAAATCTTTGTAATCAACAAAATCATTAAACTTTTTTATTCCATGTCCATAGAAAGGCACTCCTAATGTGAGTTTACTTATTGGAACATCTGCAGCTATATGAGCATCTACTGATTCATCAGCTGATAGCTTACGAACATGCTCAGACTGATATAAAGGGGAGTTATGGAAGGGAGGGCGCCCCATATCATAAGTCATAATATTAACGAAATCAATATACTTATCAATTGCTCTAAAATCTATATACTTCGCATTGGAAGCACTTGCTAACGTCAATAATTTATCACGTCCAATAGTAGCTCGTATATCTCTCATCAACAATGTAAAATTCTCCGTATCTTCTGGAGAAGAAGAGATTCCAGCCATACTACTTGTAGGGTATTCCCAATCTAAATCTATACCATCTAAATTAAATTGATCTACGACCCTCTTACAGTTTTGCGCAAATAGTTCTCTCAATTTGGTATCTGCTGCCATTTCACTAAATCGACCACTAGTCCATCCTCCTATAGATAATAAAACCTTCAAAGATGGATTAGATTTCTTCAAATCTGAAATCTCTCTTAAACGATTTTCATTTTGTATTATAATATCATCAAATGATTCAGATACAGATCCAAAAGCATAATTAATGTGGGTCACAAAAGTAGGATCAGGTAAAGGGGCACTTTCTGAAGAAGTCACATATGCCAATATAATAGGAGTTTTACCAAGAGTTTTGCTCGATTGTCCAAATACTAGATTAGTAGTGAAAAGAAAACAAAATAAAATAGCAATATATAAGGTCTTAATGTTTTTCATTATAATTTATTAGTTTAGTTACACTATTATAACGAAAGTAATAAAAATAATCTAATATACATGTAAGATATGTTTTTTCTTATTCTTTACAGGTAGGGAGTTCATGAGGTAATCTAGTGTATATAGTAGCTGTATTGTATTGTGTTTGGTTATTGTTCTCATCCTTAAACTTGGGAGAAATCTAAAGAAGCTAGCTCTCGTCTAGTATGTGCATGTATGTACTGTTATATTTAACGGGAACCTTTCTTTTGTATTTGATATGTATAAAAACAAAAAAAAGACTCTGACTAGTTTGCACTAATCAGAGTCTTTTAA
>NZ_JADCLR010000008.1:0-35779 GCF_015233815.1 Dysgonomonas sp. GY617
GTTATTATAGAGATTATAGATGTTTTACACAAAGTTCGTAATGCGACTAATTCAAAAGTCATATTGGCTGGAAATCATTTTCCCACAATTTTCTCTATATCATTTCCTAATATTACTAAATTCCATTATTATAAATGGATACACCAGACGGAAGATGTCCCCTTAAATTTCTATTATTCAGATTTTGATATCCCTCAAGAAATACTCAATTTACAGAAAGAATTGAAATATAATTTTCAGGTAATAAGTAAACAAGAAATCATCATAGATAAAAACACCATATTATCAACTCTATTGGACATTAATTATTTTTATAAAAGAAACTTAATTAATGAATCTGAATTACGGGTTATACAAGAGGAATTGTATGAATGCATAGATCTATTAGAAAAAATGACACTGAAAGGGGTAAATCAAATGGGATCAGAAGTACTGGTATACTTTTCCTCTTTGAATATTGAATCTAATTCTTCTTATTTTGAGTACGATGGACAAACCTATACCCAGCTTTGGTCATACTTTTCGGATCCGATAAGTATTTCTAATACTCAAGCATCGTTGGTGCATAAAAAATGGCTGGACTCTCTAAAAAAATACTCTACACTTATCACCCGAAGTGGTGAAATACAACGGGCTAAATTTCTAAACTTACAACGAGAGCTGATTTCAAATATAACTAAAGATCTGATTTTATTATAAGCTTATAAATAAAAATAGTATTATGTAATCACTACATAATACTATCAAATATAGCTGTACCAGAGAGATGCTAAAGAAGTAACCCCTAAATAAAAAAACGACAACAATTTAGGATGAATTATAAACTACACCGGAACAGCTAAATATATTAGTGTTTAAGAAAAAATTTTATAATAAAGAAAACGATTCTCATCAATCAAGACATCTATTTACAAAAGAATACATTAAACACTAGATTAGATATACTATTTAGGTCTAAGACTAAATAAATATACCACATCAATAGACTCTCCGTAACGCTAAATACTCAAAAATGGTTACAAATAAATCTCTGATAGAATATATGTGAAAAAAGACAACAACAAGAGAAACTTTCACCCATTTTTAGTTATTAGTATTTTTTCTCACTTATTGGGCAAAATACTTTATTCTATATAAAATATATGGATGCATTTGCGAAGGTACCCCTTCGAATTTCAATCGAAGGGGTGAAAACAATCTACAATTTCCAAAATAGCATGCTTGTTGCATTTGAAGCAGGATTCACAGAAGGTGAGTATTGACTTCTTATATATTCTCCTGAACTAACACTGCTTTGTAGAAATCCCAACCGGATATCTACCTGATCCCCGGCATTACCCGAGCATCCTAAAATTACATTGGTTAGATTTGAACCATTCAAAGCTGTAGAGCCATCTGCAAAAGGAGATGCTATAAAAAAGATTTCACTTACATCATTTAATACATTATTAATCCAAATACCTACATAAACAACTACCTTTCCTGCATTGCTAGGAAGAATACTATTTTCTGAAGCATCACTAAAAGTTGTATATAACTTTACATTAAAGGCATAGGATCCGCTTTCAGGTAAAACTAGACTCTCGGCTGCACTTCCTCTAATTTTAGTGATGGCTCAAGATATATAACAATGATTACTTCTATAATAATTCTCGTACACTCACATACCTGCCTCTAACAATACCATCCGCATCCGTTAAGATTAAAGTCGGAGTCCCTATTATACCATAATTCCGAAAATTCACTCCGTCAAATCCCTGTAAGTCACAATATTTATCAGACCATGGCAAACTTTGGGCTGTACCTTCATAAGTATCCTTATCCACATCCGCAGATATACTTATAATACGGATCTTATTATCCTGAAGAAGAGAATACTTTCCTTTCAGCTCTTCCAGTTCCCGATGACAGTTCCCGCAACCGGTCTCATAAAAGACTATAAGGCTCTTCTTGGGTAAAATAAATAAACTGTCTGTTTTTATCTCTGGTGCCGGTTGACCATTTAAAGGCATAGTCAGGTACTCTGTTCCCATAGATACCAACAGGCTATCTTTTCCATATTTACTAAACATGCGGATCAGTGTTTGCGCCAGCTCCCGGCGAACATTAATATCCGAA
Source organism: Dysgonomonas sp. GY617 (assembly GCF_015233815.1). Lineage (NCBI taxonomy): Bacteria > Pseudomonadati > Bacteroidota > Bacteroidia > Bacteroidales > Dysgonomonadaceae > Dysgonomonas > Dysgonomonas sp. GY617. Next base: position 2,119 of record NZ_JADCLR010000008.1, read on the forward strand.
GCCCTGTCAAGGAGCCTACGGCTTCCGGCTAAGAGCAAGCTGTCATTATCATGGCAACTCTGATACCAAGCTTGAATAGCCAGATTCCAGAAACCACTCGTATATAAGTCTTTCAAGTCCAAATCATTCGTCAGATACTCATTCTGTTCCTGCAGCAGAGTATCCTGTTGTAAGTCAAGGGCACTTCCCTGCCCCGTCAGGCTTATCAATAGTTCGCTCAGCCTGGCTGCATACAGGTCACTCCCTAAAATCTTTTTCCGAAAATTTCTATACTCCCTCAATAGGGAATCTTTCTCATTCAGAGTATATGCAGACGAATATCGTTTATTAATATCTCCGTAACTGCTAAAAACCTCCTGGATAAAAGAGTTTTCTTCCGATACGACAATGATAAGGTCATCCTTTGCGCTTGCGCCTGACGATTCACCGATTTTGATTTCATCTTCCCCGTGAAAAATCACATTACCTTTTTTGGCTGTGGTAGGCACCCAAAAAGTCCCAACATTCCTATAACCCGAATCCCGGGCCGGAAGAAAAAAAGAAGCATTGCCTTTGTCATCAAAACGCCCTGTGGCAATTGTATCTTGGGCAATTCCTCTATGCAATGACAAAAAGTATTGTAAATTTCGGCAGGAAGGCAAATCCAGGTCAACCTGTACAGTCTGGCTCGAAAGGAGGAAAAGAGGTAATAAAAACAGGAATAAAAGGGTTCTTTCTATTTTTTTCATATATAAAGCGGTTTATAATTACAAAGAACATAATATTTCAACACAAGACGATTTACAATTTATACCTAAAAGCTTATATAAAGACATACCGTATTTCAATAAGTACAACCAGCGATAATTTTGGCGATAAACGATAAAAAGTTTGGTAAAATAAAGAAAGCTATATCATATATATATCATAAAGATGATGCTTTTCAATACTGAATATACAAAAAAGACCTGCTCTTAATTTTTTGCAGGTCTTTCCTTCTCTATTCTACGTTATTATTAATTCTTGACACAACGCAAAGCGAACCCGCGACCACGGTAGAAGCTGCCGACTGGGTACACGTTACTACTGCTAAAGTTCAGGCCAGACGCATTGGTAGCGCTAGCGCTAATACTCCAGTAGAGGCCGTTGTTACCCTGATAGTATAGCGAACCAAGACCGTTGCTCCGGTAGCCGCAGGCAGGCAGAAAAAGTGTAGTAGTAAAACCGTCCGGTTTAATTTCATAACCCCGACCATTAGAACCATACCACTCCCAGGTATTAGCGACAGCTGTCTCCGGAGAGCCAGAGATAGTACCACCCTTGTAAATACTTCCCCATTCATCCTGAGAAGGTGTACGCCAACCGGTATTCGATCCGGAAATACCATTAGTTGCCGGATAATACGTCTCGTAAGTCAATCCGTCTTCTTTAATCTTAGCACAAGGATCATTAGCAGCAAAACGGCCCGTACGCCACAACTGATCGATCTGACTAGAAGGAAGGTTAAATGCCCAGTTATAATTCTGGTATTCGCTCGTAATAATAAATTGACCGTAATAATTATTAGCAGTAACACTTGAACGAGTGATCTGACGCCAGGGATAACGCTGAGATGCACCTATCAGGTTACCGTCCTCATAAACAGGAGGTGTGGTTGTGTTATAAGACACTTGGTTAGTACCCGCAACATTGGAGCCCGGGACAAAACCAGCCGAGACTCCGCGTTTCTCATGTCCGTCGCCAATTCGACCCCACTGATACAAATCACCGTAAACAGTTTCCTCCCCGGAAATATAGAAATGACGGCCGTCAGAACTGTTACCGGGTGAGAAACTCAGGCTATGGCTCTTCTGTCCGGAAATACTCTGCTCTGTTGCGCCTAAATTAAAGCACAGAAAACTGATCCATTCACCCTGAATGTTCTTGGCTCCGCAACCAACTGCTACTTCTGCAATATCCGACTCAATACGGGTACCCAGATTAGACGTAGCAACACAATAAAATTTATAAAATCCACAATTTGCGGCATTACGGGTAGTTCCTTTAAGAGTGCCTGTAGGAGTAAAACTCGTTGTAGTAGCCCCGCTACCCGTAACTGTACCGAGACTGCCGATAGGCTTACCAATACGAACATGGACATTATTTCCGATTACCTGATACCACTGGTAACTCCATATTCCGGGACCATGAACTTCGATATTCAAAGAGCTAGGAATCTCAGTTCCAAGTTCATAAAAAGAAAAAGACATAGGCTGCTTCTCAAAATAGGAAAATTGCTTCTCGGCATAATTACCTACATGCTGCCACATAACACCGTCAAAGTAATAATAATCTTCACTAATAACGTTTTGGGTCTTCGGGCTAGAGGTCATAACGTCTATGTCATAGACGTAAATCAAGGTACCCTCACGACCTAAGCCTAAAGCGTCGTCCAAGGCGCCAGGATAGAATGAATCACGGGAAATCAACTCCGATTTCTTTAATCGCGTTACGATCAAGCCTTCTCCGGTTACTGCACCCGACGAATAAGCTTCCATATGGAAAGTCACCCGGGGATCTTCGGTATTGACTCCGATTTGGGCATTACAATAGATGCCTAAGAAGAACATAAGAAGTATAAAACATTTTTTCATTTGTTATTTTATATTAGTTAGTAATTTTTATTGGTAAATGGGATACTGTCGGACATACCTTCGACAACAGCTTCGATTTATTAGGATAGCCAGAATAATAAAAGCAATAACAAGACAGTCCAAACAAATTGTTATGCTGCAAGTTATAAGAAAGCAGCAGCATGTAATCTCTACACACCGCTGCCGGACATAGTTGTGCCATGGATAAACGGAAATATCGTACTGATTTTGAACGACAACAAACAAATCAGAAATACGAAAACCTTTACCGGAACAACTATATGTATTGGGGAAATATGTAAAAGTTGAAAAGAATATGTATAAAAAACGCAATAACAAAAAAAGACGGAGTAATCCGCCTAAAATATCTTTATTAACAGCATGTTCGCTAGTTAGCCTCTCTCTCTCTCTCTCTCTCTCTCTCTCTCTCTCTCTCTCTCTCTAATATTTCAACGCACACAACCAAATCTAAATCGTTAAACTTTAGATTGTTATTAGTGGATATGTTTGTTAATTTTATGACCATTGTTTGAGTAAAGGGTTAGATTATAACAACAAAGATAAAGAAAATCTAAAACAGAAGCAATTATTACAATATTACTTTCTTATTAATTAATACGAAAATACAACTAATGGTGTTTATTCTTAAAAAAAAATAAAACAATATTTAAAAAATCGCGATATGAAAAATTGGGGTTCCATCCTGGCTATTATTTTCCTGATTATTGTAACTCAAGTACATCAACGAGTAAATATGTAGAATTGGTTCGAGTATATAACCTATATCAAATCTAAATCTTAAAATAGAAGAATTGGCAAAATAAGACTTATTGGCTGTAGCTGATGGTATTGAATGTTTAACACATAGATATTTTTTCAAAAAAAAGAACTACCCGATACGGATAGTTCCGACAAATACCAAACTAATTAATCTTATTTTGATACCTCGATGGATTTCTTTCTGAATTCCTTTAAAGCTTTCTCTATTTCCAGAGATACCTTTCTTGCACGCTGACCGGCTGCCTTATTACCACTTTCCATTTGGTTTGCTGCATCTTTTGCAAATGATTCAAAAGTTTCTTTCAGCTTTTCGACTAAATTCTTCATTGTTCTTATTCTATTTTAATTAGGAATTATAATATACTATAGACCTTAAATCCGCAATCATTAACGTCAAACTCACATTTGAGGATAAAAGTAAATAGAACTATTCCTTTTTCGAAGAGATCTTGATCAATATTCCGATATTTTAACAATTTCTCAATAAAAGGATCAATACTCAAGAAGAATAAATATAAATAAGAAAAGAGGATGCCCAGTATGAGGCATTGTATCTTATAAGACGAGAAGTATGCTCAGGAAACAGCCCTTGCTGTTTAATAATTAACAGTTCATTTCGTTGATCTAGTATAGACTGAGTATATTCATCCATCGTAGTTGGCAACCCAAACAATTCACTGGTCAATATACCTTCTATTCCAAGTCCTCTAGAATCAATATCAGGTTGCGTAATTTTAATTTTGCCGTCTTCTGTATTTCGAAAAAGTTGAACATCTTCTTTCTTTAAGTTTCCTATGATAAGAGTATCTGTGTATATTATTATGATTTGAGTCGTATCAGGCCTTTTTACTACATTTTCTAAAAAATCAAGATAACACCTTTCCTTAAAAAGAAGTGTGGTAGCTGTCTTTCTGTAATTTTTCAATCTCTGATTCACAGTATAAACATTTCCCAGCAAGTTTTATATATCCGATTATTCCATCGCTACGCCATTTTTGCAAAGTTCGGCGGGAGACAGACAATTTTGCAGAAAGAGCCACATCTGTAAGATATCATTCATCATAATGTGTAGCCTTTGCTTGACTCTTTATTTGTTCTATTTTCTTGAAGACCTTTTTAATTCTATTGTTTTCAGTCGTTATGGTACTTATTTCCATGTTTTTAGTTCTGTTGAGTTAGCTAATAGTTTTTCTATATTTTCCGATTTGTAATAACAAGTACGCGCAATCGGAAAATAAGGCGATTTTCTTTACATATCAGCATAGTGTATGTACATAACAAAATAGAACAAAAATTAATGGTACATTCTTGATATATTCGTTTTATATATATGTTAATGATGAGATTAATATTAGATTTTTTACAGATTAAATGAAGAAGTAAATCTTATTTTCTAGTATTTAGAAAAATATATTAGTCAATACATAATGGTATTATGCAAATATAAAGTTTTGAATTATGTCTGTAAATCAATTATATTTGCATTAATAAAAATATTGCTTTTAACTTTTATTCTTGTTTCCTAAAAATCGCCAATTTTTATATCAAATACGAGAATAATAGGTTAGATTTCGATGCGAAAACCCAGATGTAACCTACTGTATTTATGATATTTGCGACACCAACAAGACGAATTTAGTTATTGTTCACGCTTCACTATGTATACAGTTAAGCAACTTAACAAAAATTTATTATGGCTATACACTATTTTATTGTATCCTCAGAAACCGCTCAGCAAAAAGTTAGCACTGATTGTGAGAATTATGTAAATGGAATTTTCCAAGTTATTGCGTGGGCAATGAAGAACTTTCCAGAGTATATATGTATTTATCATACTGAGAATATTGAAGGAGAGTTCTTACCTATTTAAGTGTTTTTGTAATTACTTATAGAGTGCTTATGAAATACGTCCAAAATACAAAAACGGGCGTAAAACGAGCGTAAATAACAAAAATCTACATACAGCAATTCGCTGTTATTTTAATGTTCTCTAGAAATACAATATAAAAATTCACATTTTAACCCGTATGAATTTGACCGATGATACTAAGAAAAAGAGGGTATAGATGTATTCAAAAGTTATAGGCAGAAAGTTGCAAACAAATCATGAATCTTTTTTTAACCTAAAGTTGCCCTTAAAAAAAATACTCCATTGTAAATCGGCTATGAAATATAAACAAATTCAACGACACTTGTAATAAGGATGTGGATGTGATTCTTGGCTAAAAGGAATCATTATAAAAGCAAATTTTAGTATCATAATTAAATTCTCATAAAACTTTAAGTTCCAGAAATCTCTTTTAATTAAAAACATTAACAAAATGAACAACAATTTTTTTTTAGTTATACTCAGCTTTTTTCTGAGTATAACATATGTGCAAGCACAACTATCAAAAACGATTGATGTATCCGTACCCGGGACATTGGCTACTTCTTTGGGAGATGAGAAAACTAAAGTAGTTGAATTAATCCTTACTGGTACTATAAATGATGCCGACTTTGTAACGATCAAGCAAATGTCTTTACTTAAGGTTTTGAATATGTCATATGTTGATATTGTAAATGGAACGATACCATCAGGTACTTTTCAAAACAAAAGCTATAGCAAATTGCTTCTGCCCGAAAGTGTAACAAAGATAGGAAGCTCTGCTTTTAGCGGATTTACGATGTCTTCTACCCTTATTCTCCCATCTAGCGTACAAGTAATAGAAAATGCCGCCTTTGAAAATGTATCGTCCTTAATTGACATACATCTGGCTAAATCCAGTTTAACGACATTGGGAGGTAATGTTTTCAGTGGTAAAGGTACTCCGGTCTTGGATTTTTCAGAGTTTGATCTTTTGAAGAATTTTGGTACTCAATTAATCGTTCAAACCTGGTATGGAACTTTTAGTAAGTACACTGGACATGTAATTCTGCCTAACAACTTGGAAATCTTACCAAATTGCTCATTTCGATTCTATAATGGATCGGTAACTTTAAATGAAGGATTAAAAACTATTAAAGCAGAGGCTTTTCAGTATGCAAATATGTCTGCTACTTTAGTCTTGCCTTCTACGTTAGAGACAATAGAAAATGCCGCCTTTGAAAATGTATCGTCCTTAATTGACATACATCCGGCTAAATCCAGTTTAACGACATTGGGAGGTAATGTTTTCAGTGGTAAAGGCACTCCTGTCTTGGATTTTTCAGAGTTTGATCTTTTGAAGAATTTTGAAAGACAGCTGATAATTCAAACATGGTATGGAACTTTTAGTAAGTACACTGGGCATGTAATTCTGCCTAACAACTTGAAAATCTTACCAAATTGCTCATTTCGATTCTATAATGGATCGGTAACTTTAAATGAAGGATTAAAAACTATTAAAGCAGAGGCTTTTCAAGGTTCGAATATGTCTGCTACTTTAGTCTTGCCTTCTACGTTGGAGACAATAGAAAATGCCGCCTTTGAAAATGTATCGTCCTTAATCGACATACATCCGGCTAAATCCAGTTTAACGACATTGGGAGGTAATGTTTTCAGTGGTAAAGGCACTCCTATCTTGGATTTTTCAGAGTTTGATCTTTTGAAGAATTTTGAAAGACAGCTGATAATTCAAACATGGTATGGAACTTTTAGTAAGTACACTGGGCATGTAATTCTGCCTAACAACTTGAAAATCTTACCAAATTGCTCATTTCGATTCTATAATGGATCGGTAACTTTAAATGAAGGATTAAAAACTATTAAAGCAGAGGCTTTTCAAGGTTCGAATATCCTCAATAAAACTATAATATTACCGATATCTTTGGTGTTAATAGAGACTAATGCTTTCCAAAATTGTACAACTTTAGAGCAAATTACTTCATTAAATCCTCTCCCTCCAGCATTAGGTTCAAACGTATTCAGCGGAGTTAATAAAACGACCTGTAAATTACTTGTTGCAGAAGGAAGTGTTGCTTTATATAAAGCAGCAGCTCAATGGCAAGATTTTCTTATTGAGGAAGCTCCTAGACCAGTTCAAAAAGTGAGTTTATATTATACAGAAGACTCAGGACAAACGATCAAAGGTGAATATGAAGCAGTTCGCGTAGGAGAATATTATTGGATGAATAGTGCATTCAGAAATGAGGTTATGACAAGTCAAACTGATATTGCCAGCTTAGGGTCTGAAGAACAAGCCTATATCAATTATTCCTGGTTGCCTAACTATTCCATAAAAAGATCCCAGATTGATTTATGGCATTGGAGAGCATGGATGTTTGAGAACTCAGATAATGTAGCCGAGCGATTATCTTATTTTGAAGAACTGAAAGGCACCTCTGATCAAGAGAAGCTGGCTAATATAGAGAAATATTATGGGACTTATCATTCTCGCGTACATTTGGATTGGCTATGGCTAAATGCTATACGTTTGGAGAAGAATAGCCGGGTGCGTTTATTAGAAGGTGATACTAAAATATATAATATCTGGACAGAACCTTCGGTTCAGGCTACAATGCAGCTGTTTGCGATGTGTGGTAATGCCACCAGGGATGAAATCAAAATTTATTTGTCAGATCAATATAACGAAACAGATAATAATAACCCAGTTGTTATTAAAAATAGATCATATATGACCTGGTTTGATAAAACGATTCATAATGATATAGCTCACCTGGCAAATGGTTATAAATCTCAATATATCAATAGATACGGTTTTAATTTATTACCAACAGGAGATAGATTAAATAATCCGGCTGTTATTCAACTCAAGGATCATAAGACAGGGATGAATGTACAATATAATGGAGTTATAGGAGATTTTGAGGGATTAAATCAAAAGGCTGTATTACCTATGGGAATAAGTTATGCAGTGTTGCATGATTATCCCGAGATAGTCTATACTAAGCTCTATCATTGGGCTCCAATTCGTTTTTGCAGACCACTTACTGACGAAGAACTAGGGTATAAACTATATATCAACGTATCAGGGTACCCCGATCTGGAAAACTATAATTTTTTGAGTACGCTTTATCAAAACCATCAAAATGGAGTATTCGAAGTTAAGATCGAGAAAAAAGCATTGGGAGAGTCTCCAAGTCATGGTTTTTATGAGTTGCCTAAAGGATATTTAAGAGGTTTTTATGTTCAATACAAGCTTGAGTATCCCGATGATTCGAAAACAATGACGGATTTATTAAGAATTGCTCAGCAAAATCCATTTATTTTTTGGGATAAGCCAGCTACGGATGGATTGGATATGCCGGATTACTTGCCCTCCACTCGCTCTTCTTTATCTTTAGAATCGGAGTCAACAAATGTAACTATCTATCCTAACCCTGTGACAGATATATTATATTTTGACTCATCAGACTCTATTTCCGAAGTTCAAATTTACAATACTAGTGGAATGCGTGTATTAAATCAAGCGAATGTGAGTTCATCAATTGATATGACACATCTGACTAGGGGAACTTATATCTTGAAATTTAAAGTAGGAGACAAGTCGTATACACAAAAGATTATCAAAAAATAAAAAGAACAGTTTATTCTCAAATAAAAAAGCGACTAATTAATTAGTCGCTTTTTTAGGTTTATAAAAGAAGTCGTATAGTCGGTAAAGCTAATAGCTCTTTATCTCCGGAGCTGTCTCCATTAGCATATAGTATGTATTCGGACTTATTGGGGAATACTGTTAACAAATGATTTACTTTTTCTTGCCCGTAGCGGTTGGGAGAGCTGAAATAACCGGTAATGAGATTATTTTTAATTGATATTTCAGTAGCTAAAACGGTTTCTATACCTATCTTAGATGCCCAAGGTTCTATCCAGTTGGATATGGATGCATTCACTATGACAATGGTATGTTCTAATCTTGATGCCATTTTATCTTGTCATAACAACAGCTTTAGTAATATAATCTATCTATTGAGCATAGCTTTGGCATATGCTTATTAAACTCTTCAATATTTTTATCTTTAACGAAATATGAAAAGAGTTTTTGTTTTGCAATGTTATTTTTAGTGAAACCTAATTTACAAGACAGTAGTATGGGGGATAGAACAATAAGTCCTTTTATAAGCTTGCTTGTGCCAATATAAAATCGGATGAAATCAAATGCTGCTATATTTTTTTTTATGGAATGACATTTTTTATACCTGTTTGAATATGGATATTAACACAAATAGTATAACCTAGCTTGTAAATACCTAACTAGTCCGAGTATGACAAATAGAGAGGTAATATACATATTCTTTATTCCGAACGATAACTTCCGGAGAAATTGTATACATGATATAACTGAATATGATAATAGCTACAATAGTTATAATTATAGTATTCAGTAATTCCAAGTTGTAGCCAGTAATACTTTTTCGAAGTTCTTTTCCTGTTTCAGTGAAGATAACAATATCGTTTCATCTTTTACCTACTACTAATAATAGAGCTAGGAGGAAAGTCAGAATAATAATCCAATATGATAATTTGACTCCTGTAACAATGCTTCCAATAGAAACCCGTATAACGAAGCCTGTTGCAACGATGGTAATATCAATAATTGACAATTGTTTCAGTTTAAAACAATAGCAAATGTTAAGCTGAAAATAGAAACCAAGTAGGATAGTTACTGCAAAATTTTTTAAAATAAATAGGTAAATAGCAAAGCCTAGAATAATCAGAAATGCACATATAATAAAAGCATTCTGTATACTGACAGTTTTTGACGCAAGTGGTCGGTTTTCTTGGTTGGATGTTGCCGGTCAACATCGATATCTATCCAGTCATTGATTATGTATATCGAGCTGGCAATGCATGAAAATCCTATAAAGGCAAGAAAAGTATAGGCTAAATCCCCTAAGTTAGAAGCTGAATGAAAAGATTTTGATCCATTGATGAGCCCGTAAAAGCTTTAGATAAGTATAAATAGTAGCCATCAGTCTAGGTTTAAGATACTGGAAATAATTTCATGGCAAGTTCAATAAAGTTAGCCATCTGATAAGTATTATTTACTAATATTAATAATAATATCATAACTAAAAAGATAAAAGAATAGTATGTTTCTTGCTTAATGATTTATACAACCAACCTATAAATATGGGAACAATAAAAACCCAGTGTCCTCCGTAGATCATTTCATCATTAATGCCATATTTCATAAAAACATGAATAAATATATCTACTATAAAAAATAAAATAGGGATGTATATAAGTTTATTTTTAAAATTTCGAACTACTCCAAAGAGGGGCAGAAAAAAGACTGTTGTAATAATCGAATATTGCCACCAATAATGGTTAAACCTGCGTTAATAGCTTCAAAGGTTATATTATGAAGGAAATATGTAATAAGAGATGGCAATAAAATAGGAGTCCTCAAAAGCATATCTATTACTTTATATATGCTCTCTTCTTTTACAATAAAAAGATCTAGACGACCTTGTATTGCTGAAAATATATGAAAAATAAATTCTAGTATAATCAGAAGCACTCCAAATATTCCTCCAATAATTAGGATTCGCTTTAAAATAGTTTTTTTATGTTTATCTATAAATAAGATCGGAATTATTCCTTTTGCGAAATTTGTAATAGTTATTCCGCCAACAGTAATTGTTAGAAATGATATGTTATTATTTATACAGAATAATAAAGAATAAATGTAAGAGCATATATCGAAAATGTGAAAGATTCAATAGTAAAACTTAAATAGAGAATAGAGAATAGAGAATAAAATAATATGATTAGATAGAGTATGTATCCATTTAGTCCTACAACCTTATTCAGATATCTGAACACAAATATATTAGAGAAACTAATACAAAAAGCAGCAACAAGTACCATTAACGTTGCTTTTGCTTTAACAGTTGCAAATATAGTTAAGAACAATACCTATATAGATGATCGGATATGTAAATAAATTGAGTAGTGGATGGTCCTTCAACATTTTGAATCACGTGATGAAATATATAGGCAAAATCAAAAGAGAAATAGGCATCAGCTTTTCCTTCAATTTGATCTGTAATATTGGTTTGGGTGGCAAAGAAGGTAGCGATAATTCCATAAAGAAGAAAAAGAATCGTCTCATATCTATCTATTGGTAATAGAATCCTAAACATTTCTTTTAATTGTTTAATATCCTTTTTCCAGCTCCAGTTTTTTTTTATATTTGCATATTGTAATTCGTTTATATTTTTCTGTTCGTGGAATATCTGTAAATCTATTCTAAGAAAAATGATTTAGTTTTCGCTCAAGCTTCTCACCTCACTCTCAAGCTATATTATAAAAAAACAAAGTCTTGAATTTATTGTCAAGTATGTTGTTATATCCGCATAAATGCCATTTTTCAATAAATGATATAATTTACAAAATTAAACATTTAATCCGTTTTTTGAGCTAATTCATTCATATTTTGTTTTTTTATAAGAATCGACATATATAGATTGATCGCAATATCAAAATATATTTTATGTAACTTTTTAGACGTTCTATATTCATTTTTCAGCTTGGTTAAAGGAAACCTGTTGTTGTTTTGGATAATGACTGATAGTATTAAGGTTTGTATTTATGTGTGTTTATTTGTCGAATATTTCCTTGTAGCAGACTGGATACATCCTCCATGAAGATCATGTTTCCTGAAAATCTGTTTATTTGTTCATCAATGATATCGATTCTGAGCCATACAGAGAGGACTTAAATAATTTCTTTTTTTGGTTTGATAGAGAGCTGTGTAATTCTTTCTCTATTTACAGACCCGATTCGAACAGAGATACTGTTGATTTGCCACCCGAAGAAGTTGCCAATATGATTAAGCATATTCGACAGGAACAGATAGGTCTACCGACGAAAAACTTGAGTAAAATAGCCGGACTAAACTTTGGCTTCACCAGAACCGGAACTAATGTCGAAGCTGCCATGCATAGAGGTATAAAAACGGCTCAAAGTAAAGAGTATATAAAGGTGGAGAATGAAAAGGCGATCGTAGTTTAGGATGCCCCTTTGTTAGTTTAATAAAAAGGAGATTTGTTACTCTAAGTAACCTTAATAGAAGAAACACTACTAGTAAATTATTTGTTATTTGACATCTTGACCTTGTCAGTTTAAATTTGATAAAGCCAAAAGGTACTCACTTGAATGGTAAAATTAAAAGGGGACAACAATCTGAAAAAAACGAATTTCAACCATTTTTTGATTTAAACATAAGTATTTATTCGAGAATAATATGATTTATCACTTCCTTGATAAATCATATTATCCTCATAGTCAAAATTTCATCATCTTCTTAGATATTTTACGCCCCCTATTCCTCAATCTTCATTTCTCATCTGGATTTAGTAATATGGCGAAGTAATTCCGTGTTAGGCAATAAAGCATCCATATTTCTCTTTTATCACCAAGAATTTAGGATAATACTTCTGTCCTCTTATCTTGGTAATACAAAACAAGCATTTTCCGACCTGCAAAGGACGTACCACTCTTTTCTAAAAGGGTATTTTACATTGAGAACCCAACTCCTTATTATATGATGAGATGACAGAAAAGACCGCAGATTATATAACAGACATGATCAAAAAGAAGCCTAAATAGCATACTTGAAATACTTTCAAGAATAGCCAAGACAAACCACTGTGTAAACGCCATTTTGACCAATTAGGAGGAATGTGAAAATTCCTCCTCTCTATCTCCAATATCGACCTTAAAACGTATCAATTCTGTAGTACGATCATTCATTATGATAAAGTTGAATAACTTTTTCTTCGAAAGAAATAATATATGATTATCAATGTATTATTTCTTTATGGTACAAATATAATACAAAAAAATATACATAACATCGGTAACATTATCGCTTTGTCTTCGGTTCTTTGTGGGTAGTTATTGTAGTTATCTGGGGACAATTTGTCCCTATGTAGTCGCTAAGTAGTGTATCCATTATACTTGTTCAGAACAATTTTTCATTCATTTTCTTCGTAGTAATATGAGTAATCAATTCCTTTCATGAACATTTCGCGGCTGTTGATTTCGTCTGTAAGGGTATTATTTAGCAGACTCTTTAGCTTTGTACTGCTTGTAGAGCTTTCTATCATTGCGTTCATATAATCGTTTTTATTGATTTTACTCCAGTCCGCACATTTTTGTTAATCGCTTTTTTAGTGTCAAGTCCAACCATATTCGTGTATTTCTTCCATTGCCTTCCATAAACGGATGGACAATGTTCATTTCAATATATTTATCAACTATAACGATTTCGTTTTTAAAGTTCCATCTTCCTCTACAATCAATTATAATTTGAAAACGATAGCTAAATATTGCAATATTTATACAACTTGTTAGCTTCCATTGTTTACATCATACATTTGCCACTTATTTACTTAATAAAGACATACCAATTGAGACCATTTCAGGTACTTTAGGTCACTCTAATTTCAAACAAACAAACATAAAGAAAGAAGGTTATAGAGGACATGACGCAGCTCCTTTAACCCTAGTTATCCACACTTCTGTTCTCAAAGATTCTACCATCCAGATTAATAGAATCAGATTTTATATAAAAAGCACCTCTACTTCTGTAAAAGAAGAAGGATGCTCTTCTATATGTAAATAAGTCAAAACAAAAATATAAAAAGTTGTTGTAGAAATATAAATAAAAGCCTATAACCTCCACAGGCTATAGGCTTTCGCTCTATTTATCTTTTTTAAGTTAGTAGTAAAAGGTGTTGTATAAAAATAACGTATAAAAGGTCTAATTGTTTTATGGGTATAAAGAATAATAGATTAAAACTAAAAGGAATGGAAAAGCCTCCGGTGGAAGGCTTTGGTTATTTTCTTAATAACTTATGTAGATAACCATGTGTTTAGGGTGAATCGTGCTAGATAATAATTAATTATTTAGCAAATAAATGGTGCCGCTCTATATTTAATCTGATTTTAAAATTTACTTTTATCATCAACTTTATAACGCAATAAATTCAAAACACTGTAACCGTACAAAAGCATCATTACAATTATGAAACCAGTATGGAGTTATAAGCTATAACAGAACATTATAGCTTCTTGAAAAAACAAACCCAGTAGTAGGATACAGGGTTTTGCTTTATGTCCTACCGTAAAACTTAAAAGGGGACTGATCCTCAATAGAAAGGAGGTGTTTTGAATGAGCGATTATAAAGTTGAAAATGGTGTAACTATGAAGCTTATTTTTTATAGATGCATTCGCAGGAATGGTAAAGCCATTTATCCTAAAAATGGAAAGTTTCTCAGATTTTGGGTGCCCGTAGATAACGCAGCCTAATTATATATAACAATTGCAGTTGACAATAGTTTACACTTTAAACACCAACTTTCCTATAAACTTAAATGTCTTAGATCTGTATCTTATTAAAAAGTATAGAGCGAATAAAATTAAACCAATCCTACAGATATACTTTTGAGTACTATCTAACCAAGAATCAGGTCTATCTAGATAAATAGTTTCTCCTTTGACCTCGTAAGGTTGAATTATAGGAACTACGATTGCCGTGCTAGTCTTCTTCATAGGTACTTTAGTCAAAACAGTAGATCTTTAACATTTAAGCCATAAAACAATGATTTTCTATCCCAGAATGCAAATGAAACAATGTATTTATTTTCTAATCGACTTGTGTCTGTTGATGTAGTAATTACATTTTGTTTCTCAGAGACCAATTATATCTCTATTATAGTAGTAGTCTTCCCTATAGGTACATACCGCATTTTAGTTTTACAACTAGCTATAGTTGTAAAAAATGTTAAAACAATAAATAATAAGTACTTTTTTTTCATGTGTTTATTTTAGAAATTTATACTTTTGGAACCGAATAGAGTTCTGCTTTCGGACCTGGTATTAACAATTATATAAAGTCAACATACTTGGTTTAATACCGGTCCGGAAGTTTTCACAATGATAATTTAAGCATGTTTTTTCATATATATTTTTAGTTACTACATTTCAAAAGAGACATTTCGAATGTGTTTTCGATGTTAAAATTGAGTTTGTTAAAGACTGTCGCGATGACAGTCTTTTTCATGGATTCACCCCTTTTGCGTATAAAACTTGCTTCCTGTAATTTGCACTATTATAAGAAAGATGCAAAAACGTAGGATAAAGAATAACTTGATCGAAAACTAATCCTTATTTTAAAAGCTCAGTTAATAGCTTTCTAGGTTCTAAGACTCTTATGACGGCGAACGGTTCTTAACAGATGCAGAAGTATCTGAAAGGCAGCTGCCGGACATTCTAAGAGTACTGAACAAATAGTAAAATCCTGTATATTCAACTTGGTGGCAAAATATTGTACAGGGAAAGTAATATTCAGAAGTTGCTGGATGAGTACTATCGTAGCACATTTGAGTAGCCACCCGAACGCCCCTTCACTCTGATTATTTTTTTCTTTTTAAATCTGTAAACACTCCTCTAATGGTGGAGAATAAATAAGACAACCCTTTTTGAGGAGAGTACGCTCGCCCGAGAGGAAAAGAGGAAGATTGTCCGAAAAACCGCTTGCGGCTTGGGGTTGGCCTTTTATTCCCTCCATTGAAATTTGTGTCTGAATGAAAAATAAAAGGATTATAATATAATACAAAAGAAACAGGCTTCGAGAAATATCCAAAGCCTGTTTCATATCAGTTAACGATTTGGTAATGGAAATACTGCGTAATTTCGCTTAGATTTGAATTTTAAGCTGGTGGCAAATCATTTGATTCCAATACTTCAGATTAGAAACGTTATTATCTTATTTTTATAGAAGAAACTGAATTGCGGGTTATACAAAAGGAATAATATGGATACATAGATCTATTAGAAAGAATGATCCTGAAAGGAGTAAATCAAATGAGCTCAGAAGTACTAGTATACCTTTCCTCTTTGAATATTGAGTCTAACTCTTCTTATTTTGAATATGATAAACAAACCTATACCCAGCTTTGGTCATACTTTTCGGATCCGATAAGTATTTCTAATACTCAAGCATCGTTGGTGCATAAAAAATGGCTGGACTCTCTAAAAAAATACTCTACACTTATCACCCGAAGTGGTGAAATACAACGTGCTAAATTTTTAAACTTTACTACGAGAATTTATTTCAAATATAACCAAAGATCTAATTTTATTATAAGCTAATAAATAAAGATAGTATTATGTAATCACTACATAATACTATCAAATTAGGATAAATTGTAAATTATTCCGAAACAGCTAAATATAGCCATGTTTAAGAAAAAAATTATAATAAAAAAACGATTCTCTTAGATATTTTAGTCCGTCGACATAAATTAATGTGTATCTGAAAGATAGCAAAATGTATTCTATGTTACTTTCTTCTAATTTATAGAACTGGATCCACATCCATCTTGATATTTGGCGATAAACATAGAATTATTTAACAGTCTTCAGCATCTTCAATTATTTCTGACATGGTCAATGAATATTCCGAGTCGATTATCTGGCAATTACTATCTAATAAAAAGAGCTTATCAGGCTCAGTACTGATATATCCATAATAAATTTGATAAGTTTCGGGCATATCCCAGTTAAGGATATAAACCATCCCATCCGGATTAGTGCCTAATCCTTTTTCAACATTAAAATCTCCTCTTTGGACAAACTTATTTTCAAGTTCCTTTCCGAGGTAACTACTTGTTAACTCAAAGAGTTTAGCATGCTCATAAATTTTCAGTATCGTCTCTATTCCACGACAGTTGGTACAAGGTAAAATACCCTTATATACAGTTGGAGGATATCTTCCAACATCTTCTAAAATATCATTTATTGCATTTTTTTTTGCAATGCCAACTAGAGCAGGCTGAGTGACCTCTTCACTCTTTTTTGAATTGCAGGCTGCTAATAAACAAATAGTAGCCAGAATGAATAACAATTTTTCCATTTTATCTTTGTTAGTTATCAAGCTAAATACAGATATATTACAATATTTAGCTTTTTACTCCCTGTGAGGGTATAATATACTCCAAATAAATAATAAAAGAAAACGATTTTCATCAATAATATATTGTAAAAGAACACATTAAACACTAGATTAGATATACTATTTAAGTCTAAAACAAAATAAATATATCACATTAACAGACCTTCTGTAAGGTCAAATACTCAAAAACAGTTACAAACACATCTTACATGGAGCATACATGAAAAAGAACAACAATAAGAAAAACTTTTACCCATTTTTAGTTATTCGCATTTTTTCTAAAAAAGAATAATTCGACAAATACCAACTCGCTAAAAAGAAGATAGTATTGTTTTTATATCTAGTTTTAGAATTACCTTTCACTTATTGGGCAAAATACTTTATTCTATATAAAGCATATGGATGTGTATTTGCGAAGGAAACCCCTTCGATTGAAATTCAAAGGGGTGAAAACAATCTACAATTTCCAAAATAGCATGCTTGTTGCATTTGAAGTTGGATTCACCGAAGATTGGTATTGACTTCTTATATATTCTCCAGAACTAACACTGCTTTGTAGAAATCCCAGCCGGATATCTATCTGATCCCCGGCATTACCTGAACATCCTAAAATTACATTAGTTAGATTTGAACCATTCAAACCTGTAGAGCCATTTGCCAGAGGAGATACCTGATAAAATATCTCACTAACATCATTTAATACATTATTGATCCAAATACCCACATAAACAACCACCTTTCCTGCATTGCTAGGAACAATACTATTTCCTGCAGCATTACAATAAGTTGTATATAACTTTACATTAAAAGCATAAGAGCCGCTCTCAGGTAAAACTAGACTCTCGGCTGCACCTCCTCTTGTTGAAGTGAAAGACATAGATACCATACTGGATTGATCACCTCCAGAAGCAAGTCCTCCTATCACACTCGAACTTGCATAATAAAGAGAAATATGTTTAGGAGGAATCTCATCCACCAGCCTCCGCCAAGCATTATTTCGCCAAACATAAACTCCCGGATATAGTTGATTCGGTGCATCCTGAACCGTATTATAGACAAGTGTACCATCGACAGCTCCAGCCACTGGTGATTTTTGTAATAGATTCGTTAAGGAAACCCTGTTCAATAACAACCCTTTATCGGTATCTGACAATTCCAATTGTATAGAAGGATTCATTGCATCCGTAGCGCTTCCTCCCATCTTACTCTTTCCTGAAATAAACATATCTCCCCGGATGTCTAAATCGAACAGTGGATTTATTGTATTAATACCAACCTGACTATAACCTTCTATAAAAAAAAGAAAGCCAACAATACTTAATAATAATTTATTTGTATTTAATTTCATTTTATCTCATTTTTATTAAAAAAGCAATTTGCTTAAAATTCTACGATCACATTTTCTATTTTTATAATTTCCAGAAGAGCATAGTTGTTGCATTTGAAGCAGGATTCACCGAACTTGAGTATTGACTTCTTATATATTCTCCTGAACTAACACTTGTTTGTAGATATCCCAACCGGATATCTATCTGATCCCCGGCATTACCCGAACATCCTAAAATTACATTGGTTAGATTTGAACTATTCAAAGCTGTAGAGCCATTTGCCAGAGGAGATACCTGATAAAATATTTCACTTATATCATTTAATACATTATTAATCCAAATACCTACATAAACAACTACCTTTCCTGCATTGCTGGGAATAATAGGATTTCCTGCAGCATTACAAATATTTGTATATAACTTTACATTAAAGGCATAAGAGCCGCTCTCAGGTAAAACTAGACTCTCGGCTGCACCTCCTCTTGTTGAAGTGAAAGACATAGATACCATATTGGATTGATTATTTCCACCAGCAGGTCCTGCTACCACATGAGAATTTGCATAATAAAGAGAAATTCCTTGTGTAGGCAGAAATCCCCAAAGCTCCTTCCATCGATCATCTTTCCAAAAATAAACACCTTCATCGAATTGATTAGATGCACCTCCTCCATTGTTATATACAAGTGTACCGGTGACAGCTCCAGCCACAGGCGATTTTTGTGTAAGATCTGTTAAAGGAACTCGATTCAAGAGCAACCCCTTATCGGCATCCGAAAGCTCTAATTGTATGGAAGGATTCATTACCGTAGCACCTCCAATTTTACTTTTGCCTGAAGCAAATACATCTCCCCGTACATCTAAATCAAACCGGGGATCTTCGGTATTTATACCAATCTGAGACCAGAGACTTAAGCTCAGAGAGTACAAAATCAATAAAAAAGTTTTTCTCATTTGTTATTTTATATTAGTTAGTAAATTTTTATTGGTAAATGGGATACTGTCGGACATACCTTCGACAACAGCTTCGATTTATTAGGATAGCCAGAATAATAAAAGCAATAACAAGACAGTCCAAACAAACTGTTATGTAGCAAGTTATAAAAAAGCAGTAGCATGTAATCTCTACACACTGCTGCCGGACATAGTTGTGCCATAAGTAAAAGGAAATATCGTACTGATTTTGAACGACAACAAAAAAACAAATCAGCTACACGAAAACCTTTACCGGAACAACTATCGATATATATATTGGGGAAATATGTAAAAGGGGAAAAGAATACGTATAAAAAACGCAATAACAAAAAAAGACGGAGTAATCCGCCTAAAATATTTTTATTACCAGCATGTTCGCTAGTTAGTCTCTCTCTCTCTCTCTCTCTCTCTCTCTCTCTCTCTCTCTCTCTCTCTCTCTCTCTCTAACATTTCAACGCACATAGCCAAATCTAAATCGTTAAACTTTAGATTGTTATTGGTGGGTATGTTTGTTAATTTTATTCTCATTTTTTGAGTAAAGAGGTGATTTGTAGATGCAAATATAAAAATTTATATTAAATAATTTAGCTCCTACTCTTATAATATATATCTTTTTTTTTATAGATATATTATTGCATACCTTTGAATATTTAAGCCTTTTTTCTCCTTTGTATATATTTTAAGGCATAAATGATATGCTAAGTTTATGTCCAAGAGCCTATGCCTTAGAGTTAGGACTCTGGCGCTGATTGTATTTTGTTGTCCGGAATATTGGAATACATAAAATCAGTCAACTGAATAATAGCTATCCGGGAACCCGATCTGCTCTCATACAGGTCCCAGAAATCTTCCTCTGACAATCCTTCATTACATGCAATTTGAGCTATAGGAATCTCAACTTTCCCTACCAGCATTGTTTTGGCTCCAGCTATAGGTAAGATGCCCCATTCTACACGGAAATCCTTCACCCGCATAATCTCAATATAACTCTTTCCTACAGAATAACAGATAATCAAATGAACCCGGTAAAAGCGAGTTTTTTTTATGATAGATTCCCAAAAAGAGGCTTCCAAGTCCAAAATATGAACCTTATCTCCCTGTCGATCAATATCCTGAAGTTTGGAACCATAATACGTAGGATAACCTCCACGAGGATGTGTCTCTGGAAACAATACTAGAAGTTCCACATAGTACTTCTTTACGGGTAACAAACGACTTAGTAATTTTAAGAGATTCATATTTAAAAGGATTCGGTTACATTATTGAGAATACTGTCTGTAAGAAAACGAATCCGCCTAATACTCTGGGGATTATTCATATTGAGTATTTCTTCTGACAAAAGGGGTATTTTGAGAATTGTACCTGTTCGTATATCTAACGGATTAGCTATTACATCTTTATCTTCCAGATAAAGGTAGGGCAAAAATATATCGTCTTCGTGGGAAGTGGTTGAAATTCGGTTTATGTTCACATTATTTTTTAGTAAAATTACGGATAAATAGCTTAACAAATCTTCATTGTTTAAACTCGATAATCGATCGATTCCTCCATTACCAGAGATGCTTCGGAAAAGGAGCAAAGTAAATTTCTCTCTTCGTTTGTTTCTTTTATAAAAGAAAGACACTAAAATAATTACGACCATAAATAGTAGTATTGGTCTTAAAAATATTTTTCTTCTTAGCATCTTTTCTTTATGAAGTATTATGAGGTAATATCGAATTTATATTTAATCATCCAAAAGCCCGATTTCTGATAAGCGGGCATAACGTCCCCGAATAAAGCCGGCTGAATCGATTTCATAAAAGGTAGGAGTACCTATTACTCCATAATTTTCGAAGTCAATACCCTTCAATCCTTTCATATCACAATATTTATCTGCCCATGGAAAGCTAGCAGAGGTATTTTTAAATAGTTGATCGTCTTCGTCGCTTGATACAGATACTACCTGATAACCTTTTTCTATTAAACGTGGATAATTGATTTTCAATGACTGTATCTCATCTTCACAGGGACCACAACCGGACTGATAAAAAACCAGCAAGGTTTTACCTACGGGTAGTTTGCCTTGACTCAGGGCGGGGGCTTTACTGCCTGCTCTCAGTTTATGGAGGCTGAACAATATTTTGAGCTTACCTGTGGGCGCTACTATGCGGGAGTCTTCTTCTAAAAAACGGGTCAGTTCTTCTTCCTGGTTGTTCCATCCCATACTTTCGCAAATATCAAACAGGTTTTCGGATAACCGGATATATATTTCATCATGAGGTGTACGTTTTAGAATCTGCGACATATCGCTTATAAAAAACGAATGAAAGGGGGTATCTTCTCCATACAGAGCCAACATTCCATTGAGGATATCGAACCAAAGTCCCGAGTGGTAAAGGCTTTCCACATCCAGGCTATCTCTAATATAGGGTCGCAAAGCCGACATATGAAGCGAATCGGCAATGGGTAGCTGATTTACTTCTTGAGTCAGGAAATTATATAGCTTAATAAATTTTGCCGCATACAGGGGACTTTGGTTTAGCATCTTTTCGAAATCTGCTTGTTCTACGGATAGCTGATTGTATTCTCTCTGTAAAACTACCAAAAAGGTATCCGATGGATTGTATGCTTTCTCAACCTCTGTCAACAAATCCAATTTTTGACGACGGACCAATTGGCTCATAAACCAATTTTGAAGGCTGGTATTTTCTAAACTGTTTGAGAATTCGATATTATTTCCTCCGGGATATTCTTCCCGGCTGCGTAGTACCGGATTTTCCCCATGGATTATAAAATCCAGACGGGCGCCTTTATCGCCCACTTGGACTGTGGCCATACCAACGTATGCCTGGTACTTTTTTGACAATTGTACCGTAGCTTTACCCGTATCGTCCAAGATTCCGCTATAAAGTGTATCCGCAGAGGTTGCCTGAGGAACGGTTATAACCACTGATTGATTCGCATAAGAGGAGAAATCCAGATACAGAGTCTGGCAATGGGTAATATGGCTATACATACATAGCAGAATTATCGCAAAAAAACGAACCCGAGTTATCTTTTTTCTTGTTTTCATTTCATGAATTTATTTTAACTTATATAATCCGATAAAATAATGCGCCATGACGTAACATGGCGCATTGTAGTTATAGTATATAGTTGCCGGTTACTTTTTATTCTGAAACACAGCGAATTGAGTATCCGTACGACCTATTATTAGCGACCGCTGGAGAGATAGTACTGCCGGTGAAGAGCAGACGGTACGAGTTTGTACCGTTAACCGTACTACTCCAATAGTAGCCGAAGCTATTAAGATCGCTTAATGCCCCTCCAACTCTTTCACGGTAGCCGCCAGCGGGCAGAAAAAGAGCATCACCAACCTTATAACCAGAAGTGTTCCAAGTCCAGGTATTAGCACTAGCAGTACTCGGTGCTCCGGAAGTTGTACCACCCCGAAATATAGATGCCCATTGTTTTTGGCTGGGAACCTTCCAACCAGCAGGGCAAGGATCATTTTCTGCCTTAGGTACATTCTCATCTTGAGTACCATTCCCCCAACGGCTAGTATTACCGCCTCCTGACCGCCAGTCAAAAGGAGAGCTACTAATAGTTATAAATTTACCAACAACTGCTGCCGGTGCTGTAGCTGTATTATTTGTAGCCAAGGTAGAGGTTCTATCCGAATTCCGTAATTCATGACCATCCTGAGGACGCCCCCATTGATACAAATCTCCATATAAGCCGACATTAGGGGTAAAGACCAAAAGATTCTCATCTGCTCCCAAATTATGACACATAAAATTGAGCCAACCTCCTCTAGTAGTCTTAGCTCCACAACAGGCGCAATCCTGTAAGCTGATCACCATAGGTAATTGGGTATCCACCCCGGCATTACTGTAAACAACATAAAGAGTAACCTTTAATGCGCTAGTTCTATTCAACCCAACCAAGCTTTCTTTTAAAGATTCTTTGTATGCAACAGTAACTTTACAAAGTGAATTGGCTGTAAAAGTCCCGGTATAATCGGCAACGGGAGTAATACTTTCAATAACCTCACCTGTCGGATCGTCAACATAAAAACGCACATTACTTACCGTCCCTACTGCTTTATAGGTATAAACTTGTACACCTGAGTAAGGAGCCACAGATGTGCCTGCATAAGTATCCTGCGATGTTCGATTTTCGAAATCAGTTCTTTGGGTTGTACGTGCACTCAAATCTCCGCAATCGCCACCACTATTAGTCTTGGCTACATCAAAACATGTTTTACCAAAAAAACCACCGTTACCTTTAGGCAAGATAGACAGATCAGGAGTTACAGTTACCGTGAATTGTTTAGATGTAGCAGATGCACAACCTGCTGCTCCAGTAGGAGTTACCACCGCATAATAATTATAAGTACCAACAGCTCCAGCTGTGAAGCTATACGATAAAGACGCAGCTCCGGAAATAAGGGTGCCGGAGCCGACAGGACCCAAATACCACTGGACATCCATCAGAGCGGCATCTTGAATGGTCATCGATAGTGCAAATAGACTTCCTGCCCTAACGGTACGGGTAAGCCCGTTAGGATAACCGGTTATATTAGCATCCTTACAACCCGTACCTACAATGACTGGTAAACTGAGCGGACTGCCAATAGCTTCACCACAATCATTTTTTACCTCGCAACTTATATCAGTGGTTCCGGTTACAGGAAATGATATTGCAGCTGAATTTCCCGAACTGGCGGTGATAATGCCACCACCAGTAACCGACCAATTGTAGGTAGCATTACGCACAAAATCCAGATTAACCGTATAAGTTTTATTTTCTCCCACAACAACTGTAGTTGGACCGGCACCCCATGAGGCGGTACCAAAATCAGAAAGAATAACTGTAACGGCTCCCGATTGTTGACCTTGGCATCCCCCCGAGGAAATAGCCTGAACACTATAGCTACCGGGGGTAGTCACCGTCAGCGATGCACCGCTCTGACCCGAAATAAGCTGACCGTCTCTAAACCAACGGTAACTGTCCCCGCCTTGAGCTGTTAATATAGCCGAACCACCACAAAGAGGAACTGTTCCACCAGGGGTAATAATCCCATGGGGAGCTTGTGTTGGCGAAATGGGTTCTACAGCCAAAGCTTCAACAGGACAAGCCGACGAACCTCCAGTGACACGTAAACGGATTACAACCTGAGCAATCCCCGAAGGTAAATTATAAACCAGACCGCTACCTGTACCTATTAAGGTATTATCTGCATACCAGGAATAAGTCAACGTGGGGTCCATAGTACCATCCACCTCCAGAAAAAGTGAACCACCTCTACACGCAGACCAACCACTTGTAACACCATTGATGCGCATAACCGGAGGACCGGGTAAAACAGGCGTTGACGACGAATTATCCGTCACTGTGACCGCATCCGAAAAACGGGAACTACAACCTCCGTCTTCAACCACTGCAAACCACTCTCCGGCTCGTGTAACCGTAATGTTATTACTGGTACCATTAATCGTATAATCAGTACCTGGCGTAGCCTTCTGCCCATCTTTGTACCAGACAACCGTACCTGAAGCGGGCGGAGTGGTCACCAGTTGTACGGAACCTCCAGGTCCACAAATTACACCACCATTGCCTATAACAATCAAATTAACCGGATCAGGGGCAATAGTAGAACTATAGCTAACCGTAATCGATTTTGAGTTTGTACACCCCAACTTATCTCCGTAAACTGTATATTTTCCAGGACGTGTAGCGACCAGGCTATTACCTGTACCCACAACCTGCCCATTCAATACCCAAATAAAAGTATTGGTAGTGGCATCCGGTAAACCATTCAGGTATAAATAGACCATACCTCCTACACATAAACTCGCACCGTTAGAAGTTAAAATATCAGGCACTGTAGTAATCCCACAACCCGAGGAGTCGCCATCCTGCGTATAAACGAAAATACTGCTCGTTCCACAAGGACTGGTTACCATCACAATGGCGGTACGAGAAGAGGCCCAGTCATTGGGGGCAAAGCTCAGGCTAAACTGCCCCGTACCGGCATCCAAAACGGTCAACTCGGTATAATCTGAGCCTTGAATAACCGTGAAGCTATAATCACCCAAAATACTACAATCCGGATCGGTGATAGTACAAGTGATAGTACCTCCGCCTACAGAGAAATTAGTATCGGCACAATCTCCTCCCAAAAAGGGATTATTACCCTGACATAAAGGAATCCAACGAGAGCCGTTCCAATAATCAACACATCCGGTAGAGATATTGAAGATAGTAAGACCAACTCCTTTACCTGTTCTCTCTAAATCAAACGCACTACTCTGCTGCAGATTGTCCCGTTGAACTGTTGTCAAATGAGGTAAACGAAGACCGCTTTTGTTAGAAATCAACTCCAAAATAGAAAATTCCTGAGGTTCAACAGCTCCACCAGCACCGGCATCTCCAATGGAGACCTGTCCATGCACCGGAACCAACAAAAAAAGCCCAAATAAGACAGACAGCAACCAACGCCGACTATAAATTTTTTGCGAAGTTTTTTTAATTTTATTCATAAATTATTATTGATAATAGTGTTTTTTTATGTTTTCGATAGTAAAAGGAGAGGTATCTCTAAATCATCAACACAGGCTCCTACACAAAATAACAATTCGAACGACATCTATTCGAAGTCTATTTCGCACTCCGCCGTAGTAGAAATGGTTCTACGGAAAATTGATAAGAAATCGTCATATGAAACTTCATTCGCTATCTGTCTTTGTTTCAAATAATATCGCTTATTATTAAATATAGACGTGAATTTATCTTTCTCCAGAAGAAAAAACGACACAACAACATAAACTTATTCTGAAATAAGACTTCACGTGCCCAAAAGAAATCATTAATAAATCACAACAACATACTCCAAATAATAAAAAAATTAAAGCTTTATTATACAACATAAAGAAACATACTGAAC
Source organism: Dysgonomonas sp. GY617 (assembly GCF_015233815.1). Classification (NCBI taxonomy): domain Bacteria; kingdom Pseudomonadati; phylum Bacteroidota; class Bacteroidia; order Bacteroidales; family Dysgonomonadaceae; genus Dysgonomonas; species Dysgonomonas sp. GY617. The sequence continues at coordinate 28,632 of NZ_JADCLR010000008.1, forward strand.
ACTAGATTTAAGACCCTGTTTGTGTCTAAAAAAAACAAACAAACACCAAGAATGAATATTACATAAATACAAATACTCAAAAATAATCACAAAAACATCCCAAATAGAGTATATGTATTACATAACGAACAACAAGAGAATCTTTTACTCTTTTTTAGTTATTGACATTTATTCTAAAAAAGAATAATTCGATAGATACTTTATGTTATATGAAATATCTATCAAATAAAGATTATAGATGCTTTTGTAATGAGTGCCCCTTCGATTGAAATTCGAAGGGTTGTACAGGCTACTACCTCAAATAATTGTAATATCAATAAACGAAAATGATGTACCGATTTTAAATAAAAAAAAAAAGAAATCGAATACTTATAAACGTATACTTGAACAAAAAAATAAGCACTTCCATTCATACAAAGAATGCAAAGTGCCTATTAAGTATGTAAATAAGTCAGGACAAATTTAACAAATTAATTTATATCTGTTCCATTATTCTTGAATCATGAGAATCTCCGATCTTAGTGGTCCAATCATAAATGATAAGGTATACCACAGTGATTATAATTATAAAATTTCGATTTAACATACTGAATTATCATTGTATAACTAAGTACAAATCTGAAAAGGGACAGTAGTTAACTCATCATATATGTTTTATCTATTTTATATTTTACCAATTAAATTATAGTCGCATTGCGGATAATCATATACCTCTATCCCTCTTATTTCGGCACCGATAACCTTGTGTCTATATAGATTTTCATAATTTAAAAGAGAATACTTTTGCTTGGGTAATTCCATTTTCTGGTCAAAAAGTTTAAGATATATTCGTCCGTATGCTAAAGTCGAGACATAGCCATGAGCAGATAATCCTTTACGACGCTTATTACTTTTACTTGCTTCATCCAATGTTACAGGTAACAGTTTACCGTACTCGGGATTTGACAGAATAAATTCACACCTTCCGTAGCTGTAAAAATATTTTTGAATATCATCAAACCAGGATAAAGGATAAGCATTTTCATCAAAATCATATTTGCCGATAACAAGTTTATCTTTGATATAATATTCGGCAGTAAAATCAAATGTACTGATCATATCTTCCAGTGTTTTCCGATACTGATCTTTAACTTCATTGAATTCAAACTCATTACTCAGGCATTTCAGATAGAGGTCTTTATCTTTAATTTGAATAAACTCTAAAATCGCAGCATTATCGACAAATAGTCCATTGACTCTCATCTGACAGGCCATAATTAAATCGTCGCTAAGAAAAATAGCCCGGTTATCTGAGTGGTCTACAAAGCGGCTGACAATTTCACCTTTGGATATGGCATTATCTATATCTATAAATAACTCTCTGCTCTGCTTTTTATCCATTGCCACTGCCACCGTGTTTGTATTTCCAAATATTTCAGGAGCAGTTGGCTGAATAAACCGGATAACTGTTATATCAGAGAGGGCAACATCCGTGTCTTTGATTTTCTGATATCTGTCTTTTCCATAGTTATCTGTAAATTTCTCTTTTATATACCAATATTCACTCCCACCTAGTGAGCAGTAACCGGCTTTTAGTATATCTCCTTTCTTTATTACATCCCCATCATATACCTGTATGAAGTCTTGTGCGCCACAAGGATTTATTATTGCTGAGAGAACAAATAAAATAAAATAAATCTTTTTCATAGTCTTCGTTTTTCACAAATATAGAAACAATAGATAGTATCTCTAATTCCGAAATATAGAAAAGTGAAAATATTTTATATTATTCTGCCATTAATATAATCCATTTTTAAATAAACAGTACAGCTATGTAGTCGATATTCTGAGGTTTTGATCCTAAATTATAAAATAATACCATCGTTGGAGTTAACACCATCCCATTACTACAGGCTGAAGAAGTGGAACGTGAAAACCTACGGCTTCGATCTATTGAGAAATCAGGTATTGTCCGGAGTCATGATTTGATGGGATGTATAATTGAAAGAAGAAATATCTATCCAGATTATTATGGATTGGATATAGTTATCGCTCTTGCTTTTCAAAGTCAATCAAAAAAATGCACAGTTATTTTGAAAATGGTTATGCAAAAAAGCTGCAAGAAAAGAGTTTTTTGAATTACCAGTAATACTGGTTGAAAATTATATATTGAATTGAATTTCCTTGATCCTAAGATAATGACTTGTAACTTAGGACTGAAGTCTAATTTGACTTAACTGCAAACTGGAAAATATTACTACTGAATCAATCTTTCAGAAAGAATATTGATTTTGCCAATCACTTATTGCTTTGTACAGTTTCGTTTTATGGAAATCCTCAATCTTAAACGATAATCTTAATTCAAGGCACCATTTAGAGATAAACCTGATTTCAGAAAAGCCCAGGAATATGAAATGCTGGCAATAATCATTTCGGTCACGCCTTCCAGATGGTAAACCCCTCCTTGCTTATCAACCGTATCCTGATAGGATAGATTGATAATTCAGGTTATCAATGAACGTTTCTTGAACCCTATAGTGGAAAGGCTTCCTGGACCTTATCTGCTTTTGGCTAGAAGTTGAGTAAATACAAGTTTTATACATTTCCAAATTGCTCATGTAGAATCGTTAATTGGTTTTGTATATTAAGGCTCTCTTACATCAAGAAAAATGTACTCGAAACTCTTGTGTAGGTGGGACTAACTGAGGATGTCCATGTTGCTGCGGGGGTTATTGTTATTTCGAGGTAATCATCTAATATACAAGTAGCCATAAGCGCTACTGCTAGCGAAAAGGCGCTATTAGCCTCTGTTGCAACATAGTATTCTACAGTATCTACTACAGTTCCGTTTTTTAATAGCCGGATATAGGCAGAGGTTCTACTATTTGAAACAGTCGTAGATTTCCCCCACCAACGGAAATACACGAGGTAATGGCCTGCCCCCACAACCTTATAACGTGTATTGTTTCCCGTTAGATAAAGAGTCCCTCCTGAGGTTGGGAAAGATTGAGAAACTGTCGAAATAAGAGTTTCACCACCACTACCTTTGATAGCACCCCATCCAGCACCACCCGTTGCATCGGTAGATACGAGTACACGATCGGCTTTCTCGTTACCATCCTCTATTCTTAAAGCTGTTTGGGAAGAAGATACATTCAAGTGTAATTTTGCCTGAGGGCTTACAGTTCCTATTCCTACATTTCCAGCCTGAGTAACAACTACATCATCAGTAGTAATTGTTGCACTGTTTGACTGAGGGTCAATATGAAATATCCCGATCGGAGACTGTGTATTGATACCCACTTGCGAAGAAGCAGGTAATACAAAACATAAAAGTATGACTGCAAGTATAAGCGTTTTTTTCATTTGGTTAAATCTTAAATAGAATAATACTCGGATTAAGAGCTGGATTGTTATTTACAGCTCCGATAACCCAGTTAAATGCACCGACATTAGTAGGAGTAGCTGGAAGTATCCACAATTTCAAAAAACCGGTCGAAGCAGTGATATTTGCGAATAAACTGGTGGTAAAGCTAAAATAGCTATTAGCAACAGAGTAACTCACATAATGCTCCACACCATCAAATTCAGTACCATAATCAGATGCAGCTGTAGTGGAAGCATATGTTAGAAAGAAGTAAGCACTGATGTTCCTTTGTGTACTATTAAGAGCTGTAGAGCTACCCCACCAACGGAGAAACATCAGATAGTTGGCGGCTTCTGATATAGGCATGGAAATTAATAAAGTCCGCGTTCCACTGGGTAGGTTTCTCTGTCCTGTATTCAAATAAAAGAAAGTAGCAGATGATTCCGGCTGGTCTATCCATGACAGGTTACCACTAGCATCTTTACTATACACCATTTTATTAGAACCTTCCGTGCCATCCTGAAGCCTTAACGAAATGTCATCGGTAACAATGTGAAGTTTCGCCGTGGGTGATATGACACCCACCCCTAGATTTCCATTGCTGTCAACCACAACATCATCCGATATATTGCTGATACCTGAAGTATTGCTGGAGCCATCGATGTGGAAAATTTGTTGAGGAGATTCTGTATTTATCCCTATTTGCGCAAATGACTCTGATACGAACCCGACTTGCATGGATGCAAGTAATAGTAATATATATTTCTTCATTGTTTTATTATACTCTAAATACGACAATAGAGGGATTCCAATAACGATTTGTAGTACTTACCGTTCCGATGCCCCAAGCCCCTCCTGCAGAAACACGGATATACAATTTAATATACTCGCCTTTAACTCCGTCACTAAACATGGTGGTAGTAAAGCACGTATATGCCCCAGCCACAGTATTGGCGCAATACTCGGTTTTATCTTTTAAATTAGCTTGGTCGGCTGTCCAACTATTGGTTCCGTTAGTCGATGTAGTTGCATAGAATACCGCACAAACCAAGTTGTTGGCAGCTACAGAAGCTGTGACTCCCCACCATCTAATAGAAATCATGTAATTACCGTTTTCATTTACAGGTATTGCTTTTACCAGAGTATAAGTATTGAATGCGTAAGTAGTTGCAGCAGAGCCTACCAGGGTGTATACAACACCTCCGGAAAAAGGTTTAGCCATCCATGAGGCATTCCCCATATCATCTGAAACCAAAAGATAGCCCGCGTCTTGTTTCGTATCCGTTATTCGCATAGGAGCTACTGTTGAGCTTCCTACCGAATGTATTCTGGCAGTAGGACTCAATGTACCAAGTCCGATATTACCCTTGGTGTTAATTAACACATCATCTGAAACATTGCTCATACCTGAAGTATTGCCTTGCCCGTCGATATGAAGGGTTCCTTGCGGAGATTGGGTGTTTATTCCGACCTGAGCTTTTATAAGCCCGATAAAAAATAGTCCCATTAGTAGTAAAACACTTTTCTTCATTGTTATTATCATTATTAATATAGTGTGATTGTATAGATTTTTTGTGAATGAAAAAGGTAATTCTCCACTTTGTATTTTAGTTGATAATGTACGAAAAAGCAGCAGCATGTAATCACTACACACCACTGCTGGACATAATTGTGCCATAGGTAAACGAAAAAATCGTACTGATTTTGAACGACTATAAAAAGCAAATCAGAAATACGAAAACCTTTACCTGAACAACTATATATATTGGGGAAATATGTAAAAGGGGAAAAGAATATGTATAAAAAACGCAATAACAAAAAAAGACGGAGTAATCCGTCTAAAATATATTTATTAACAGCATGTTCGCTAGTTAGTCTCTCTCTCTCTCTCTCTCTCTCTCTCTCTCTCTCTCTCTCTCTAATATTTCAACGCACATAACCAAATCTAAATCGTTAAACTTTAGATTATTATTGGTGGGTATGTTTGTTAATTTTATTCTCATTTTTTAAGTAAAGAGTTAGATTATAGCAACAAAGATAAGATAAAGAAACTAATAATAAGTAATCTTTGTTACTTTTTTGATATTATAAGATGATGGTGCTTTTTTTATAAACTTAATGTTATACAATATTGATTCAATTTTATAGTTAGTATATCGATTAAGGCACGGACACATAACTATTAAATAATTTATTGAAATACAGAGCTTAAAACTGAATTATAGATACATAATAGGCTACAACGCTGAAGGTAACTTTTATATATCGTATTACTTTTGTCAATTAACATTGCCTTATTGTTTTTCTCTACATAAGCATATTCTCTTTGAAAGGGTAAAGCATAGTCGTATTGAGGTTCCACAATCCAGTTTCCCGAATTATCTACAATGCCATATTGGTCTGTTTTGGGATCGATAGCAGTGTGATAAGGATTTTTTGCCGAGTGCAGGTCGCCATTGATAACCGTTCCAAATACTTTTACACTATCCAACTCTGCAATATAATATATATCTGTTTGATTAATAGTCTTTTCGAATTGTAGCCAAATAATGTAATCCTGATTAGCTTCGGGGGCATCAATAAAATACATATACGTATCAAAAATATCCTTTTTCAGTTTATCGAGTGAGTCGTATTTCTCATCATCAATATCCTTGATTATCGTCTTACAAAGGTGTGCCATTTTCAGATAATAAGCGCCCACAGCTGGCGAATAATCTACTCCTAAACTTTCTGAAACACAATCCAATACCATCCCCTCTTTGCTCTTAGCTTGTATCGTTTTCAGATTTTCATATACATTCTTTGATAAAAGAATTTCAGCCTCCTTATCCTTCATCGAGATCAGTTGTACATAATTATTACCTATACCAAAAGTAGGATTCTCCTTTGATAAAGATACCTGTTGAATATTGGCCGGATAATTTACAATTACTTCCACCTGCAAACTATCTATATACTTAGCGTTTTTTTGTGTGTAATATTGATATTGGGAGAGAAAGACTTTGTTATGTGGTTCATCTATCGTTCCATCGCTGTAATATACTTTATGAATAATAATATCGCCGAAGTTATAAGAACTGTCTCCCCATAAAGGTATATTTATAATACGATTGATATCAGATAAAAAGTCGGGTAAAATTACTTGCGAATATGGAGGTATTAGATGTTGATTGAAATAACTGGTATTTAACTGATCATTGAGCTTTGTTTTAAGACTGTCTTTATTTATATGGGTCGGGTCGAAACAAGGAGGTGGTGCCAATGCTTTGATGCTATTGCCGTTACCATCCACTTTAGCATATTGCGCATTTGTGGAAGTGTTAATCTGAACCATACTTTCCATAACATCGTTCAATTCGAGTCGTTCCTCAAGTAGATCTCGGGCATCCTTAATACTTATTATATTGTCTATTAATTGCTTTAAAACTTCTTTCTTATCTTGGGCTACAACTGTTGATATGGTAAATAATAAACAAATAACTGAAACTGATATTTTCTTGAGCATAGATAGTGTGTATGTTATAAAAATTTAATGATGCAAAAATAATAAAGAATTAATCCCGAATTGATAATCGACTTTATAAGAAAATGAGACGCTCAATCAGAACTTATAATATAGCTGGCAATTGATAAAATATCATTGCCTGATTTTCTATTTTACCGGCTGATTTTATGTATGCAGGCTTTTCGATTCACTGCATATCCTTAACCTCATTGCCATAACCGTCTAATACCATTTCGTTTTCTAAGTAATATCGGGTATCTGCGGGATCAGTGTCTGAGAGGTTTCTCCAACTAG
>NZ_JADCLR010000009.1:0-25461 GCF_015233815.1 Dysgonomonas sp. GY617
GTAGAATCTCAATTGACTCTAGAATATTATCTGGAAAATACAACAACGGTCAATATTAGCTTGTATTCAATGGATGGTAAGTTGGTAAAGAATCAGTCTATTGGCAAACTAGATAAAGGTATACATACGGAGTATATGGATTGTAGTAGCCTTGTTAAAGGGACGTATATTCTAAGAATTGAGGCTAATAACAAATCAACTTCTGATAAAATTATTAAAAAGTGAAAAATAATATGAAGAAAATAATATCAGTAATTACCTTATGCTTATTTTTCGCAGGTAATATTTATGGACAAACCCTTACGGCAGAACTACCTAAAGTCATTCCGACTTCTCCCAATGTGGCATCATTGGAAAAATTTGGTAGTTATCCGGTCAGTCATTCTACCGGAACAGTAAATATATCAGTTGATCTTTATAGTATTCCTTTAGGAAAAGGTGTCAACTTACCTATCCAATTAAACTATCACTCATCAGGGATTAAGGTTGATGAGATATGTGGATGGGTGGGGGCAGGATGGGCTTTATCTGCAGGAGGATGCATCTCAAGGGAAATAAGAGGAATAAAGGATGAGAGTCCAACCTCAGGTTTTTACAAATATTCGAAAGCAAACAAAGGACATAAATACCCATATCCCATAAAAATGCCTGACGACTATGAATTGCTTAAGAGTGTAGCTACAGGAACAGATGGGGAGCCTGACATTTTTTCATATAATATAAATGGAAGAAGCGGACGCTTTTTTATAGATAATTACGGTGAATTCCAGACTATTCCCTATTCCAATATCAAGATAGTAAAACATCCATTGGATAATACATCTGCTTATGGAATATGGGAAATGATTGACGAAAGTGGAATCAGGTATATTTTTAGAGAACCGGAGTCAACCGATGTATCCGGAAAACCTTATCCTACAGCTTGGTGGTTGGAAAAAATTATTTCCTCTGAAGGTAATGTACTCGCTGCATTTGAATATATCATTGATTACCAGATAGCCAAAGGGCGAATACCTCAATCAATAAAATTTGCAATATCACACACATCTTATTTTCAAGTTGCAGATATTCCTGATTATTTGAAAGACAATATTTCTTCAGAGCACCCTGAGTTTACTGCTCGTATTATCTCTAAAATAAATATACCGGGAAAGGGCTATTTGACTTTTCAAGCCAATGAGAGTAGACAGGACATCACTGGCAAGAAATTAACTCAGATAGAAAGTTATGATGCACAAAATAATTTCCAGACCGGATATACATTAAAATACACACAGGAAAATACACGTCCTTTCCTTTCAGAAATAAAAAAGACGGACAATATAAGTACCATTTCATATAGAAAATTCACATATTACCCAGGGTTATCTTCACCTGTATCTAGTTCTACTTCTCAAGATCTTTGGGGCTATTATAATGGAGCTAACAATGGAAACACCTTATTCCCTTTTATTTATGGATTAAGAGAAAGCTTAAGCGGGTATCCTTTCAGTAATATTGGTTATTACCAATTTGCAACAAATAGATATCCCTCCACTAAAGCTGTTTGCGGATCAATCAAAGAGGTTGTATATCCAACAGGCGGTTTTACTTCTTTTGAATTTGAAAATAATAGAGTTAGGACATCCGAACAAATGACTAATATAACACAACAATATGGGCAACTGAGCCAAAAAGCTTTTGGTCAAATAACTTCTACCGAATTTGAGGTTGCCACAGCTCCTCTCACAGGGACCATGTCTATCTCCAAGCATTCCGCAGGGATTTATGATACTGAAATTATTTTGTGGGATGTTACACAAAATAAGCAATATGCCTCCTATAGCACAACTGAAGGTGGTAGAACTCCGTCATATACTGATATTAATAATGGGATAATCAGATACACATTTCCGATTTCAATGGAAAAAATAGTCCCAGGGAAATATAAATGGATCATAAAAATCATCACTGACGTACCAACCAAAGTAACCCCTGATCCAGCTTCGGTTAGTTATTCATATTTCAAAGCAGAAGTAAGCACCGTAAACGAAAAAATGGTCGGTGGAATAAGAATTGCAAAAATAACTAATTATGATAAAGATAAATCAATTCTGTCACAGACTAAATACAGATACATCGAAAGTGACGGATTATCTTCGGGAATTCCCTCGCCTGACCCTATGTTTGTAAAAGACTATGCAGTAGGCATATGTGTTGGAACTACAATGATTTATGGAAGTCTGAATATCCGAGAATTATTTGACACCAATATCAATAACTATTCTGGAGAACCTGTTCAATACAGTTCGGTAACTGAAGAGGTAATTAAAGGAGCCAATGACATCATTAAAACCGAATACAGTTATTCTATACGTGATTTTAAAAAAGAAAATCAGTTGCCAAACGTTCCGAGTTTTGTCTGTATGCCAGTACCATTTACGAGTAACGAATACAAAGGAGGGTTATTGCTTACTAAAACAGAATACAAAAGTAGTAATGGAGTCTTTTCAAAAGTACGAAAAGAGACGAATAATTATACTATTAACGAAGATGCTCCCAAATTTAAGCCCTTATTCGTATATACTTATTTTAAAGAAATTAATTGCAAAACTACTACAGAAGCCAATTATTATGCTGGTCGTTATGATTTAATTTCCGCTAAAGTATACTTGAATAAGAAGACCATAGAAGAAACATCCGAAACAGGAGCAGTATCTACCACAGTGACAGACTATGTGTATGGTAACAGCACCTACCTTCAACCCACCAGTACTGTACAATACGATAGCCAAAACCGTAAATTCGAAACACTGAACAAGTATTGCTATGATGTCACTTCCGTTGTCTCGGATTCTATGAAGGTCAAAAATATGATCAGTCAGCCTGTTCAGATTATCAAGAAGGTAAATAATGTACAAAGCCAGCAAATGCAGTATAATTTCGGACACTTTAATACCAATAAAATAACTGAACTAAAATCCGTACTTGTCCAAAACGGAGCCAGTGATTTATATGGTTTTGAATACCTAAATTATGACAGTTATGGTAATCCAATTTATCTGGTAAAAGACGTTATTACTAAGATTATCTATCTGTGGGGGTATTCCGGACAATACCCGATTGCAGAAATTAAGAATGCCACCTATGATCAGGTTAAAGCAGCATTAGGTGGAGCAACCCCGGAGTCACTATCTTCAGCAGACACTCCCAATGCAACATTAATAAATGGTCTGCGTACCAATGCTAATTTGATTGATGCTCTGGTTGCGACCTATACTTATAAACCATTAGTGGGAATGCTGACCGCTACCGATCCCCGAGGAGTAACCACCTACTATGATTACGACAGCTTTGGACGCTTAAAAGAAACATACATCATAGAAAATACCCTTAAAAAAGTTATTCAGGTAAACAATTACCATTATCAGAACCAATAAAAGAAGACATAATGAAAAAGATCGTAATTATACTATTAATGATATTTATCATAATAAACTTAGCAGCCCAGAATCAAACTATAAATGGGAATCTCCATTTAACAGTTGCAGATGGGGGCACGCTTCGTATAGGGAGAATAAATGATACAAGTAATATAAATGCTCCAATAGGAAGTATAACAAGTCAATATAACATAGACTTTAGCGGTTATCGCGACGTTGCTACAGATCAGGTAGGAGCGAGAATCGCAGCCATAAGATATAATATCCACCCAGGAGATAAAGCCTATGTTCAAAATATGGGTCTTGCCTTTTATACCAATGGTTCAGGCATGAATCCAGGGACAACCGATTTAATAGAACACATGCGTATAAGCCCCTCCGGAAATGTTGGTATCGGAACATCTATTCCAAGGAATAAACTTGAAGTAGCCGGAACTATTCGGGCTCGGGAGATTAAAGTTGAAATCACAGCCGGTGCCGATCATGTATTCCATGAATCTTATAACTTAAAACCCCTATACGAAGTAGAACAATTTGTCCAAGAAAACAAACACCTACCCGAAATTCCCTCCGAAAAACAAATGCAAGAAGACGGACTCAGTATCAATGAATTTCAAATAAAACTCCTTCAAAAGATTGAAGAACTCACCCTGTATGTTATTGACCTGAAAAAAGAAAACCAACATCAAGGCAAACTCATCCAAGACCTTCAATCACAATTACCCACCAGTAAACAATAATCATGATGAAGAAACGATTATTATATATACTCGCTCTTTGTAGCACATTTAGTCTGCAGGCACAAGACATTATTACCTATAACACCCCCCAATCAGCCGGAGTCAAGGAAGCCTGCAAAGGATTCAGTTTAAAGCCCGGTTTTACCTTTAAAGCGGCAACAGGAAGCAGTATAACTCTACGTATCAACACCGCTGCCTGCAGTGCTGAAACATCAACGACATCTATCTCATCCAATCAAAATTATATCATCACCCTAACCCCACTCGGGCAAACCAAGTCAGTCACTTATAAAGATGGAACCATCACTGTTGACAGAACCCTAGAAAGCGATGTAAATGTCTTAACCCAGATCCAATACTTCGATGGCTTAGGACGCCCCATACAAACTGTCCAAAAAGGAATCACACCCGCTAAATCCGATCTGGTCACCTATCAGGAATACGACCCGATAGGACGTGAAGAAAGAAGTTGGCTCCCATCTGTCGGAGCAGGCAATAACGGAGCATTCATGACCTTGGCTAATGTCAAGACCAAAGCCAATGCCACATACGCAGACTCCGTAGCTTATTCTAAACCCGTCTATGAAGCCTCTCCATTGAACAGAATACTCGAACAATATGGACCCGGATCAGCCTGGAAAGCCAACGGATCTGTAAAAACCCGTTACCTGACCAATGTAGAAACAGGAGATGCCAAACTCATTTGTTCACTGTTCACTGTAGACGGAGCAGGGCTAACCACCAAAGTCAAAAGAACTGGAAATTATACAGCTAACCAGCTCTATGTAACCGAACTAAAAGACGAAGTCGGAAACCTGTCCTACGAATTCAAAGACAAGCTCGGGCAGGTAGTACTTACCCGTCAGCTGAATTTGGATAAAGACAATAAAGAAGAAAGATTAGATACCTATTACGTCTATGACGATTTCGGTAACCTCTGCTTTGTACTTCCTCCATTAGTATCCGACGTATTAATGACCGCAACAGGATCATGGGACAATACAACCAGTACACCTATAGCCCAATATGGCTATATCTACCGCTATGACGGACGTAACCGTTGCGTACATAAAAAGCTCCCCGGAGCAGACTGGACTTACTATGTATACGATAAAGCAGACCGTCTGGTATTTACCCAAGATGGAGAACAACGCCTCAAAGGTGAATGGCTATTCTCCATCCCCGATGCATTGGGCAGAGTCACTTTAAGCGGAATCTGTAAAACTGTAAATGCAGCAAATATTACAGTCGGAAGATTCGATAAAAACCTGATCAAAGCAGAATTTTCAACCTCCGGAACTCAAAAAGGCTATAATCTCAAAGTAGATGACACTGCACTTACTTTGGGAACATTCTCCATATTAACGGTAAACTATTACGATACCTATACTTATCAGACATTTACCGATATTAAAGCCTTGGGACTAGGATATACGACTCAGTCTGGTTATGGAACGCAATATGCCAGTAGTAAAGGATTATTGACCGGAAGTATGACTGCCTTGTTGGATGGATCTACTAAATTCCTGTATACAGCCATGTATTACGACTATAAAGGAAATATTATTCAAAGCAAATCCACCAACCATCTCGATGGAGTAGAAAGTGAGTACATTGCCTATACCTTTGCCGGAAGTCCCACGCAAAAGCTGCATACACATACAGCCAATGGAAAGACAGCCCAAACAGAGCTGTACACTTATACCTATGACCATGCGGGACGAATGACTACCGTAAAGCATAAACTCAATACAGGAACAGAAGTACTGCTGGCACAAAACACGTATGATGAGTTGGGACGATTAAGCACCAATACAGCCAATAATCAGCCCAACCTTAAAAACACCTATGCCTATAACATACGCTCGTGGACAAACAGTATAACCAGTCCTCATTTTGTGGAGAAGCTTACCTATAATCTTAATGGTAATATAGCCACTCAGAACTGGGCGCAGGATGGAAAGAACCGGACCTATACCTTTGCTTATGATAACCTGTCAAGAATTAAATCGGCAACGTATACCAATACAGCTTTTCCGTTGGAGAAATTTGCAGAAAATATGACTTATGATAAAATGGGTAATATCAAGACAGTCCTACGTGAAGGATTGACAGGCGAAGCGATCTACGGAACAATCGATAACCTGACTTTCGGATATACAGGCAATCAGTTGTTATATATAACTGATGCAGGTCCCAATGTAAATCTGGGTACTTCGGCAGATTTTAAGGATTATAGTAAGGTAACTACGGCCGAATATACCTTTAATAGTAACGGGGCGATGACTAAGGACCTCAATAAGGGGATTCAAGGAATCTCATATAATAGTATGAATTTGCCGCAGGAGATGGTCATAAGCCATACTACAGCTCGAGCTAAGAATTATTATACTTATAGTGCCACAGGCGTAAAATTAAAAGTGAGACATATAAATGACCCTACACTAAAAGAACAACCGGTTTTAGGTAGTACCAGTACAGATGGAAATATGAAGGGGCCAACTACAGATTATGTGGGTAATAAGATCTATGAAGGTGGGGTTTTAAAAACAATCCTGACCGATAATGGTTATATTGAAGGAGGAATTTACTCTTTTTATGTCAAGGATCACTTGGGTAATAATCGTGTAGTGTCTAACGCTTCGGCAAGTGCGGTTCAAAGTACCCAGTATTATCCTTTCGGGATGGCGTTCGCCGAGGGAACTACTACAATACAAGGTAAGCAGGAGTTTAAATACAATGGTAAGGAACTGGATAGGTCGCATGGCTTGAATCAGTATGATTATAGTGCCAGGTATTATGATCCCGCGTATGGTAGGTTTACGACAATGGATCCGCTAGCGGAAAAATATTATAATATATCTCCTTATGTGTATTGTGCGAATAATCCAATGAAGTTTATTGACCCAACAGGGATGGCATACAGATATGTTTATCCAAATGAAGAAGAAGGGGAAAAAGGCGGGTACTACGTAAATGATGATGGGAAAAAAGTGGAATGGGAGGAAGTCAATACTTGGCTAACGGCTCAAGGAGATAAGAAAACAGATCAAGATGAAAATTGGGGTACACTTACTATTTTAGCAAATCCAGGAAATGGAGGGCTATCTTCTCAAGCTTCAGGCTGGAGCCGATTTGGTCATTCGTGGCTCAAACTTACTTCAACTGATGGTGAAGAGAAAACTTTTGGAACTTTCAAAAAGGGAATAGTCCAAGATGGATTGAATCAAGGTAAAACTTTTCAAATAAATTATGAAAAAGATAAATTATATGAAGCCTACGAATTCTTATCAGCAAGTACTCCTATTACAAATAAACAGCGTCTTTTAGTCGATTTATTAAATCAGTTAAAAGGCAATACAGATTGGGCAAATGGCTATAACTGTACTGATTATGCTGTTGAAATGTGGAATGCTATAACAGGTCAAAATCTATACCCCGAATCTAGTTATAGAAAACCAACCGATTTATATAACATATTTAAGAATATGATTCCGATTTATTATCCCATACCTAAAAATAAAAGAAAATGAAATATATATTATTTATTATATTAGTACTTGTATCCAGTTGTTCCTTCCAGCCTGGAGACTCTAATGGAATTATCCTACAGAAGATATCAATAGACTCGGTAACCATTAGTATTATTGACTCGTATCATATTATAAAAGAGTATAAAACTAGGGAGGAAAAGGACACACTATTTATTGAGATAAAATCAATTTACACCCCTGACCCAGAAGATAGTACTGTGCATCCAATCTTAATTCCAATAAAAGCAGGGATTGACTATATTAAGTTACAAAATGACAAGGTATTTGACATTAATTCTATACCAATGTCACCCTATAAGTAATATGGATTAATATTATCTGGTTAGGTCTAGAAAATCAGAAACGTCTGGATTTCTCACGATGGATCCACTGAGTGAGAAGTTCTATAGCTGGTCGTCATACGTGTACTGTTATAATAACCCAATGAGGTTTGTGGACCCGGATGGTAAACAGGGTGTTTTGCCTGTACCGGGAGGTGCTATTCCTGTTCCTATTCCACCAGTAGCAGTTTAAGCCAACCAAACTGCTGATAATCACTTAGTTGAACAAGGGAGCACGATAAAGAGTGCTATCTCTGGAGCTGCAAATCTTATACAGGGTGCGACCTTACTTGCGGGAACAAAAATTTTGATGGACATTGGAGTGTTAGAAGCATCTACTAATCCAGGTTATGCAAATCAACGAAAGAACGACCGGGCAGCAAAAGAGGGAATAGATGCGGCTCAAGCTGCTGTAGCTAAGGGAATACAAGAAAATATGCCTACTCCCTCATTTGATAATGGTGGTGGCTCTGACCCAAAACGTCCACCACAAGGTGCTGTATCAAAAATAGTGGCTGGCGTTACCGCAGTAGCTGGGGTTATCCAGTAGGTGACCAACCCAGATGCAAGTAAAGATGCCCATGAATCTCATTTAGAGACTGCAGCAAAAAAAGTAAATCAACAACCTCAAGATCCACCTCGTGAACAAAGTAGATTGGATAAATTTATAGATTGGTTAAAAAAATGATATTTATGAATAAATTTAAAGGTTTTATAATTATGATTGGAAATCTATTAAGAATTCCAATCATAATACTAGCAATATGTTCTTTTGTTTTTGATAAAGAACTTAGAGATTGGACATTTATTACTTACATACTGTATATTATTTTATTGATGGCTATAATTGTCATTTTAAGTGGGATATTAGAATATTTAGAAAAAAATAAAGAAAAATGAAAAAATATATTTGGTATGTTTTCTTCTATTCAAACTATATTATTTCATATAGTTTTTATATATACTTTGTGATTTATGCATTTGGAGCATTCTTTAGAAAATCAGTTATATATAACTATATACTTATTCTATTATTGGGTTTATACTTAGGTTATAAATTTGCAGATAAGGCTTATTTATATTTAAGAAACAATAAGAAATAATGTATTCTTATCCAGTCTGATTATGCGGCATACGATAGGTTTACCACAATGGATCCACTAAGCGAGAAGAAACCTTGGTTAAGCCCTTATTTGTATTGCTCTAATAACCCAATAAATAGGATTGATCCCTATGGGAGAGATGATTACCGATTAGATAGAGACGGAAATATGCATTTAGTAAAAGAAACAGAAGCAAGTAATCATACAATATATGCAACTAATACCAAAGGAAATATTAATACAAAGAGTTCTATAAATGTAGATAAATATGTCATTAGTGGAAAAGAAACTGTAACTGGAGTACAGGGTCGGAGATCAGATGGAAGTATTGAAACTTCAACAATAGATATATAGATATATACATCGGCAGGTGATAAACAATCAACAGCACTGTTTGAGTTTGCTTCCAAAAATAGAGATGTAGAGTGGTCGCAAACAAAGACAACTCAAAATGGGGTTGATGTAAATTATATAGCAACAAGTCATAGTGGTAATACTGATGTTGGACAATCTTATGTGATAAGTAGAGTTTTTTCTCAGAATGATAAGAACTCAATAATGGGACTAGTAAGCACAAATATAAGAGAAGCCAACCATAGCCATCCGAATGGTTCCACGATTGTATCTGGTGGAGATGCAAATTCAGCAAAGACTCTCCAATCAAGATTTCCTAATGCGAAGATGCATAATTATACACCAAATGATGGTAAATATACTTTCTTTGACGAATATTCAGAGCCTGGATTATTGCCTGTGATTGAAATTATAGCACCTCGTAAAAAGAAATAGCCATGAGTAAATATAGAATTATCTTGATTTTAGCTATTATGCTAGTAACAACAAAAATAGCTGCATGTGAATCTAATAGGAATAATACATTGGATTCGAAAGATGTTCAGGATTCCATTAGAACAATATTAAAAGAATTATCAATACCGTCTTTCAATGTTTACGTAAACAGTCCAGATTCTGTTTTGAGGGTAGAATTTAAACATGAAGATACGATTGTATTAGAACAAGTCGTACTGGTAAATAATCAATTAGACTCTATATTAAACTATACAACTAAATTTTCAAGAAAAGATTCTGAGTTATATTTTTATATTACATTTATGAAACGTGATGATGATTTGTATTTTGAAATACTTGAAGATTATCCCAATAATTACCTTTTTGAGATTAAGGGAAAGGGGGACTCCTTTCACCAGAGAGAAAGTCCTAAAATTTATGGGTATTTAAAATATAAGGATTGGGATTTTTATATATTAGTATATCCTACTCCATGCAATCCTGAATATAAATATTTAGATAATTTTATTTATAAAACGAGGAACAAATTAATAATCAGAAAGAAGCTCCAAGATTATCCATTTGTCCAAGAAAACCCGATGTGGCTATATCAATATTTGGAGGGAAATATACAACTAATAAAATCAATTAATGATCAGGGGTTTTTCACAAACCCATAATTTATTACAACAACGGCTACTCAAACTGATGAGCAGCTGTTTGTGATTTATAGGACAGTGTCCCTTTCGCTTGGCTTAGTTCTAACTCTCGTAGGTTCACCTACGGGAGTTATATTATAGTATAACATGCTTACAGTTAAACCACTCATTCATATCCCTCTAATATAGCCTTTATTTCCGCCTCTATCTTCGGATATTCGAAAACTATTACGGTTGGTCACCCTATGTTTATGTAAGCAATAATCCGATGAAATATATTGATCCGGATGGAAAGGATTGGTTTGTGAATAATGAAAATGGAAATCTTACTTACCTAAAGGGAATTGAAGATCTATCAAAGCTAAATCAAGACCAGTTGGATAAATACAAAATGGGTGATGTTAGCCAATATGAACATTTAGGAGCAGATAATATGTTTGGAGATAAGATTATGCAAAAAGGAGCTAATCTTTTAGATAGAGAATCTCTGTCTATTAAGGCTGATGGAACAGCACAGACCTTCATGGTTCATTTTGGGTATGAAACAGCAGACAGATTAACTGTAAAAGAAACGGAGACGGTTCAATATACATTTGGACAAGAAAAAGGTGGTACACGATACAGTTATGACTCAAAGCAGATAGGAGAGGCTAAAATAACTTACGTGAAACCTGAAAATATGGATCAAAAGCAAATCTTAAAAGATAAGCCTAGTGATTATACATTTAGTAGAACCCGTGAAGTAATATATGCAACAACTAAACCCACTGGAGTTTACCAAAAATCATATTTTGAAGGACAAAAATTAGGAAGCACTGTAGGTGCCTCTGTAACTGCATTAGATGCAACAATAAATATACTTGAAGGACTATTTGGCAAATGAAAAAAGTACTATTGATAATTAGCTATTTGTTGATATTTATCTCATGTACAAGGAGCATTGATCAACAAAAATACTTAGAGACAAGATTAAAGCAAGTGAATGCTGAGTATCAACAAGATATTAAAGAAACTCAGATTTCATCGGATCTACTAAACCTCTTTCCAAATAGAATAGAATACATGCCAACGAGCAGAAAAAAAGCTATGCTGCAAGTAATGAGCGCATATCTTATATGTTATTTGAGTATAAGTTGCCGCAAACAATAGTAGACTCAATTAGCGATCTGTACACAAAGACAGCCATTCAAATCAGTTCAGGCAATGACTCCAGTCTTATTGTTGTTAAAAGTAAATTACAAATTGAGTTATACGGAAAACCTAGTTTATATAATAATAGAGCAGGAAAATCTTATCCAATACCTTTTTTTGAATCAAAAGAGTTTGATAATCCGGAAGATGTTGTTAGAACAGAAGATATGTACTCTAAAGCTAACAAATCGGGCTTATCAGATAATTTTAATATTTATATCTTAGGTTCTAAATCAGGTAATTATTGGGAAGGATTAAAACCATTAAATTATATGCCGGAAGGAGGGAAGAACGGATATTCAAGAGGAATTTGTGTAAACAAAAAATAGGAGTCATTATTTATTGGGTAATAATTTGGTAGGCTTATACCTTTTTACAGAAAAACCACCCGCTAATTTTTTCTAGTAGCAGGTGGTCTTTTATTTTAAAGAATTGCCTCTTTCCATTAAATGCCTGTATATTATATTTTTGATAATTTACAAGCTGACTTATAGTCCAAAGATAAATATAATCTGATAATCCCACTAAATTATAATACAAAAGTAGCAGAGTAAAAGAATGACTTATCCTATTTAGGGCTAAAATATAAAATCGAGTGGTAGTGTTTTAACGAAATTATTCGATTCTATTAGATAGACAAGAGATATCAATTAGTCTAATACTCGCTTGGAATTAGTTTCTTTATTAATTGATTTAACACGAACCTACATTAACACATTATGTCAACAACGAATTACCTTGCCGAAAAACTAGCTGCCACTGCCCATGTGGATGTGGATGGAAAGGAAGTTAAGTTTGTATTATTAATGCTCGATCAGGCATTCGGCCAACATCATAGTTTTCAAATCGTAATGGATTACGACACCCTCAAACAACCCTTTTTTAGTAATCCCCTTGAACACATCAAGCTTATAGGTAAAAGTGTAGAAATTGAATTACAGCAAGGTGTTGATAATGGGAGCGCTTATGAGTTCTCCGGAATTGTACAAGATGTAATTCACGAAGGAAAAGAAGGTAAACACGGCTATCTCATTATCGAAGGATGTAGTACGACTATTTTATTGGAACGGGGAAAACGACTCGATGTATTCTGTGAGATGGATTTACAAAGAGTCTTTACGGAAGTAACGGATGGTATCATCAATAAACAACTCTCCTGTGTAAATAACGGTGTATAACGGTCAGATACCCTTTCTGATGCAATACAATGAAAGCGACTGGAAGTTTCTTCAACGCCTGTCAGCCATATCAGGCGAAACATTGTTCTATACGGGTATGGATTTGGTATTAGGAGAATACAAAGACTGGGCACCGACAGAAGTAAGTTATGATAAAGAAATTACCAGTTTCAGGTTTGGAGCTAAGCTATTAGCCAATAACTTTACCCGTTACCAATATTTGGAATGGTTAGACGACACGCTTACACAAGATCTTTCTGAAAGAATAAGTAATTCAAATGATTATATAACTACCGCAGCAATAAGAAGCAGGGAACTAACAGAAAAACGTCCTGTGCGTAAGCCTATGGCATTAAATGTACAGGATAAAGGCTCTTTGGACGAATTGGTGGAACGTGAAAAGACAGCTACCGCAGCCCAGACAGTTTATGTTACTGGAACAGCAAAAACCTGTGCTCCAAGAATCGGCAGGTTATTAACCATCCGTATGCCTCAAAATATGCCGGAAGCCAATCATGTGGGAACGTATCGAATTGTAAAAATACGACATACGATCGACCAGAACAGTCGTTATGAGTGTGAATTTGAAGGCATACCTGCTGATCTGAAATTCTTCCCCACTCCTGATGTGAAGATGCCTGTTGCAGAGTCGCTCTTAGGTTTAGTCGTTAAAAACAATGATCCGCAGGGACAAGGCAGGGTATGTATGGAATTTCCTTTTGCTAAAGACAGAGTGAGTGAATCATGGATGCGTGTAATTACACCAAATGGAGGGTCAGGAGGTAAAGCCGGTCAGAACAGAGGGGTGGTTTTTATTCCCGAAGTAGGCGATCAGGTAATGGTTGGCTTCGAGTTTGGTGATGTCAATTGCCCCTATATAATAGGAAGCCTGTTTCATGGAAAGAATGGAGCTGGTGGTGGTAATAACAATACAACCAAAAGTATAATCACACGCAGTGGTATTCAGATTGTTTTTAATGATGATGCCAAATCCCTCCATATTGCAGATGCAAGTGGCTGTACATGGGATATGGACGGAAACGGGAATCTCTTGGTCAGTACACCAAAGAAAATCACCTTTACTACCAAAGATATCGAATTCAATGCCAGCAATACTTTTAATATAAATGTAGGTAATAATCTGCTTACTGATGTTGGCGATACAAACAGTATGTTTACTAAAACATTCAGAAACAATGTTTCGAAAGACATGCACATGTACAGCAATACTGCCATTATCAAGCAGTACGTTGAAAATGCAATTGCAGTCGGATGAAGTAACGGCTTTTGGGGTACAGAAAATGACACTCCATAGCGACAAGTCGTTTATTGCAAATAGTTTGGGGATGATGGACTTGAAAAGCTCTGATGCGATGACGTTAGCTCAGGATGCGGCAACACATACGGCTACCCCTACCGAAGAAGTTGCAGTTGCTGTAGTACAATTCAGGCAAAGAGCAGCAGATGCCAAATTATACGGTTTCGATTGGATAAGGGTAAAAGGTGAACCCGACAACGATTATGAAACAATCATAGAAAGCGCAGTAGATTCTGTTACTACCAATCCGGCAGGAGAAACTATCGTTACCGAATATGCCGATAAAGCAACTGCTTATACAGCCTTAAAAAAGAAATACAACCCTATACCTATTAAAAGAGATACGCCACCGACAGGGACGCAAGAGCAGGAATACTTTGTGACTAGAATGACATTGTTCCCTGCAGGTGTAGATAAAAAATACGTTTTTTCGCCGGCAAGTGATCCTAAAACAGAGGTTCAGTTAGAACTATGGGTGGAAATACTAAAAGGAGTTGATAAACTGGAGTTGGACTATGACAAGGCTATTTTTGATATATCAGAAATCAACCTGACCAATAAAGCGCCAAGTGCCAAAGCAAAACTATCAAGCACAATCACTCTTAAATGTAAGAAGGAATTTTCAAGTAAAGAAGAAATCAAAGTGTGGGCATACACCAAAGCTGTAGCAACAGGTGAGGCAACACCCGCAACAACTTCTACCGAAACATCGTCTGCATCGAAGTTCCTAGCTGGAAAGTTAACTGTATACCCTAATGCTGCAGCTAAACGAAAAAAAAATAAGAGTTGCACTGGTGCCAGTAATAACAGATTGGCGAAATTTAAATATCAGAGAGGTTTTTCAAAAAGGGGTTTTTCCTGCTGATGTTCCTACATATATTCAATATTTCACTAACCAGTCGCTAACAGAATGCACCATATAAAAAAACCTTTATTGGAAGAAGAAATGGACGTCATTGATATGTTCGAGGATAGTTTCATTTTAGACTTAAGAAGAATAGGCGATTATCATTACCAATATGGCACGATAGATTTCACACAGACACCTCATTAATAATTAAACAATACGGGAAATACATTTCAAATGAAACTGAACAACAATTACATGGAATTCCATATTGTTTGAAGTCGATTGTTATGCATCGGGATGCAGCAGGCAATGTAGATTATGTAGATCCTAACAGTGCTTTATATAATGATTTGAAAAGTAGATTTCATAGCAAATATCCTAATTATACAGATTGCTATCTTATTTTTGCTTTTGATCTGAAATTACCAATAACAGACTTAGTTGGTCAGGCAGAGGGATTTAGGACCACCAATTCTCTAATCATAAAAGGTTGCGATCCGGAAGCCGCGGCACATGAACTTCTGCATTGTATAGGGCTGGCTCACCCATTCAGGGATATCGCTGATACTCCCGGATTAACTCCTGAACAAAAAAGGCTCAGAAGCCAATCGCTCCGGAACAAATGTTTATTTTTGATAAATATGTTCAGGACAATATTATGGATTATCCGGCTAATAACGGAATTTTGAAAGAAAGAACCTGGACATGGTAATGGGAAGAATTAAATCCAAATCTAAAATAATATACAATGAATATAAGTACAAACGGACAACGAATGAGATTTGGGGGATCGTTTCGCTATAATAATATTGCTTTCAAAGGCTCACAAATTGACCGGAAGTTCAGCTATGGGAATCTAAAAAGGTATTTGAGGAGAATATAAATTACTACAGGTACAAGCGGAAGAGGAGCAAAAGCAACAAGAAATACAAGCTCGGAAAGGACAATCCCAAACTGAAAATAAACCGAAGGGACACACGATTGGCGGAGTAGAATTAACACCACAACAGTGGTAAATTCTGGAGAATGGGGGGGATTTATCTGGAAAAGATCAATAAGAAAGATAATAGCGGAGCATTTTCTTCCTATGTATTCCTCAATGATGAAAAGGACAAAGCTTTTTCGTCTAAGGAGAATCCGGACGGGTTTGTTAAATATGGCAGGTATGAGATGCGCATTAAGGATAAAATACTGATCGAGTCGGGCTATATCACTAAAGCCAAAGTGAAATGGTGGGGTGGTGTTGACTTTGCTTATCCTTACCTTTGGAAAGAAAATAAGGGGATACTGAGTATTGGGAATCATGGAGTGATCCGAGGGTACCCCAAAAGAAATAGAGAATAAGTCGCAAAAATAAACTCAAGGTAATAAATCAATTATCAAAAGGCAGAGACCGAAGATGAGATGAGTTTTTGTACTTATTGGTAAGATTATAAATATACGGAATACTCTCTCTAATGAGATATTGTCTACATGAAAAGCAGATCTCATCCGGTCAATATACTAAACAAGCTTTTTACGCAAATCAAATAAGTAAAAGCATGTGATTTTAAATTATCGAACAATGCAGAAATGTATTTTACTAAAATGATGATTTCCTCTAAACTTATGGATGATGATATTAAAAAGATAAAGATGATCATTGAGAATTTGAAAAAATAAAAAAGTAAACTTATTCGAGAATGATCTCTTTGATAAGCTTATAGATTAAAAGCTTTCGCAATGTTATTTAAGAATGATAAAATAAACGAATGACGTATTCATAACAAGTCCTATTCCGCTTTACATCTATTTGTTTAATTTGCTATTCTTTAAAAGATAAGAACTTTTATTATGAATAAGACAAGGAACCCTGTATGTAATTATCTTAAATCATAAAAAAATATAGGTTGAAATTATGGGGTATTATGTTTTATATATATAAATAAAGTTTGTTAATTCATCTTAACCTTACGAATATGATAGACACAGACACCTTAAATAAAAAACTTATTGCATCTCTAAACTCTGAAAACAATCTAGGTTTAGCTACTGGAAAGATGGGTTATTGCTTATACTTTTATGTGCTAAGTAGAAAACTTAACAATAAAGAATACCAAGATACTGCAGAGAAACTTTTAGATGAAATCTTTGATAATATCCAAATGGTGTCTGGCATTGATGTGAAAAATGGATTAGCCGGTATCGGATTGGGAATAGATTACCTCATAAAGAATAGTTAAGTAAAAGGGAATGTAAATGATCTATTAGAAGATATTGATAATATATCATTTAAACAAATGTCATATCCCAAATACACTGATCAAATTGATCTTTTATCTTTGATTCACCTAACTTATTATCTTCAGATTAGACTGATAGAGCAAAAAAAAGCAGTGAAAATGAATGTTTGTTCAAAGAACTTATAATAGAAACAATAAATAACCTGTATCTAAAAATAAATAATGAACTCCACCAAGAATCATTTGCTTATGATACCGACCCACCCTTACCTCAACTATTATATTTGTTAAGCCTTCTATACAATTTGGATTTTTATAATTATAGATTGATAAAAATAATAGAAGAAATAAGCTATTTTGGACTATCAACAATACCTATATTACACGCTAATCGTCTTTTTCTTTTGTGGGGGGTGGACAGTTTAAACAAACAAATTGCAAATAAGGATTGGAAGAAACATACACTCCTCCTAAGAAATAATATAGATGTTAATCATATACTGAACTATGAATTGAGTGACAAAAACATCTTTTTCAATAATGGTATAGCAAGTGTATATAACTTACTTAAAACTCAAAAAAATATTTCGCGAAGGATAAATTTGCAGTATATGAACAGACGATACGAGATAAAATAGTATATTCAACTATCTGGCAATTAATGTTAGATAAAGAAGATTGCTTTAGTGCATACAAGGGTTTATATAATGGATATTGCAGTATTCTTTAATTTTATAACACAATCGAGAGATATGAAAACAAATTTACAAGATGTTACTTTTCTTATTTTGATCAGACTAGATTCGTACAACGGTTAGAGAATATTTTAGTCGTAACAAATCTAATATGCAAATACTTTGATACAAGATCATCATTAGGTAAGCTACCTCTTATAATAGTGGCATCCTAAAAGCATTGTTAAATAGAAAAATACATTATGAGTTTATAGAAGATAAAGACCCTGTTCTATACAAGACTAAATATTTTAATCAAATGGCTAATTCTGTAAATACGCCTTATTTAGCTATTTGGGATGCAGACATTATACCAGATAAAAAAGCCATTATAGAATGTGTCCAACAATTAAGAAATCAAGAAGTAGATGTCACATATCCATATGATGGCATCTGTTATGATATCCCTCAAGTGATAAAGCCAATCTATTTTAAGAAGAGAGATATTAAACTATTATATTGTCATTTTAAGAAAATGAATCAATTATATAAAATGATTCTAGTAGGAGGAACTGTAATTGTAAATAGAAAAAAATATCTCCAAGCAGGAGCCGAAAATGAAGCACATTATGGATGGGGAAATGATGACTTTGATAGATTTCAGCGATTCAAAATATTGGATTATAAAATATACAGATATCCAATAAGCCTTTTTCATTTAAGTCATCCAAGGTTTAAAAATAGTTTCTCTAGAGATTTTATTTCGGGAAAGATATCAGTAAATGAGTATAATAAAATTCAAAATCTTACACAAAAAGAATTAATTTCAAAATTAAATCTCAATGAAGGTGAAAGAGTGATCAAATCATAGGGATTTTATTTGATAATATAGCAACAATTATCTTTTACTAGATATTATCTCTATGGCTTTTTCAAGAACTTCATCTCCACCTTGTTGGATACCTTTTATAGTAGACTTTACTTCAATGTCGGGAACAATCCCAATACGCTGAGTTTCTCTCCCATCAGGATAATAAACGCCCAGCCCTGTTATTGCTGTATTTATGCCTCCGGGTAAAGTAAATTTAGAAACATTTCCATCAGCTCCTGCGGTTGTACTCCCAATAAAGATACTATTTGGTATACATTGATATTTCATAGCTACAAATTCGGCATGACTTTGAGTTAGCTCATTTATTAGTACTATTATTTTTCCTCTATAATGGTTTTTGTTGCTTTTTCCAACTGTATGAGAGGGAGTAAAAGTGAATGTTCCCGGTGCTTTAAAGCTGCCCTTTGTAAATTTAGCAAACTCCAGAGATTGTGCATATAGTTGATCAAATTCCCAATAGCCTTTTACTTTCACTGAAGAAGGGTAGCATCGCAAGTCAATAATTATTCCTTTGGTGCTTATACTATCTGGTATTCTCCCTCCAATAGTACTTCCCGGATATATATAGCTGATGCTTTTATCCATTAGTAATAGTTGATAACAAGGTTTGTTTTGTTGAGATTTTGATGGAATATTTACATCCGAAAGTGGATAACAAATGATTGAATCCTTAAATGTCTCATTCTTACGTTCATATTGAATAAGTAGTTTGTTATTATTGGTTCTCAAAAGATTTAGAACAATATCACGTAATTGTGTCGGATAGTTTGAGGCTGAGGTAAAAGGTAATTTCCTTTGGATGATATCATCAATAGATTCGTCATTTATACTCAATAGTATATCCCCCTTTTTTATACTTAGAAGATCAGTACTTCCATGTTTAAGAAGTTCAGTTACAATAGCTTTATTTTCAATAAAAGTAATTTCATATGGGGCGATATTTATGCCCTTATACTTTTCTAGTGTTGTATCTCCATATATTTGGGCATGAGTGTCATGAATTTTGGAAATGAGTTTTAATAATAACAATTTATATTCCAATTCATTTTTTGCATCAATAAATTGAGGTATAAACTCAGGAAGTATATCATTCCAATTTTCGCCAATTAAGTATTTGTAAGGAAAGTAGTATTGGATAATATTCCAATAGCGAAATAAAGCCAGAAGATAATATCCAGTATCGGGATGTGAAAAAGATATGTGCTCATTTTCATTTTTGAAAATAGGATTGTTTACATCAGGAACAAAATCAATATAGTAATGGTCATTACCTCTTTTTGAATTCTTTATTTCGACTAATTGATTTACAACGTTATTGTCTAGAGTTGATCGATCTTCGATCCATGAAATATCGGGGTACATTTTCACGCTATCAGCAGGAATGATCGTATCTCCTTTTGAATTTTCGACCTTTCCTAAGCTATTGATCCATTCCTCAAAGATGCTATTTCTTTCCGACACAGATTTTGATTGCAGGATAGATGGCATAATCTGAAACAGTTCTATATCCCAATTGAATTTTCCTTCAGCAACCGCGGGATGGTAATATTTGAGGAATCCCCATATTTTGCATAAGAGAGTAAGGTTTTCTATTGTTAGTGTATCGTATTGTTCAATCGTTATTTTGGATCCATTAGTAAAATCTCGATTGTTTTCTTTATTCTTTGTTTTACAGAATGAGAAAATCAAAATAACAATTGTAACTCCTATAAAGCAGAGTTTTTTCATAGAATTGAGGTTTATGGTCTATACGCCAAATGTATTTCTTATATTTATAATATAGGTAATAAACGAGTGGAAACATCATCTTTGAAATTGAAATAATATAGGCTAACTTCTCTTATTAGCCATCTTGATATATTCAAAGTATTGTCGTTTGGCTTCTATTGATAACCAGTGGTTCATTTAATCGTTTAGATTATAGGGCTGCTTTGTTGTCTAAAAAACAAGCACCTTATAGAATCTGTTCTTAAAAATACGAAAACAGATGAAAATTTTATAGCTTTACACTTGTCTATATAAGAAAGTAAAAAACTAATTCCTAAACTGAATAATTTAAATCTAAAAAGAGAAAAGCAACAAACTAAAATTGCGATAAAATACGCTATTAACCAGTTATATTTGTTTGGCAAAGAATCGTCTTTTCGATAAAAAGCGTATACATTTACTAATTGTATATGATTCTATTACTGGGTATTATAACTGTGAAGTTGACAAAGCAAGCAACAATAATCTTAATATATCAAATATCCCAAAAGCAAAATAATAGATGAAAGTTTTTCCCAATTACAAACAACTGGATGCGATGGATTGCGGTCCTACGTGTTTGCGAATGATAGCCAAGTACTATGGTAGGTCTTATAGCATTCAAAATCTGAGGGAAAAGGCTTTTATCACACGGGAGGGTGTGTCTATGCTTGGTATCAGTGATGCTGCCGAAAGTATAGGTTTTCATACAAATGGTGTTCAAATAACCTTTGAACAATTAGCCGAGGAAGCTCCACTTCCTTGTATTCTTCATTGGAATCAAAATCACTTTGTAGTCTGTTATGGAGTCAAAAAGAGACGAAAGGGTGAGTATGAAATAAAGATATCAGATCCTGCTGGAGAAAAATATGTTCTAAATAAAGAACAGTTCTTGAAATGTTGGATAAGTACTAAATCCGAAGGAGAGGATATGGGTACTGCACTCTTACTCGAACCGACTCCCGATTTTTATACTTCTGATTTGGAGGGCGAAGAATCAAAAAAGAGTTTCAGATATTTTTTTCGTTATCTTAGACCGTATCGGTCGCAGGTAATTCAGTTAATTATTGGTTTAGTTGTAAGTAGTGCTTTAGCTTTAATATTTCCATTTCTTACACAAGCGGTTGTCGATCAGGGAATCGGTAATAATAATCTGAGTTTTATAACACTAATTCTTATTGCACAGTTAGTACTGTTTGTTACACAATTGGTTGTTGAATTTATACGGAATTGGATTACTCTTCATGTAAATACACGGATAAGTATTGCATTGATTTCCGATTTTTTGTCAAAGTTGATGAAGTTACCACTACGTTTCTTCGATTCGAAAAATATCGGAGATATTATGCAACGTATCGGAGATAACGAACGAATTAAATCGTTTCTCACAGGGTCAACATTAACTACACTATTCTCGTTTGCCAACTTTATCGTTTTCGCCATTATTTTGGCTTATTATAATCTTACCATTTTAGGAGTATTTGTTTTAGGTAACACTTTATATATTTTATGGATACTTCTCTTCCTTAAATACCGCCGAAAACTTGATATGAGTCGCTTTGCGCAGGCTTCGGCAGAGCAAAGTAATCTGGTGCAAATGGTTACGGGTATGCAGGAAATCAAGCTTAACAATTGCGAAAAACAGCAACGGTGGAAGTGGGAACGTATACAAGTGAAACTTTTTAAGATTAGTGTAAAGGGGCTGGCATTAGGTCAGTACCAACAATTAGGATCGATATTCTTTAGTCAGACTACTTCTTTGTTTATATCATTTATAGCAGCAAGAGCAGTGCTTGAAGGAGATATAACGCTTGGTATGATGATGTCTATCAGCTATATTCTAGGGCAATTATCGGGTCCGATAAGTCAGGTAATAGGTTTTGTACAAGCAGCTCAGGATGCCAAAATTAGTTTGGAGCGATTAAATGAAATACATAGTCGTGAAGATGAAGAGCAAACGATTGATTCTAAAATTAACGAGATACCTTCTTCTAAAACTTTAAGTGTAGAGGATATTTATTTCAGTTACGATGGTGCGGATAGAAATTATGTGCTAGATGGTATTAGCTTGGTAATTCCTGAAAATAAGATAACGGCTATTGTAGGATCTAGCGGAAGTGGAAAAACAACTCTAATAAAGCTTTTATTAGCTTTTTATAAACCCAATAAAGGAGACATCAAAATAGATGACATTTCTGTTGATGACATAAACCCTCACCTATGGCGGCAAAAGTCGGGAGCAGTTATGCAGGATGGTTTTATATTTTCCGACACTATTGCTAACAATATAGCAGTAGGAGAGGATATTGTGGATAAAAAACGACTTTTGGAAGCTGTTCAGATAGCCAATATCAAAGATTTTATAGAATCGCTTCCTTTGAAATACAATACTAAGATAGGTATGGAGGGCAATGGTATGAGTCAAGGGCAGAGACAGCGTCTTTTAATAGCCCGTGCAGTATATAAGAACCCCGATTTTTTGTTCTTTGATGAGGCAACCAATGCTCTGGATGCTAATAATGAAAGGCTTATATTAGATAATCTTAATGCCTTTTATAAAGGCAAGACAGTAATAATAGTAGCTCATCGTTTAAGTACCGTTCAGAATGCCGATAATATTGTGGTAATGGACAAAGGTAGGATTATAGAAGAAGGTACACATAAAGATTTGACTGATAAAAAAGGTGCGTATTATACCCTAGTTAAAAATCAACTAGAGTTGGGCTCTTAATAACTTGTATATGCAGGAAGACGAAAAAAAAATAGAACTAAGAAGTGAAGAATTTCAGGAGGTACTAGGTAGTGTTCCCCCTTGGATATTGCGTAGAGGAATTACTGTTATAGCCACTCTAGTACTTATTCTTCTTATAGGCAGCGCTATATTTAAATACCCTGATACGGTTGTTACCTCTATGGTGCTTACGGGTACTACACCTCAGGCAGCAATAGTAGCCCAGACATCGGGCAAGCTGAAGGAGTTGAATATCAAAGATGAACAAATTGTAAAAGCCGGAGATTATCTAGCTGTCATAGAAAATCCTGCAAAAACAGAAGATGTATTAAGGCTTAAGGATTATTTATTTCGTTTGAATGCTAATCTAGACAGTGTAATAATGCCTAGCCTTCCTAAAGACCTGAATCTGGGTAATATGCAATCCTTGTATTCGTCTTTCTATATAACTTCATTCGAGTATCAGGAATTTAAGCGTTTAAACTATTATGTGCAGAAGATAGATTTCATGCGATCGAGAATAACCCAGTATCAAGATTATTATAAGCAATTGATTCATCAAAAGAATATTATAGATGAACAAATGAAGCTAGCCAGAAATCAGTATTCAAGAGATTCTATACTGAATAAAAGAGGTGTAATCTCTCAAGAAGATCTCGAAGCTACAAAGAATAAATATTTACAAGGTTATCTCTCTCTTGAAACCATGAATGGAACTTTGCAGAATACAGAGATTGAAATCGCACGGATGCAAGAAAGCTTGTTGGATACGGAATATCAATATATCGACAAAAAAAATACGCTGGAAGCTCAATTAAAAACTTATATGGCTCAACTATTGACCGAGATTCAGTCATGGGAACAAACCTATGTGTTTGTTGCACCAATAGATGGTAAAGTCACATTCACAAGCTACTGGACAGATAATCAGAATGTAGTAGTTGGCAAAAATGTATTTAATGTTATTCCCGATAAGTCGGGCAAATTAATAGGAAAAGCCTCTATGGAGATGACACGCTCGGGGAAAGTAAAGCCCGGTCAAAGCGTTAATATCCGATTTGCGAGTTTTCCGGATAATGAATTTGGTTTGGTTAAAGGCTTTGTCAAAAGTATATCGATTGTTCCCTCTCTGAATGCCGAAGACAAGAACAATTATGTTGTTGAGATAGACTTGCCTGATGGATTGAAAACGACTTATAAGAAAGAATTACCATATCTACCCGAAATGTCAGCCCAAGCAGATATAATAACCGAAGATATGTCGTTATTAGAACGTTTCTTTATGCCCTTACGAAAAATATGGAAGGAAGGAATGGAATAAATAAAAGAAACGATGAAAAACAATATGCACTTCAATCTTCTCAAAACAATCAGACCGAACACAAAGTCGATAGAGCAAAACTTCGATCTCTCAATCGGCACACCATTCGCTAGCGTAACAGTTGTCGAAAACGTATGTCGTGCTACGTGCGTCGAAAGAGGTTTATTAATACCACACAATTCGGCGATCTCCCTCAGATATTCATTCATCTTTTGATTACTGCAACTAGGAAGTAGCTTCCCATTCATTCGCTTATCACTATACTTTTCTATAATCTCCTGTGGAATATCCAGTAAACGGATATTAGAAGCAACATTTGTCTTGGTTTGTTTAGTCATAATCCAAAGATGACCATCAAAACCTTTGGACACATTTGCATGTGTTAGCTTACATACATCAACATAAGATAAGCCGGTATAGCAGCAAAAGGCGAATATATCTCTCACGATCTCCAACCTTTGTACAGGAAATTCTTTCCGAATCATACCATTTAATTCCTCTTGAGTCAGAAACTCAGGATCAGTTTCATCAAACTTGAAACGGTAAGTAACAAAAGGGTCTTTCTGCATCCAGTCATTACTAAATGCAATACGAGTAATCTTCTTTAAATTCTTTAGTCGGGTAATAGCTGAGTTCTGGGCACAGTTCTTTTCCACTTTAAGGAATACATCAAACTTACGGATAAAGGCGAGATCAAGTTCTTTTAAAGCTATATCGGACAGATTATATTCCGCCTTAATAAACTCGGATA